>JBMYYI010000008.1:12696-51982 GCA_049609265.1 Litorivicinus sp. | reverse complement strand
GGCGCATCAGGCCGAGGCGCTTTCATCGGATCAAATTACGATTGCAGGCCGTAAGGTCAGCTTCTCATCGAATAGTCAGATCGAGCAGTCCGATTGGTCCGACTGCGATGTTGTGATTGAAGCCAGCGGTAAGATGAAATCTAAAGCGATGTTGCAACGTTATCTTGACCAAGGCGTCAAGCGCGTGGTGGTGACAGCGCCGGTCAAAGAAGAGGGCGTTTTAAACGTCGTGATGGGCGTGAACGATCACCTCTATGATTCGGATGTTCATGCCATCGTGACCGCGGCATCCTGCACGACCAACTGCATGGCGCCTGTCGTTAAAGTGATTCATGAAAATTTGGGCATTGAGCATGGGTCGATGACGACGATTCATGATCTAACCAACACCCAGACGATTTTGGATGCCCCCCATAAAGATCTGCGTCGTGCGCGGGCCTGTGGCATGAGCTTAATCCCGACCACAACCGGTTCGGCTACCGCAATCACGCACATTTTTCCCGAGCTCAAGGGCAAATTAAACGGGCATGCGGTGCGGGTTCCTTTGGCGAATGCGTCTTTGACAGATTGCGTTTTCGAGGTCAGCCGGGCGACTACTGCACAGGAAGTTAACGGTTTACTGCGTCACGCGGCGGAGCACGAGCTGTCTGGCATTCTGGGTTATGAAGAGCGCCCCTTGGTATCGATCGATTATCGCAGCGATTCCCGGTCGGGCATCGTTGATGCGTTATCAACCATGGTGGTCAACCAAACTCAGGTCAAACTCTACGTCTGGTATGACAATGAGTGGGGCTACGCCAACCGGACAGCTGAGCTGGCACGTTTAGTGGCCGGTCTTAGCTAAGTTGGTGGCGAGATCGGCATCGCTCCTTCGCCAGTACGGCATTGTCACGTGTAACTATTGGGCTTTTACCCTGACTGACGGCGCCCTGCGGATGCTAGTGGTGCTGTATTTTTATGGGTTGGGCTATTCGCCGCTGGCGCTTGCCTTGCTCTTTGTGTTCTACGAAGTCTTTGGCGTCATCACCAACTTGGTCGGTGGCTGGCTGGGGGCTCGGTTTGGCTTGAACCGAACCATGAACACGGGCTTGGCGTTGCAAATACTGGCCTTGTGTATGCTGTTGGCACCGGCGGATTGGCTGAGCGTAACCTGGGTGATGGCAGCTCAAGCGCTCTCAGGCATTGCCAAAGACCTCAACAAAATGAGCGCAAAAAGTGCCATCAAAATGCTGGTTCCCAGCGGCGCTGATGCGCAACTTTATCGCTGGGTCGCGCTGCTGACAGGGTCAAAGAACGCGCTTAAAGGCGTGGGTTTCTTTTTGGGCGGCATGCTGCTGGCGGCTTTGGGTTTTCAGGGCGCCGTGGTCTCGATGGCCATCGCGCTGACAGTGGTTTGGGTCCTAAGCATCCTGTTACTCAAGCAAGACCTGGGCAAGGCCAGCGGAGTACGGAAATTCACGGATGTGTTTTCCAAGAGCCCTGCGATCAATCGTTTGTCTGCTGCACGTATGTTCTTGTTTGGAGCCCGGGACGTGTGGTTCGTGGTCGCGCTGCCGGTATTCCTGTCCCAGCAGCTGCAGTGGGGCTATAGCTGGGTTAGCGGATTTCTGGCCTGTTGGGTGATTGGCTATGGAATTGTCCAGTCTCAAGCACCCCGTGTGGCACGCTTTGATGGCGATGCAGGCAGCGCTTGGCAATGGGCTCTCGCATTATCCGTATTGCCAGCGCTCATGGCGGTGGCTCTTTTCTTGGATTGGCAGGTGCAAACAGTGTTGGTCGGTGGGCTGATACTGTTCGGCGTGTTATTCGCACTCAATTCGGCGTTACACAGTTATCTGATCGTGTCCTATGCAGATGCGGACGGAGTGTCGCTCGACATTGGCTTTTATTACATGGCGAACGCCATGGGTCGCCTGTTAGGAACCGTTTTATCCGGTTGGCTGTATCAAACTTCGGGTCTGGTCCTTTGCTTGGCAGTTTCGGCTGCGATGGTTGTGATCGCAGCCGTGGTGTCGCAAAGACTTCCGGCGCCGTCGCATTCAGTCACTTGATGGGCGATATCGCCATAACTTAGGCACCAAATCGAATAAAAAACACGTGCGCTAAATATTGTCCTAAAGCCCCATGGCGACTACCATTACGGCCCTTTTCATGAAACCTGTGGGACCGAGTAGATGTCTGCTGTAGCTTCAGAAGTGTTAGCACCATTACCAGACGCCATTGAACCTCAATGGTGGACCGGAACGCCGGCCATTGCACCTGAGCGTTTTGTCATTGATGCCACGCCGTATCGAGTCGCCGGTGCCCCGCTGGCCCCCAGCGCTGAGTTGGCGGCCCACATGCAGAAAACCTACGATGACGTGGGCCTTGTTCACGTGATCAACACCGGTCTCACTGATTTGGCTAGCATGCGTTTGATTGCGACGCAGGTACTAAAGAACGCTCGCAAGTATGAAGGCGGCGCGAACCCCAGAAAGGCGATTGAAAAGAACGTTTATGAAGTGGGAGCGCCGCTAGAGGCTCGTCTCCATTACCACCATGAAATGGCGTACATCGGCTCTAGCACCAAGATGGTCAGTTTTATGGCTCACAAGATGCCAAGCGAGGGCGGTTATACCTTTGTTTCGGACAATGTGCAGGCAACCGATGCGATTCTGGCGACCCCCTTTGGCCAAAAGCTCCGCGAATTGGGCCTGTGCTATCACCGTAGTTTGACTGACCGTGATGCCTTTAAAGACCGAATCAATATCGGTGTTTACAATCATTGGCAGCAGTCGATGCTAACCGAGGATCCTGAGCAGGCCGCTGCCGAAGCGCGCAGCCGAGGTCTTGAAGTGGAGTGGGGTCCTGATCGGTTGTTGATGACTCGTTTCTACATTTCGGCATTCGAGTACTTTCCGCAGTTAGATCGCAACCTGCTGTTTAGTAGTTTGGCCGACGACGGTGCTTGGTTTGATTCCTGGCCGCTGGTTCAGCATTTGCCGATGGATGAGCGTCCGCTGAAATTGACCTTTGGTGATGGGACTGAACTGTCCCAGGATGAAAAGCGTCAATTCATCAAAATTTACGATGACTTTGGCATTCCGATCCCCTGGAAAGTGGGCGACGTTGCCCTTATCTGCAACTACCGATTCGCTCACGGCCGTCCTTCGGTTCAACTAAAAGAGGGCGAAGAGCGTGAATTGGGTGTGATCATTGGTGAGTCCTTCGATCGCGTGGAAACCCTTGAGGACAAGTGGTAACGCTTACCAATCCCAAAAGCCCCGACGCGGAAGCCTCGGGGCTTTTTTACAGGGTAAAGCGATTACTGCTATATGGCAGGCGATCTCAGAATTGCTGAATTTGCGGTCGAAACTCACCTTTGACCATCAGCGACAGATCCAGGCGGCCGCGAGCACCGGTCTTATTGAATGCGCTCGTTAGATGCGCTTTGACCGTACGCTCGGTGATGCCAAGCCGTGTCGCAACAATCTTGTTGGATGATCCTTCAGCGACCAGTTCTGCAATTTCCAGCTCGCGCTCGGTGAGCAGACTCAGCGAAGGGTGCATGTAGCCGGCATCCTGAGTGTTGTCGTTTAACAGCTCGTTAACCAGTGTTTGCATGATCCGACGGGCGACCCAGATATCACCGCTGCAAATCGTAGTGATCGCAGTCTGCAGCAGGCGACCTTCCATAGAGGCGTTGGCGTAGCCGCGCACACCGGCTTTGACCAGCACGACGCCGTCTGAGTCAGTGGGGTGCTCATCCAAGACCAGTGTTTTGATGTCTTCTTGTTCCATCACAACGGTTAGCGCGTGATCGATATGATGCACACGACCATCAATGTGGAACAGGATCAAATCTGGAACGCAAAACCTCAGGATTTCAGAGACCTGGTGGGTTTGTTGACATAGTTGGACGCTGGCAATCGGATCCAAGGTTTGTTGCCAAAGGCGACTAGCTCGCTCATCACAGCTACAGATTAATACTACGGGTTGCTTATGCATTACTTTCTACTCCACAGGAGTGCTGGCGCAGTAGGCGCGTGCTGTCTCCTATCGTTAAATATAGAAGGGTTTTTACAAGTGATACGTAAAAGTACTTAGTTGTGGTACAAGCTCGCTTGTCATGAGTAATTCTGCGAAAGTGCTCCTATGAGTTCAGATGCCCCTCACATCCTTCTACAGCACACTGTCTTTTCGCCTCAGCAGTCCATCGAGCGAGCCCACGACTTCGTTGATCATCTTGTTCAGAGGCGCACCGTTCGAGATTTTTCCTCGTCCTCGGTAGACGAGCAGATCATTCATCAAGCCTTGCGTGCGGCCTGCAGTGCTCCCAGTGGGGCCAACAAGCAGCCGTGGCACTTTTGTGTGATTCAGAACCCGGAGGTTAAACGCCAGATTCGTGAGGCGGCCGAAGCGGAGGAGCGCGAGTTCTATGCAACCAAGGCGCCGGATGAGTGGTTGGATGATTTAAAACCGCTGGCGACCAATGATCAAAAACCCTTTCTAGAGACAGCGCCATGCCTGATTGCGGTATTTTTAGAGCGCTACTCAGTGGATGAGCAGGGTCATAAAACCAAAAACTACTACATGCCAGAGTCGGTCGGCATCGCCTGTGGATTCTTAATTGCGGCTTTGCATCGGGCGGGACTGGCGACCTTGACTCATACGCCAAGCCCGATGGGATTTTTGAACAAGATTTTGCAACGTCCCACCCGTGAGCGACCGTTTTTGTTATTGGTGGTGGGATATCCCGCGGCCAATGCACAGGTGCCCGATATCCAGCGCAAGCCCACGGATCAAACCGTCAGCTGGTTTTAGGTTGATCTAGGCAAAACTCTGTCGCAATGAGCATTCAAATTACGTGTCGGTTTGCTTAGGATGCGCCGCAACAGACCTTGCACCACCTTTTAGGGATCACAGCCTCAATGCGTTATGAAATTCTAGCCAGCTGGGCACTCTTGGTCGGGATCGGCCTCTTGGGCGTCGGAAATGGCTTGCAAGGTACGTTGTTGAGTGTCCGGGCCTCCATCGAGGGGTTCGAAACCTCGACCACCGGTATCGTAATGTCGGCCTATTTTATTGGCATGATGATCGGCAGCCTCGCGGTGCCTCGATTGATTCAACGGGTAGGGCACGTCAAGGTCTTCGCAGCCTGTGCCTCCGTCGCCTCGGTGGTCATTCTCGTCCAATCCGTGGTGATTGAGCCGATTATCTGGTGGGTATTGAGGATTGTCATGGGCGGCTGCTTTGCCGGGATCTACGTCGTCTCTGAAAGCTGGTTGAATAACCAAGCGAGTAATGAAAACCGAGGCTCGTTGCTATCCGTTTATATGCTGATCGTGACGCTAGGTATGGGCAGCGGGCAATTCTTACTCAACGTGGCTGAGCCCAGCACCGCAGACCTATTCATTCTGGTATCTGTGCTGGTATCCATTGCCTCGGTGCCTATTTTGCTGACCGCCAGACCTGCGCCGCGTTTCGAAGCCTCGCAGAGTATGTCGTTATTGGCGCTGTACCGTGAATCCTCGCTGGCGGTGACGGCTAACATGCTGACCGGTGCGGCACACGGCACCATTTACGGCTTGGGCGCGGTATATGCGTTGAATATTGGATTCAGTACTGCACAGGTGGCCACGTTCATGGCCGCTTTTTCAGCCGGTGGCCTGCTGTTTCAATGGCCCATCGGTTACCTTTCTGATCGCGTGGGACGTCGTGCGATGCTGTTGTGGCTAGGCTTGGCGTCGGCCCTCACTCCGTTGCTGGCGCTATTGGCACCCAAGGATGCGTGGTACTTTTTAGGACTGATCGTGTTGCTCGGTGGCGCCGTCATGCCCATGTATTCGATGTGTCTGGCGTATCTCAATGACCGGATCGAGCCGGAGAAAGTGGTGGCCGCATCAGGGGCCATGTTGGCGGCTTCGGGTATTGGACTGAGTGTTGGCCCCATTGTGATTGGTGTGGTGATGAGCACCCTGGGCAATGACTGGTTCTTTGGCGGCTTGATCGTGATCTTTGTCCTCGTCGCCGGCGCGGTCGTGCGCAGTGCGGCGACTCGCGAGGTGACCGCTGAAGAAATTGAAGCCCAGGCACCGATCCTGCCGGCAGGTCCGATTGGATCTCCGGTCGCGGCCTTTGTTGCGCCCGATGCTGAGGAATACGCGGTTGCGTTGGCCGAGGATCAGCTAGAGGCCCTGGACGAAGCCGCAGCCCTGGACGCCCAGGACACGCCACGACAGACCTAAAGACACTTTGGCAAGGCGCTTGCTATTGGTTAATGAACTACCGCCAATAGTGGACGCAATGTGGAATTACAGGGACTGACGCGCACAGAATTAGCACGGCTTGCACCATCATGGTGCAGCGGGGTGCGTTGGGTTGTCTTTACGGATATGGATGCGACCCTGATCGGCGGCGAGGACTTTTCGCTAGGTCAAAATGCCAAGGTCATTAATACCCTCGCGCAGGCCGGCATTCCGGTCGTTTTGGTGACCAGTAAAACCGCCCAGGAAGTCGTCCACTTTAATCATAAACACGGTCTGAGGGTTCCCGCCATTGTTGAGAACGGGTGCGCTTGGCTGGATGTGGGGTGTGATGAGCCGGTGGGGTTGACCCATGCCCTCAGCACAGCCGAGATCTGGCAACGTCTGCCTGGCGATATCCAGGCTCAAGCACTGGACCAACTTCCCCAGCGTCAAGCTTCGATCCTGGGCCTCAAAGGCGCGGCACTCGACCGCGCCATGCAACGGGAATTTTCAGTGCCGGTATTGCCGCAGGTGGCCGGTGACCCACGTCTGGGGGCTTTGGGTCTGCAGGCTGAGGTTGGAGGGCGAATCGCGAATCTGGTCGGGTTAGGTTGCAGCAAGCAATCCGCGATTACTCAACTGCGCACTCGCCTGAAATATGACTACTGCATGGCCTTGGGAGACGGACCGAATGACCGCGGGATGCTGAGTGCCGCTGACCTAAGCGTTTGCGTCAGTAATCCCAGCACTCGCTCAAGCATGCAATCCGTCCCCGTTCATTTTCGTACACAGCGCAGCGCACCCCAGGGCTGGTTAGATGCGGTGTCCTTTGTCTTTTCCCCGTTATTGGAGGCTTATCGCCATGTCTGATTTTCACCAAAATGGCTTTGTGCCAACGCTGCACGATTTGGGTCAACGCTCGACTCAGTCGCTGGAAGAAGAGCTAAAGCTGTTCTCCGGTTATCGCCCTATGGAGCTGATCCTACCGAGTCTTTACAGTGAGCTTGCAGGCCCTGCCTTGTCCGGGATCCTAGAGCAGATCAGCCAAGTCGATTATCTCAATCACATTATTGTTGGCCTGGACCAGGCAGACCGGGATCAGTGCGCCCATGCCATGAAGTTTTTTGCGGATCTGGGCCAGCCCTACACCTTGCTGTGGAATGATGGACCGCGCTTGCAGGCGCTGCATGCAGAGCTACGGGAATTGAATTTGGGCCCGGCCGAGTTGGGTAAAGGGTATAACGTTTGGTACTGCCTCGGCATGATCTTAGCCCGGGGCAAGGCCGAAGCGGTTGCGCTCCACGATTGTGACATTTTGACCTATGACCGGCATCTACTGGCTCGTCTGTTCTATCCCGTCGCCAACCCCGCATTCCAGTTTGAATTTTGCAAAGGCTATTACCCACGCATCGCGGACAATCGTTTGAACGGTAGGGTCTCCCGACTGCTGGTCGGCCCACTGTTAGAGGCCCTTGAGCGAACGCTTGGGCCGGATGAGTATTTCGACTTTATGAAATCCTTTCGCTATCCCTTGGCGGGGGAATTTTCTTTTAGTCGAAGCTTGCTGCCTGAGCTGCGCATTCCCTTTGATTGGGGGCTTGAGCTAGGGGTTCTTTCAGAAGTCCATCGTAACCAAGCGAGCAACCGAATCTGTCAGGTCGATATCGCTGGAAACTACGATCACAAACACCAAGCCTTGAGTCCAGATGATGCCACCCGAGGCCTGGCGCGGATGTCGATCGACATCAGCAAAGTTTTGATCCGCAAGCTGGCCACCAAGGGGTATGTGTTTAACCAAGAAACCTTCCGCACATTAAAGGCCTGCTATTACCGCCAAGCCCTGGATACCGTGGATTTTTATCGTGCAGACGCGGCGATTAACGGCTTGGACTACGATTTGCATCGCGAAGAGGCGGCGATCGAACTGTTTGCCAAAAACATTTTGGAAGCCGGTCAAGTATTCCTAGAGTCGCCCCTCAAAGCGCCCTTTATCCCCACTTGGTCACGGGTCCTTAGTGCGCGGCCTGACTTTTTGCATCGCTTCCGACTCGCCGTCCAGCAGGACAACAAAGAGATGGGGAACCCCTATGCCTGAATCGCATCTAGCCCACCGAATTTCGGACCATCTCATCGCGCTTTATCCCGACACGTCACCTGCGGTTCTTCAGCAATGGGTGGCTGCGTTAGAAGGGCGGGTGACACCGATACGGAAGCTCAACCATGAACAACGTAAATGGAGTGAGCAAACCGCGTTGGTGATTGCCTACGGCGATTCGGTTTCCGAACCCGATGTGGCCCCCCTCAAAACCTTGGGCGATGTGTTCCAGCAGCACTTGGCGCCGGCATTTTCATCCTTGCACGTCTTGCCCTATTACCCAGCCACTAGCGATGATGGGTTCTCGGTCCAGGATTATCACCAAATCGACCCAGCGCTGGGTACTTGGGCCGACGTCGAGGCATTAGGTCAACAGGTCCAATTAATGGCGGATCTGGTGCTCAACCATTGCTCACAGTCCAGCGTTTGGTTTCAGCGTTATTTGGCTGGCGATCCTGAATATCAGGATTTTTTCTACAGCCCATCCCCGGACTTTGATTACTCCCAATTGGTACGACCCCGGCCGCAACCTGTGCTACAAACCTTCCAGGGTGCCCAGGGACCTAAAGAACTGTGGTGTACCTTCAGTCGCGACCAGGTGGACCTGAACTATCAAAACCCCCAGGTATTGTTTGCGATGCTGGACGTGGTGTTGATGTACCTGCGCCGTGGTGCCCGCATTTTGCGTCTGGATGCCGTGGCGTTTCTATGGAAGCGCTCGGGCAGCACCTGCGTTAATGAACCACAAACCCATGAAATCATTCGCTTGATCCGAACGCTGGTCGAAGTGGCGGCACCTGACGCGATATTGGTCACTGAGACCAACTTGCCCAATCAAGAGAACCTCAGTTATTTCGGTAACGGTAATGAAGCGCACTGGGTTTACAACTTCCCGTTGCCACCCTTGGTCAGTTACGCGTTATTGATGGGGCAAAGCGATCCGTTGCGCCGATGGGCGATGAGTCTGCCCCCGGCGCTGCCCGGGATGACGTACCTGAATTTTGTTGCCAGCCACGACGGGATGGGTTTGCGTCCGACGGAAGGCCTATTAGATGAACACCAGTTCCAAGCCTTTATCGATCAGCTGACAGCCAATGGCGCTCGCATTTCATTGCGAACGACGCCGGATGGCCAACAAAAACCCTATGAGGCCAACATCACGCTGTTTAGTGCGTTGTCGTATTGCCCACAGGACCCGCACGGGGATTGGGCATCTGCTCGATTCCTCGCGGCCCACGCCATTATGCTGGGGCTCGAAGGCGTGCCTGCCGTGTACTTCAATAACCTAGTCAGTCAAGAAAACGATCAGCAAGCGGTGGAGGAGAGCTCGATTCCACGCCGTATTAACCGGACCAAATACACCCGTGAAGACTTTTGTCAGAAGCTTTCAATTGGGGCCAGTGCGCAGGTGTTTAGTCGTTTGCAGCGAATGCTGAAAATTCGTCAGAACCAGGCGGCATTCCATCCCAACGCGACCCAGTTTACGTTGCAGCTGCCTTCACACTTTTTTGGTGTCTGGCGGCAATCGCTGGATCGTCGCAGCAATTTATTTGCCGTAACCAATCTCAGTGCTCAGCCGCAATGCTTGCCGCTGTCCAGTTTGAATCTGGTCACTGGGCAGGTTTGGTTCGACCTGTTAGAGGACGCGCTGATTGAAGAGTCACAGCTGGAGGTTAACTTTTCGCCGTACCAGACCCGTTGGATCAGTCGCCGTAGTTAGCGCTCGTTGAAGCGGTAGTACGTTTGGTCTAGGTACTCAGCCACGTCTTGCTCTTCTTCGGGGAACCACCCCAGGTCTAGAACTTGCACGCAGGCGCTGACCTGGCCATTGAGCCGAAAACGAGTCGGCAGGGCGTCGGTGCGTGTGTACAACGCTTCGTGATCATCCAGCATGTGACATTCGATGCAGTGATCACCGTGCAGAAAGGCTCCGTTGTCGACGTCTGGCGATTCGGCACATACGGGCAGAATGAAGAAAAAACTGGCTATAGCAAGCGGCTTCACTCGGATTCCTTGGGTTGCTTAGATGGTGTCTCCACTATGCCATCTCCTGTTGATTTTGCTGCTCGACTTAGGGCACCGACGTCGTAGACCCGAAGGTCGAAAGCGACGCTGATATCCATACTGGGAGACGCTGCAATGGCCTTTTGTTTTTCAGCGCTGGCGCTCCAGTAATAGGGGGTCATGGCCAGTAGATCAATCAGCTCTGGTCCCGCTAAAGTCAGCTGAAAATTGAGGAGTTGTTCCGTCTGGGGCGTTTCATTGATCGGCGGCTTGGCCTGGTGGGGCCGAACCTCG
Source organism: Litorivicinus sp. (assembly GCA_049609265.1). Classification (GTDB taxonomy): domain Bacteria; phylum Pseudomonadota; class Gammaproteobacteria; order Pseudomonadales; family Litorivicinaceae; genus Litorivicinus. Next base: position 41,362 of record JBMYYI010000008.1, on the reverse strand, counting down.
TCGTATACCAAGCCGGCCAGCTCATTCAAATGTCTGGCCTGTGGGCCAACCCAAATCAGGCGACCGTCTGGACGTAGCACCCGCGCAGCCTCGCTGCAGTGCAAGGGCGAAAATACATTCACTAGCGTGTCAAATGACTCGCTGACAAAGGGTAGGCGCGTTGCGGAGGCAGTCACGTAGGTCGCCTGGGGATGCCGTTTTGCCGCCATCTTGACGCCATCTTTGGCAATGTCCAAGCCGGCGGTAGCGTCCAGGGTTCGTGCGTAGTAACCCTCGCCGCAGCCAATGTCCAAAACGTCACCCTGCAGGTATCCCTTCAATGCATCGGCCAGAGGTTGGTAATGCTCGGCCTCCAAAAACCGTCTACGTGCCTGCAGCATCGCCTTCGAATCACCGGGCAGTGCCGAGTTTTTGTGATGCGCCGGCAATAGATTCCAATAGCCCTCGCGGGCCTGATCGAAACTATGGTTGGCGGGGCAGGAAGCGGTGCGCATCTCAACAACTAGCGGAGCGTCACAGATCGGGCATTTCAAAGTCATGGCCATAGTTTATCACCGCGTTTCGTGCGGCGAGTCGCTTAAATAGCCAGTATTGCTCAAGATCAGATAGAGTTTGTCGTCAGAAGCGTTGAAGAGCGGCATGGGGCCGCAGATTAGGGAGAGGCTGTGCTGCTAAATTGTGATCTCGGTGAAGGGTTTGGTGCCTGGCAGATGGCGCCGGACCAGGAGCTGATGCCGCATATTCATCTAGCCAATCTGGCCTGCGGTTTCCATGCAGGGGATGCACAGATCATGGATCAGCGGATTCGTCAGGCCTTGGCGTTAAACGTCAGACTGGGGGCACATGTCAGTTACCCCGATCTCGCAGGCTTTGGCCGCCGTGCTCTGCCTTCGACCTCGCAGGAGGTTTTGCAGTGGTGTCTGTATCAATACGGTGCTCTGCACGCGATGACACAGGTCCATGGGGGCGTGGTGGAGTATGTGAAGCCACACGGAGCGCTCTATCATCGCTTGCACCAGGACCTCGCCACGCTTCGTCAGCTATGTGAATCCATGCGTCGGTGGCCCACTCAGCCCTCGCTCATGTTAATGGCCGGCCCGGCCGGTGACGCGGCCAGCCAGTGTGCTTCCCAGGCGGGCATCCATGTGATCCGCGAAGCCTTTGCCGATCGAGCTTATGAGGCCGACGGGCGGCTTCGCAGTCGTCATCTGCCCGGTGCCGTGCTGAGCGATTGGGCAGTCGTGCAAAAACAAGCAGAGCAAATTCTCGCTGGGCATCTGATTATTGATGGGCACCGGATGCCCATGGCGGCTCAAACGCTATGCATCCATAGCGATTCACCGGGTTCACTGGAAATGGCACGTCGGTTAAATCAGTGGATATCAGCGATTTAGCGCTATAGTCGGTGTCATATTTCTCTAGGCCCCGCATACTAAGAGAAAAGGAGAACATCCATGAAATTTGCCCTTCTCGCCGTTGTTCTGTTGTCTGGCTGTGCTCATCAGCAGGGCTTGCTGGGTGAATTTCGAATCAATGAATCGCAGATTCAAAACGCAGTAAAAACCGCGTTGGTGGAAAAGGGCTCCTTGGACCTAGTGCAAAGCTCGGTCGCGGATTTATCGATCCGGGTTCAGGATGTCACCATCGATTTGGTGGCAGATCCTGACGGTCGGATTATCGCGCAATTGGATACTCAGCTCAGCACTCGGCTGCCTTTTGTGGGGCGGATCAGCACGGATTTGTCACCCAAAATTTCCGGCTCACTCGAGATCCGTGAACAGGCAATTTACTTGGTACGTCCGATGATCGAGAGCTTGGGCTATCAAGGGCCCTACGCGCAGGGGCTAGAGCAAAGCCTGGGACCGAACGCTGAACGGTTGGCGGCTGCGCTAGATTTATACTTCTCCGAATATCCGATTTATAGCCTGACCCGCGATCCCAAATTGAAACTCGCCAGTCGAGTCCTGAAAACCGTGCGGATCGACGACGCCGGACTGAGTTTGGTGCCCTAGTGCTGATCGGGGGTCACCGGGGTTGTGGGGTGACCGATTCGCGTCCCGCTGAGGCAGGTACGCCCCAAGAAAACTCCCTACCTTCAATCGAACAGGCCTTTGCTTTAGGGGCCGATTTTGTCGAGGTGGACTGGGTCTGGGACGCACAGGGCGTGGGTTGGATCTGCCACTCGATGCGGCTGAGTGAACACTTCAACGAGCCGATGGTTGAGTATCTGGATCAACTCAGTACCCCTGCGGTTGAAGGTTTGATTGGGCGCCAAGGCGCGCCGCTGATGTCGCTTGCGCAACTGATCGAACGCTTCGGAGATCGCACAGTCAATGTTGAAATCAAAGGCGTCAAAGGGATAGGGCGCCGACGAGTCTCATTTCATGATCAGCAGTATCCGAAACGCTGGCCGTCGCGCTGGTGGTTGTCCAGCTTTGACCCCCAGGACCTGGAGGATGCACAGCGGATTTGGCCTGACACGCCCGTAGGTTTGTTGTCAGCGCCGAATGCATCAGAGGGCTTGCAGTATCTTGATGGAACGCCGTACCTGACAGGGCAGCAGGCCCTGACGTATTTGTCGGGTCGAGAGCACTGGCGGTGGCATCCTGAAATCACCAATCGGCCGCACGCGTCATGCTTCCAGGTTGGCTGGAGCCTGGATCCCGAGTCAGAGTCGCACTTCGATTTGTCGGGATTACAGGGCTTGATCACAGATCGTCTGGATGCTTGGCTTGGGACAGGGTAAATTCTGCGCACAGCCACCTGAATAAGCATTCATGACCCCACAATACGCAATCCAAGGTGACGGCTCCCGCTGGTGCTGGTTTAGCCAGCCTATTCGCCGAATCCACGCAAGCCACGATTTTTCTGCGGCGATGGATGAGCTGCAACAACTCAGCGAGCATCACCCGGTTAGCTTCGCTATCGATTATGAAGGCTCGATTGCCCACGCCTATCAACGCTCGCTGCCCTGTCATGGTCTGGAAGCCTGGGTTTGGGATTCCATTGAGTATCTGGATACACAGCAGTTAATCGAGCGTTTACCCCAGCCTGCCCAACATTGGGAATGGGAGCTGGAAATGACCTATTCCGACTGGCGCACCCGGATCGAAACGTTGCAAGCCTATCTACGCGCAGGTGACTGTTATCAGGGCAATCTAAGTGTGCGTGCAAGAGGGCGCTGTGTTGAGTCCGCGGGCGCGTTGTTTAGCGCGCTGTTGCAACGTCAGCCGTCAGAGTTTTCTGCCTTAATGCCCTGGCGATCGGGCTGGGCGCTGAGTTTGTCTCCAGAATTGCTTTGGCGGGTGGATGACGGGGCGATTGAATGCCAACCCATGAAGGGAACGATCGGATTGGGTGAAACCGACGAGCAAAGTGCCCAGTTGGCTAGCTGGCTTGCTCAGGACACCAAAAATCGAGCTGAGAACCTAATGATTTTGGACCTCATTCGTAACGATCTCGGGCGTATTGCCCAGCCGGGGAGTGTTCATGTCCCCGAGAGCTTCTCTGTACGCCGCTATCAAACGCTTCAGCAGATGGTGTCCACGGTCCGAGCGCAGCTTAATCAGACGCGTTTCTCCGATTGGTGCGCAGCCCTGATGCCCTACGGGTCCATTACCGGCGCGCCCAAAAAGCGGGCGATCGAAATCCTGGAACAGCTCGAAATTTCGCCACGGGGTTTATATACCGGTTCCTGCGGCTACCTATTCAAGGGCCATTCCGTAGCTAACGTGGCCATCCGAACCGCAACGCTGATTGATCAAAACCTAGAATTTGGCGTTGGCGGCGGGATTACACTGGACTCCGAGGCTCAAGATGAGTGGGATGAAGTGTTGCTAAAAGCTCGGTTTATTGCGGCGCCATGAAGGCTTTGAGCTGTTCCAACGGCATCGGTTTGGCGTGATAGAATCCTTGGATACGGTCACAGCCTGCGTCGCGAAGCATCTCAAGCTGTTGTTCGGTTTCCACGCCCTCAGCGATCACTTCCATGTGTAAAGCTCGAGCCATACTGACGATGCTGCGAATCACCGTTGGCTGGTTACTGGCGATATCCACCCAAGTCACCAGGCTTTGATCAATTTTCAGCTCATCGAATTGAATCTGACCGATTCGACTTAGCGAGGATTCACCCACACCAAAGTCATCAATCGCAATTCTGACACCGGCTTGCTGCAGACGCTTGATCACCATCAGCGCACCCTCGAGTTGGGTCAGGCGCTGCTCGGTAATCTCAAGCGTCAGGCAACCGAGGGGAAACTGGTTTTGTTTGCACCGGTCAATGATGGCTTGGCAAAAGGTTTCCTCAACGAGGTCGGGGGGGAGGTTGATCGACATTCTAAAATGCTCGTGTCCCAACGCTTTCCAATCGCGAATGGCGGACTCGAGCACGAATTCAGTGAGTCGTCCCAACAAACCTTGGCGCTCAAAGGTCGGCAAAAATTCATTCGGGCTGACGGCCCCCAATTCAGGGTGCGTCCAGCGGATGAGAGCCTCAGCGGAAGCGGCCCCCGTCTGGGCCAGGTCGATTTGCGGTTGATAGTGAACGGCTAGTTGCCCCTTGCTAAACGCATCCTGGGTTGAGCGGGCAATAATGGTGCGACGGCGATACGCCTCGGCAATCCCTTGATCAAAAATCAAATAGTCGAAACCACGATCCTCGGCACTCTGGGCTGCCAGCTCGGCGTGACGTGACAAGGTTTCAATGTTGCAGCCATGTTCCGGGGCAACCGCAACGCCGATCACGCACTGCAGGGCCGCTTGGCCGAATTCCAAATGGGCAGGTTGGCTAAGGCGTTGGTGTACGTCGATCAGCCATTGGGTCAGATCTGCCGGGGTTTTCATACGCCAGTGAAAGGCATCGTTGCTGACTCGAGCGGCGGTAGCGGTGGGTGTTTCATTTAACAGCCGTCCACCCATCGTTTGTAAAATAATATCCGCACTGCGCGTACCTTGGCGCTCGGCAATGCGCGTGAGGTTATGGATGCGCAGAAAAGCGACTAGCTGCGGTGAGTCATCTATCGCCATGGGCTGGGCGTGCCACGCACTGCGGGTCAGCAGGCCGCTGAGTAGATCGCGCCCCTCAATCCAGTTCAGCTGCTGTTTTAAAAAAGTGATTTCATCCAATGCCGCGTTGAGATTGGGAGGCATGGCCATCCACAGATCCTCAAACGATAGCTTGAAGCAATTCCATTGTTTTAGGCGTAGATGCTGGTCTGCGCGGCGTAAGGCACCGAATAGCGCGTCAGGGATTTGTAGATGCTCAGGCGCGTACACAACCTCTGCTGTGCTAGCCCGAATTAGCGCGATGCCACCACGCTCACAATTACTGATCAGTCCCTGTACGCTCATACCGACAGTATAGGGGCTTGGGCGCTTAGGCGTAGCCGCGGGCCTTAGACCATGCGACTGCCATCACAACGAAACTGACAATAAAGCCGGTTGAGCAGATCCGAATCACTGACCCACGGTCATTTTGACGAAGGACCTGAGGGCGAATGCCGCCGACGACGAAGGCAATGATCCACAGTGAGCAGGCGATGTAACCCAGTCCTTCGAGTGTGCTCCACAATCCGCTCATGTTTTTTTCTCTGCCCGTGCTAGCCAAAATGCGGTTGCGATCACGATCGCCAACCCTGAACCCAAGATGATCCACAGCCACTGGATTAAGGTCAAACCTTCATTGGTCGAAACCGATTGGGCGGGCGGCGCTGCAGGCTGGGTGATCGGATCGATCTTGGCCAGCGTAGTGGGCGCTTCAAAACTTTGAATCCCCTGGGTGGTGCCGGTCTCTAGCGCGGTTGCAGCCTGCGGAGCAATCACCTCAATCGTGCGGTTAAGCGTGCGCTCAAACAGCCCGCTGCGTGCCTTGATATCCAGACGGTAAGTGCCCGGAGCATCAAATTCGAGCGCCGCGATCTGGCCCTGTTCGCTAGTTTCAAAACGCAGGTCGCGACCGGCCAAGCGGCCGGTTAATTCTAGCGTGTCGAGTGTCACGGGTTGGTCATTGCTCAGGACGCGCACGACTAAATTCACCGGTTGGCCCAGTTCGATCGTGCTGGGTAATTCCACGATATCCAGACCGATATCGGCCTCGGCTAAGACACGATCGATCTGCGCATCCCCAATCGACTTCCACAACCCCGGTTGAGGATCCGTAATTTGGTATAGCTGAAAGCCCTGACTGGATTGATATTCAACCCCTTGCGGAAGGTTGTCGGGGTCGATCACCTGCCCATCCGGTGTCACCAGTTTGAGGGTTTGGTCGGTGGGTGTAAGAGAGATCACGGTTTGCTTGCTGACCGATGAATCCACCTGGAATGACTGGCCCTGGATGGGTAAGCGATTATCCGGAAGTGCTAATTCAAGCGCATCCAGAACCACCGGCAACAGCTGGGCTGCGCCCTCCAGCTGTGCGCTCAAGCCACCGGTGCTTTGTGATAGACGATTGAGTAGGGCCCGGTCTGTTTGATCGGATAGGCTCAAGGTGTGAATTTTGCAGGATTGATCTATCGCTTGAGGGATCAGTTGCGACTCAATTCGCGCGCGGGATTCCCGAATTTCAGCGGCCCCTTGAGGCAGATCAATCAATCCGTCCGTGACCAAAATAAGGTGGCATTGACGCTCTTGGCTAGGTTGTGGAGCCAGGCCTTTGCTTAGCGCTTGCTCGATATCGGTGAATTGATCTGAGCTGGAGATTTCAGAGCTTGAGGAGAGGGTGTTGGCGCGCCAAGCCTGGTTGACCAGGCCGTATTGCACAAGGGCTCGCGTTTGAGTGCCAAACAACCAAACCCCAGCATCTGATTGTGGCGGCAACAACCGAGCGATCAACTCCGCCGCAGGGCGGCGTAACGCATTGGGATCGTTGGATTTCATGCTGCCGGACACATCGATCAGGACCCGCAGATCCGTTGGGGGCGTCTGCGCCGTCGCCCATGCAGTGGTCAGCGTCAGCGCGGTAAACAAAATGGCTTTGAACATCATTATTCTTGTAGTTGAGGAATGTCCTTAAAGTACGCCAGCGCGTCTGGGTTGGCTAGTGCTTCAGTGTTAGCCACGGATTCGTTGTGAACCACAGAACGCACCGCCAGCTCGACCAGCTTGCCGCTGCGAGTGCGAGGCAGCTCAGGGACCTGGACGATGCGGGCAGGCACGTGGCGCGGCGTCGTCTGGGTGCGGATTTCGTAACGAATTTGTTGTTCCAGCTCGGCGTTCAGAACACATCCTTCACGCAGCACAACAAATAACACGACACGCACGTCGTCCTGCCAGCGTTGACCAATCGCTAAACACTCCAAAACGGATTCGACGCGCTCAACTTGACGATAAATTTCCGCAGTGCCAATCCGCACGCCCCCTGGATTGAGGGTGGCATCTGAACGGCCATGAATGATGTAGCCACCGTTTTGAGTTATTTCAGCAAAATCACCATGCGCCCAAATACCGTCAAAACTATCAAAATAGGCGGACTGATAGCGTTGGCCATCTGGATCATTCCAAAACCCAACCGGCATGGACGGAAAGGCCGTTGCGCAGATCAGCTCGCCTTTGCCATCGCCCGGGCCCAGTTCACGCCCAGACTCGTCGACGATTCGGACATCCATACCCAGACCTGCGGCCTGAATTTCACCAATATGCACGGCAGCTGTCGGGTTTGACAGCACAAAACAACTCACAATGTCAGTGCCGCCGCTGATGGAACCTAGCAAAACATCGGACTTCCACTCGCGATAAACGTATTCAAAGCTCTCATGCGCCAGCGGCGAGCCCGTTGAAAAAATAGCGCGTAGTTGATCGAAACTTCCCAAGGTTTTGGGTGAAACCTCCGCTTTTTCGAGTGCGGCGATGTATTTCGCACTGGTTCCAAATTGAGTGAATCCCTCGCGCTGGGCCAGGGTTACCAATGAATCCGCCTGCGGATAAAAAGGAGATCCGTCATATAGCATCAGGGCCGCACCGCTGGCCAAGCCGGTTGCCAGCCAGTTCCACATCATCCAACCCAGCGTGGTGTAGTAGAACAGTCGATCACCGGGCTTGATGTCACCGTGTAACTGATGCTCTTTTGTCAGTTGGACCAGTGCGCCACCGGCACTGTGAATGATGCATTTGGGGGCGCCGGTTGTGCCGGATGAGTACAAGACGAATAGCGGCGCGCGAAACTTAACCTGTTGATAGTTTGGTGTTTGCGGATCGCTCAGGGTGTCCTGTAACGAATGGGCTGGCGTCACTGAGGCGCTTAAATCGGGGCGGGTACCTGCGTAGGGCACGCAGACAAGATGCTCCAATGAGTCGAGCTGGTCGCAAATGCTTTGAATTTTTTGCCAAGCATCATGGGTTTTGCCGTTGTAGTAATACTGATCAACGCAAAAAAGTACTTTGGGCCGGGTCTGACCGAACCGATCTAGCACGCCTGAGGTGCCAAAATCAGGCGAGCAACTGGTCCAGATAGCGCCCAAAGAGGCGGTCGCTAGCATCGCTAAAATAGCATCGCCACCATTGGGTAAAAATCCCGCTACGACGTCGCCCTCGACGACGCCACGAGCACTTAACCAGGCGGCAAGCGAGCCCACTTGCAGGGTCAGCTCCTCGCGGCTGACCTCTCGTCGTTCACCGTTTTCCTTGAACTCAACGAAGGCCGTGCCTTTGAATCTGGGGTTCAAACACGCTTGGGCAAAATTTAGTGTCAGCTCGGGAAACCAGTCTTGCTCGCGCATGTGATCAGCGGGCGGCATCGCCGGATCCAGTGATCCCTGGGTTGGGATCGACAGATATTCAATCCAGGCACGCCAGAACGGGCCGGGATTTTCTACGCTGTATCGATGCAGCTCGGAATACCCAGATAAGCCTAAGCGGTTAGCGAAAGCCTGCATCGCGCTGTGGTCGCAGGTGTCAGCGCTGGGCGTATAGAGGGGAGCAGTCATTGTTGGATTCCATTTCTCATTTTGTGAGTTTTGCGATAGCGTGAGGGAATGTTGCACCGCACACTGCGGCGAATCAACTCCAGTCAGGACACGAGGTCTATGCTTTATTCTGCTCAGGATACAATGATGCGGCTGCTGGCACCCAGCAACTTTATGGTGTCCAGCTTACGCAAGTCGATGGCTCATCCGTTTAGCCCAGCACGCTACCTGCCTGGCTCGCGGTTAATGCGCGCGCAGCTTGAATTGATCGAGCGTCAAACCGCGAATTACCCAAAACCTAAGTGGGATCTGCAGGATGCGCAGGGCCAGCCGGTCAAGATTGTGTCGGTATTTGATAAGCCCTACTGCGATTTAATCGAATTTGTGCCCTCACAGCCCAACGACGGTCCGGCCATCTTGTTGGTTGCACCACTTTCGGGGCATTGGGCGACCTTGTTACGGGATACCGTTCAGACCCTAATGGTGGATCACCGCGTCTTCATTACTGAATGGAAGAACGTGCGCGATGTGCCGCTCAAACAGGGCACATTTCACCTAGATGACTACGTCGACTATCTATTGGATTTTATGCGTGTGATTGAGGGTGACGTCAATGTTGTCGCGGTTTGCCAACCTTCGGTGCCGGTTTTAATGACCGCCGCAGTTCAGGCCATGCGTGGTGAGGCCAAAGAAGCCAAGACGATTACGCTCATGGGCGGCCCGATCGATACTCGACTGAGTCCAACCGAGGTCAACGATTACGCAAGTAATAAGGACCTCGAATGGTTCCAGTCAAACGTCATTAAGACCGTGCCTTGGAGCTACGCCGGTGCAGGGCAGAGGGTTTACCCCGGGTTTATTCAACTCAGTGGGTTTATGGCCATGAATTTGGACAGCCACCTGAGTAAGCACTTTAAGTTCTTCGAAGACCTCATCACCGGCGATGGAGAGAGCGCTGAAAAACACCGTCAGTTTTACGATGAATACCTGGCGGTGATGGACCTGCCTGCCGATTATTATCTTGAGACCCTAAAGGCCGTGTTCATCGACCATGATTTGCCCAAGGGAAATATGCATTGGCGTGGCCAGCGTTTGGACTTTTGTGCCGTTAAAAAGCCCGCCTTGATGACAGTGGAAGGCGAGTTTGACGACATAACCGGATTCGGGCAGACCGAGGCGGCACATCAGGTGCTCAGTTCAATCGATCCCGCAAAGCGCCTGCACTGGTTGCAAGAAGGGGTTGGGCATTTCGGTATATTTAATGGCCGACGCTTCCGCCAGATCATTGCACCCAAGATTGCCGAATTCATTGCTAAAAATCGTTAAGTACAGGAAGGAACAGTTGCGCACTGCAACATAATTGGGCATGGTGATGTTGCGTCGCACAAACTTATGAGTGCGAGGTAGCCCGTACTGTGACACGGGCGATAATGGCCCAAATTGAGTCACGTGATGCCCATTCGCGACATGACTCACCCCCTGCTCAGATTGAGCAGGGGATTCTTTTATCGCTTAGATTCTAACCGTGACATATTCACCCGGTGCATCACCCAGCGCGTCGCTGGGAAGCTCGCGAGCTGCGACTTTTGTACTGTCCTGCTGCTCCAACCAAGCATACCAGTGGGTCCACCAGCTGCCGGGGTGGCTTTGAGCCGTCTGATACCAATGCTCTGATCCTTGGCCTAACTCGCCGTCGCACCAGTAATTGCGCTTGTTCTTGTGTGGTGGGTTGATGACGCCTGCAATGTGTCCGCTACCGCCTAGCACAAAGGTTGTCTCACCGCCGAGTAGCTCGGTGCCTGCGAAGGTGGTTTTCCACGGTGCGATGTGATCTTCAATTGCAGACAGGAAATACGTGGGTACCTTGACCTTGGATAGGTCGATTTTGTGGCCGCAAACCTCAAGCTCGCCAGCCTGTAGCGCATTGTCCAAGTACATACGGCGGATGTATTGGCAGTACATTTCGGCGGGTAGGTTTGTCGGGTCCGAATTCCAGTACAGAATGTCAAAGGGCGGGGGCGTCTTACCTTTAAGGTAATTATTGACGACGTAGCTCCAAATCAAATCGTTGCTGCGCAGCATGTTAAAGCCCAGTGCCAAGGATTTTCCGCTAAAAATGCCTTCTTTACGCAGTGCGGCTTCGCGTTGCTCGACTTCCTCGGGATCCAGGAATACGCCCAGTTGGCCGGGGTCGCTGAAATCCAACAGGGTGGTCAGGAAGGTCGCGCTGGCGACCCAGTTCTTGCGTCGTTTCTGCAGGACTCCTAAGGCACTGGCCAGCAGGGTTCCGCCAACGCACCAGCTGACCGCATTGATTTTACTTTGGCCCGTCTGTTCGCGGACCTGATCAATGGCATTGATGATGCCCTGATCGACGTAGTCGTCCCAGCTGACGCCCGCGTGAGATTGATTGGGGTTGACCCAGCTGATCAGGTAAACCGTATTGCCCTGTGCAACGGCCCATTCAACAAAGCTGTTGCCGGGACCCAAATCCAAAATATAAAACTTGTTGATGCAGGGGGGGACGATCAACAGAGGCTTCTCTAACACTTCATCCGTGGTGGGGGAGTATTGCAGAAGCTCGAATAACTCGTTGCGATAGACCACTTTGCCTGGCGTGACCGCTAGGTTTTTGCCGACTTCAAAAGCCGACTCATCGGTCATGGTGATCCGGCCTTTTTCCATGTCGCCCAGCAGGTTCTTCCAGCCATTCAACAAGGACTGCCCACCCGATTCCATGGCTTCTTTCATGACTTCGGGGTTGGTGGCGGCAAAGTTCGTGGGGCTCATCGCGTCGATATAGCTTTGGGTGTAAAAGCGCAGCTTTTCTTTGTCTTTGTCTTCAGCAGGAATCGCTTCGGCCCACTGACTCAGCATATCGCTCGTTAGCAAGTAGCTCTGCTTGATAAAGTCATAGACAGGCTGTTCATCCCACTCGGATGCCTTGAAGCGACGGTCCTGAGCGGGTTGACTGATACCCATGAGCTGCTGCCATAGGTTCAGTTGTTGCCGCTGAAATTCCGTCATGTTCTCCATCCATTTGGATGGGTCTGTCCAGTCGCTACTGGCCAGCTGGCTCCAAGCCTGGGTCATGGCTTGGATAGCCTCGGCACTTTCGTTACTGCTAAAGCGTGCCATCATTTCTTGAGTCTGCTTGTTGAGCTCTTCAAACAAAGCATTGGGATCTGTCGGTGCGTTCATCGTTTTACACTCTCTCAAATAGGGCCGCGACACCTTGGCCGCCGCCGATGCATAGGGTGGCAATGGCGTAACGCTTGCCGGTTCGGTGGAGCTCGTTAATGGCTTTCGTTGCCACGATGGCGCCGGTGGCGCCGATGGGGTGACCTAGGCTGATGCCAGAGCCGTTGGGGTTAACCCGATTGGGATCGATGTCCAGGCCGCGGCAAACACCTAGCGCCTGGGCTGCAAAGGCTTCATTCACTTCCCACACGTCGATATCGTCCATGCCTAGCCCGGTTTTTTGCAGTAAACGCTGGGTAGCGGGCACGGGACCTAGCCCCATGACTTTGGGATCTAAGGCGACGAACGCATAGTCCACCAAGCGGGCTTGGGGTGTCAGATTCTGAGCGGCAACCGCTTCAGCGGAGGCGAGTGTCATCATGCACGACGCATCATTAATGCCAGACGCGTTGCCTGCGGTCACGGTGCCGTCTTTTTGAAACACTGGGCGCAAAGCTGACAGGCTCTCGGCCGTGGTTGCAGCTTTGACGTGCTCGTCTGTATCGAAAACTAGGGTTTTGCGACCGGCCTTGATTTCGATCGGCAAAATTTGATCGGTGAAATAGCCCTGCTCGATCGCATGTGCGGCGCGCTGATGGCTCTGAGCGGCCAACTGGTCTTGCTCTTCACGGCTGATGTCGTAGCGCTGTGCCACCCGTTCTGCGGTCACACCCATGTGCTGCTCATCAAAGGGGTCGCTCAATGCACCCAGCATGGCATCGACGAGCTGTGCATTGCCCATTTTTTGACCAAAGCGCTGGGTGGGTAGCCAAAATGGCGCTCGGCTCATGACTTCCGTGCCGCCAGCGACGGTGACCTCGGCCTCGCCTTCATTGATCATTTGTGCTGCTGCAATGATCGCGCTCAATCCTGATCCACACAGGCGGTTTAAATTGAAGGCGGGTGTGTTTTCGGGCAGTCCACCGTTGATGGCGGCTGCGCGGGATAGGTACATATCCTTGGGTTCGGTGTTGAGTACATGACCCATAACGAGATGGCCAACACTTTCGGGATCGACTTTGGAACGTTTGATGGACTCTGCGACAACCTGGCTCGCAAGCTCGATCGGAGTCGTGTTTTTGAACGCGCCTCCAAATGTGCCGATGGCGGTTCGGGTTGCGCCGAGGACGTAGATCTCTTTGCGCATCGTTAAATCCTTTTTAAAAATGCCGGCCCGAAGGCCGGCTCACTGCAAGGCAGCGTTTAAAACATGTGCTGGCCGCCGTTGATCGCCAGGTTTGAACCTGTGATAAAGGCTGCAGGTTCGCTAGACAGATAAGCCACCGCGTGAGCGATTTCCTCAGGCGAGCCCAGTCGGCCGACCGGGATGGTGCTGGCAATCTTTTCCAGGATTTCGTCGCCGATCGCAGCGACCATGGAAGTCAGAACATAACCCGGGCTGACCGTGTTCACGGTAATGCCCTTGGCGGCGACTTCTTGGGCCAGTGATTTGGTGAAACCGTGCATGCCGGCTTTGGCGGCTGCGTAGTTGGTTTGACCGAATTGACCTTTTTGGCCATTCACAGACGAGATGTTGATGATCCGGCCCCATTTGCTTTCCAGCATGGGGTTGATGCACAGGCGCGTCATGTTAAAGACACTGCGCAGGTTCGCGTTCATGACTTCATCCCACTGCTCTAGCGTCATTTTGCGGAATGTAGAGTCACGAGTAATACCGGCGTTGTTGACGAGAACGTCAATTGAGCCATGTTTTTCAATGATGCCGTTGACGCAGGCTTCAGAGCTGTCAGCGTCTGATACGTCGCCGTAAGCTACGTCGATGTCAAAGCCTTCTTTGGCCTGTTCAGCTTTCCATTTTTGTGCTTTTTCGTGGTTGCCACCGCTGTTGTAACCCGCGACAACGGTAAAACCTTGATTTGCGAGTTCGCGGCAGATCGCCGAACCGATGCCACCGGTACCGCCGGTGACCAATGCTACTTTATTGCCCATTTTTCCTCCCAGCTTCTGATGAATGTATCCATACATTCCACCGAAGGATTCCCTAGTAGCGCTGATCCTGTGAAAATCAGACCGGGCATCGTGACCGTCGCTACAACAAAACTGCAATACAGACCGTATTTCAACGTCAAGCAAAACGTGATCTAGGTATCTGAGTGTGAACTAATTAAACAGTTTAATGTTGATTAGTTACGCTGATATTGCGAAAACAAGCCCAAAGTATGACGAGTCGTAAAAAGGAAAGAAGGTGAGTACTAGTACCCTTAATACCCAGGGCACATGGTGTCCAGAGCCGATAATGCTGCTCAGCGAACACATTGAAGACTGTCCTTCTGGCCATCACGTTCGATTGATTAGCACAGACCCTGCAGCGCTTAGGGATGTACCTAAGTACTGTGCGGCGATGGGCCATGAATTACTGGGGACTGAAACTCTGGAAGGTGAGTGGGTTTTTTTAATTCAGGTGCGATAGCTGGGCAACAGACCAAAAAAGTCCATGCCCACGGGGCCGCCGGCTTTGAGCTGGCCAATTTGGGCGGCACTAACTAATCCGGCGAAGCTGGAGTAACGTCGCGAATCGATACGAATGCAGCGGGGGCCCTGTGCCGTCCGGGTCTGATAGTCGACCAGGGGTGCGACGTCCCCATTTTTCAGACTCCACATCTGCAGTGGCTTAAATGACCACTGATCATCATGGCAAAACGCTACCGATAGATCGGCCATATCCGGGCACTGCATGCTGTGAGGAGGGTCGAAATGGTCCTTGGCAGCCATCAAGCTAGGCAACACAAAACCGGGGGGATGTGTGTTGATGTGTTCCAGCTGCCCATCGCAGTATCCACCGAACCGTCTGCCCAGCTGTGTCACAGGAGTCAGGGTTGCGTTTAACAGCACCATTGCGCTGACACTTTGATCTTCCAACAGCGCCCAGGCCAGAACGTCATGGCGTTCGCCCCCCAGGCCAAAGTCAAGCAGGCAGGAGTACCCATCCAGATCAGGCAATAGCCGGACAGGTTTTGCTAGACGCGCGCGCCGCTGTAACTCTAAATCGATGACGGAAGTGTTCACGCCCCCAGTATAGGAGAGATCTAGAAAGATCAGCTGCTTGAAGGACTAACACCACAGCGTTCTAGCAAATCTCGCCAAGCCAGCGCATGCGCTTTGATCTGTTCTTGGAAACTCGTCAAGGTCTGATCCGTCGCGAGCCACCGTCGCTTAATGCCCGAGAGCTCGGCCAGCATCGGGCTGGCTTGATAAACCGGTCGCAAGCCACGCTCGACATTGGCTAGCCAAGGTTGCACGCGCCCCAGGTATTGGCTGGCAAACACCTGTTGCGCGAGTTTGCGCTGCTCAGCGGTGCCAGGGCCCATGCAGATGGGCGTGTCCCGCAACGCTTGGGTCATAGCGGGGAGCGTGCCTTCTATTAATCGTTGCGCGTTGAGGACGGCGGCGCCCTGATCGGAGTCTTTCAAACGTCCCAACCATTCGATTAAACGGTCGGGATCTTTGGGTTGATTAGGCCGCTGTTGCCCCATCCAGCCCAGCAGACCCGCCAGCGCGGTGTCGATGGTGGCATTGGGTGCCAGGGCTGGGGTCGAGGATTTAAAATGCTCCTCCCACTCTGGGCTTGCGATTAAGGTGTTGTTTAACAAGTGAGGCCAGAGTTGTCGGCGATGCTGGATTAACTCATCCAAGGAATCCTGCAGGGCCGAGTGGTCGGGTTGGCAGGGGGTAGCCAGCGCCAGAATCCGCTGGGTCTGCAAAAGTTGAGTGCTGGCAGCAGCCACTTTACCCAGTGAGTTATTCACCCGTGCCAGTTCCGGAACCAGCCCGCACTCACCCAAACCCAGGGCTTTACCCAGCGAGGTTCGTGCCTCGGGTAGGGGTGAGAGCCTTTGCTCACGCTCGGTTAACAGCCGCACTGGGTTGGGAAGTTCGAGCGGAATATCCGTCTGGGTCGTACGCGCCAGGCGATCACGATAGTCACTCATCAGAGCGACAGCGGGTTGCGGCGACCAGCTCAGCCATACAAGGCCGGCCGATATCAAAGATGCCGATACAAAAATAAGTTTTCGCATTTGTTTTGGGTGGGCGCAGCCGGAGTTAATTCAAGCGTCGTCGGATTTGCCGCAGCCGAATACCCATGCCAATGGATGCCAAGGTCAAGCCAATAATGAGAAAAATCCAAAAGCCAGCGGCCCCCATTGCAGGACCTTCCCGGCCCAGCCAAAGGCCGCCAGGCAAGCAAATTAGCCAGTACGCGATCAAGGAAACCACCAGCGGGCCCTTGCTGTCTTCAAAGCCCCGCAAGGCGCCTGCAGCAATCACTTGTACACTGTCGGGCAATTGATAAATCGCCGCAAAAATCATCAAACCGGCAGCCAGTGCGGTGACTTCTGGATTAGAGCCATACAGAGTGGCGAAAGGCACGCGAAAAGCAAACGTCAGAACGCAGGTTACTGAAGCAATCGCCAATCCCAATCCAATGGCCGCTTTTGTACTGAAAAATGCGGCGTCTAGGTCACCGGTTCCACGCAGATAGCCAACCCGGCTGGTAGCCGCCAGACCAATGCCCAGTGGAAGCATAAAGAACATGGCGGAAAGGTTGAGGGCAATGGTGTGTGAGGCGACCGCGACCGCACCCAGGGGCGCGAGCAACAGAGCAATGATCGAAAACACACTCGCCTCAACCGCGATTGCAAGGCCAATTGGCCAGCCGAAACTGAATAGAGCTTGAATACGAGCGCGCTGAAACCGCAGATGCATCCAGCGCGGTCGTGCCTCAGGATGCCCGCGGCATAGGCCCATCCAAAGTGCCGCTGATCCGAGCCAGAAGACCAAGGCCGTTCCTAGTCCGATACCGAAGCTGCCTAGTTTCGGAATGCCCCACCATCCAAACACCAGAGCCGCGCTCAGCGGTAGGTTCAAGGCCAGCATGCTGATCGCGATGATCATTTCTAACCGGGTTTGCCCCAGGCCGATTAAGGCACTGCGCAAGCTTTGAAATAGACAAAATGCGGGGGCGCCTAGGGCGATGCCGGCCAGATAAGCAGTGCCTGCCAATCGGGTGTCAGGGTCAGTCCCAAATGCGCCGAGTAGCGTATCTGCGCTCAGTAGCAGCAGAGCAGAGGCCAATAAGCCCAGCGCCAACATCAGTACGAGCCCTTGGCCGACCCAGAAGGGCGCGTCAGTAGACTCGCCTCGGCCTTCACCCTTTGCGACCAACGGGGTGGCCGCATACGCCAGCCCGGACAAAAACAATGCGATGGGTAACCAAATGCCAGTGCCGACCGCAACACCCGCCAGATCAAACAGCCCGGAACGGCCACCCACTAGGGCGTCGACAAAGCCCATCCCGGTGTAGCAGAGCTGACTGACAATCAGTGGTCCGGCGATCCGCCAAATGGCCGACCACTCCTGCATTAATCGCATCGCAGTTGACTCAGTTTGTTGATGAAACGTTGGCCGCGAGGCGGAATGTTCTGGGGATGGTTTTGCCATTCGGCCAAGAGCTGCTCAATGGCTTGCTCAAATCCGCGGCCATCGCCGGCGTCACCGTTGAGGTTGTCCAGGCTTGGACTGAATTCGATTCCCAAGGCTGCGCAGAATAGGGATTCCAGCGCCTGAGGTCGGACTTCCACTTGCTCGAATGCTTTTTGCTGGGCTGCGTTGCGACCATCGGGAGCGTACCAGTAACCGTAATCATCCAGCTTGCGACGCTCGTTGCCGGCGACACACCAGTGGGCGACTTCGTGCAATGCGCTGCGCGGATAATCGGCTCGAAATTGAATTTGAGCCGGTGGGCCCGCCTGGTAAAAGGGTTCATCAAATCCGCCGACTAGGCGAGTTTGAAAATCAGCAAATTCGTGATTAAACGTATCGCAAAGCTGCCGCACTAGCATTGAAATAACGCCTGTGCGTTGGCTGTTGTTTGGCGAGCCAGCTCATCGGCATTTTCGCCGCGCAGTGCCGCAACGCCCTCAATGATATGTCCTAAGAATTGTGGTTCGTTTCGTTTGGGTCGAGGTTTGAGGGTCCGTGGCACTAAGTAGGGCGCGTCTGTTTCGATCAACAAGCGCTCGCTGGGTATCGTTGGCACCAGTTTGGCCAAGGCTTGGCCTCGCCGCTCATCAAGGCACCAGGCTGTAATTCCGATGTGCAGACCCATTGATAGATAATCATCAAGAGATTGCTTATCTGACGTAAAACAATGAACTACGCCGTTAACCCTTGGTGAATTATTAAGTATTTTTAGCAGTGATTCGCTGGCGTCTCGATCGTGCAGATACACGGGCTTTGACAGCTCAGCCGCTAATTCAATTTGAGCCTGGCACAGGTCTATTTGGCACTGTTGCGGCGATAACATCCGAAAGAAATCCAGGCCACACTCACCGATTGCCACACAACCTGGTAAGGCCTGAAGTTTCCGCAGATGATCCAGCCAGTCGGCTGGTGCCTGCTGCGCGTAGTGTGGGTGAATGCCCGCCGTCCAAGGTTGCTGTAACTGATCAAATTGTTGCGCAAGCCAGTGAGATTCCTCGATGTCGGTACCCACTAGCAGGCATTGATTAACGCCCGCTTGCTGGGCGCGTTTCAGCACGCCATCGGTGTCGTTACGTAACTGGTCGTCAGCAAGGTTTACGGCAATATCAAACATGGGCGGCAGTGTACCCAAAACGCAGGCCTTTTCATCTGTCGATGCATCATGCAAATTGTGCACTGCAAACAAGGAGAAACACGATGGCGTTCTGGATAGCAATGTTGGTGGCGGTGGCCCTGATATACAGCGGCTTTAGCTGGCTCAAGCCCTCACCGATGGAAAAGCGTCAAATGGAATGTCGTCAGGCCGCCCGAAAAATGGGTTTAGTGCCCGCGGTGCGCAGCTTGAGTGACTGGGCCAAGGAGCGGCACGAGTCACCGATGGTTCCGTTTTACTCGCTGGCCGGTGGCGTTAGCGGTGAACATTTTTCAATTTGGAAGTCGGGTGATCAATGGGTGGGACAGGCTGATTACCCCAATAGCCATCGTGTGGCGGATCAAATGCATTCATGGTTGAGCCAAGCACCCGCGCATATTTTGGGGGTCGACGGAAACGCTAGCCAGATTGGTGTCTGGTGGGACCACGAGCAAGCTGAGCAGCTAGCCCCGTTAAAAGCCTGGTTAAAAACATGCCCGCAACGTCAGGAGATTGCGAAATGAATCCCGTCCTATTGACTCGTCACACCACGCATTACGAGTTGTTACTGCAAGCCACCAAGGTCAACGTCTTGAACGAATCCTTGATCGGTGCGATCGATCAAGCCTTGACGGAAATTGAGTCTGATCCACTGCCTGTATTGGTATACAGCGAGCACCGTGACTTTGTGCTGGGGGCTGACATTACGGCGTTTGCGCAATGGTTCGCAGAGCCTTCAGATCAAGTCAAAAATAGAATTGCCGCCACTCAGCGAGTGTTTGATCGATTTGCCCGTCTACCTAGTGCCTCCGTCGCATGGGTTAGGGGATTTGCACTAGGCGGTGGGTTTGAATTGGCCTTGGCTTGTGATTATCGCATCGCTGATCAAAGTGCCCAGGTCGGCCTGCCCGAGGTCACATTAGGGTTATGCCCCTCATGGGGCGGGACGGTCCGCAGTGCGGCCTTGATGGGTTACAAAAACGCCTGCGACTTTATTCTCTCCGGACGTCCCTTGAAACAGCCGGCGGCGATGGGCGCAGGCTTGTTAGACGAGCTTGTGGAGGACAAACAGCAAGCGGTCGCTTTTTTGTTGCAAGCCTCGGATCCCCAGCGCGGCTTGCATCATCCCCAGCGAGCGCATGAGGCCCTGGAGTTAGTCAAACCCGAGCCTGGCCTGCAAGCGCAGTCGCAGATTGTGCAACTGATGCAGGACATTCAAGGGTTGTCTTTGGAGTCGGCGCAAGAGGCAGAGGTCGACGTGTTCGTGGCGCTAGCCCAGGGCCATGAAAGCGCTGCGCTGGTCCAGCGTTTCCTCAATGACCAGGCGTGCAAACGAGAAGTGAAGCAGATCGCCGCATCGCAATTGGACATCAGCCAAGTGGGCGTGCTTGGAGCTGGAATCATGGGCGGCGGTATCGCCTGGCAGTGCGCGCTCTGTGGATTTGAAGTCGTTGTGCGTGACATCACCGAGCAGGCGCTAGCGACCGCTCAGGCCGAGATTGACCGCTTGGCCAAGGCGGCTGTGAAAAAGGGCAAGCTGGATCAGGCTGGCGTTGATGCGATTCACGCTCGTCTAGCCTTGAGTTTGCAGCTGGACGCCCTCGCCGGTTGTGATTTGATCATCGAGGCTGTCACCGAGCAAGCCCATATCAAAAAAGCAGTTCTTAGCGAGGCTGATCAAGCCTGTGGCCACAATGCGCTTTTGACGTCGAATACCTCCACGCTGTCGATTACTGAATTGTCCACAGCGGCCAGTAATGCGGCCCGTTTTGCAGGTTTGCATTTCTTCAATCCGGTTCCGGTCATGCCTCTGGTCGAAGTGATTAAAGGGGCGGACACCAGCGCCCAGACCGTGGCCCAATTAGTGGCGATGGCAGGGCGTTTAGGAAAGCGCGCGGTGGTGGTCAACGACTGTCCGGGTTTTCTGGTGAATCGGGTCTTGTTCCCTTATTTAAATGCCTTTGATGCGTTGGCCGCACAGGGTCACGATATCGCCCATATCGATCAGGTTATGAAGGCTTACGGCTGGCCCATGGGCCCGGGTGTGTTAAGCGATGTGATTGGAATCGACACCTGTGTTCACGCCAGCGATGTGATGGCGCAAGGGTTCCCCGACCGCATGCCGCCACCTCAGCCCTCCGCTTTGCGGGAACGTTTGTCAGTCGGTGCGCTTGGGCAAAAAAACCAGGCTGGCTTGTACCAATTTGAAGCGGATGCACGGGGTCGTTTGATGCCCACTCGATTGAGTGAAACCTATGCGTCAGGCCAAACGACGCTAAGCGATAAGGAAATCATCGAGACCTTAATGCGTCCGATGGTGCAGGAGCTGGCCCTGTGTGTTGACGAGGGCGTCGTCGCCAGCGCCGCGGTTGCGGACATGGCTTGTTTGTTGGGATTGGGTTTCCCCGCCTGGCGCGGTGGTCCCCTCTACTGGGGGCAGCAACAGGGCTGGGTAAAAGGCTACTACTGAACCGGAAGATCCAGCATTTCCATAAAGGCTTGCTCAATCTGCGAGCCTTCTCGCAGATCGCTTTCTAGCTTTTGGCGCGCGCGCTTGGCCATAGCCATGGCCATGGCAGTTTCTTGGATCCGCTTATCGCGATCCAGGCGCACGCTGCCGGTCAGTGCCGGATAGCTCAACGCTGACTTGGCCTTGGTCATCAGTGCCCGCGCTTCGTGGAATTTATCCTGATTGACCGCCTCAACGGCCGCATGCATGAGCGTGTCTGAGGCCACCAAGGCATACAGGTCAGTCAGCTCTGCAATGACGTCAGGGTCGTTTAGTCGCGGCTTTAAATAGTAAATGCCCTCGCTGAGCATCGCCTGGACCTGCTGGATCTGTGACGAGCTACGCAGCGTAAAGGGCCCGCTGGGGCGAGCAGGGGACTGGGGCGCATGCATCCCCATCTGCGCCGCCCAGCCGTCATCAGGAGCGAGCTGTGCCAGCCGTGTAATTAGTTTCTGGCGAAGGTCATGCACGGCTTCTTTGGCAACTTGGCTGGCGCCAATGAGATCCAAAAACGCGATCAGCGGGTCAAGCTGCTCCACCTGTTTTGAGAGTTTGTTGGCCTGCGCTGCGCGCACGACGGCCTGCTGTTGGCGATTGAACAGAATTGAGCTGAGGGTTAGGGCCCCCACAATGGCAACTAAAAGCCAGATGGCCAGTGCATTACTCATGTCTTCAGATCAGTGCGAGTGAGTTTTATTTATCGACCGGGGTGAAAGTTTCTTGACCCCAATCTCTTGACCTGCTTTTGTAAAAACGCATATACAAGCGCCACTTACTGTCAGCGAGGTGCCTAGTGGGCAAAGCTCTAGTGATCGTGGAATCGCCCGCCAAAGCGAAAACGATCAACAAATATTTAGGTTCGGACTACGTGGTTAAATCCAGCGTAGGGCATATTCGTGACTTGCCTAAACAGGCTAAAAAATCGACTGCGGATGCCAAGGAGCGAGCTCGCAAAGCGGCTTATACCCGCTCGCTTCCCCCTGAAGAAAAAGCCCTCTACAAAGCTGAACAGGCAAAGAAAAAGCTGGTTGCGAACATGGGGGTTGACCCAGAAAACGACTGGATCGCCGAGTATGAGGTCATCCCTGGCAAGGAAAAAGTGGTCAGGGAGCTCCAGCAATTAGCCGACAAGGCAGATGAGATTTATCTCGCAACGGATTTGGACCGCGAAGGTGAGGCCATCGCTTGGCACTTAGCCGAGATGCTAGGTGGAGATCGCAGCCGTTATCGTCGGGTGACCTTTAACGAGATCACTAAGAAAGCCATCCAGGAAGCGTTTAAGCACCCTGGAGCCGTCGATCAGGACAGAGTTGATGCCCAGCAGGCTCGTCGCTTTTTGGATCGCGTGGTGGGCTTTATGGTGAGCCCGCTGTTGTGGAGCAAAGTGGCTAAAGGTCTGTCCGCTGGCCGGGTTCAATCGGTCGCGCTGCGACTGGTGGTCGAGCGTGAGCGCGAAATCCGAGCGTTCGTGCCCGACGAATACTGGAATGTGCATGCTGATTTAGCCGGCGCTAGTGGCGTTGCTGAATTTGAAGCGACCAAGGATGGCGGTAAGGCCCTCAAAATGGTGAATCAGGCTCAGGCCGAGTCCATCGTTGGCCGGATTCAGTCCGCGGGTGCCTTGAATATCGCGAATCGTGAAGACAAGCCCACGCAAACCAAGCCCGGTGCGCCCTTTATTACCTCAACCTTGCAGCAGGCCGCCAGCACCCGATTAGGGTACGGCGTCAAGAAAACCATGACACTGGCGCAGCGCTTGTACGAAGCCGGTCACATCACGTACATGCGAACGGATTCGACCTTCTTAAGTGCCGATGCCATTGCCTCTGCACGGGAGTTTATCGGCTCGGAATTCGGCGCGGATTATTTGCCTGACGCACCCAATTATTACGGCAGTAAACAAAACGCACAGGAAGCCCACGAGGCGATTCGTCCGGCCAATGTTGCAGCGACGTCCCGAACTTTGGTGGGAGTTGAGCCCGATGCGGTTCGTTTGTACGAATTAATTTGGCGGCAATTTATGGCCTGTCAGATGGTGCCCGCGCGCTTTACCTCAACCGCGTTGACGGTGCTGGCGGATGGGATCGAGTTGCGTGCACGTGGCCGTGTGCGTCTGTTCGACGGTTTCCAACGGGTCATGCCGCCGGGCGGCAAAGGCGAAGAGCCGATTTTGCCCGACTTTAAAGTTGGCGAATGGGTTGAGATTCAGCCGCCGATGCGACCGACTCAGCATTTTACAAAACCGCCTGCACGATTCAGTGAAGCGGCCTTGGTCAAGGAGCTTGAAAAGCGCGGAATTGGCCGGCCTTCGACCTACGCTGCGATTATTGGAACCATCCAGGACAAAGGGTACGTTCGAGTCGATAACCGCCGCTTCTTTGCCAACAAGATGGGCGAGATTGTCACGGACCGTCTGGTGAGTTGTTTCGACGATCTGATGGACTACGAATTCACCGCGAACATGGAAGGGCAGTTGGATTCCGTCGCCGAGGGTAAAAAACCTTTCAAGCAGGTTTTGAACGAGTTTTATGCCGGCTTTAGTCAGAAGTTGACTCGCGCCCAAGAAGAGATGTTGGGTAACCAGGCGACTGCGACCAACATTAGCTGCCCCGCCTGTCAGCGTCCGATGCTGGTTCGTGTGGCGACCACCGGCACCTTCCTCGGTTGCAGCGGTTACTCGGCGCCCAAGGACGAACAACCCTGCAAGCAGACTATCAACTTGGTGCCGGGTGATGAGGCCATCGATGAAGGCATCGATGCCGAAGAAGCCGAAGTCAAAGCCCTAATGAACAAGCGCCGTTGCACCCAATGCAACAGCACGATGGATTCATTCTTGGTTGATGCCTCTCGAAAGTTGCATGTGTGCGGCAATAACCCGGATTGCGATGGTTTTGAGGTTGAGCAGGGTAGCTTTAAGATCAAAGGCTATGACGGGCCTAGCTTGGAGTGCGATCGCTGTGAGAGCGAAATGCAGCTCAAGACGGGGCGTTTTGGCAAGTACTTTGGATGTACCAACGATCAGTGCAAGAACACGCGCAAATTGTTGAAAAACGGCCAGCCTGCGCCGCCCAAGATGGATCCGATTTCCATGCCTGATCTTAAGTGCCGCAAGGTCGAGGATCATTATGTGCTTCGGGATGGTGCGACGGGTCTGTTCCTGGCAGCGTCTGGCTTTCCGCGCAACCGGGAAACTCGAGCGCCCCTGCTCAAAGAGATCCGCGGCGTTAAAGCCCAGCTGCCTGAGAAATACGCGTTTTTGTTCAATGGACCTGACACGGATCCCGATGGCAACCCCACACTGATTCGTTACAGCCGAAAAACCGCAGAGATGTACCTAGGTAGCGAGATTGATGGCAAGGCCAGTAAGTGGAAGCAGTTCTGGCGCAACGGCCGTTGGATCGACGAGGCTTCACTGGCTGGCGCATGAAACTGGCGAGTGTCTTTGCCTTACTCCACCTTGCCCAGGCACAGGTGGAAGCGCGGGCTTCAGCCCCAGCTGATCGGCAGTACAGCTTTGAGCGAGCAACGCTGTGGTATTTGAACCAGGCCCAGGATGAGTTGGTGGCCGCCTTGCGTGAACACCACGGTTTGCGTGGGGTGGGTGATGAGACTCAGACCATCAAAGAATTGGCCTCACGGGACTTACCGAGTGCGGCAGGGGATCAGTTGATGTCATGGCCGTATTGGGGAGCGTGTCGTAAGGCGCTACGGCCCCGCAAGGCTGAAGGTCTAATCGGCAGCGTTGATGAGGATCAGGCGCTGATCGCGCAGGGGGCTGAATCCGGTTATGCCACTTGGTTGGCAAGCTTAGACGCCCTATGCCTTCAAATGCAGGGCGCCTACGCAGAATTCTAAAGCCGGATCAGGCCCAGCATGTGGCCTTCGATTTGGAAATCATCCTCAGGCCCGACCAAGATAGGCTCGTAGGCTGGGTTTTCGGCGATGAGTTTGATCTGCTGGCCGGTTTTCTCAAAGCGTTTTACGGTGACATCTTCGTTCACCCGGGCGACCACGACGTCGCCATTTTTGGCCGTGTTGGCCTGCACGACACCCAAAATATCACCGTCCATAATGCCGATCCCAATCATACTGTCGCCTTCAACGCGCAACAGGTAATCCGGTGCCTGACGAAATAGATCTTTAGGGAATTGAATCTGGGCTTCGATATTGGCTTCGGAGCTGATGGGGACGCCGGCCGCGACTTTACCGATTAATGGGGTGCTGTCGTTGTCTTCGATTAACAAACGAATGCCCCGCGAGGCACCGCGGGTCAGTTCGATATATTCCTTGCGCGCCAGTGCCTTGAGGTGTTCCTCGGCCGCGTTCGCGCTTTTGAATCCCAGGTCCCGAGCCAGTTCAGCTCGGGTCGGCGGTACACCATTTAGATCCATGTGTTTGCGGATCTGGTTGTAGACCCGTTCCTGGCCTGGGCTTAACGGTTGCATGGCATGTCCTCTGGGGTTTTAACCAGTATGCCTTTTTATACAGCCGCAGGGAAGCGTTCGCCCAGAACTAGGAATTCCATCAGGGCTTTTTGCGCATGCAAGCGGTTACCGGCCTCGTCGAACACCTTGCTGCGCGGATCATCCAGCACCGTTTCGTTGACTTCCTCACCGCGGTGCGCGGGCAGGCAATGCAAGAAAATGACCTCGGGGTCTGCGGCGTCCAGCAGAGCCTCGGTGACCTGGTAGTCGGCGAAGGCTTTGGCTCGAATGGCTTGCTCTTCTTCCTGACCCATGCTGGCCCACACATCGGTGGTAACGCAGTGGGCACCAGCTACCGCTTTGATGGGATCGCGCTCGATGCGCACGCAGTCTTGATACTCGGCAAGCAACTCTGGGCTGGGATCGTAGCCCTGGGGTCCGCTCAGGACCAAGTTAAAGCCCATGACCCGCGCCGCATCCATCCAGCTGGCGGCCATGTTGTTGCCGTCACCGATCCAAGCAACGGTCTTGCCTTCGATTGGACCCACGTGTTCGATAAAACACTGGATATCGGCAAGGATTTGGCAGGGGTGGTGGTCGTCGGTCAGCGCGTTGATGACGGGGATGCTCGAGTAGGCCGCAAAGGTCTCAACCATGGCGTGATCGTAGGCACGAATCATGACCAGATCGATCATCTCGCTAAAGACGCGGGCAGTATCTTCAACGGGTTCACCTCGGCCCAGTTGCGTGTCCCGTGGACTCAGGAACAGTCCGGTGCCCCCCAGCTGAAATATGCCGGCCTCAAAACTAACGCGGGTTCGGGTGGATGATTTCTCGAACACCATGCCTAGGGTTTTGCCGGCTAACGTTGGATGGCGGATACCAGTGCGTTGTTCAATTTTGAGTTGGGCGGCGCGTCGTAAAACGGCGTGCGCTTCCTGGCGCGTCAAATCGTTGAAGCGTAAAAAGTGACGGGGCGTATTCAACTTGCGTTCCTACCGAAAAACCGTCGAATATACTCGGCCGCGGCGTCATTGCAAGCTAGCCCTTGTGTTAGGGTCAGCTGGCCGCACTTAACACGACAAATCAATCAAGCAGAGAGTCCTATGTCTGACACAATCGACACCATCAAGCAGCAAATTGCTGATAACCCCGTACTGCTCTACATGAAGGGCGATCCGCGCGGACCTAAATGTGGTTTTTCGGCGCAGACCGTTCAGGCGGTGATGGCGTGCGAACGTCCTTTTGCCTACGTGGACATCTTGGAACACCCCGACATCCGTGCCACCTTGCCGGGTTTTGCTCAGTGGCCGACGTTCCCGCAACTGTGGGTCAACGGTGAGCTGGTCGGCGGCTGTGACATTGTGGTTGAGATGTATCAGAACGGCGAACTCAAGCCTCTGATCCAAGATGCGGCTCCCGCCGAGTAATTAGCCTTTCAAGGCGCTCATCAGTGCCCGCAATGCCGCGGGCCTGACGGGCTTGTTCATCACCCGGGCACCATGGCTCTGAGCCAACGTGCGGGTTTCATCAGATCGATCCGCGGTCAACAAAATAGCCGGCGGTGATGAGCCCAGGGCCGTTGTGATGGCCTCTAATGCCTCGATACCGGTGGCGTGGTTGTCTAGGTGGTAGTCCAAGATCAACAAATCAGGCACCCCGTTGTCTTCAATAGTGCGCAAGGCCTCATAGCCGCTAGTACACGGCCAGACGGTGCAGCCCCAGTCGGACAGCAAGCGATCCATACCTTCCAAAATCATTTCTTCATTGTCCAGACAGAGCACTTTGAGCCCCTGCAAACTGGCTCGGGATTGGCGTGCACTACGGGCGGGCAGTACGGGTTCAGCACGGGCCTGTGTGAGCGGCAGCACCAAGCTAAAACAGGTGCCTCTGTTCTCCGTTGATTTCAAGTCGATTTGTCCGCCAATCAGCTTGGCCAATCGGATCGAGATTGACAGGCCCAAGCCCATGCCGCTGTCGTGTTGAGCGCGCCCAGACTCCAACCGTGCAAACTCATCGAACACCCGTGTTTGGTCGGCCTTGGCGATGCCGATACCGCTGTCCCAAACTTCGATCGAAACCCTGTCCTGTCGGATTCTAGCGCCAAACAGCACGCCTCCCTGGCGGGTGTAGCGCAAGGCATTGGATAGAAAGTTCTGCAACACCCGTCGCAACATCAAGGGATCGACGTTGACCCAGGCTTCTCGGGGTCGAGCTCTTAGCTTGATGCCTTTTTCATCGGCCAGGGCTCCAAACTCGACAGACAGTTTCTCCATGATGGGCTTCAGGTTTTGTGGCGACAGATTGGGCTTAGTTGCACCGGCGTCTAGCTTGGAGATTTCAAGCAGTGTGCCTAACAGCTCCTCTGCATTATCCAGCGAGCTATCAAGGTTTTGCGCCAGCTCAAGCGCCTCGTCGCTGACTCGAGTTTGCAGCGCGGCGGCAAATAGACGAGCCGCATTAAGCGGTTGCATCAGGTCATGACTGGCCGCGGCTAGGAACCTAGTTTTCGAAAGGTTGGCAGAGTCCGCTTCGCGCTTGGCTTGTTGCAGAGCGGTTTCGGTATGGGCTCGGATCTGGTTTTCATTCATGAGCTGCTGGTTTACCCGGCTGAGCTCCTCGGTACGCAAGACCACTCGTTCCTCTAGCGTCTCATTGGCCTCTTTGAGCTGCATCTCGGCAATACGACGCTCGGTTACGTCCTGGTACATGATAAAGACCCCTAGGATGTGCTCGTCTTTAGCATGCGGCGTGTAGGTCGCTTCGAAGTAGCGCGGGGCGCCCGCGTATTCCAGTTGAACTTCGAACTGGGTAGCAGAGCCCGAGAGCGCGGTGGTCATGTGCGGCTGGCGCAAGTCGTACTCTTCGGGTTCGAAAATCTCCCACGCATGTCTGCCCAGAATGTTTTCGCGCTTCATGCCCATGATGTCTTCAAAGGCTTGGTTGACGAACAATACGCGGC
>JBMYYI010000008.1:0-12686 GCA_049609265.1 Litorivicinus sp. | reverse complement strand
ACGACAGCATGATCGGCAGGCTATCGGTGTACAGCCGGATATTGGCTTCCGATGACTTCAGGGCGTGCTCATTTCGTTTTAGCTCAGTGATGTCATAGAAGCTGGTCACGAAGCCACCGTCGGGCATCGGGTTGCCACTGATCTCGATGACGGTGCCGTCGGGCAGGTAGGAGATGCGGCGGTGGCTACGACCGGTGGTTAGGTGCTCGATCCGGCGCTGGACCTGTTGTTCCAAATCGCCTTCGCCAAAGAAATTTCGCTGTGCATTGAATCGAATTAATTCAGCGATCGGTCGCCCGGCTTGTAGCAGGTGTTCAGGATAATCAAAGATCTCTTTGTATCGTTTGTTCCAGGCGACTAGACGGTGTTCGTGATCCACCACGCTGACCCCGGTGGCTAAGTTTTCTAGGGCGGCCATCAATTGCTCGCGACTGGTCTGCAGGGCTCGATTGGACTCCTCGACGACCGAAACCAGCTCATCGGCCTTAACCATCCGTCCGCGGGCTCGAGCATCCAGTACCAGCCGTGCGCTGGACGCGCCCATCACTTGAGCTAGACGGCGCTCGACCATGTTCAGCAGCTCAACGCCGGCTTCGACGCCGGCACGTGGCAAGGGATGGCTGAGACTCTCTTGGATTTCGAGCCAGGCGACGCGAGCGGCTTGTTCGCCCAAATAACGTGCCAGCAATACTTCTAAGTCACCGACGCTCAGGCTGCCGCGCCAGGCCTTAGGGGTGGTCGCCAATGCAGTGGCATCGACCACAATGCTGGCCTGCATCCGATCGGAAAAATTGGGTCGTGTCAGCATGGAGCCCAGTACGTAGGCCAGCAGATTCAGGGTCAGCGACCACAGTGTGGCGTGGCTAATGGGATCTAAGACTTCGGCGCCCAAGAGGCCCAGGCCCTCTTTCCATTCGATCGCCTGTTGCGCTGTCATGCCCAGCGCGGTGGGGATCGCCAAGGTTAAGCCCCAGATGCTGACTCCAATCAGCAAACCTAACAAAGCGCCATTGCGATTGCCGCCGCGCCAATACAGGCCAACCAGT
Organism: Litorivicinus sp.; assembly: GCA_049609265.1. Taxonomy (GTDB): domain Bacteria; phylum Pseudomonadota; class Gammaproteobacteria; order Pseudomonadales; family Litorivicinaceae; genus Litorivicinus. The sequence continues at coordinate 11,640 of JBMYYI010000008.1, read as the reverse complement.
AGTGCGGGCGCGAATTGAGCGGCTGCAACAAAGGCCAGCAGTCCGATATTGGCCAGGCGATTGGTGTCTGCTGTAACCTCGTGATAGAAAAATGCCAGCAACATAACGGCCACAATGGCCCAGCGCCGACTGGCTAGAATGATTTCGGAGAGGTCGCCCTGATCCTGATCCCGTCCCAGCCCAACATAGGCCGGCACCACCCACTCGTTGCAGATCATGGTGGACAGCGCCATCGTGGCGGCCACAATCATGGCAATGCCTGCGGATAGTCCACCTAAATACGCCAGCAGAATCAGCCACTCTTGCTCAGCTGCCATGGGCAGCAGCAACACGAATAGGTCGGGGTTTGAGCCCTCCGGTAACAGCACCAGGCCTGCGGCTGCGATCGGAATGACCAGTATTGCGAAAAGCCCCAGGTAAAGAGGCATAACCCAGCGCGCCATGTCGGTGCGCTCAGCGCCGCCGGATTCAACAAAGCTCAGCTGGAATTGCCGAGGTAGGCAAAATACCGCCAAGGCGGCAATCAGGGTCTGGGTCAAAAATAGGGGCGTTGCAAAGTCGGTCTCGAATAACGCGCGGGCCTTGGGCTCTGCGGCGGCCGTGCTGATCAGCCCGGCAAAGCCATCAAAATTGATCTGGGTGATCGTAAAGGCGACTGCTGCAAAGGCGATTAACTTAAAGGCGGACTCCAGTGCCAGCGACAGCATCAGGCCGCGGTGATGTTCCTTGCGATTTAATTGAGCCGTACCAAAGGCAACCGCAAAGGTGGTGATCAGTAGGGTTGCCAGTAGGGCCGGTGGCGCTTCGTTGGTGCTACCCGTCAAGGTCATCCAGGTCGTGCTAATGGCCTTGAGTTGCAGCGCAATGTAAGGAACAACCACCAAGACGGCGACCGCGGTGACTAACACGGCAACGCTTTGGGCCTTGCCATAGCGGGTTGCGATAAAGTCTGCGATTGAGCTGATTCCGTGGACGTCGGTCAAAATGCCGACTTTTTTAAACACGCTCCAGCAAACTAGAAAACTAATGATAGGCCCTAGATAGATCGGTAAAAACGACCAGCCTGATTCAGCGGCGGTGCCTACAGCTCCATAAAAGGTCCAGGAGGTGCAGTAGGTGCCAATCGCCAGCGCATAAGCGATAGGGGGGAGCGGCTTGGCGCGCTTTTTGTCACCGCGATAGGCGATAAAAAATAGGGCAGCGATGTATAGAAAGCTGACCGCTAATAATGAAATACTCGAAAACACGACCAAATCCTTTGGTTCTGCCCCTCCCATCGGGACAGCTCTTATCCCAAAGTAGACTAACTGCCTTGATCCCAGCTTGCTAGATTTCGCTTGCCTGTTAAAACAACGATAAAGGTGACTTAAATGGACGCACAGAAGGCCCAGGCCTACTGGAAAGAAAACATCACAACGATTATGCAGCTCCTAGCTGTGTGGTTTGTTGTGTCATACGGTTGCGGAATTCTTTTCGTAGACCTCCTCGACACGATTCAATTTGCCGGCTTCAAACTAGGTTTCTGGTTTGCCCAGCAGGGAAGTATGTACGTGTTCATGATCTTGATCTTCATTTATGCCAAGCGCATGAATGCGATCGACGATAAATACGACGTTAACGAATAAGGGACCTATCATGGAACTACAAACCTTGATTTACCTGTTTGTCGGCGCGTCATTTGCGTTGTACATCGGGATCGCGATTTGGGCCAAAGCTGGTTCAACTAAAGACTTCTACGTAGCCGGTGGTGGGGTTCACCCCGTTGCTAACGGTATGGCGACAGCCGCTGACTGGATGTCAGCTGCATCGTTCATCTCCTTGGCTGGTATCGTTTCACTGCTGGGCCGTGATGGCGCAGCTTATCTAATGGGCTGGACCGGTGGTTATGTACTGCTGGCGATGCTACTAGCGCCTTACCTGCGCAAATTCGGCAAGTTCACAGTGCCGGACTTTGTCGGTGACCGTTACTACTCAGACTTCGCACGTACCGTTGCGGTTATCTGTGTAATCTTCGTGTCGTTCACCTACGTTGCAGGTCAGATGCGTGGTGTGGGTGTTGTATTCTCGCGCTTCCTGCAGGTTGACGTGAACACCGGTGTCATCATCGGTATGGGTATCGTTTTCTTCTACGCTGTTTTGGGCGGCATGAAGGGCATTACCTACACTCAGGTTGCTCAGTACTGCGTACTGATCGTGGCCTTCGTGGTTCCCGCAGTCTTCTTGTCACTGCAGGTGACCGGTACTTTCCTACCCCAGTTGGGCCTAGGTAGCACCATCGCGTTTGACTTCGATAACGGTGTTCGCACGATCGAGCAAGGCACTTACCTGTTGACAGCACTGGACCAATCCTTCGCGGACTTGGGCTTCAGCATTCCTTACACTGAAGGTCGTGCTGGTGTTTGGAACACCTTCCTGTTGTGCGTAGCTTTGATGGCCGGTACTGCAGGTCTGCCGCACGTTATCGTTCGTTTCTTCACCGTACCTACGGTTCGCGACGCACGTATCTCTGCAGGTTGGGCATTGCTGTTCATCTCTATTCTGTACACCTCGGTTCCTGGCGTTGCCGCTTTCGCTCGCTTGAACCTGATCAAGAACGTACAGAACAGCGACTACGCAACTTGGACGGCAGAATGTACTGCTGAACAGGAAGCTGCGATCAATGCTGCACGTGATGCTGGCAAAGATGCGGCTCGTATGCCTTGTGCGGGTAACTGGTTCGCTACTTGGGAGAAAGGTGGTCTGATCGGTTGGATGGACAAGAACGGCGACGGCAAGATTCAGTTCGCTAACGGTGCTGCTTTCGCTGGTAAGCCTTCTTACAGCGGTGAAGTCGGTGCTTCAGGTGAGCGCGTTCTAACCAACACGCCTTCTGCAGATATCGCTGGCCAAGCTATCCAGAACGAACTGTATGTTGACCGTGACATCATCGTATTGGCTAACCCCGAAATCGCACGTCTACCCAACTGGGTAATCGCGTTGATCGCGGCGGGTGGTCTGGCAGCAGCACTATCAACCGCAGCGGGTCTGTTGTTGGTAATCTCTGCGGCGATCTCTCACGACTTGTTGGGTCGCGTTATCTTCAAAGACAAGGAGACGGGTAAGTCGACTATGTCTGAAGCTAACGAGTTGATGGCGGCACGTGGTGCAGCGGTAGCAGCGATCTTGGTTGCTGGTTACCTCGGCATTAACCCCCCAGGCTTCGTGGCTCAGGTTGTTGCCTTCGCCTTCGGTCTGGCTGCAGCGTCGTTCTTCCCGGTTATCATCAACGGTATTTTCGACAAGCGTATGAACCGTGAAGGTGCGATCGCAGGTATGTTGGTAGGCCTAGTCTTTACCTTCACCTACATCGTATTGAACGTCTTCGTAGAGAAGAACGGCTTCATCGTTGCGGACATCAAGCCCACAGGTATCGGTACTATCGGTATGGTTCTACACTTTGTTGTGGCCTACTTTGTATCGCGTGCTACAGCGGCTCCGCCGGCTGAAATTCAGCAGATGGTTGAAGACATTCGTATCCCTCGCGGTGCGGGTGAAGCAACCGCTCACTAAGAGTGGAATGCGGCAGCCCTCGATGATTGGGGGCTGTTTTTAGCCTAGGAGGGGCGTCAGAAATGGCGTCCCTCTTTTACGTTAAGGAATTTAAATATGGATACACCGGCACTGGATCTCAGCGTTCCGCCTTTTAACTTGCTCTCGCAGGATCAGGTTCAAAGGCTGAGCGCTGGCCTACATCTGGAATATTTCGAATCAGGGCAAGTGATTGTCGAAGCGGGCAGCGCGCCCGAGGGCGTGTTCGTCATCATCAAAGGGAAAGTAGAAGAGTACGACGGTGACTCGGTCGAACGGGATTCGATCCACCTCGTCGCGCAGTATTCAGAAGGTGATTTGTTCGGATCATTGGCAGTGCTTAAGGGCCAAGCCAGTGATGCCTACATCGCCTATGAAGAGGTCATCTGCCAGATCCTACCCGGCCGATTGTTCCTAGATTTGGTTCATGAAAACCCTGAGTTCCGGCACTACTTCCATAAAGGCTTGGCCAGTATGTCTAAGCACTGGCAGAGCTCGCCGGACCGAGAAGGCGATGATTTCTCCCTGGTCAAGGTAGGCGACTCTGTCACCCGTAAGGCACTGGTGGTGAGTGCCACGACCTCGATCCGGGATTGCGTGTTGAAAATGCGTGAGGCGCACATTGACAGTGCGCTGGTGGATTTCCAAGGCGAAGCAGGGTCCTATGGGTTGGTGACCGGCACGGATTTGTTGAACGCCACGGCGCTTCAGGGAGAAACGCCCGATTCCCCGGTGAAGGTTTGTACCGGTAGAAATTTGATCTCGGTCGATGCGGATGCGTTTTTGTTCGAGGCGCTCACGGTCATGGCGCGTCACCACATCAAACGCGTGGTGGTTAAAAAAGACAGCGCCATCGTAGGTGTCGCCGAATTGCCTGATGTATTGGGCTTTTTAAGCTCGCGCAGCCACAACATTGGGGTGATGATCGAAAAGGCTCAGAGCATCGAGGATTTGCATGAGGCCTGCGCTCATGTTCAGCCGTTGATTCGCAACCTGGTCGACAAGGGCACTCGAATTCGCTTCATGATGGATTTGCTGGCGGCGTTGAATACACGCCTGGTGGCCAAGGTTTGGGAGCTGACGACCACCGAGGAAGTCCGGGCCAATACCGCGCTGGTGGTGCTAGGCAGTGAAGGTCGGGGTGAGCAGATCGTACGTACGGATCAGGACAATGCCCTGATTATCCGTGATGGTTTCAACTGGCCTGAGCAACAGCAGGTCACGGAATTGTTCATAAAACGCCTGATTCAGCTGGGTTTTCCACCCTGTCCGGGGAATGTCATGATTTCTAATCCGGCCTGGGCAATGAGCGAAAGCGAGTGGGACGCCAAGTTGAAGAACTGGGTTCATAACCTCAACGAAGAGGCTTTGATGAACCTGGCGATTGTACTGGACGCCCAGCGCGTCAGTGGCGATGCGAAATTACTGGACCGAATGGGCCGAGTGTTGGTGGAGGAAATGACGGCAACCGATATTTTCGTCTCTCATTTCTCACAGCCTGTGATGCGATTTGCGGTGCCGCTGACGCTTTTTGGACGGGTCAAAAAAGAACAACAGGGCGTGGACATCAAAAAAGGGGCGATCTTTCCTCTAGTCCACGGGATTCGGGCGCTGGCATTGAAGTATGGCGTTCGTCAAAGCAATACCTTTAAGCGAATTCAGGGATTGGTTCGCTGCGGAGGGATTCAACAGCGCCTAGGGAGAAACCTTGAGAGCGCATTGATCCTGTTTAGCGAATACCGGCTGCGCAGCCACCTGCGTCAGCTTGGGGGTAGCACGGATGTCACCCAGGTGAACAACTACATCGAGCCACATCGATTGAACCGATTAGAACGCGATTTGCTGCGCGAGGCGCTACACGTGGTCAAAGAGTTCAAAGATTGGCTGGCTTCTGAGCTACATATTCGAGGGTGAAATGGTTGCCAAAACACTCAAAACACTAGGCACACGCTTCAAGGTTCAAGGCACCCCATGGGAGCCATTGTTCATGCCGTATCACGGTGATGAAGTGGTCAGTCTGGACTGTGAGACAACGGGGTTGGATCCCCACTCGGATGATTTATTGACCCTGGCCGCAGTGAAAATTCGTGCAGGGAAGATTATGACCAGTGAGAAGCTGGATCTGAGGCTGCCGCCATCACCGAAACAAGCGGCGGACTCCATTCGGATTCACGGTATTCGTAAAGTTGACCTCAAGGAGTCGATCCCAATCGAGGAGGCCTTGCCCCGGCTTTTAGACTTTGTCGGCAACCGCCCGATTTTGGGGTACTACATCAACTTTGATGTGACCTTGCTGAATCGTTACATCCGCGAAGCCTTTGGTTTTGAACTGCCAAACACGACGATTGAATTGGCTGACGTCTTCAAGCAAAAGACCCGACAACCGGATACGGCGGACCTACGGCTGGAGCGGATTTTAACCCAGCTGAATGTCCCGACCTTTGGGCGCCACACCGCTATCGGTGATGCCACGATGGTGGCGATGGCGTACGTAAAATTGCAGAAGGGCGTGGGCATGGCATAATCCGCACCCCCGATTAAGGACGTCCGGATGACCCAGGCTAAACTCAATCAGCGTTTGCGACGACAGGTCGGGCGCGCGATTCATGACTTTCACATGATCGAAGAGGGCGACCGTGTCATGGTTTGCCTATCCGGTGGTAAGGACAGCTACACCCTGTTGGATCTGTTGCGTCAGCTGCAGGCCAGCGCGCCGATTTCCTTTGAGTTGTTTGCGGTCAATTTGGATCAAAAGCAGCCAGGATTTCCCGAGCACGTCTTGCCGAGTTATCTCGAAGGGATTGGCATGCCCTACGAGATCATTGAGGAAGATACTTACTCCACAGTGACGCGGGTCATCGAGCCTGGAAAGACGACTTGCGGATTGTGTTCGCGTCTGCGTCGCGGAATCCTGTACACCTATGCGCAGCGTCATGGCTTTAACAAGATTGCCCTGGGGCACCACGCCGACGACATGCTCGAGACCTTGATGTTGAATCTGTTCTATGGCGGTACGCTGAAAAGCATGCCACCGAAGTTGATCAGCGATAGCGGCTTGAACACGGTCATACGTCCGCTGGCCTATTGTCGTGAGTCGGACCTCCAGGCGTATAGTGACGCCGCGGGCTACCCGATCATCCCCTGCAACCTGTGCGGATCACAGCCCAACTTGCAGCGTCAGAACATCAAAGCTCAGTTGGCTCAATGGCAAACCCAGTTTCCGGGGCGTATTGAAAGCATGCTGGGTGCCATGGGTAACGTGGCCGCCAGTCAATTGCTGGATCCCAAGTTGCATGACTTCTCGCAACGGGCAGACGAGCGGCAGATGATGGATAGTTTTGAGGCACCCAGCGTGGGTGGTGCAGCGGATACGCTTGGGCAGGCGTTAATTGTGAGCGACCGCCAGAGCGATGGCATAGACACCCATCAGCAGCAGTAATACGCCAGAAAATTTCGCAAGACGGCCGGTTTTGCTCCACAGTCCAAAGCGGTGACCTAGCCAGCCCGTTCCGAGTGCGGCGGGCAGTGTTCCTATCCCCATTCCCAACATCCGAAGTGCGCCCTGTTCAGGGCTTTCGGCGGTCAGTGACCATGCCAGTGCGCTATACACCAAGCCGCAGGGCAGTAGCCCCCATAGTCCTCCCCAAACCACGCCTTGAAGCGGCGTTCGTATGGGCCACACGTAACGGGTTAAGCGCTGGGCCGGCTGCACCAGGGGCGCGACCAGTCCAGTGATCGACTCACTGGGACCGCGCAGGCCCAGTCCATACAAGCCCATCACGATCAACAACGCGCCGGATAACCAATAAAGAACCCCGCCAACACCGGGGTGAAGGGTTTCCCCGACCTGTCCCGCGATAGCGCCCAGTAGTGCATAGAGAAGCACCTTTCCCAATGCCACATAGGCGATCAAGTGCTGCTGGTTGCGATCTAGTGACAATGACAGCGATGCACTCAACGGTCCACACATCGCCAAGCAATGCGTCGCGCCGGCCAGGCCAATGAGCAGGCCGGCAACAAGATCATTCATCCGGGTCGTTTTTAGGTTTTATGGCTGCCTGATGAGCCGGGTCATCATCGTCGTGCAGGATGCGATGAGCGGGGCCTTCCAGATCGTCGTATTGGCCTGATTTCATCGCCCACAAAAAAATCGCGGTAGCGGTGATCAGCAAAATGAATGAGATCGGAATGAGCGCAAGAATAATATCCATGGCTTATTTTCTCAGCCTCAAGGCGTTAAACACAACCAAAAGGGAAGATAAGGACATCCCGAGTGCCGCTGCCCATGCCGGCAGCCAGCCGATGGCCGCGAGTGGCAAGACGCTGGCGTTATAACCAATAGCCCAGGTTAGGTTTTGCCGGATCTTCTGGCGCGTTCGGCGCGCAAGGTTAACCGCTGCGGGAACGGCTCTTAAATCATTACCAATCACCAGTCCATCACATTGCGCTCGGGTCAATGCACTGGCATCAGTCAGGGCGATGGATGCCCCGGCACGAGCCAACAGAGGGGCGTCGTTGATGCCGTCACCCAAGGCCAGCGTCTGCTGGGGTGAGTGCTTCTCAAGATACGTCAGTTTTTGATCAGGACTGAGGCCGCCGAGTCCTTGTAACCCGTGACGGGAGCAAAAATCCGCGACCGCGGCCGGGGTGTCCCCGCTGAGGACCATAATGGGCTGGGGGAGTTCATCGCAGGCCTGCTGCAATCCCGGACGATCTTGATCTGCTAATTGGAACCAGGCTTTTAGCTCGGCGTTGCAGGTAAGGGCCAACCAACCATGGCCAGCAGGGGCGTCAAGTCCTAGCCAATCTGCGCTCCCCAGCTGCCAATGTTGGCCCTGGTATTGGCCCTGAACACCTTTCCCCTGGACCGCCTCGATAGAGGTCAAAGTCAGCGGTTGATAGGTCTCAAAAGGCCTGGCCAGTGGGTGAGACATGCCCTGTTCGAGGCCCGCGGCAATCGACTGGAGGTGCTCAATTTCATCGGTCGGGCAACGTAGATCGACAATCTTGGGTTTACCTAAGGTCAGGGTCCCGGTTTTATCCGTGACGGTCTGACTTACACTGGCCAAGCGTTCCAGCGCATTCGGCGAAAGCAGTACCATGCCCAGCTGATGTGCGCCAGAGCGAGCCGCGGCCAGCGCAGTCGGTGCCGCCAGCGCAAAAGCGCAGGGGCAGGTGGCCACTAACACGGCCAGGGCGATTTCAAAGGCTCGGCTGGGATCTAGGGTTAGCCAAACTAAATAACTGCCACCCGCCGCAAGTAGCTGAAATGCGACAAAACGACCTGCCCAACGCTCGGCCCACCTCAGCGTTGTTGGACGCTGCTTTTGGGCCTGGGCACTGCGGGTTTCTAGTTGGGCGAGGGTGCGCTGCTCACCGACCGCGGTGACTTTTAATTTGAGGGGGGTGGCGCCGTTCAATGCGCCTGCCAGTGCCGTAAACCCTGGGGCCGCATCAATCGCTGCAGATTCGCCGGTCAACAACGCCTGCGAGATATTGCCGCTGCCTTCGATGATGATGCCATCCACGGCCAGGTATTCACCGGCATTCCACTGCACACAGTCACCGACTTGAATGCGGTCCAACTCAACCCGGTCACTGCCTTGATCTGTCAGACGCGTCACGAGCGTGGGGAGTGGCAAACGATCCAGCCCGCCGGCGCTGAGCGCTCGTCGCTGCATGGAGCGTTCCAAGAAGCGTCCGGCCAGCAGGAAGAAAGCAAACATGCTGACGGAATCGAAATACACCTCGCCCTGGCCTTGGATGACATGCCAAATGCTGGCACCCCAAGCCAGGATTAGGGCGGTACTGACCGGGACGTCCATGTTAATCCGGCGCGCTCGCAGGGCAGCAAAGGCGCCGGTGTAAAACACAACCGCGCTAAACCCCATCACGGGTATGCTGACGATCAGGGAAATCCAACGAAACAGTTGCTCATGCCGAGCCTCGATAAACTGCCCGTCGCTGGCATAGAGCGCCACCGCAAACATCATCGCTTGCATCGCCCCAATGCCGGCAATAATCAGTCGGGTCAGGTCTTTCTGACGTTGTTTTTGGGCGGCTACCGCAGCGTCAGAGGCGGCCCAGGGGCTGGCTCGATAGCCGGCTCTAGCCAAGGCCTTGAGCATGACATCCAGGGAGGTTTGTTGGGGATCGAAATGGATTCGAACACGATGTTCGGACAGATTCACCAAGGACAGGGTCACGCCTTGAATTTGATCAAGTGCGTGTTCGATCAGCCAGGCGCATCCGCCACAGGTGATGCCTTCAACCGCCAATTCGATTTTTAGCTGATGCTCGCCCAGAGCAGTTGCGAAGCGATTTTGCAGTTGTTGGGCATCGAGCCGGTCGAGTTCACTCTCATCCGGACGCATGCCTGGTGATTGGCGAATTTGGTAATACTGGCTTAGGCCCTGGGTGTTGAGGTGCTCGGCAACTGCTAGGCACCCCGCGCAGCAAAATTGACGCGTATCACCTGCCAGATCGAGTGACCAACCCGATTCGATAACGGGTAGGTCACAGTGGTAGCACTTCACAGCCCGTCAAGCGGTCGCAGATAGGTGACGTCTTGATCAGGCCAAAGGGTACGGGCGCGTAACCGCCACCCCTGCGAAGGCGAGTACAACTCCAACAATCGTGGGCCAGGCATGAGGCTTTCAATACTGGTGGTGTACTGGGCGGAGCCTAAGTTTGCCAGCGGTAGGGTTTGGTCAAAGCCTTCGCGGGTCGGATGCACCACGTCCAGAACAAGATCCTCGGCCAGCTGATCGAAGTTACCTTGCAGACGCACGCCAATGTCACCGGTCAGGGAATCAAATCGTACGATCGCTTGAGCATTGAGTGCGGCAGCCAGCTCATCCCGTTCCCGGGTTTTGTTATAGGCTCGGCCTTCTTTGTAGTAATCGTCACTGACCAGGCCATCTGAGGTCGTAATGGCGAGGCGCAACATAAACATGCCAACCGTCACGCTGGTCAAGATAGGAATCAATAAAAACCAAGCCCAAGGCTCGCGATACCAAGGTTTTACCATTGAGAAGGTCCAATAAAGGTACTGTCCAATTGGGTGCTGACGTCACTGCCTAGCGCGCGAACATCCAATACAAAGGGCAGGCGAGCCTGGACCACCTTTTGCGGGGGCAATTCAATCTGAATACCCAAGGTGACTCGTTCACCTACACCAACATTAATCACGCTGGGAGCACTCAGAATCGCTCCCGGCCGGTCTAAAATGGCAAGCTCATACTGAACAGCAATCGGCTGCTTATTCAGGATGCTCACCTGAAAATCATTAACGATATTACCGCTTAGCGCCTCTGAAAACAGCTGGTTTCGATCGCGCTCCAAAGCGACTTCGACGGCAGAGCGCATCGCCAAAAACGCAGTAAATGCACCCGTCATCAATACCATGGCGACTGCATATCCAATCAGGCGAGGCCGCAACAGGTGGGTGGGTTTACCTGCCAGCTCGTTTTCGGTGGTATAGCTGATCAAACCACGATCCCGCTCAAGCTTGTCCATGATGCCGTCGCAGGCGTCGATACACAGCGCGCAACCAATACACTCATACTGCAGGCCGTCGCGGATATCGATTCCGGTAGGGCATACCTGAACGCACAGCCCGCAATCGACACAGTCACCCTTGTCATTGTCTGGGTTTTTCTTGCCGCGGGGTTCGCCCCGGGCCGGGTTGTAACTGACGACTTTGGTGTCTTCGTCGAACATTACCGACTGAAAGCGCGCGTATGGGCACATGTAGATGCAGACTTTTTCGCGCATCCAGCCGGCGTTGAGGTAAGTCAGTACGCCGAACACCAGGATCCATAAATAGGCGTGGAAATGAGCCTGTCCAGTTACAAAGTCTGCGGGCAAGTCTTTGATCGGGGTAAAGTACCCAACAAAGGTTAAACCGGTTAGAAACGCAAGGGCGCTCCAACTGAGATGCTTTCCGCCCTTGCGAAGTACCTTGGCAGGGCTCCAGGCTGCCGCGTCCAGACGAATTCGTTTGTGCCTGGGCCCCTCGAAGCGTGTTTCCAGCCAGACAAACATCTGTGTCCACACCGTCTGAGGGCAGGT
>JBMYYI010000007.1:0-55249 GCA_049609265.1 Litorivicinus sp. | reverse complement strand
CCCAGGACATCCCCCGTCCGGATCATTGGGGCGGGTATCGTGTGATCCCTAACCGCATTGAGTTTTGGCAGGGGCGCTCTTCGCGTCTTCACGATCGTTTTAATTACACCCGCGGGGACGAGGGTTGGAGTATTCAACGACTTAGCCCTTGAAATCGAATTTTCGCATCCTTAGTTATTAAGCGAGGCGCTCAATAGAGGTCTCAAACGTGCCCGCCGAATTCGGGGGCAGAAAAAAACATTGCTCAAAACGAGGATGCATTATGACTATTGATTTCACACCCCTATACCGCAGCACCGTCGGATTTGACCGGCTAGCCACGTTGCTGGAAAACGCCCAGCGGCACGATGCTTCAAGCGGTTACCCCCATTACAACATCGAGCTGACCGGTGAAGATAAATACCGAATCTCATTGGCGGTGGCCGGCTTTGATCGCGCAGAATTAACCTTGGAGTCCAAGCAAAACGAGCTGCTGGTCAAAGGTAAAAAAGCCGAGGTTGAGAGCGACAAACAAAAGTTCCTCCACCGAGGTATTGCCCAGCGCAACTTCGAGCGCCGATTCCATTTGGCAGATCACGTTCGTGTTCTCGGAGCTGATCTAGTCAATGGCATTTTGCACATTGACCTGGAGCGAGAACTGCCCGAGGCCCTCAAGCCTCGTACCATCGAGATTGGCGGTGGCGAACCGCCTCTGATCGAGGGCTAATATCCCTAAGAAAAAGCCCAGCTAAGTAGCTGGGCTTTTGCGTCTTACTTGTCGTCTATCACGCCGGACGCTTTAATCGGAGTGAACGTCATAACCACGCCGCTGGCGGGATCCTCACCGTAGCTGTTAACGCGAACCAGCACGGGTTGCCCATTGGCTCCGGTCACCAGTTGCTCGGTGCTCTCGCCCTCCTGCAGTGTGGCGTTCACGTCTGCCATCATGTCCGGATAATCGAGCGAATGCCGAATGTCCGATAGCGGCCGCCCGACGTCTGAGTCGATCAGGCGAAAAAACAAGGTAACGCTCTCGGTAAAGCTCTGCACTTGTCCTAATTCGTCCAGCATCAGAATTCCAATCGCGGCTGAGCGCATGATTTGGTCCAGTGACGAGTTTACTTCGGACAGTTCACGAATATTTTCCTCGTATTCGGCGTTAACCGAGTACAGCTCCTCATTGACCGATTGGAGTTCTTCGTTGGTGCTCTGCAGCTCCTCATTGGCAACTGTTAGCTCTTCATTTGAGGCTTGCAGTTCTTCATTCGTCGTTTCCAACTCTTCAACGGTCACTTGCAGGCTTTCGCTCTGGCGCTGGACTTCAGCTTCTAAGTGTTGGATACGTTCGCGCGCCAGCTCAATCTCGTCAAAGTTAATGGTATTTGATGAGTTGTAAGCGACACTTTCATCATCGTTGGTCTCGAACAGTATTAAAAACAAACGATGATTCGTGCCGCGATCGATGTAGGGCAAGACGCGGATATGGACGTTACGAGACTCACTCTGCATGACGACGTTGCGATAGTGGATCTCTTTGCCTTCCTCTTTACAACGCTTCAGCGCCGTAAACACCGCAACGGACAAGTCCTGGTGAACCATGTTGGACATGTTCGGGCTGAATCGGCCCGGTTTGAGAGGCTGGGTGAACGGGGAAATATCACCGAACACATGGCGGATGTTTTCCTGCTCATCGAGTACAACGCAAGGCGGTGTGAACTCGCCCAAAAAAGTCAGCGCCATTTCTTTGATTAGGCGGTTTTCATCTGTGTCGCGCGGAGTCACCATAATGTCTCGTTTCTTTAGTTTTCCAGGGATTGGGGACAACCATCGACTCCAGCGGTAATCGTCCCACATCTAAATTGGTGTAGATCTTGGATTTTTCGTCTAGCGTTTGAAAGCAGTGCTCAACCTCGCGAGGATTTTCCGCGCGACCCAGCATCAGGATACCGTCTCTGGCCATCGAAAAATGTAACGCCGTCAATGCGCGACGTTGAGCGTCGTGCATCAGATAAATCATCATGTTGCGGCAGGTAACTAAATCCAGCGCCGAGAACGGCGGATCCTTAATCAAGTTGTGACTCGCGACAACAACACGTTCGCGTAGACGACGGCTGACCTGCCAGCCCTCGTGTGTGGCTCGGAAATATTTGTTCAGCAAATGAGTCGGCATATTTTCGACTTCAACATCGGTATAGATGCCAGCTGAGGCCGCCTTAACGGCTTCGGGCTCCACGTCGGTGGCAAAGATTTTGATGTCTTTTTGCAGCCCTAACTCTTCAATGGCTTCGAGCATCATGATGCCAATCGAGTAGATCTCTTGTCCGGTCGAGCAGCAAGTGACCCAAATTCGGATCTGCTGCTTCTCACTCCATTCATTGACCAGTCGCTCTCGTACAATTCGATCGAGCGAGGCGAATGACTCGGTGTCGCGGAAAAAATTGGTGACGCCGATTAACAAGTCTCGAGAAAGCCAGGCCAGCTCCTGGCGATCGTTGACAATGATTTCTAGATAGTCGGTTAACTCGTCGACCTGACGAATACCCATGCGGCGGTCGATGCGACGTAATAGCGTGGTTTGCTTGTAAACCCTGAAATCAACGCCGGTCTGTAACAGCAGCATTTGATAAATTTGATCAATGCAGCTTTGCTCGATTTGTTCAGGTGTTTGAACAAGATCCTTGTCGCGAGTGATAAAGCGTTGGATCGCGATGCCCATATCTCGGGGTGCCAGCACCAAATCGATATTGTCAGTGTCGATCGCGGTCTGCGGCATGCCTGAGAATTCAGCGGTTGCCACGTCCTGTGCGATCGTCAGCGCCCCGGCGTCTTGAAGGTGATTCAGCGCGCGAGCACCATCGCTGCCTGTGCCGGAAAGTACGGCCGCAGCTAGGCGGCGGTCGTCGAGTTTTGCGACAGCTTCAAACAGGGCATTAATAGGGAATTGCAGAATGTTGCTGTTATCAATTTCCTGCAGCTGAATATGATCGCCGGACAGTGTGATGGTGTGCCCTTGGGGCTGTAAATAAATCGTATTGGGTTGAACAAGAGCGCCATCCTGGGCTAGCAGAATCTTTCGAGTCGTGACCTTGGACAGGAGCTTGTCGAGGTTGCTTGCAAACGCCTTTCCGAGGTGCTGAACGACAATAAAGGCGGCGGTGCACTCCGAAGGCACGTACTCAAAGAATTCTTTGAGTGCCTCGAGGCCACCGGCAGAGCTGCCGATGGCGACAATCGGAGTGCGGGTTTCCATGGTTTTACTCATTCAGAAAGGCGGATAAGTGCTCAATGTTCTCTTGTCCCCAGAATACCTGCTCTTTGATTTGATAGAAGGGGCTGCCGAACACCCCTGCGTCGATCGCTGCTTGGGTTTCCTGAGCGACCAAGTCAGGAGTCGCACGAGCCGCGTCGACCGTTTCAGGCGCCAAATCGCATTGTGTTGCTATCTGGCGCAGGGTGTCCGCGCTTGAGATATCTAGATCCTGAGCCCAAACCGCAGCAAGGACGGCTCGACTGGCAGCACCCATATTGACCCCGTTCTCGCGCAGTGTAATCAGCCACTGGCAGGCGAGTGTTGAATCCACCGGGAAGTGGGCCGGTTGCAGGTTAATCGGTAGTCCGTGGCGTACGCTGAGACGTTCCAATTCTTGCAGCCGGTACGCTTGACGTTGAGGGCTTCGCTGAGGAACCGGGACGCCGCCCGTCGCGCCAAAGACAGGGCCGATGTTAAACGGGCGGTAGTAAATCTCAGCGCCGGTCTGCTCTAAACGGTCGCCCGCCAAGTAGGTAAAGGGTGATAATGGAGAGAACCAATAAGTGACCGTATTCATCGTGTAGTTCCAAAAGCTGAGTTTCAACATGCGTCAATCGGCGCATGGGGCCTGCATGCGATCATCAGGTGATTTGGGCCTGGTTATTCGTACACACTGGGAGGCGATTATACACCACCAAGACCCAGAAGCATCGTACAGGCGATTAATTAAACAACTCCGTTAACGGTTTGCGGTTTTGGGCGTATTTCGGTTAGATTCGAGACGCTAACGGGCCGTTAGTTCAACAAAAACAATAGTGAGGGTTGGCATGATGTCACCAAGAAATGGATTGCTTGGTCTATGTTTGCTCGCGATGGGGCTATTCACCCTTTATCAGCAATTATCGATCGCATTCGCAGTGTGGGCCGTCGCGTTGGTGGCGGGTGCTGTATTGGGGTGGATGATTGGCTCGGGCGCTTGGCGCTCAGTGGGCGCTGACTTAGTCGCCGCGCTATTGACGGTTTGTTGCGTATTGTTTGGCTCGGTTCTCCCGTTATTGTCGTTGTATAAAACCAGCCCTCTGATTGTAGCTCCCGCTGCGTTGGGTTTGGTGTTGGCGGTCGTTGTGGGTCGCAGGGTCGTGCGGCCCTAATCCAGCTAGCGGATTGTCGTCTCAGGCTTTACCCTTCCCCACCTATTCAATGGGAAGTGCGCCGTGGCCGATTTTGATCAGCAAATCGATTCTATTAAGACCCCTCCACACTCGCTAGAGGCCGAACGTGCGGTCCTCGGCGGTCTGTTGCTGGAGCCGGGTGTCTGGGAAGATGTCAGCACCGCGGTCGTCGCGAATGACTTCTATACCCAAGCGCATACGCTGATTTTTGAAGCGATTGCGGATCTGGATCGCCACGACCAGCCTCTGGATGCGGTCACCTTGATTGAAACCCTGAAACGCCATGAGCATCTAGATGCGGTGGGCGGGGTTGAGTACATCATGGAGCTGGTCGAAGAAACCCCTGGCGCGTCTAACGTCAAGGCCTACGCTGCCATCGTGCAGGAGCGAGCGCTGCTGCGCAGCATGATTGCCACTGCCCGCCACATCGCAGACAGTGCCTACAAGCCCGCCGGCCGTCAGGCCGCCCAGCTGTTAGAAGAAGCAGAGCAGGAAATCCTGCGTATCGCCGAGGCTCGCCCGGGAGCCGGCGAGGCTGTGCAGATTGATGGGGTGCTGAAAGGTGCCTTGGCGAAAATTGAAGAGTTGTTCAAAACCGACGGAAAAATCACGGGCATTAGTACCGGCTTTAAAGACCTCGATGACAAGACCGCCGGTCTGCAGAAATCCGATTTGGTGATTGTTGCGGGGCGACCCTCAATGGGTAAAACCACCTTTGCCATGAACTTGGTCGAGAGCGCCTTCATGAACGAGGAGCCTGCAATCGTTTTCAGTATGGAGATGCCTAGCGAGGCAATCGTGATGCGATTGTTGGCGTCGTTGGGGCGTATCGATTCTGGCCGTATGCGAACCGGTGATTTAGAACCGCAGGACTGGGACCGTCTTTCAACAGCCGTGCGTTTGATGCAAGGCAAGCCACTGTACATTGACGACACACCCGCACTGACCCCGACCGACATGAGGGCTCGTGCGCGACGAGTGGATCGTCAATGTCGGCAGAAATATGGCAAGGGCGTCAGTTTGGTGATGGTCGACTATTTGCAGCTGATGCGTGTGGCGGGCGGTGGCGAAAACCGCACCAATGAGATCTCGGAGATTTCCCGCTCTCTCAAAGCCCTAGCAAAAGAGCTCAATTGTCCGGTTGTGGCTCTATCACAGCTCAACCGCTCGCTCGAGCAGCGGCCTAATAAGCGCCCGGTGATGTCAGATTTGCGCGAATCTGGAGCGATTGAGCAGGACGCGGATATCATCATGTTTATTTACCGTGACGAGGTTTACAACGAAGACTCTGAAGACAAGGGTGTTGCTGAAATCATTATCGGTAAGCAGCGTCAGGGATCGATCGGTACGGTTCGATTGGCCTTCATTGGCAAGTACACACGCTTTGACGATCTGGCCCAGGGCCATTATCAGGATTATCAAAACTAATGCGTCCGTTAGTCGCCCGATTGTCCCGCGCGGCATTGCAGCATAATTTTGCTAAGTTTCCAGCGGATAGCTGGGCGGTCGTCAAGGCCAATGCCTATGGATTCGGAGCGCTTGAGGTTGCCCGAAGCTTGCCGCAGGCCGCAGGCTTTGCAGTGGCCTGCTTAGAAGAAGCCATCGCGTTGCGCGAAGGCGGTGTAGCGCAACCCATTGTCTTGCTAGAAGGGGTATTCGAGCCCGAGGAGTGGATGGAAGTTGCGGCATATCAGCTCGACGCAGTGATTCATCGTCCCGATCAACTCGATGCCTTGTTCGATTTGCGCCCGCGCCACTGGGCCGGCCTGTGGTTAAAAATTGATACCGGCATGCATCGCTTGGGGATGAGCGAGCCGCAGGCAATGGCCTGTGTCGAGCGGATGGCCTCATTGCCACTTCAGCGGCGCGTCTGGATGGCTCACTTTGCCTGCGCAGATGACCTTTCCCGGGCATTGCCATTGACTCGGCCACCGGTAGGTTACGCCTTGAGTCTGAATAATTCTGCGGCGGGGCTGGTTCGGTCTGAAGTGCCGGAAAATTGGACCCGAGCGGGCATTGCGATGTTTGGCGCATCGAGTGTTTCGGGTATGAGTGCGCAGCAGTTGGATTTACAGGTGGTCTGTAGCCTGCAATCCCAAGTCGTTGCAATTCGTGAAGTCCCTCGCGGTGAAGCCGTGGGCTATGGCGGGCGTTGGATTGCTTCGCGCAACAGCCGTATCGCCACCTTGCCAGGGGGGTATGCCGATGGATATATGCGCGCCATGCCCGATGGCGCACCGGTTGCATTTGACGGGGCCATTGCCCCCTTGGCGGGGCGAGTCTCTATGGATCGCATTACGGTTGATGTGACCGACCTTCCCCAGGTTCAGGTCGGCCAGGTTGCCGAGCTGTGGGGACATCATGTGGCAATTGATGCGCTAGCCGATAAAGCGGGTACGATCGCGTACGAGTTGTTTTGTAATCTGGCCCCACGGGTGCCGCGAATTTGGAGTGATACATGAGCAAGTCGCTGTCGGATCAGCTGCTGGGACTGGGATTGGTTGATGAAAAGAAAGCCAAGCAGTCTGCCCATGAAAAAAGGGTCAAAAAAACCAAAAAGAAAAAGTCTAAAGCCCCCGCTGGGCCCTCGACTGAGGCGCTGACCGCCGAAGCTCATGCGGCTCAGCTAGCCGAAAAGGCGGCTAAGGATCGTGCCCTAGAAGAGCAACGTAAAGCGGTGCGAGAAAAGGCTGAGCGGTTGGCGCAGGCCCGCGACATCATTAAAAATCAAGGGGTTGTCGTTAAGGGTGACGATAAAAAATATCGTTTTACGCACGGCACCAAGATCAAAGAATTTTGGGTCTCGTCTGCAGATTTTGAACGCCTGGCCAAGGGGCAGGTCGGAGTGGTTCAGCTGGACAAGCGTTGGTATTTGATTCAGCCCGATGCTTACGAGCAAATCCTGCAGCGCGCTGGGGACCTGGTCATGTTCAAGGCGGAGGCCGAAAAGGTCGATCCAGATGACCCTTACGCGGATTTTCAAATCCCAGACGATCTCGACTGGTGATCTACGAGCTTGCGGCAATAGGTGCCGCAACCCTGTGGGCCTGCACTGCCATTATTTCAACGGGTCCGGCCAAGCTGCTAGGGGCGGTGCATTTCAACTTTTTCCGGATGGGAATTGTCTTGTGCATGCTCACGCTCGTAGCGCTGCTGACGGGTGGCTTTGATGCGTCGCTAAGTCAGCATGCTGGGGTGTTATTGCTCAGCGGGCTGGTGGGTATATTTTTGGGCGATACCTTAATGTTCTCTGGGTTGCGCCGGCTGGGCCCCCGTCGAAATCAAGTGCTCTTCGCCACCAATGCGCCGATCGCGGCCTTGATCGGTTGGGTTTTTCTTGGGGAATCCTTGGGATGGGCTGCGATCGCAGGCGTTGGGCTGGTGACGGCGGGCGTTGCGACTGCTGTTTTTATGGGGCGTCGATCCGACGAAACCCATGCGCTTGAGGATACCGACGGTCGGCTATGGATCGGGGTCTCACTGGCTTTAGGTGCGGCCTTGTGTCAGGCCCTGGGACTGGTGATTTCGCGGCCTGCCATGGAGGCGGGCGTGGATCCTGTGGCCGCTTCCGTGCTGCGAGTGGGCATGGCTTTTTTGGGGCTTACGGTATCGGTTTTGATTCAAAAGCGAGGTCTGCCGGCGGTGCCTGCGCCACGGGTGATAGGGCAAATCGCGATCAGTGGTTTGTTAGGTATGGGGTTGGGAATGACCCTCGTTCAATTCGCGTTGATGGGGGCAAAGGCCGGCGTCGTTGCGACCTTATCCTCGACTTCGCCGGTTCTGATTTTGCCAGTTTTGTGGCTGATTTATCGACGCCGCCCCGCCTTTGGGGCCTGGATTGGAGCCATTTTGGCTGTCCTGGGGGCGTCATTATTGTTTTTGGTTTAGACCAAAGGCTTGCAAGTCCGTTAGTTATCGGGGTAACTTCGAATCGCGCTACACACTGTCGTTTGTCATGGTGACAATCGATGGGGTGGTGCCGAAGAAATCAAAAAATCACAAAAATGCAGTTTTAGGAGACCCCATGAAGCTGATGAAAATGACCGCTGTCGCAATTGCCGCTGCCGCAACTGCCACCGCTGCTACTGCTGGTCCGGTTCTGGACAAAATCAAATCACAAGGCCACGTACAGTGCGGCGTAAGCCAAGGCTTGCCTGGATTCTCTAACCCCGATGCAAACGGTAACTGGACTGGCATCGACGTTGACCTATGCCGCGGCGTTGCTGCAGCGATCCTAGGTGATGCGGACGCAGTTAAATACACTCCCCTGTCCGCAAAAGAGCGTTTCACTGCCCTGCAGTCGGGCGAAATCGATGTGCTGTCACGTAACACCACTTGGACGGCAACTCGTGACACAGCGTTGGGTCTGAACTTCGCCGGCGTCATGTTCTATGACGGCCAGGGCTTCATGGTTCGTAAGGACCTAGGCGTAGACAGCGCACTGGAGTTGGACGGCGCGTCAGTGTGCACCAACCAGGGTACGACCACTGAGTTGAACATGGCTGACTTCTTCCGCAAAAACGGCATGAGCTACGAGCCGGTGGTATTTGAGAAGGCAGACGAAGTTGTTGCAGCCTACGATGCAGGCCGTTGCGACGTTTACACCACGGACACTTCAGGTCTGGCTGCACAGCGTACCAAGCTGGCTGATCCCGACGCGCACAAAGTGTTGCCCGAAGTGATCTCAAAAGAACCTCTGGGTCCTGTTGTTGCACACGGCGACGACCAGTTGTTGGACGTGGTTAAGTGGACCATCTACGCGATGCTAGAAGCAGAAGAGATGGGCCTGACCAGCAAGAACATCGTGAACAAGGCTGCGGTTGATACGGATCCTGCCGTTCAGCGCTTTGTTGGCAACGACGGCAGCCTGGGTGAAGGCCTTGGACTGCCTGCTGACTTTGCCAAGCAAATCATTGCTCAGGTCGGTAACTACGGTGAGTTGTACGAGCGCAATATCTCGCCCATCGAGTTGCCGCGTGGCGTCAACAACCTGTGGACCAACGGTGGTCTGATGTACGCAATGCCCCTACGTTAATACGTAGATAGGCATCAGAAGGGCGTTGTGCTGAAGAGCCAGCGCCCTTTTTTAATAAAGAACGCTTGAGGAAAAACATGAGTCAAGCTCCCCACGATTCGGCACAGATGCCGTCTAAACCGCCTTTTTGGCGGGATCCCGAGAAGCGCGCACTGGTCTTCCAAGCAGCAGCCCTCGGTTTTGTCCTGTACCTTTGCTACAGCCTCGTATCCAACACGATGGCAAACCTTGAACGTCAGGGCATTGCGTCTGGTTTTGACTTCTTATCCGTCAGTACCGGTTTTTCCATTGCGGAAACACTGATTTTTTATGATGAAGACTCCAGCTATCTCGACGCATTTTTTGTCGGCCTAGCGAATACGATTTACGTCAGCGTGGTCGGCATTATCTTGGCGACCGTGTTGGGCTTCATCATGGGTGTGGCGCGACTGTCAAAGAACTTCCTGATTTCTCGCATCGCGGGTATCTATGTTGAAGTAATGCGCAACATCCCTTTGCTGTTGCAGATTTTCTTTTGGTATTTCGCGGTTCTACGGCCGTTGCCCAAACCCCGCAACGCGGTTGAGTTTGGTGACAGCGTATTCCTATCCAATCGCGGACTAGTGGGCCCCAAACCCATATGGGAAGACGGGGCGAGTCTGATCGGATGGGGGCTGATTGCGGGCATCTTGATTGCGATCGGTGTGGGGCGCTGGGCGCGTAAGCGTCAGGCCGCGACAGGCCAGCCGTTTCCGGTTTGGCGAACCGCCTTTGCGTTGATTATCTTGTTACCTTTGGCGGCAGCGGTTGTGACCGGATTCCCAGTTACCTTCGAAGTGCCGGAGTTGAAGGGTTTCAACTTCCGTGGCGGCATGACCCTAACGCCGGAATTTGCGGCATTGGTGTTGGCCTTGTCGACCTATACCGCGGCCTTTATCGCAGAGATCGTGCGCTCGGGTATTTTGGCGATTAACAAGGGCCAAACCGAAGCGGCCTATGCTTTGGGTTTGCAGCCCGGAATTACGATGCGCCTGGTCATTATTCCCCAAGCGTTGCGGGTGATCATTCCGCCGTTGACCTCGCAGTATTTGAACCTGACCAAGAACTCTTCATTGGCCGCGGCGATTGCCTACCCTGATTTGGTGGCTATTTTTGCCGGTACCGCACTGAACCAAACCGGTCAGGCGGTTGAAATCATGTCGATGACCCTGGCGGTCTATTTGTTCCTCAGCTTGGTCATTTCTGCCTTTATGAACTGGTACAACGCCCGCATGGCGTTGGTGGAGCGTTAAGATGAGCGAAAAATATTTACCCGGCTCACATCCTGATCTCCCGCCACCGAAAACCTTGGTTGGACCCGTGGCTTGGATCCGCGACAACCTGTTTGACGGTCCGATCAACTCTCTATTGACGCTATTTGCGATGTATCTGCTGTACGTAATCGTACCGCCGATGGCAAGTTGGTTGTTTTTGTCAGCGGATTGGATCGGCACTAGCCGTGACGATTGCTCCAAAGAAGGGGCCTGCTGGGTGTTCATCGATGTATGGATGCAGCAGTTGATGTATGGCCGTTATCCGACTGAGGAGCTGTGGCGTATCAATTTGTCGTACATCATGGTGATCGTGACCGCACTGCCGCTGTTCTTCAAAGCGGTACCCGGCAAGGTCAAAGGCCTACTGGCAGGTATCCTGTTGGTGGTTTACCCCTTTGTCTTCTTTTACCTGTACGTCGGTGGCAGCTTTGGCCTTGAGTTCGTAGAGACCCCTCGCTGGGGCGGTTTGTTCTTGACCTTGGTCATTGCGGTGACGGGCATTGTTGCATCGCTTCCGCTGGGTATTATTTTGGCCCTGGGTCGTCGCTCAGAGATGCCCGTGGTCAAGTCGATCTGCGTGGTATTTATTGAATTCTGGCGTGGTATTCCCTTGATCACGGTGTTGTTTATGGCATCGGTCATGTTCCCGCTGTTCGTGCCCGAAGACCTAAGCCCCGATAAGTTGGTACGTGCGCTGGCGGGTGTCGCCTTGTTTGCCTCAGCCTACATGGCGGAGGTCATTCGTGGCGGTCTGCAGGCCATCCCGAAGGGCCAGTATGAAGCCGCCGATGCGCTGGGCCTCAGTTACTGGAAATCGATGTTGCTAGTGATTCTGCCCCAAGCCTTGAAGTTGGTGATTCCAGGTATCGTGAACACCTTTATTGGCCTGTTTAAAGACACCACGCTGGTGTTGATCATCGGTTTGTTCGATTTGCTGGGTATGGCTCAGGCCGCGGCAACTAACACCGATTGGTTGGGCTTTACGATCGAAGGCTACGTTTTTGCGGCCTTTGGATTCTTTGTTTTCTGTTTTGGTATGTCACGGTACAGCCAGCGCCTCGAGCGTGCGCTGGATACCGGACATCGTTAATTGGAGGTTCGTATGAGCGAACAACAACGCCAGGTATCTGACGAGACGGTGATCCGTCTGATTGGCATGCATAAATGGTACGGTGAGTTTCACGTTCTCAAAGACATTAACCTTGAGGTGAAACGCGGCGAGCGTATCGTGATCTGCGGACCTTCGGGGTCTGGCAAATCGACCATGATCCGTTGCATTAACCGTTTGGAAGAGCACCAGCAGGGTCAGATCATTATCGAAGACACCGAGCTGACCAGCGATGTGAAAAACATCGAAGAGGTTCGTCGTGAAGTCGGTATGTGCTTCCAGCATTTTAACCTGTTCCCGCACCTGACTATTTTGGACAACCTGACATTGGCGCCGATCTGGGTTCGCAAGATGCCCAAGAAAGAAGCCGAAGAGTTGGCCATGCACTATCTAGAGCGGGTCAAGATCCCTGATCAGGCACTGAAGTATCCGGGGCAGCTGTCAGGCGGGCAGCAGCAGCGCGTAGCGATCGCTCGATCGTTGTGTATGAAGCCGAACATTATGCTGTTTGATGAGCCGACCTCTGCACTGGACCCTGAGATGATCGCTGAGGTACTGGATGTGATGGTGACCCTGGCCGAAGAGGGCATGACCATGTTGTGCGTAACGCATGAGATGGGTTTTGCACGCAAGGTGGCTGACCGCGTGATCTTTATGGATGGCGGTGAAATCATCGAAGAAAACGTGCCTGAGGAATTCTTCAATAACCCTCAGAACGAACGGACACAGTTGTTCTTAAGTCAGATTTTGAACCACTGATCGACAATCGCTCTGGGCTATGTTTGCTGGGTTTTGGGCCAGCAACGTGGCATCCAAGGTGAAATTTCGAGATAGGCCCCGGCATCACGCTGGGGCCTTTTGGTATCTGAATCTCGATAATGCGGATCGGTATGGGCGTGTTTGAACGATTTGGGGGGCGGTAAGCTAGGTTTTAAGCGGGCGAATCCGCCTCATCTGTTTGTAGGACGCCTGAAAGCGTTCGGTGTTACCATGTCGCAATGACAGACCCCTTCAAGGACCGTGAGTCCGAAAATTACGAGCGACCGATCGCGTCGCGTGAGTACCTCCTGAAAATTCTCACTGACGCTGGCAAGCCATTGTCTTTTGATGACATTGCTGACGAGGTCATGATTCCTCTGGATCAAGAGGAGGCCCTGCAGCGCCGGTTAATGGCAATGTGCCGAGATGCTCAGATTACCCGTGATCGAGAAGACCGATTCCTGTTAGTGGACAAGACCGATCTGATTGCTGGGCGGTTTAGTGCTCACCCCGACGGTTTCGGTTTCGTGGTGCGCGATGACGGTGAAAAAGACCTGTTCGTACACGACAAGCAGGCGATGAAGGTCTACGACGGTGATCGCGTGTTGGTACGCGCAGTGCAGTTCCGTGACCGCGGCGATGCTGAGGCAAAAATTGTCGAAGTGACCGATCGCGCTCATGACAGCTTGGTCGGTCAGGTTCGCCGTTATGACGGTGTTTGGGTGGTAGAACCGCGCAATCGTAAGCTGGTGCACCCCGTGGTGATTCATCCTGAGCAAACCGCCGGTGCTGAAGTAGGCCAGTACGTCAGCGTAATGCTCACAACACAGCCCAGCAAGAACGCCTCGCCCACGGGGCGTATCGTTCAAATCATCGGTCATGATGATGATCCAGGTATTGAGATTGCGGTGGCCGTGGGTACCCATGATCTGCCGCACGAGTTCAGCGAGACTGCTTTGGCGCAGGCAGCGAGCTATGGTGAGTCGATTGATCCGGCGATCGCTGCAACCCGTAAAGATTTGCGTGATCTACCCTTCGTCACCATCGATGGCGAAGACGCACGTGACTTTGACGATGCGGTTTATGCTCAGCGCTCGTCGACCGGCGGGTGGAAGCTGTGGGTTGCGATTGCGGACGTCGCGGAATACGTCAAACCCGGGATGCAACTGGATACTGAGGCGCTGGACCGAGCGACCAGTGTTTATTTTCCACGCCAGGTGATCCCGATGTTGCCCGAGGCGCTGTCCAACGGGTTGTGCAGTTTGAATCCTGAGGTGGATCGTCTGGCGATGGTGGCCGAGATCAACGTCACCAAAGACGGCAAGCTTTCAAAGTTCAATTTCCATGAGGGTGTGTTTCGCTCGCATGCACGGCTGACCTATAACCAGGTCAACGCAGCGTTGGAAGACGGCGAAGCCTTTGCAGCCTTACCCGGATCGACGCCGGTTCAGACCAACATTACGGATTTGTTCAGTCTGTACCAGGCGCTCAAGCTGACGCGGGCAGAGCGAGGGGCAATCGAATTTGAAGCGCCCGAGCCGATGTTTGAGATCGATGAAAACGGTCATTTGAGCGGCATTGGCACGCGTTGGCGCGGTGATTCCCACAAGCTTATTGAAGAGTGCATGTTGCTGGCGAATGTCGCGGCGGCGCGCTTTTTAATTCGACACAAGGTGCCTGCCCTTTACCGGGTCCACTTGGGGCCGCCGACCGACAAACTGACGGCGACCCGAGCTGCGTTAGCACCCTTAGGCCTGCACTTGGGCGGTGGCGATGAGCCGACCCCAGAAGATTTCCAGGTGGTGATGGAGGCCGCTCGTGGTCGCGCAGATGAAGGACTGATCCAGGTGCTTTTGTTGCGTGCGATGTCCCAGGCCCGCTACGAGCCGGATGAGAAGGGCGGCCACTTTGGTTTGGGTTATGACGCCTATACGCACTTCACCAGCCCGATTCGCCGGTACCCCGATCTATTGGTACATCGAGGCATCAAGGCCATCCTGCGTAAAGACCCCTCTCAGTATCCTTATGACTTGGATCGCCTGCATTCGTTAGGTGAGCATTGCTCAAATTGCGAACGCCGCGCTGATGATGCCAGTCGTGATGTCAACGCGTGGCTTAAGTGTCGATTTATGACTCAGCGTTTGGGGAATACCTACCAAGGCACGGTCACCGGAGTGGCGCCTTTTGGATTGTTCATTACCCTGGATGAGCTATTTGTTGAGGGTATGGTTCACGTCACAGCGCTACCGGCGGATTACTATCAACATGACCCGACCAGCCACACGATGCGAGGCGAAAAATCGGGTTTGACGTTCCGTCTCGCGGATACGCTGACGGTGCAAGTTGCGCGGGTCGATATGGAAACGCGCCGAATTGATTTTGCGTTGTTGGGAGCCAAACCCAAGAAGACCAAACTCAAAGAAGTGCTAAAGAAACAAAAGAAGAAAGGTCGTCGTCGATGATGGAAACCCTGGTCGGCTGGCATGCAGTGACAGCCCTGATCCAGCGCTCACCTCCCCGAGTGAAGCGGCTTTGGGTGGTGGATTCAATCGCGCCAGCCAAGCTGGACCAATTGCAGCGCACCGGCATTGCGTTGCATGTAATGCCTAAAGAGCAATTCTTGAAAACGGTTCGCTTTGATGAGGGGGTGGCCCATCAGGGCGTCGCCTGTGAAGCCGAGGCCTCTCAGATTTTGCCCGAGGGCGCGCTGGTGGAACACCTGACGACCGCGCAGCCCTTGGTGCTGGCCTTGGATGGCGTTACCGATCCACGTAACTTGGGTGCGATTTTGCGTACCGCCGAGGCGGCCGGCGTCAGCGTGGTGATTCAGCCCAAAGACAACGCGGCTCCGCTAAATGGGGCTGCCCGCAAAACCGCCTGTGGCGCCGCTGAACTCGTGCCGTTGGTGCAGGTAACAAACCTAAAGCGGACACTGGAAAAGCTCCGCAAGGAAGGTTATTGGGTCAGTGGGGCAGCGGGTGAAGAGGGCGCAGTGCCCATGCATCAGGCCGACTTTTCCGGTGCCCGGGTGTTGGTGATGGGCAGCGAAGGCCGCGGCCTGCGCAAATCCGTGCGCGAGGCCTGTGATCAGCTGGTGGCCATCCCGATGCTGGGTGCGGTGTCGAGTTTGAATGTGTCCGTTGCCACGGGCGTTTTGCTGTATCAGGCAGTCAGTCAGCGAGGCTAGAACATGCGTTGCCCTTTTTGCGCAAATCCTGAAACCAAAGTGATCGACTCTCGCTTGATTGCCGATGGCTCGCAGGTCAAGCGCCGACGAGCCTGTTTGGAATGCGAAGTGCGTTTTACTACCTTCGAAACCGTCGAAATCAGCATGCCCAAGATCGTAAAGAGTAATAAGGCCCGCGAAAGTTTTGATGAGAATAAAATCCGACGGGGCATTGACCGAGCACTAGAAAAGCGGCCGGTCAGCAGTGAGCAAGTCGAAATGGTGATTGACCGAATCAAGCGTCGAATTCAAGCGACTTCGGATCGTGAGGTGGACACCAATCGGCTGGGCGAGATCGTGATGAGCGAGCTAAAAATGCTCGACCCGGTGGCCTATGTTCGTTTTGCATCCGTTTATAAGTCCTTTCAAGACGTCACCGAGTTTGTCAGTGCGGTGAATGAGGCGAACGAGTAGTGTTCTCGGCCCTCGATCATCATTACATGGCCGCCGCGTTGAGAGCGGCCCAGGCGGTGCGACACTTGACCCGAGCCAATCCAAGGGTGGGTGCTGTACTGGTGCGCGATGGTCAGGTTTTGGCGGTCGGTGCGACCCAGCCTCCGGGCCAGGCGCACGCCGAAGTGATGGCGCTGAAAGGCGCAGGAGACGCCCGCGGTGCGACCCTGTATGTCACGCTAGAGCCCTGCAATCACCAGGGTCGAACCCCACCCTGTGTCGACGCTATTATTCAAGCCGGGATCGCACGGGTCGTCTGTGCTGCGATTGACCCTAACCCGCGTGTGAATGCGGCCGGAATCGAGCGCTTAAAGGCAGCGGGTATCCGGGTTGAAACCGGCTTGATGGCCAGCGAGTCCGAGGCACTCAACCCCGGGTTTATGCGACGCATGCAGGCGGGGCTACCCTGGGTCACACTGAAACTTGCCTGCTCCTTGGACGGCGCCACCGCCATGGCGGATGGCCAGTCCAAGTGGATCACTGGGCCCTTGGCGCGCCGCGAGGTTCAGCGTATGCGAGCTCGCAGTGGCGCGATTGTCACCGGCATTGGCACCATACTGGCCGACGATCCGGGTATGAATGTTCGCTGGGACGAGTCGGGGTTGCCCCCCGGCCCGTTGGCCACCAACGACCAGCCGCTTCGTGTCGTGATGGACCGGCGCGCCCGCACGTCCGTGAATAGTCGATGGATGACAACGCCGGGTCGAAAATTGATTGCGTATAGCCAGGGTGCAGGTAAGGACCTGGAGGTTTTGTCCCAGCATGGCGCCGAGCTGTGGCAGTGCCCTTCGCTGGCCCCCAAGGCGCTGCTTCAGCAGCTGTCGGATATGGAAATTAATGAAGTGCTGGTCGAGGCGGGTCCCACCCTGGCTGGCGCTTGGATGAATAGCGGCTGTGTCGACCGTCTGGTGCTTTTTCAGGCGCCCCTCTTGATGGGAAGCCAGACTCAGCCTTTAATGCACACCCCAACCCTGACATCACTAGCGGATGCTTGGCGACTTCGGCTGTTGTCCCAGCGTACCATTGGTGTTGATCAATGCTTTGAATACAGCGTGGAACCCTATGGATCTGAATAGCACTCAAGAACTCATCGAAGATATTCGCATGGGAAAAATGGTCATCCTCATGGACGACGAAGACCGTGAAAATGAGGGCGACCTGATCATGAGCGCCAGCCATTGCCGCCCTGAAGACATTAACTTCATGGCCAAGGAAGGGCGTGGATTGATCTGTCTGACCTTGACCAGTGCCCGTTGCGAGCAGTTGCAGTTGCCGATGATGGTGGGGGATAACCAGTCGGGGCATGGGACGAATTTCACGCTCAGCATCGAAGCGGCACAGGGGGTCACGACGGGCATCAGTGCAGCGGATCGTGCGCGGACTGTGCAGGCTGCGGTTTCACCCAATGCTCAGCCCACCGACCTAGTACAGCCCGGTCATATCTTTCCGCTGCGTGCGCAGGACGGTGGCGTACTCACCCGCGCTGGCCACACCGAAGCCGGTTGTGATTTGACCCGTCTGGCGGGCGTGGCACCGGCTGCCGTAATCGTTGAAATCATGAATGAGGACGGCACGATGGCCCGCCGTCCGGATCTGGAAGCCTTTGCGCAGAAGCACGGATTAAAGATCGGCACGATCGCCGATTTGATTCATTACCGTGTGGTCCACGAGCAGACCGTAGAGCGGGTGCGTGAGGACGAGCTGGAAACGATTTACGGCACCTTTAAGACGATCACCTACCATGATCAGGTCCAGGGCGGCACTCACTTGGCCTTGGTCAAGGGAACGCCCACGCCCAATGAACCTACATTGACTCGAGTGCATGTGCCGGATCCGATTCGAGACTTGCTGGAAGCCAAACCCAGTACCGTGAACAACTGGTCGTTGAGCGCCTCGATGAAAGCGGTGCAGGAACATGACGGTCCTGGGGTCATCGTGATGTTAGAAAACTGGGAAAATGAATCCCTAGCGGACCGTTTGGCCAAGTATTTCGACCATCAGCCCAAGCCTGCGACCCCAGCTCGGGTGGTGCCTTACACCGGTATTGGCACAGGCTCGCAGATACTTCGGGATATCGGAGTCGGCCAAATGCGACTATTATCCACCCCTATGAAATTCCCCGCGATCTCGGGTTTTGATCTTGAGGTCGTCGAATACGTTAAATGGCAGGAGCAAGAAAGCGAATGAGCGAAATCACTACACTTGAGGGCGACTTCACTAACACTGAAGGTCACTACGCGATCGCTGTTGGCCGGTTTAACGAATTCGTTGTCGAATCGCTGGTATCTGGCGCGATTGACGCTTTCAAGCGTCACGGTGTCAGTGAAAACCAAATTACGATTGCAAAGGCCCCTGGCGCATATGAATTGCCCTTGGTCTGCCAGTCGCTGGCAAACAGTGGAAAGTATGACGCTGTGATTGCCATCGGTGCCGTTATTCGTGGCGGAACGCCTCACTTTGAGTATGTATCAGGTCCAGTGGCCAGCGCATTGGGCAGCATTAGCCTGGATACCGGCGTTCCTGTGGTGTTTGGTGTATTGACGGTCGACTCCATTGAACAGGCGATTGAGCGGGCGGGTACCAAGGCTGGCAACAAGGGCGCTGACGCGGCCATGACCGCAATGGAGATGGTCTCCTTGCTAGGCCAAATTGATGACTGATCAGATTAAGCCTGCAGCTCGTCACCGGGCCCGTGAGTTGGCGCTTCAAGCGCTATACCAGTGGCAGATCTCCGGCTATGACGCGACCAATTCCGAGGCTCGTTTTCGCGCTCAAAATCATATGGGCAAGGCGGACACTGGCTATTTCCATGAGCTTTACAAAGGCGTCAGCAGCGATCCTGCGGTATTGGACGAAGCCCTTGCGCCCCATATCGGTCGTCCGGTCAAGGACGTCGACGCCATTGCACTGAGTATCTTGCGTATGGCCTGTTGGGAGTTAAAAGAGCGAATCGACGTACCTTACAAGGTCGTGCTCAATGAAGCCGTTGATTTGGCGAAGCGGTTCGGCGCCACCGATGCCCATAAGTTCATTAACGGCGCGCTCGATAAGTTGGCAGCGCAATTGCGCGCCGTCGAGGTGGCTGCAAACACGCCATGAGGCTTGCACCGACCCATCCTATCCATTGGTTGGCCGTCGGTTTGGGCAGTGGGCTTGCGGCTAAAGCCCCCGGTACTTGGGGTACTTTGGGTGGCTTGATCGCATTTATTCCAGCGCTGTGGCTGCCGGATATTTGGGTATTCATTTGGGTGCTGTTAGGTGCGCTCGTTGGCCCCTATATCTGTGGTCGTACTGCCCAGGATCTGGGATGTGGCGATCATGGCTCAATCGTCTGGGACGAATGGGCTGGTGTCTGGATTGCTCTTGCCGTCGCACCGGCGACCTGGTGGGGATGGGCATTAGCCTTTGCCCTTTTCCGTCTATTCGACATCCTAAAGCCCTGGCCCGTAAATCGATTAGAGCGCCTTAAGCCCCCGGGTTTGGGCATTATGGCGGACGATCTAATGGCCGGATTCATGGCTGCCGTCATCGTCTCATCGGTTGGACTCTGGGTCAGTTTGTAACCCCTAGGGTCTCGTTTTCCAGCGGGCGTTGGTTAGGCTGGGCCGATGAAATTCCTGATGCCGCTGTTACTTTGCCTACCTGCCTGGGCCGCCCCTCAGTGGTCGGGGCAATTCAATGGTCAGGCGCTGATTGACCTGCGCGGTCAGTTACTCAAACTGGCGCCGGGCGAATCTCAGTCGGACGTCGAGCTTATTCGCGTATGGCCACAGGGGGCTCAGGTTCGCTGGCGTGGTCAGCTGCTTCAGCTTCCCCAGCGCCCAGCGATTACTCAAATCACGACTGACAACACCTTAGTTGCGGGCCGGATACGACAAGTGGATGTGAACTGGCGGATTGATACCGGCGCCTCAGACGTGGTCATCAGTCAGCAGTTGGCGATGCGCCTAGGGTTGAAGTTACAACCACTAGAGCGAGTATTTGTGCATGCTCAGGGGCACAGCCGCGCGTGGCAGACACAACCGATCCCCTTGGATTTAGGGCCCTGGCGCCTGCCACCGCGTTCCCTGGTCGTACTGCCCGGGCGATTCCCCGATCATCCGTTGTTTGGCCTGTCAGGCTTGCTAGATTTCACGCTAACCCTGCGTCAGGGGCAGTTGACGCTGGCGCCGATTGCCGGCAATGGTATTATGCCGGCCTCTAATTCAGCGGACATGACTTCCGAGTGATCGAATACATCGAATCCTGTGATTTGCCTACGCGCTTTGCGACCTTTCGAATGCATGGTTTTTGCGAGACCACGAGCGAGGGTGCGCGCAAGGAACATGTCGTGCTCACCTTGGGAGAGTTCGATCCCCAACAACCGGTGTTAGCTCGTATTCACAGCGAGTGTTTGACGGGTGATGGTTTGTTTAGTTTGCGTTGCGACTGTGGTGCTCAGCTAGAGGGTGCGATGCAGGCGATCGCCGAAGCCGGGCAGGGCGCAATCTTTTATTTGCGCCAGGAAGGCCGGGGTATTGGTCTGATGAATAAGGTGCGGGCCTATCACCTGCAGGATCAAGGCGCCGATACGGTCGAAGCGAACGAAGCCTTGGGTTTTGGTGCAGATCAGCGGACTTATGAGATGCTTGAACCGATGGCTCAGCAATTGGGCATTCGGAAAGTGCGGTTGATGACCAACAATCCGCGCAAGGTCAGTGCCTTGGATGGAATGGGCATCGAAGTGGTTGAACGGGTTCCATTGCGGGTGGGCGAAAACCGGCACAACGAAAAATACTTGTCGGTGAAAGGCGCCCGCCTAGGCCATCTTTTTGACCAATAGCCGCGCGAATCGCGCGCGGATCTGACGCTCGATACCCTCGCCATCCAGCCCACAATCCGCATACATTTGCGCGGGTTTGGCGCCTTCCAAATATTGATCAGGAATGCCTAACGTCAGCACTTCGATGGCATGCCCGTTTTGGGCTAGGCACTCAAGCACCGCGCTACCCGCGCCCCCCATGACGGCATGATCCTCAAGGGTCACCAGCGCATCATACTGCTCAGCGGCAGCTAATACGGCCTCCTGGTCCAGTGGCTTAACCCAGCGCATGTCGATGATACCGGCCCCTAGCGATTCGGCGGCTTGCATGGCGTGCGGAAGCCGTGTGCCAAAGTTCAAGATCGCAATGCCCTGGCCGTCACGCACCGTTTGGCTTTTGCCTATGGGTAGGGCTGCCGTGGCTTGTGAGGCATCGGCTCCAATACCGGCTCCCCTAGGATAGCGCACGGCGCTGGGGCCGCTGTGTTCATAGGCCGCCTGTAACAGCCCACGACATTGGGCCTCATCACTGGGGGTAGCAATGATCATATTGGGTATGCAGCGCAGATACGCAATGTCATACGCGCCGGCGTGCGTGGGTCCGTCTTCGCCGACCAAACCTGCGCGATCGATCGCAAAGGTGACGTCTAGGTTTTGAATTGCAACGTCATGGATCAGTTGGTCATAACCGCGTTGCAAGAAGGTTGAATAAATGGCGACCACGGGTTTGAGTGATTCGCAGGCGTAACCGGCCGCCAGCGTCACCGCATGTTGCTCGCAAATGGCCACATCCTGATAGCGCTCGCTAAAGCGTTCGCTAAACTCGACCAGATCTGAGCCTTCGCGCATCGCAGGAGTAATGGCGACGACGCGATTATCCTGCTCAGCAAGATCGCATATCCAACGGCCAAAGACGTTGCTGAACGTATGCGGCTTGGGCGCTTGAGACTCCCCCGCAGCCGCGATCTTGGTGATCGCGTGAAATTTGATGGGGTCGTTTTCTGCCGGGGCAAAGCCACACCCTTTTTGTGTCACGACATGCAGGAAATTGGGGCCCGTGCGATTGGCGCGGGTGTCAATGGCGTTGAGTAGCTGCGGCAGGTCATGGCCGTCAATCGGTCCGATATAGTTCCAACCCATCGCTTCGAATAACGAGGCCGGTGACACCAGTGCCTTGACCTGTTCCTCGGTCTTGCGCGCTAATTCGGCTGCCGGCGGCAAGATCGACAGTAATTTTCGTGCATCGTCGCGCATCCGGGTATAGGCCTGGCTCGATAGCAGTTGCGCCAGGTAATTTGAAAGGCCGCCCACGCTGTCACTGATCGACATGTCGTTGTCGTTTAATACCACCAGCATGTTGGCGCGAGTTGCGCCGCCATGGGCGAGTGCCTCAAATGCCATGCCTGCGGTCAGTGCGCCGTCACCAATCACGGACACCACTCGACGGGGATCCTTTTTCAGGCCGGCCGCCAGGGCCATGCCCAGCCCTGCGCTGATCGTGGTTGAGGAGTGACCCACGCCAAAGGTGTCATATTCGCTTTCGTGACGGGCCGGAAAGGCGGCCAGGCCCTGATGCTGGCGAATGGTGTGGATGCTCTCGCGCCGGCCGGTCAGAATTTTATGCGGGTAGGCCTGGTGGCCCACATCCCACAACAGACGATCCTCGGGCGTATCCAGCAGATAATGCAATGCGATGGTTAGCTCCACCACACCCAGGCCGGCACCAAAGTGCCCGCCTGATTGGCCGACCGAATACAGCAAATAAGCGCGCAACTCGTCCGCAAGCTGCGGCAATTGCTTGCGCGCGAGCTGCCGTAAATCACTCGGCGAATCGAGTGTGTCGAGCAACGGCGTATGCGGTCGATGTTCTGGGATCTGATGGAAGATTCGCATGGCGCGAGTTTAGCGCATCGTTAGCTGCAAATCAGGCTTGGCGCGTGCTTAATTTGTCTAGGATTTGGCGCAATTCCCGTGGGTTGGGCAGCTGTGATAGGCAGCCCTGGGCGCGTTCGAGCAAATCGTCGACAAACTGTTGCGAGCCTTCAAGGCCCAGCAAATTGACAAAGGTGGCCTTGTCTTGGTCAGCGTCACTGCCGCTGGGTTTACCGAGCGTTTGAGTGCTCGAGGTCACGTCTAAAATGTCGTCCTGCACCTGAAAGGCCAGCCCCAAGGTTTCGGCAAAGGCAATGAGATGAGTCATGCTCAGGGGATCTGCTTGTCCTGCTAAGGCGCCTAATTCGACCGATGCGCGAATCATGGCCCCGGTTTTGCGGCTGTGAATCTGCTCAAGTTCCACGAGTTCAGCCGGCTGTCCCTCGGCCAATAAGTCCAAAGACTGTCCATCAACCATGCCCTGAGGCCCCGCGCAGCGCGCAAGAACCGTGACCGCGTGGGCCAGATTACCCATCGGCATGAGGGGCAGGGCAGGGTCGGCTAGGACCTGGAAAGCCAGCGTATTGAGCGCATCGCCCGCTAAAATCGCATGGGCTTCACCAAATGCGATATGACAGCTGGGCCGGCCGCGACGCAGGTCATCATCGTCCATCGCGGGTAGATCATCGTGAATCAGGGAATAGCAGTGGATCATCTCGACCGCCAAGGCCGCGCGATCCCCTAGGCTGGGGTCAACTCCGAGCGCTTGACACGTGGCCCAGACCAGCTGAGGGCGCAGGCGTTTACCACCGCCGCTAAGACTGTAATCAATGGCTTGCTCCAGTGTGGTCGAAGACGGGGCGACCTGCCCGCGAATCTGACTCCACAGCGTTTCTACACGACTGCTCACTCCTGAGTCAGCTCGCTCACCCGCTGTTCGGCGGCTTTTAGCATTTCGCTGCAGGTTTTTGAGAGTTGCATGCCTTTCTCAAAGGCCTCTAATGCCTCGGCCAACGGGACATCACCTTGCTCGAGACGAGTCACTAAGGCTTCAAGTTGTTCGAGCTGAGATTCAAAGCTGGGTTCGCTCATGACCAATCCTATTGAAGTGTGTTGCGAGGCTACTGACTTTGATCGCTAGGCTCAAGCAAAGCCCGACATGGTCGTTACCCTT
Source organism: Litorivicinus sp. (assembly GCA_049609265.1). Taxonomy (GTDB): domain Bacteria; phylum Pseudomonadota; class Gammaproteobacteria; order Pseudomonadales; family Litorivicinaceae; genus Litorivicinus. Next base: position 31,128 of record JBMYYI010000007.1, on the reverse strand, counting down.
TGCAACAGGCAAATTTGAATCTCTTGCCTACACTTAATGCGTACCAAACCTGAGATTTTACGAGTGGATTTAGCTTCCTTAATCGGCATGTTAGGTGCCCTCGCGATCGTTGTGGCGGCCATTTTTTTGGGCGGCTCGGCGGGCATGTTTGTCAACATTCCATCGCTATTGATCGTGATTGGTGGCTCGTTGTTTGTGGTGCTGATCAAGTTTTCGCTAGGTCAGTTTTTGGGCGCAATTAAGGTCGCTGGCAAGGCCTTTATGTTCAAATTAGCCGCTCCTGAAGACCTAATTAATGAAGTGGTTGAGCTGGCCAACACGGCCCGTAAAGGCGGATTGCTGGCGCTGGAAAGCGTTGAGGTGTCGCATCCTTTCTTAGGCAAGGGCGTGCAGATGCTCGTCGATGGATTCGATGAAACAGTGGTGCGTGAGATGCTCGAGAAAGAGATTCGCCTGTCTTACGAGCGTCACTCCTGGGGCGCTAAGGTGTTCTCTGCGCTGGGCGATGTTGGACCTGCTATGGGTATGATCGGGACCCTGATTGGGCTCGTTCAAATGCTGGCCAATATGAGTGATCCCAAGGCTATCGGCCCGGCCATGGCGGTTGCGTTGCTCACCACGCTGTATGGCGCGATGTTGGCGACCATGGTCACCCTGCCGATGGCGGATAAGCTTGAAGTGCGTCGCGAAGAAGAAAAGCGCGCCAAGCTTCTGATGCTGGATGGCCTGTTAGCGATCCAGGCCGGTCAAAATCCCCGGATCATTGAATCCTTGTTGTTGACCTATCTGCCCGGCAAGAAACAAGACGCCGCGAGTGAGGCGGCGGCGTAAATGGCTGCAGCCGACGAAGACCACGAATGCCCCGCCGGCATTCCGGCCTGGGTGATGACGTTCGCGGATCTCATGTCGTTGCTGATGTGCTTTTTCGTGTTGCTGCTCTCGTTCTCCGAGATGGACGTGCAAAAGTTCAAGCAGCTGATGGGATCCGTGCAGTTCGCTTTTGGTGTACAAACCGAGATCGAGGCCAAGGCGATCCCCAAGGGCACCAGTATTATTGCGCAGGAATTCTCGCCGGGCACACCGCGACCGACGGTAGCCCAGACCATTCAGCAGCAAACCACCAGCCCGAATCAGTCAACGCTGGATATTCCTCCGCCCACCTCGGACACCACCCCGAAAAAAAGTGAGCAGGCCAGTGCCGAGGATTCAGCCGAGGGGCGTGAGAGCAAAGCTGAAAATGACAGTGAGACGCCTACGGAGTCGACCGAGTCCAATCCTCTACAAGCGCTAGGTGCTGATCAAGGGGTGGCGGATATCGATAACCTTGATCCCAGTGCAGAACAGTTGGAGCGCGGCGGCTTTCGCGAGCAATTGGTGCTACAAACTCAGCGGGATAAGAAAGCGATTGAGGACACGCTGTCTCAAGAGGTCCGTGATGGCTTGGTCGAGGTTGAAACCCAAGGTCGCAAGATCATTGTTCGGGTCACCGAACAGAACTCCTTTGATCCGGGCCGCGCGGACATTGTCCCGCGTTTTGTCCCTGTGCTGCGCAAGATTCGCAGTGTGCTGGCGATTACCCCGGGCTTGGTCAAGGTTGAGGGTCATACGGATGGCCGCTCTTCGACCGGAGTTTATCGAACCGAGTTGGAGCTAAGTGCAATGCGGGCCAACGCGGTCGCAGGCGAACTGCTAGCCGGCGGTGTGCTGGACGTGTCTCGGTTTTCGGTGGTGGGGGTGGGTAGTTCGTTGCCGCGCAATACCGGCTTAGGCCCCGATGCCCTGGCGGCCAATCGGCGTGTTGAAATTATTGTTGATCAAGGGATCGGCCCGGGCGACATCCAGGGCAGCAACCTGGATGCCAGTAATCCTGAGGACAACCGAATCCGTGAAGATCAGGATGCCCGACTGCGCAGCCGATTTGGACTACGATCCGACGAGATATTCTGATCGAACCAGGCCTCTACCGCGGCCCGTTGCTCCGCATCCAGGATGACTCCCATTTTACTGCGGCGAAATAGGGCGTCCTGGGCGGTTTGCGCGAATTCATGCTCGACCATCCATTGCAACTCGGCTTCGAAAAACTCATGACCAAAGTCCTGACCTAGGTCATGGTCGATCAGACTCAGAGCGTCCATCCCGTAACTGCGCCGAAACCGTCGTTGTGTGATTTCGCTCAGGCCGCTGGCGCTGAGGCGGGCACACAACCTGTTCTCATCATAGTCCTGAGCCCCGGGCAGAGGTGCGGCATGCGTCCATCGTGCGCCCATATCTGGGAATAACTCAGATAGTTTGTCGACGGCTTTTTGGGCCAAGGTGCGGTAGGTGGTGAGTTTGCCACCGTGCACGCTCAGCAGGGGTGCGCCCTTTTGATTGAGGACCAGTTGGTAATCCCGGGTCACTTTTTGCGCGCTACCGTCACCATCATCCAGAAGCGGGCGTACGCCGGCATAGCGCCACTTAACGTCTGCATCGGTCAATTGGCGCTGAAAGAAGCGATTGGCGGCATCCAGTAGATAAGCTTGCTCTTGGTCAGAGCATTCGACTGCGCCCGGGTCCCCAGTGATCTCAACGTCCGTGGTGCCAATCAGGCTGAAGTGATCGAGCCACGGCAGGACGAAGATCACACGCTGGTCGTGATTGGGCAGAATAAATGCCCGTTCCTCGTCGTAGAGTTTGGGTACCACGATATGGCTGCCTTTGATAAGGCGAGCCGGATGTGGGCTGGGACGTTGAGTCGCGTTAAAGACATTGTCCACCCAGGGACCGGCAGCATTGACGATGGCTCGGGCTTGGATCGTTTCTTTCTCGTCGCCGTTTTGAACCTCGACTTTCCAATGGGTTGTGCAATCGCGCGCCCCGACAAATCGTGTGCGAGTTCGAATGTCGGCTCCCAGCTGTTCAGCCTGCCGAGCGTTGAGCACCACCAGTCGGGCATCATCGACCCACAGATCTGAATATTCAAAACCCGCTGTTGCATGGGGTTGCAAAAGGCCCGAGGTGTCACGCCAGCTAGAAGTGGAGGGTAGGCTGACTCGTTTACCCAGGTGGTCATATAAAAACAGACCGAGTCGCACCAGCCAATTTGGACGGCCGCCGCGTTGATGAGGTAGGCGAAAGCGCAGAGGCCAGGCGATGTGAGGGGCTTTTTGCCAGAGCACTTCGCGCTCTTTCAGCGCCTCGTGCACCAAGCGAAATTCGTAATGTTCCAAGTAGCGTAACCCGCCATGGATCAGCTTGGAGCTGTTTGAGCTGGTGGCGCAGGCTAGATCGCCTTGTTCGACCAGGGTGACTGATAGCCCACGGCCTGCGGCGTCGACGGCGATTCCGCAGCCGTTAATACCTCCGCCAATAACCAATAAATCGTGCATCGTGTTTAGCCACTCAATTGTTCGTTTTCGTTCGCTTTGGGTAAATTTAGACCGTTGCGAACATTAATGAAAGGACTGCATGATCTTTCGAGTAGTATTTAGATATGAATCCACGGGACAAAAAAATCCTAGACTGGGCGCGTGAGCGGGGTTTTATCTCCGTGGATGATATCGCGCAGCAGTTCGACGTAACGCTACAGACCGCTCGGCGGGATTTGACTCGACTGGCGGATTTGGGTTGGTTATCGCGAGTGCGCGGCGGAGCAGTGCCCATTGGCGAGAGCGAGACCAGCGAGTACATCCGCCGCAAACAAAGTGGTCGTGCCGCAAAACGGGCGATCGCGCAGCGGGTGGCGGCCCGTGTGCCGGATCACGCCAGCTTGTTTATTAACATTGGTACGACCAATGAAGCCGTGGCCGAGGCCCTGATCGAGCGCACGGGGCTGCAGGTGGTCACTAACAATATTCATGTCGCCGCGACGCTATCGGGCCGCTCGGACGCCCGGGTGATTATCGCCGGTGGTGAGGTCCGCAGTGAAGATGGAGGTGTTGTAGGCGATGCGACCCGCGACTTTATCGATCAGTTCCGGCTGGATTTTGCGATCTTAGGTATCAGTGCGGTGGACCGCGAAGGGGTCCTGTTAGAGCACGATTACCGTGAAGCGCGGATTGCCCAATCGATTATGGCGAATGCGAAGCACCGCATCTTGGTGGCAGAGGGTGTGAAGTTTCAACGCACCGCAATGACCCGCGTCGCTGACCTGTCGCAACTCGAGGAGGTGGTCAGCGATATTGAGCGCCCTAAACATCTAGAGCGCTTTACTAAGCTGGCCTGGATTCAGAGCAGCTGAGCGATCAGGCTGATAACCACGCCGGCAATCATCAACACCAAGCCGGTTCGGTGTAGTTTGAATTCCATGGGGTTCATGTCCATTTTCTTTTCCCAGAACCGTAGTAGTCCGGACCAATTCTTGGTGCGGTTGGCGCTCATGACCAGGGCGGTCAGGATCAAAATTAGGCCGATATAAAACGCAAGGGTATGGATGATTGTGATGCTCATAGGGATCCGTCATTAACTGGAAGCGGCAACATCCTATCCGAAAGTCGGCGATCGCGCCCACCTAGCGCTTGGTTGTAGAGAGTTGCGGCGAACATGACTTTCTTGACGTATTGCCGGGTTTCTTTAAATCCGATGGTCTCGACCCAAATCTCCGGCGGTAACTGAGGATCCGTCAGCCAACGGGCCAACGCGTTGGGGCCGGCATTGTAGGCGGCAGTAGCGAGTAGCGGATGCTCACCAAAGCGTTGGTACATTCGGTGCAAATAGTCACTGCCCAGTTCAATATTGAATTTGGGGTCCAGCAGGCTGGCCGGCCCTTGCCAGGGCAACTCTAACTGCTGCGCCTGCCGCTCGCCTGTGGTCGGCATTAATTGCATCAACCCCAGGGCGCCGGCTCGGGAGCGCACGTCGACTTGGAACAGGCTCTCAGTTCGTGTCAGCCCGAGCAGCCAATCCTCATCAATAGCGCGGTTTTGCATCAACGGGCGCAGGGCGTCGGGATACATATGGACGGTATCGGTTTGGCGAGAGTTGACCGCCCCGCGTACTTCTTCGCTGGCCCATCCCCAGCGCTGAGCCAGTTCGGTGGCAGCTTGCTTCTCACTAAGATCAAATCCGGCGAACCCCGCTCGCCACTGCGAGCGTGCTCGCGAGTCGAGTCCCGCATCGAATAAGGCCTTGGCAATCTGAACGCCAGGCTGTTTTAGCAGTGCCGACACACTGTCGTCGTCCCGATGGCTGGGGCGTAAGCGCGGGTACTCGATCCCCAGTCGATCAGCCGCCAGAAAGCCGTAGTAATCCAGCTGGCTGGCGATTTGTTGCCATTTAGATCGTGCCTGATCCGGTTGGCCTAACTGATCGTGGGCCTGCGCCCGCCAGAACTGCCAAATGGGCCGCGTAGCCAGGCTGGCAGGAAGCTCGTCGATGCGTTCAGCGACCCGGTCATAGTCTTGTTGGCGCAGGTAATGGCGGATTTCCCATTCGCGCAGGCTACGGGATTGAAGTGGTCGTTTCAGCTGGCTCAGCGCAAGCTCAGTCTGAGGATGGTTATCCAAGATTAAGTGAACGCTGCGCCACTCTAGCAGTTCCGTCTCGTCGGCCCGTATCCATTGCTCAGATCCCCAGGGATCAAGATCAATCAAGCGCTTGATCGCATCCTTGCGCCATGGGCCGTTGGGATGTTCAAGCACATAGGCTTGCGGATCTTGGCGAGACTGGATGTAAGCCTGTGCGCGGGCTAGGTTTTTGGGCCCTAGGGTCGCGGCCAATTCAAGCGCGGACGTGTAACGTCCTTGGTTGAGCAGGCGGGTGACGCGCTCGCTGTGTGACCAAGCGCCGATCCAACCCCGTTCGATGCCCTCGTTGATCAGGCGTTGACATGCGCCAGCTTGAGCATCCTCGACATAGGCTCGGTGGGCCGCTTGTTGCTCGTTAAGCCCCTTTAGGGCCCGACCCAGCCGCCAGGCGCATTCACTGGCTTGGCCGGTGTCTGGGCGGTAAAGCGTTTGCACCACATCAAACGCATTTTGAGCCTGTGCCAAATCAATCCAATGGGCGCGTAAACCTCGCAGACTCACGTGCTGGGCGTAGTCGCGCAGTACCTGGGATCGGGTGTTGGCATCGGGCAGCTCGCTGGCTTGACTGAGGGCTGCGATATGAAGTTCGGCCAGCAGCGGAGAGCCCTGCAGGCTGGGTTCAAACCACGCTTCCGAGCCCTGTTCGATCTCGATCCAGCGCGCTTTAAATATCTCAATGCTGGCGCTCGCTGACTTGGCAAACAGCAGTGTGATCCCCACTAACAGGGCGATGGCGGGAGAGATGCGATGACTCATTGGTTTATTACTGGGGCTACTGGCTTTATCGGTCAAGAGCTTATCCGTTGTGTATTGGCGCAAGGTGATCGTGTCACAGGCCTGACGCGCAAAGTCACACCTAAACACAATTCTCAGGTGAATTGGGTTACAGATGTTCAAGACTGTCCTCAAGATATCGATGTAATCGTAAATCTGGCGGGCGAGGGCATTGCCGACCGACGCTGGAGTGCCGAGCGTAAACAGGCGCTTCGAGATTCGCGTATTGCACTCACCCAGGCGCTGGTTGAACGCGCGGCGAGCACCCAGGTTCGTCAGGTCATCAGTGCTTCGGCGGTGGGCTTCTATGGGGCTGCCGGTGTTGTTGATGAAAGTGCCCAACAGGGCCATGGCTGGGCAGCTCAGTTATGCCGTGACTGGGAAGCGGTGGCTCAGGAGTTTGCGGCGCCCACCGCGATTATCCGACTGGGCGTGGTGTTGGGCCCCGGTGGCTTTCTAAATCGCACCCTGCCGCCATTTTCGCTGGGCTTGGGTGGCCCCATAGGCAATGGAGCTCAGGGCTTTAGCTGGATACATCGTCAGGACGTGATCCGCTTGATCCTGTGGATGGTTGAGCATCAAAAAACCGGTGTGTACAACGCCTGTGGTCCGCAAGCCAGCACCAATAAACAAATGGCTCAGGCGCTTGGGGCAGCGGTCAATCGGCCGGCTTTTTTGCCCGCGCCCGGTTGGGTTCTCAAAGCCGTGTTTGGTCAAATGGCCGAGGAGCTATTGTTGAGTGGTCAGCAAGCTCTTCCCACGCGAGCCCTGGAAGAAGGATTTGAGTTTGCGCATCCCACCTTGCTGGGTGCAATGCGCGAAGCCGTTATGAGTAAGCGCTCTGGATCCACGGCCGGCTAAGACCGGCAGCTCGATTGCGTGCCTGATCCAGCAACTCCAAGCTAAAATCCGCCGTTAGCGGGAGCACTTCAGAGAGCCTTGAAAAGCTCGGGTGGTCTCGCCAGTCCGCAGGCACCGCGCGAAGGCTGAGCAACTTACGGTGCATTTTTGCGAAAATGACCAGATCTGCCTCGTCGGCCAAATCCTGTTCACCCGGATGATCGGGGTTGGCCTGAGCGATCGTGTTGGTCAGTCCACCCAGCTTCCATTCTTTGATTAACATCAGAGTCGTTTCACGACCGCATGCGATCAGTGCGTCTTGGATAGCTTGGGGATCTTTGGCCAGGTTTGGATCCTCGTCGATATAGCCCAGCAAGATAAGCGGCCCGATTTCCGCCCACATAACGCGTATTTCGATGTCCTCGGGGTTGCCCAGGTGGGTTTTGTCGCTCAGTGTTCGGACCATAGAGGCAAGCTCCAAGGCTCGCTCCCAATGCTGATGCCAAGCCTTCTCGACAGCGGGGTGTTTGAACTCTCCGACCGGTTGTGCGGCGATTAATGCCCGCAAGGTGTTGGCCGGTACGCTTTGAAGCACTTCGCGTGCTCGGCTCTCCCCACTGATCGCGGTGTTGGTTAGCTGAGCACACCGGATGGCCCGTGCGGCTAATAACGGATCGGCCAAAATCAAACTGATCAGCGCGCTATCACTGATGTTTTCAGCTGCAGCCTTTAAGCCCAGGCCAACCTGGGTCGGGTAATGCCAGCGCAGACGCCGGGCGGATAGATCCGCTGTCATGTTGAGATAAAACGGGTACTGGGAGAGTTGCGGATCCTGCATGTTGAACACGCGAATCTCATCGTTAACCTGAATTTGGGACATCAGCTGCTCAAGCTGATGGTGCTCAATGCTAATGAGTACGGAGGGCAAAACGACCTCGGCTTTAAATTTGCGAGGGCGCAGTCGTGCCAACGCTTTTTTTGCCCTTGGCGAGTTGGCCAGAATCTCACTGCGTCGCCCATCGCTGGCGACCAAATCAATCTGGCCCTCGAGCAATAGGTAATCACGGGTATCGTCTGCGCCCAGATCAAATAGGATCGATCCAGGACGCATATGCTCCACTTCAAAGAATTGCGACAGCATCACCAGGTCGTCCGCAGGCAGATCACTGAATCCATCAAAAACCCGCAATCGCTCGGGTTCGACTTGCTGCTGGAATTGACGGATGCCCTGGGGTTGATCAGGGACTTGTTTCGCTCGGCCAAACCGCATGGCGCACCTCAATATTCGTACTCCATTAGAGTTTAGTTAGCCCTGCGCAACTTGCTCGTCCAAAGGTTCAACCCAGGCACAGGGCAAAGTGCTGTTCTACTTGAACACCGGCCGTTTCCAGTGCCTCAGTGGCGCCGGCCAATGTGGCGCCTGTGACAAAGACGTCGTCAACTAACCACACCCGCAGCGCCGGTGTTGGGTTAACGGTGAGTTGAGCTTGCTTGCGTTGAGCGCGACTGCGTTGGCGGCCGTGCCAGCTCCAATTGGGGTGCAGGCAGCTTTGGATCGGCAGATTAAGAGCATCGGCGAGCCCTTTGGCTATGTGGGCGGCGGGGTCACCACCGCGTCGCCAACGGTTCAGTCGCTGCCCGGGCACCCAGGTAATGGCCTGGGGTCTGGGTAGGCTCGCAGCTTGGCGTGCGAGCTGTCGTCCTAGCCATTCGCCAACTCGACCATCGCGGCTATGTTTTAACTTCAGTACTAGTGTGCGCAGTGGCCCGTTGAAATGGCCTAGGGCGCGAATCTCCCAGGGTTGGCAGTTTTCGAACGCAGCGAGGCGCTGCGGTGCATGTAATGCGGCACTCTGACAGGTTTGGCATAGCAGGGGCCTGCGTGTCATTCCCAGACAAAGGATGCAGTGATGTGGCAGCGGTTTCATAACCAAGACAATCGGGCGTTTAGTCGATCATGGCCATTGGCGACGGTCGGATCAGAAAGCGCTGACTTGTTCAATTAATGACCACTGGTAAAGTCTTACTGTGGCAGTTAGCTTGACCAGTGGGGGTGCATCGCTAAACTGGCGCCTCACTAGGAGATTCTCATGATTCGAACGGACTGGACCCGCGCTGAAATTCAAGCCATTTACGAGCAACCGTTGATGGACTTGTTGATGCAAGCACAAACCGTGCATCGTCAATACCACCATGCCAACCAGGTCCAGGTTTCCCAGTTGATGTCGATCAAGACCGGCGCCTGCCCTGAGGATTGTGCTTACTGTCCGCAGGCTGGAATTTACGACACCGGTTTGGATAAGGAAAAGCTAGCGGCAATCGAAGCTGTCGTCGAGCAGGCCCGCGCGGCCAAGGCCTCGGGAGCCACCCGTTTTTGCATGGGTGCGGCGTGGCGCGAACCCCCCGCCAAGGCGATGCCGGTGCTAACCGCCATGGTCAGTGAGGTCAAGGCTCTGGGTCTTGAAACCTGCATGACGCTGGGCATGTTGGATGAGCAACAAGCCAGTACGCTGGCAGACGCCGGTTTGGATTACTACAACCACAATTTGGATACTTCGCCGGAACATTACGGCAACATCATCACCACCCGCACCTACGCGGATCGTCTGAACACCCTGGCCCAGGTGCGCAATGCAGGGATGAAAGTCTGCTCAGGCGGCATTTTGGGTTTGGATGAGGCGCAGGGCGATCGCATCGGCCTGTTGCACTCGCTGGCTACGCTGCCTGCTCACCCCGATAGCGTCCCGATCAACCAACTGGTCAAGGTTGAAGGCACGCCGTTGCAAGATGCTGAAGACCTCGACCCTCTGGATTTCGTTCGTACTATCGCGACGGCTCGCATCACTATGCCTGGCAGCGTGGTCCGCTTGAGCGCCGGTCGAGAAATTATGAGCGACGAGATGCAAGCGCTGTGCTTTATGGCGGGCGCCAACTCGCTGTTTTACGGTGAAAAGCTACTGACCACTCCTAATCCTGAGGCAGATCAAGACCAAGCACTGTTCAAGCGTATGGGCATTCAGACCACCGCAGCAGGTGATCCGGTCAAGCACTACACGCCTGCCGCCAAGAGTGCTCATGAGCAGGCTGTCGACCGCCTGGCACGGGACGCAATGGCTCAGTGAGTGCGTGGCGTCAAGCCGCCCAAGCACAACAGGCTAGGCGGCTCGAACAACACCTGTTGCGAACGCCCAGCGTGCTCGCAGGGCCGCAACGGGTCGAAACCCAAATCAATGGCCAATCCGTTATCAATTTCAGCTCCAACGATTACTTGGGCTGGGCGGGTGACCCTCAAATGGCCGAATGGCTCAACCAGGGGGGGCGTCAACACGGTGTTGGCAGCGGGGCGAGTCACTGGGTGGTTGGGCATAACCAAGCCCATGAGGCGTTAGAAAACACCATTAAACAGTGGTTGGGCGTCGAGTCTGTCGCACTCTTTGCTACCGGTTATCTTGCCAATCTCGCCGCTATTTCAGCGCTGGGTGCCGATTGTGCGGTTCATCAAGATCGTTTGAATCATGCGTCGCTGCTACAAGCGGGCCAGTTATGTGCCTCCTCGCGACGCTTTGCTCATGGTGATGTCCAGCAGCTGACGCAGCGGTTAGCGAGTGCTACGACCCGTTGTCTGGTGGTCAGTGATGGGGTTTTTTCAATGGATGGGGACGTAGCCCCGGTTCAGGCCCTGGTACAGGCTTGCGAGCAGCACGATGCCCTGCTGATGATTGATGATGCGCATGGCTTTGGCGTGCTTGGGGACGCGGGTCGTGGTTGTACCCAGGGGCTGGCCGTTCCGCTGGTGATGGGGACGCTAGGCAAGGCCATTGGAGCGGGCGGTGCATTCGTCGCAGGTGATGCGGATTATGTCGAGTGGATTCGTCAGGGTGCCAAGCCTTACACCTATACCACTGCGCTATCGCCGGCCCTGGCGTTCGTGGCCAGTCGCGCCATAGAGCGGCTGCAGAATGAGCCCGAACACCAGGCAAAGCTGCGCGCAAACATTGCTTATTTCACCGGTGCCTGTCAGCAAGCAGGTATTGAACTGTTGCCCAGTAACAGTGCGGTTCAGGCTTGTGTGCTGGGTGATAATCAGCGGGCGCTTCGGATCAGTTCGGAGTTGCGCCAGCAGGGTCTATGGGTGGCTGCCATCCGACCGCCGACGGTGCCACAGGGCACCGCGCGCTTGCGCATCGCCCTGTCCGCGGCTCATCACAAAACACACCTTGATACGCTGGTAGAGCGACTCGCCCAATGCCTTGGCAAATCGTAGGGGGCTGGGGGGTGCACGCCGATGCGCTTTGCGCACTGGCAGGCGATAACGATCAGGTGGTGGCCTGGCATCAGGCGCAGCCACCCGACCAGCCGAGTTGGGTGCTGGGTTGGTCGTTGGGTGGCGTGGTGGCGACCCAATACCTAGACCATCCCAACGTGCTGGGGCTGATGACACTCAACACCCCCGGCCACTTTGCTCAGCAAGTCGATATGCGATTGTTTGCTCGACTCCAGCGTAGGGTTCAGCGCGACCCTGCCGCCGCCATGCAAGGATTCTGTGATTGGTTGTTGCCTACAGTCAGCCGTACGTGGATCGACATGCAGTCACTCGAGCCGGGTCTTGAGCGCTTGGCCTCCAGTCATGCAGCGCTACATTGGCAGGCTAGCGGCAAACCCTGTGAGCATTGGGCCGGACGCCATGACCCCTTGTTTCAAGACTCCAGCCAGACGCTGCTGGAGGCATCTCATGAGCTGCCTTTCAGTCATGCAGAGCAGGTCCGCCAGCGGATGCGGGAGTTTGCCGGTGAGCTTTAATCGCTTTGCCCAGCGCTACGATCAACTCGCTCATCTCCAGCGTGCGGTGGCCGCTCGATTGGCCGCTCAAGTCACACCCACAGGGCTGGGTCTCGACCTGGGCTCGGGTACCGGTTTTGTGGGGCAGAGCTTGCCCGAGGGGCAATGGATCGAGGTCGACCGCAGTCCCGATATGCTGGCTTGCTCGGTCCACACAGATCGAGTCGTGGCGGACGCACAGGCCTTGCCCTTTGCCGATGAAAGCTTTGATTGGGGCGTTTCAAGCTTGGCCATGCAGTGGATGCGTGACGCTCACGACTTTTTGCGAGTCTTACGCAAGGGAGCCCGCTATCAGGTGGCCATTGTCGTCGCAGGCTCCCTGCCGCAGTTGCACCGTGCGCGCCAGGTGGCGGGCGTGTCATCGGGTGTGGCCCTGCGCGATGCCGAATTTTGGAGGCATCAGTTGCCCGGGGATCATCGCGTGGAAACCCTAGACGTCCATTTTGATTCACCCCGCCAAACGCTCGCTTCGGTGCGAGATATTGGCGCCTCTGGGGCTCCGGGCCCTAGCCTTAGCCGTCAGCAACATCGGCAACTATTGGAAGCGCTAGGCTGCACGCTGAGTTATCAGATTTTGTGGATACAAGGGGAGCGCACATGAGCCGCATAATGATCGCCGGCACCGATACTGATATCGGCAAGACCCATGTGTCCGCGGGTCTGTTGGCCCGAGCCCGTCTGGATGGTCATGCCTGCTTGGGGCTCAAACCGGTAGCTGCGGGTGCGGACTATGACCAGGGCAAGGCGTTCTCTGATGATGCTGCCCGTTTAGCACGTGGTGCCGGTTTTTCAGGTGCCCTAGAGCAGATCAATCCGCATCTGTTTGAGCCGCCGATTGCGCCGCATATTGCTGCCGCACAAAAGGGTGTTCGCCTGTCTGCGCAGGCGATTGCGACTTGGGCCAATGCCACAGCTGAGGGCTACACGCACGTGTTGCTGGAAGGGGCGGGTGGTTGGCGTGTGCCGCTCAATGAGAGTGAGAGTTTCTCAGACATTGGCGTCAAGCTCGGCTGGCCGGTTGTTTTAGTCGTTGGCATGCGACTGGGATGTATTAGCCATGCTTTGCTAACGGCTGAGGCGATTCGCGCGGATGGTTTGCCGCTGGTGGGCTGGATTGCCAACCGAATTGATCCTGATCAATTGGTCTACCAGGACAATCTTCAGACGTTAAAAGAGCGCCTTTCGGCGCCCTTTTTGGGTGAGGTTCCCCATGGCAACCTCGACTTCGAATCCATCGCGGCTCAGCTAAGCTGGCCCGCAAATCGCTGACGCAGCTGCTGGTATTCAGCCAGCTGCAAACGGGGTCCAAAGGTTTCAACCACTCGGGCCGCGACTTCGCACCCAAAGCGCGCGCAATCCGCATGGCTCCAGCCACTTAACAAACCATGCACAAACGCACCGGCAAACGCGTCACCGGCGCCATTGGTGTCCACGGCGTGCGCTTCACAGCCAGGCACAACAAACTCGCCCTGTTCAGTGGCTAGGCGAACCCCTTTCTCACCCAGGGTAACGACGACTTCACGAGCCCAAGGCTTAATGGCTTCGAGTCCCGCTTCAACACTGTCGGTTTCGGTGAAAATCATCAGCTCTTCTTCGTTGCAGAACAACAGATCGACACCCCCTTCAAACAGCTCTTCTAGCTGAGGTTTGAAGTACTGGGTGAGTCCTGGGTCAGAGAAGGTGGCGATGACCTTGACGCCCGCATCTTGAGCGATCTTCTTGGCCTCAATGGCGGTCGCGCGGCTAACGTCTGAGGTGATCAAATAACCCTCAAGGTAGATCACTCGCGACTGGGTAATGACGTCGCTATCCAATGCCGAGGTCTTGAGATCCCCCGTTACACCCAATGAGGTATTCATGGTGCGTTCAGCATCCGGCGTCACCATAACAAAGCATCGCCCGGTCACACCTGGTGCCATGTGTTCTTCGGCGTTGGTGTGGACACCGGCCTTGCGCATGTCATCAACGTAGAACTGGCCGTTTTCGTCCTGACCTAGCTGGGCGGCGTAGTAGCCAGTTGAGCCCATGGCGGTGGCCGCGATAACGCTGTTTGCACCGCTGCCGCCGCAGGCCTTGCTGGGCGTGCCTTGACGCTCGGTCATGGTGTTCAACACCAAGTCCGCACGTTCTGGATCGATTAGCGTGGTCAGCCCTTTCTCGATATTGAGTTCGGCCAGCAACTCATCGGTGGTGTGGAACTCGTGGTCCACCAGCGCATTGCCTAGGCCGAAAATATCGTATTTCATAGCACCGCCGCGATTGCGTCGCACAACGGATTCAGGTTGCTGGGCGTAATGGCCGCGACGTTGATCCGTCCGCTGCGAACCGCGTACACGCCGAACTCGTCTTTCAAGCGGTCCACCTGCTCAGGTGTGATGCCGGCAAAACTAAACATACCGTTTTGGTCGGCAATAAAGCTGAAATCCTGTGCCACACCGCGCGAAGCTAGGCCTTGTGTCAAGCCGGTACGCATCTGGGCAATGCGTGAACGCATCGCTGTCAATTCACTTTCCCATTGGGCTGTCAGCTCGTCTGATTGCAGCACGGTCGCGACAATTGAGCCGCCGTGGCTGGGCGGGTTTGAGTAGTTTGAGCGGATCGAGATTTTAACGTGGCTAAACGCGGCCTCGGCGCTGTCACCATCGACATCGATCAGCGTCAGTGCGCCAATACGCTCGTTGTATAGGCCAAAGTTCTTGGAAAAAGACGCAGCAACTAACAACGGAATGTTTTTCTGAACCAGCGCCAGCAGACCCTGACGGTCATCTTTTAAGCCCGCACCAAATCCTTGGTAGGCAAAGTCAACCAACGGCAGCCAGCCGCCATTCTCGGCCGCGGTCGCAATTTGGCTCCACATCGCTGCATCCGGATCCACGCCGGAGGGGTTATGGCAGCAGCCGTGTAAAACAACCACGTCTTTGCTGTCGACCTTGGCTAGGTCTTCGAGGAATCCTACGCTGTCCATGCCGTGGCTTGGCGCATCGTAATAACGGTAGACCGCCGTTTTGAGACCGGCCGCTTCAAAGATCGCCTTGTGGTTGGCCCAAGTTGGGTTAGAAATCCACACGGTCGCTTCGGGGTTTGATTTGGCAATAAAGTCCGCGGCAACACGCAGCGCCCCAGTGCCGCCCGGGGCCTGAGCGGTTTTGACCCGAGCATCGCCCAACAACGCGTGATCCGCGCCTAGTAACAAGGCTTGGGCGAGTTTGGGCAGCGATGGGTGTCCGGCAATGCCTAGATAAGATTTGGTGGTTTCGCTGGCCAGCAGCAATTCCTCGGCGGTCTTGACGGCGGCCATGATCGGGGTCGTGCCGGCTTCGTCTTTGTATACACCTACACCCAAGTTAATTTTGTCGCTGCGAGGGTCGGCGTTGAAGGCATCGTTGAGGCCTAGAATCGGATCGGCGGGAGCGGGGCTGAGGTGATACATAGAGCGTCCTGTATAAAGTTGCGCAAAAATTCGCCCGCGAGTCTACACCTCAGTCGTTTTATGTGCGAGCTGACCCTCGACGGGTCGATGTTTTGTTAGACCAATGAGCCCAGACTGCGCCAAGGTTCAGTCCGCGCGCTTTACACCGCCCACCATTGGCGAGATATTACTCATCGTAAAGCCCAGTTCAGCGAGTGCTGGGTCTAAACGCGTTAAAGGATCACCGGTTTTGACAGAAGAAACTCCCGAAATCAAAGGCGAAAAGCCCACGCATGTCGTCGGCATTGGCGCATCTGCAGGCGGCTTAGAAGCGCTCGAGAAATTATTCAGCGATATGCCGCTGGAATTGGGGTTCGCTTTTGTTGTGGTTCAGCACCTGTCGCCGGACTTCGAATCTTTGATGGACGAGCTGCTGGCACGCCATACTTCGATGTCGATTCATCGCGTGATCGATGGCATGGAAGTGCTAGCCAACTCGGTTTACCTGATCCCACCGCGTAAAGAGATGATCATTGCCGACGGCAAGTTGTTGCTGACAGATCGTGACCCAGCGCCGGCCTTTACACTACCGATCGACATGTTTTTCCGTTCGCTGGCGGATGACTTTGGCCCGCGCGCAATTGGTATCGTGCTGTCGGGTACCGGTACTGACGGTACCCGTGGTGTGCTGGAGATCAAAAAATCCGGTGGCCTGGTGTTGGTGCAATCCCCCGAAACCGCCAAATTTGATGGAATGCCGCGCAGTGCCGTGGGCACCGGCGTCGCGGACAAAATTCAGTCCCCAGAGTTGATGGGCGCTACACTGCAGGCGATCTCTTCGGCCCTGCCTAGCTTCGGTAGCCTGTCATTGCTGGAGGACGAGGAGGCCGACGCCACCCCTCACGGTCGTATTTTGGTGATGTTGCGCGAACGCTACGGAATTGACTTCACACTCTACAAGCCCGGCACGATCGGTCGGCGGATTGAGCGTCGGATGGCCATTCGTAATATCGGCTCATCCAAGGATTATCTCACCCGACTGTCACAGGATGACGAGGAACTTGAAAACCTGTATCGCGATCTGTTGATTGGCGTAACAGAATTTTTCCGTGATCCCCAAGCGTTCGAGATCCTGTACAACAACGTGCTGGATGACATGGTCGACAAGCTCTCCAACGAGCGTAGCTTGCGTATTTGGACGCCTGGCTGCGCGACCGGTGAGGAAGCATACTCATTGGCGTTGATGCTGCATGAGCTGGCCACGCAAAAGAATAAACCGCTGAACGTCAAAATCTTTGCCACCGACCTGCATCCCGGCGCGCTAGAGGCCGCTGGCGCCGGTCTTTACCGTCGCGAAGCCCTGAGCAACGTGTCTGAGGAGCGCCTTGAGCGATATTTTATCCCTCAGTCGGATGATCATACCTTCCGGGTCTCTCCTGAATTGTGCCGGATGGTGGTCTTTGCGCCGCAGAACGTGACCAAGGATCCGCCGTTCACCAAGATTGACCTCGTCAGCTGCCGAAACCTGCTGATTTACTTGCAACAGCATGTGCAGGACAAGATCCTGTCGCTGTTCCACTTCTCTTTGAACAAGGGCGGTGTGCTGTTCTTGGGCCCCAGCGAAACCGCCGGTGTGCTGGAGTCCGAATTCGATACGGTCGATCGTCATTGGCGTTTGTATCGCAAGCGTCGTGATGCTCGCCTGACCTCTGTCAGTCGTTTCCCAATGTCCTCGATGGCGTCACTGGCACCGGTGAATCAGGGTTCACACCTGCCCACTGAGGCGATGGATATCCCGCGCTCACCCCAGTCTGAGACTATCCGTCTCCTGAAAACCTACGATGCGCTGCTGGACATGTACATGCCAGCTGGGTTCTTGGTCGATGTGCACGGCAACGTCATTCACGTATTCGGTGAAGTTAGCCCTTACACCCGTCCGTTGCTGGGCCGCCCGACTGTGGATTTGCTGGATATTCTGATCGACGAGCTAAAAATTGCGGCGGGCGCAGGTATTCAGCGCGCGTTCAAAGAACGCAGTGTCGTGAGTTATGGCGGCATTCGCATCGGATCCGATGACGAAGGCCAACTGGTGACCATCACCGCCCGTCGCGTCCAGCCCAGCCAAAACGCCGACACGGCTCGGGTCGAGCACATCCTTGTCACGATAGCCCCCCAGGTCGCCGCGCCATTGCAGCACAGCGGGATCGAACAAGAATCCAGCACCGTTGCGATTGAGCACTTGGACATGTCCGAGGAAGCCCGCGAGCGCATCAATGCGTTGGAATACGAGCTGCGTTACACCAAAGAGCACCTGCAGGCGACCAACGAAGAGTTGGAAACCTCAAACGAGGAACTGCAGGCGACCAACGAAGAGATGATGGCTTCGAACGAGGAGCTTCAGTCCACCAACGAAGAGCTGCACTCGGTCAACGAGGAGCTATACACCGTAAACGCGGAGTACGAGCGCAAGATCTCTGAATTAACCCGTCTGACGGCGGATATGGATAACCTGCTGCAAAGCACGGACTTAGGGACCGTCTTTGTGGACAAAGAAGCGCGTATCCGTAAGTACACGCCGGCGGTGGCCAGCACCTTTAGCCTGATTCCGCAGGACATTGGACGGCCGATCGATCACTTTGCCCACCGTATTCGTGATCCGAACATGATGGAGCACATTCGAAAGGTCCTGGAGACCGGCGAACGTGTCGAACGTGAGGTACAAAACCGAGCCGGTGACTGGCTGCTGATGCGAGTGCTTCCGTACCGCACCGAGGAAGCCGAAATGGAAGGCGCGGTGCTGACGCTGGTCGATGTGACCCAGCTCAAAGGCACTGAGGAGCAATTGAAAAACTCTATGCGTGACTTGCGTGCATCGAACCAAGAGCTGCAGCAGTTTGCGCACATTGTTAGTCACGATCTGAAGGCGCCTATCCGCCACATCTACTCACACTGCACGCAAATGAAAGAGCTGCTGGGTGAGGACATGATGCCTGAAGTGGCTGAGTTGTTGGATCGTACGACGCAAAGCTCGAAACACATGATTGGTTTGATCGAGGGATTGTTGGCCTACAGCCGCGTGGGCGGTGGCGGTGCTGAGATGACGCCGACCGATTTGGACAGTGTGTTCCAAACCGTGGTCCAACAAATGCAAGAAGAGATCGATGAAGCGGATGCCGTGGTGGTGTCCGATCCATTACCCACCATCATGGGAGATCGTATTCAGCTGGTTCAGCTGCTGCAGAACTTGATCGAGAATGCGCTGAAGTTCCGCTCCAGTGAGCGTCCTCGGGTCTACATGTCGGTTAAGCCGCGCGGCCATCACTGGGTCTTCTCAGTTCAGGACAACGGCATTGGTATTGATGCCAAGTTTGCCGAAAGCGTGTTCGAAGTGTTCCGCCGTCTGCATGACAGTGAAACCTATAGCGGTACTGGCATGGGCTTGGTGATTTGTCGCAAGGTAGTCGACCGTCATGGTGGTCGGATCTGGTTGGATCGTCGCGGTGGCATGGGCTCGACCTTCTTCTTTACCCTGCCCATGATGGAATCGGATCAGCCCAAAGACGTCACTCAAGACGGTGAGACTTTGGATGAAATCGTTTCCGAGATCAAAAACGACCTCGCCTAAATGCGGATCTTATTGATTGAAGACAGCCCGGACGATCGCTTCTGGCTGTCTCGCATGGTCACGCAGTGGGACAGCGGTGTTGAGCTAACCCATGTCTCAGATGCCGAGCGGGCGCTAGAACAGCTTCAGACTCAATCATTCGACCTGATACTGACGGATCAAAACCTTCCCGGGCAAACGGGCTTGGATTTGATCCGTACCTTGCGTGAGCAATCCGACTGGACACCCGTGGTGGTGATTACCGGACGTAATAGCTTGGAAACCGCTTCTTTATCCGCCAGCGTCGGTGCCGCGGCCTATTTGGCTAAGGATACCTTGGATGAGAAGCGCCTCGTGAGCGGTATCGAGCGTGCCCAGGGTGTGCAAGTCCGCGCCTTAGAATTGGATCAGATGGATCTAGATTTGCCTGGGATGGGCGAGCGGATTAGCCAGCGAGTGATGGCAACCTTTGATGGGTTGCGCGCGGACATGGAAGCGGTCCGCCGCCGCCCGAACCGTCAAGATAACGAAGTTAGATTGCAACACCTAGACCACATGGAAGACCAAGTGTTGGCCATCGAGGCTAGGGTCAAAGAGGCGTTAGGCCGTTTCTCTGCAGACCTCACTTAGCGGGTTTTCGGGCCACTAAGGTGGCGCGTAGGGGGGCAGGGTAGCCCTCGATCGTTAGTTTGGCGTTGTTGGGATCCAACGAGCTTTCCAAGCTTTGGCCGCCGATCCAAGGCGTCAGGCGTTGTTCCTCCTCGGTGGTCCAGGTCGCATCAATGCATTCAATATCCTCAAAGCCGCAGCGAGCCAACCATATTTCTAGCGCCGCGACTGAGGGAATAAACCAGCAGTTGCGCATGCGCGCGTAGCGATCTGTGGGCATCAACACATCGCCAGGCCCTCCCTCAATGACCAAGGTTTCTAGGATTAGTCGGCCCTCTGGCATCAGTTGATCGCGTAGCTGGGTCAGGTGATCGATGGGACTGCGTCGGTGGTAAAGCACGCCCATACTGAGAACCAGATCAAAGGCCTCGCTGGCTGGCATCGCCTCTAAGGGGATCGGCCAATAGTGAACCCGCCGATCCAGCGCATAGCGTTGAATGGCAGCAAATTGGATCGCAAATAGCAGTGACGGGTCGACGCCCAGCACCTCACCGCACCCGGCCTCTAATAAACGCCACAGGTGATAACCGCTGCCACACCCCACATCGAGCGCTCGCTCGACGTTTTCAGGGACCGCGTCCTTGATGCGTTCCCATTTCAAATCCGAACGCCACTCGGTATCGATTTGCTGATCGAATAACTGATAAGGCCCTTTGCGCCAGGGCTTGAGTGCTTCCAAGGCCTGGTTAAGTGCATTTGAATCGCTCACCTGACCGCGAGGCCCAACCCAACGATCCAGCGCGACCTGGTCCACTTGGGCTGCTGGCAGTTGCTCCAAAATGTCGCACCATTTGGTCAAGTTGCCGTGTTTTAGCCAGGGTTCAAAGTCGATGTCCTGTGCTAAAGATGACAGTGATTGCGAGGGTGATGGCCACTGTGGGGTCGTCCAAGGAAAGCGATTCATTTAATGGCGACCAGAGCCATAAAGTTCAGCGTTTGAAACCACACGCGAACGCTACGGTAACCTGCACGCAACAGGCGCTGCTCGTGGGCTTGGCGAGTTTCGGGGACCAGAACGTTTTCAAGTGCCGAACGTTTTTGCGCGATCTCAAGCTCGGAATAGCCGTTGGCGCGCTTAAAGTCCCAATAGACCTCTTGCATCCAGTTCGCTTCCTGCGGGTCATCAAAGGTGATTTTTTCCGCCAGAATGAGCACTCCGCCCTCACAGGTATTCTGGGCGATTCTCTGGATAAAGGCGTCGCGCTGATCGTAGGGCAAAAATTGCAGCGTTAAAATCAAAGAGCATACGCTCGCATTTTCGATCGGCTGTTCCAGCACGTCACCCTGAATGAGCTCAATCGGGCGGTCCTCAAGGGCGCGGGAATCCGCCAAGAAATTGCGGGCGCGTTCAATCATTGCGGGAGAATTATCAATCGCGAGTATTCGGGTATCCGGCACTCGCACATGCCGGGCCATGCTCAGGGCACTGGCGCCCAGGCTGCAGCCTAAATCGTATATCTGGGTGTTGGGTTGGGCGTGTCGAGCCGCCAAAAGGCCCACGCCACCCACCATTTGACCGTAGCCAGGGACACTCCGCCGAATCATGTCGGGGAATACTTGGGCAACATCGTCGTTAAATGCGAAGGGGCCTAGTTCTTCAAAGGGCGAGGCAAAGACGGCATCTTTCATGCCGCCATTGTCCGGTATTCAGGCCCAAAGGTTAAGCGTTAGCGCTTAGACTCTCGAGTTGCTGACAAGTCGAACGTACCACGCTGACCTGGTTTTCGATTTCAGTCATCAAATGGGTCAAGCGTTGCCCAACTTGGCTGGCTCGTTCAGCGATGGTCATCAGCGTGCCTTCGATTGCCTCGATGCGGCTGGATCCGCCTTCCACTTCGTCGCTAAGTCGGTCGATCTGGTCGACGACGGTGCGAGTGCCTTTCGCCATTTCCTCTACGATCGAGTTGACCTCTTCCGTGGCGTGCGATGTGCGCCCGGCAAGGTTGCGAACCTCGTCGGCCACTACCGCAAAGCCGCGGCCTTGTTCACCGGCTCGCGCCGCTTCAATCGCCGCGTTCAGACTTAATAGCCCAGTTTGCTCAGCGATATCATTAATCACTCGCGTGACGCTTTGAATTTTCTCGCTGCGGGTATTGAGTGCATGGATCTCGGTCAAGGCTTGGCTGGTTGAGTCGCTGATTCTGCGGACCTGGTTAACCGCTTGGTTGAGTTCCTCGCGCTGGCTTCCGGCTTCGTTCTGGTTGGCCTGGGCAAATTCCAGGGTCGCACGGGCTTCGGCACTGACGCCCTCGAGTGACTGCACCAGTGTCATCAGGCTGGCGCTGGCTTCAACCAAGTTGTGGACCTTGGATTGAGCTTGACGCTGTGCGGTACTGACCTCGGATTCTAGGCGTGTGGCTCGCTCGGTGGCGTCGTTGAACTGGCTCATGGCCTGTTGAGTTGCCAGTGACTGGGCGGTAAGCGCATCGGCAGCGGGTTGCAGCCACTCAGGTACCGGTTGATGGGATACCAATGCCTCGATGGCTTGCGCGCGTTGGGACTGATTCATCTGTGCTTGCCAGAACCAGGAGGCTGCGCCTCCGACCGCGAGTGCGATAATGGCCAGCTGAGCCAGTTGAGGTGCAAAGACGCTCATGCCGAGGGCGGCCGCCGCGCTGGCAGCCAAGGGTGCCAATGAAATCAAAACCATTATTTGTTACTCCAAAACACAAAGCGGCATTTCGCCATGCAATGAGTATCGGCCAGATTTCCGGAATCTGTAGGTCATTAAGGTACAGTCTCGCAGAGTTAACTAGGCCACATTTCAAAACCCACGGCGCTGTTAGTTTAGGCACATGAATGATTTGCAGTGGCTTTACTGGGATCGCGAGAGCGCCCAAAACAATCAGCGCCAACGGCGGGTGCTAGATATCGTACGAGTGTTGGCGATCAGCCCGGTGCAACTGGAGCAATTCTTGATGCTGGCCCCAGGCGATTTGACCCAGTGGTGCAAGGGGTTGGTCGCCAATCGCTACGCTGCGATGCGCTTGGTGCGAATTCATCGGGTGGTGCAACGTAATCGGGATTTCCTGCCGCCTCGGCATCTGATGTCCAGTTGGATGGAGCGCAAGTTGACCAACGGCCAGAGTGCCCTGGATATCCTGGTCGATCCGTATTTTCTGGAACACCGATTGGAGCGCGTGCTGGTGATGATTGCCCGGCAAACGGGAGCCACACCCAAGGACAGCCGGACTCAATGCAAGTCCGGTCAGGTGGTCCCCCTGTTACGCCTCAGTCCGACTTAGAATTTGGGGATTTGAATCCGCGCGCCTTCCAATGCGGGTGTCACAATCACTTGGCAGCTGAGTCGGCTCTCATCATTGAGTCCGTCAGCAAAGTCCAGCATGTCTTTTTCCATGTCACTCGGTTCGGGTAGTCCCAACGAAGTGGGTAGATACACATGGCAGGTGGCGCAACTACACCCACCACCGCAGTCCGCATCGATACCAGGAACGCGGTGCCGCGCTGCCGTGATCATCACCGACTCGCCATTCTCACCGGTCACGGGGTAGTCCACGCCGTCGTACTCAAATACAAACGCTGTCATAGAATTCCTTAGGTACAAGTCCAGCCGCCGTCCAGGATCAAGGCCTGGCCGGTCATATTTTTTGCGGCATCACTAAGCAGAAACTGGCATGTGCCGCCGAGCTCCTCAAAAGAGATAAAGGCCTTTTTGGGCATGGGTTTTAGCATCACTTCATTGATGACCTGATCCGGGGTTAGCCCACGGGTCCTGGCCTGATCCGCAATTTGTTTTTCAACCAACGGGGTTTTGACATACGCCGGGCAAACCGTGTTGATCGTAATGTCGGTATCCGCAGTTTCTAACGCTACGGTTTTTGATAACCCCAGCAGGCCATGTTTGGCGCTGATGTAAGCACTTTTAAAGGGGCTAGCAACGACGCCATGAATGCTGCCGATGTTGATGATCCGACCCTCACCTTGAGCCCGCATCCGCTTGACGGCAATACCCGTCATGATGGCGGGACCGACCAGTAGGATTTTGATCAGCTGCTCCCACTTGTCTTTCGGAAAGTCTTCAATCGGGTCGATGTGCTGGATACCCGCATTGTTGATGACTCCGTAAATCTCGGGTTCGCTATCAAATACGGCCTGCGTGTCCGCTTCACTGGTCACGTCTAACGCGTAGGCCGAAGCTTGACCGGATAGGGCGATGATTTCGTCTGCCGTTTTTTGAGCCGCATCCAGGGATAGGTCCGTTGCAATGATGCGCCACCCTTGTTGTGCCAAAAACAGAGATATTCCGTAGCCAATGCCGCTACCGGCTCCGGTGACTAACAGGGATCGAGTGCTCATGTGGGGACCTTATTCGTTCTAGTTTGGAATGAGTGCAGGGTTTATCCCCTACTTGGCAACAGATTAATTGCTTTGCATAGTGCAGGGCAAAACCAACCAAGAGTCTAGCGGTTATGAAACGTCATCTGAAACAAATCGTAAAAGGGTTGCCCACCAGTGATGGAGCGGGCGTAAAGCTAAAGCGTGTGATCGGCCAAGCACAGCTGTCAGAACTTGATCCATTCATGCTGCTGGATGACTTTCGCAACAACGATCCAAAGGCCTATGCGGCAGGTTTTCCGCCACATCCCCATCGCGGATTTGAGACGGTGACCTACATGCTTGAGGGCAAAATGGAGCACCAAGACTCGGCGGGTAATAAAGGCCTGTTAGGCTCGGGTGGTGTGCAATGGATGACCGCTGGGGCAGGCATTTTGCATTCAGAGATGCCTAAGCAAACCGATGGTCGGCTGTGGGGATTTCAGCTGTGGGTGAATCTGCCCAGCCACCTAAAGATGACGTCGCCGTCTTATCAAGATATTCAGTCTGACCAGATTCCCGAAGTCGTAGGGAAGGGCAGTACAGTGCGCGTGATTGCGGGCCAGCATGCCGGTGTTAGCGGTGCGGCCAAGACACTGACGGATGTGATGTATCTGGATGTGCATCTGGACGGCGGGGCTCGAGTCGAGTTGGACATTCCAGCCGGACATAATCTGGTGATTTTTCCCTATCAGGGGCGCGTTAAACCGCAAACCGATGATGCAGCGGATGAGTGGATTGATGACGGTAATGCCGGCGTTTTTGCGGGCGATGGTGGGATTGCACTTTACGCTCGGGAGTCCGCGCGTGCCCTGGTCATTTCCGGCGCGCCCTTAAACGAGCCGGTGGCCCGCCACGGACCCTTTGTCATGAACACCCATGATGAACTGGTACAGGCGGTTGAGGACTACAACGCTGGAAAGCTGGCACCTAATCAGTGGGAGTTTTTGCGCTCGCACTCGGCCTAATGGCCAATGGATGTGGGTACAGGGCCCTCGAACTCTGCACCCATTTTCCACACCAAGGTTCTGCAAGTTGGACGCACGACGGCCAAGGGTGGCCACTAAACTAACTTGGAGAACACCATGTATAAAAAGATTTTAGCGGCGTTACTGGCAGGCTCTGTGAGCTTGTCTGCGATGGCAGGTTCAATGAAGTCAGATATCGTTGAGACGGCTGCTGAGGCGGGAACGTTTAAAACCTTGTTGGCAGCGGCCGAAGCCGCGGGGCTCGTCGGCACTTTAAAGGGCGATGGCCCATTGACGATTTTTGCGCCGACCGACGAGGCGTTTGCCAAGCTTCCCGCAGGCACGGTAGAGAATTTGTTAAAGGCCGAGAATAAAGATCAACTCACGGCGGTGCTGACCTATCACGTGGTGCCTGGCAAGGTGATGGCAGGGGATGTGGTCGGCCTGGATCAGGCGACCAGTGTTCAGGGCGACACCATTGATATCAGTATCAACGGGGATTCGGTCATGGTTGATGCAGCGAACGTGATTGCCACCGATATTCAGGCTAGCAACGGCGTTATCCACGTCATCGATTCGGTGATTCTGCCGAACTAACCACCGCTACGCTTCGCGTCGTATCCTGCGGCGCGAAGGGTCTCGACCATTTTTTCGACCTGATCACCCTGAATTTCAATGACTCCGTCTTTGATGGCGCCGCCTACGCCGGCTTTCTTTTTCAGGGTTTTGCCCAAGGTTTTTAGTTCGGCTTCCGGTAGAGGTAACCCGGTAATCGTGGTCACCGCCTTGCCACCGCGGCCCTTTTTCTCGAGTCGGACCCGGACACGGCCATCGCCGATAACCGAGGGTTCCGGAGTGTCGGACTTAATTCGTCCTATGTCGGTGGAGTACACCAGTGTGCGGTCACGAGCCATGCTGAATTCCGTTGGTTAATTGCCGCCCAATTGCATCTGGTGCGGGGATTCTCTATTTTGTATTCATCCATATTACAAGTTCGCTGCCGGAATCAGTAATGATTCTGGTTAACACATTTTTCGGAGAAAAAATGAACAAAGTACCCATGACGGTCGCAGGTGAAGCCTCGTTGCGAGCGGAGCTGACAGATCTGAAAAGTGTTCAGCGACCTGCGGTGATTGCAGCCATTGCCGAGGCCCGCGAGCACGGTGATTTGAAAGAAAACGCGGAATACCACGCTGCGCGCGAGCAACAGGGCTTTATCGAGGGCCGCATTCAGGAGTTGGAAGGTAAGTTGTCCAACGCGGTGGTGATCGATGTTTCCAGTGTTGAGAACACCGGCAAGGTGATTTTCGGTGTGACGGTATCTCTGTTCAATCTGGACACAGAGCAGAGCGTGACGTACCGCATCGTGGGTGAGGATGAAGCAGACGTGAAGAAGGGCCTGTTGAGCATCCAGTCCCCGATCGCTCGTGCCTTGATTGGTAAACACGAGGGTGATGAAGTCGCAATCGACACCCCCGGTGGTACCGTGACCTACGAAATCGAGTCAGTCGAGCACATTTAACCTCGCCTTCTACGCGCTCATGATCAATTCTTGAGCGCTCTTTCGTGTTGCCTCGGTCAGCTTGAGGCCGCCAAGCATTCGCGCTACTTCTTCGACTCGCTCTTGCGGTTGCAGTGTCCTGACACTGGACTGTGTCTGGTCCTGGGATTTGATCTTTGAAACATGCAGATGGGTTTGCCCGGCAGCGGCTACTTGCGGCTGATGGGTCACAACAAACACCTGTGTGCTGGCGCCCAACGCCTTTAACAGCTCACCGACGACAGCGGCTGTTCGGCCGCCAATGCCGACATCAACCTCGTCAAAAATCAGGGTCGGCGTGTCCATTTTTTCGGCAATACAAACCTGAATTGAAAGTGCGACCCGGGATAGCTCGCCACCACTGGCCACCTTGCTCAAGGCCTTGGGGGTGCTGCCCGGATTTGCGCTAAATAAGAAGGCGACTTGATCTTGCCCCTCGGCACACTGGGCCTTGGGTGTAAGTTGTATGTCGATCGTTGCATCGTCCAGCTCCAATCTGCGGACTTGTTCAGTGACCTGTTTGGCCAAATCACGGGCAACCTGAGATCGTTGTTCAGAGAGTTTTTGAGACTCCGTGTTTAATTGAGCCAGGACGGCTTGGGTTTTCGCCTGCAGTGCGGGCAGAGCGTCGGACTGTTCGCTGAGTTCGCTGAGTTGTTGTTCCAGGGCTTGGGCGTGATCGTAGAGTTGGCTCGTCTCGATCCGGTGTTTACGGGCGAGGTCGGTTAATAGGCGTAGCCGCTCATCAATTTCTCTCAGGCGCTGTGGGTTTTCTTCTACCCCCTTCGCCATCGATTGAACTTGGTGGGCACTCTCTTCGACGTTGACGGCGGCCTCATTCAGCATCTGTAGAATTTCATCGCATTCCATATCAATAGACTGCAGCTGGTGGATGGCCCGTTGAATCGAGCTCAGCGCATCGCCTTCCTCGCCTATTAATGCGTTTTCTGCAGTGGCCAATGAAGATTGAATGGAATGCGCATTGGCCAGCTGTTTGAGCTCTCGCTCGAGGGTTTCAACTTCGTCTGGGACTAACTCGGCCTGGGCCAGTTCCTCGGCTTGATAGGTCAATAATTCGCGCTGTGCATTGGACGTTTCAATTTGCAGTGCTAGCGCCTGACGCTGGGCTTCGAGCTGTTGATAGTCGTGCCATAGCGCGCGCACGATCGATTTTTGTCCGCCGAGCTCACCAAATTTGTCGAGGATTCTGAGTTGTGCGTCGGGATTTAAAAGGGCGTACTGGGCGTGCTGGCCCTGCAGGCTGACGAGCTGGGAAGACAGCGTTCTTAGGTCAGCCAGCGTAACCGGGCGGTTGTTCAAATAGGCTTTGGAGCGTCCATCCTGAGTCAGAGTGCGGCGAACGTGCAGTTCACTTGGGTGGTCGGGATCTTCGAGTTCATGGGAAGTTAACCAAGCCTGTGCGGCGGGTAAGCGCGACAGGTCAAACACGGCGCTTACTTCTGCTCGGGTTTTACCTTGGGTGACCAAAGAAGAGTCGGCACGTTCACCTAAAATCAGGCCAAGGCCATCTAACAGCAGTGACTTACCCGCACCGGTTTCACCGGTTAATACCGTGAGGCCAGGTGCCAGGTCGATGGTTTGTGAGTGAACAATCGCAAGATTGTTAATTGTAAGCTGGTTGAGCATAGCGTTCCCTCCGGATGAGAGAACACTAATTCAGAGAGCTGTATAAATAAACAGTTAAAGTGATTGAAGATTACTTTTTTGTGGATCAGCCTGCGGATTTTTACGATACAGCAAGACGATCTGTCCGATGGACTGTACAAGATCAGCTCGGGTGGTTTTGGTGAGTTGCTCTTGCCATTCTAGGCGCTGCTCACGCGGTGCACGCAAGCGCACTTTAATCAGTTCGTGGTCAGTCAGAGCGCGCTCCAATTCTGCCATGACGCCCTCGCTCAGGCCCTTGTCCGCGACCATGACGACCGGATTTAGGGCGTGGCCAATTGAGCGAAGTTGTTTACGTTGAGCGTTAGAGAGCATCGGAAGTCCTTTAGATTTGCTATGCACTACTTTAGCATCTTGCTCTCGCTAAAGGGACAGTTAATGAGTCGATCAAAATCCAGCAGCCGATGGATCCGAGAGCATGAGGACGATGAGTTTGTAAAGCGCGCGCGTGCCGAGGGGTATCGGTCACGTGCCGCGTTTAAGTTGATCGAGATTCAAGAAAAAGATCGTCTGATCAAGCCCAACCAAGTGGTGGTTGATCTGGGTGCTGCGCCAGGGGGCTGGAGTCAGCTGGCGCGTAAGTGGATCGGCCGTAACGGTATTTTACTCGCCAGCGACATTCTAGAAATGGATGCCCTGGCCGATGTAGATTTTGTTTGTGGTGATTTTACGGACGACGACTGCCTGGCACAGATCCTTGAGGTCCTAGATGGACGCGAGGTAGACGTTGTAATCAGTGACATGGCCCCCAATATGAGTGGGAACGCCAACGTCGATTTGCCTAGGGCAATGGTGTTGTGCGAGTTGGCGCTGGATTTTGCGCGGCAACAATTAAAGCCAGGTGGAACCTTTTTGATCAAGGTGTTCCAGGGCGAGGGGTTTGAGGACTATCTGCGCGAGTGCCGTGCTTCGTTTAAAACGGTTAAAACGCGCAAGCCCAAAGCCTCTCGACCGCGCTCCCGCGAGCTGTATCTGCTAGGTACGGGTTTCAAGGGATAAACAGATTTAAACGGGATCGCACCCGACAGGAGTTAAAATGGCGCGTAATTTGATTTTGTGGATGATCATCGCAGGCGTGTTGTTGACAGTGTTCAACAACTTCAACGTCGAGCCGACATCACGTCAGCTGTCCTATTCGGACTTTGTTGAGGAGGTCAACCGCGACCAGGTGCGCAGCGTGATTATCAGCGGTTACACGATCAAAGGTACCCGTGCCAATGGCGAGACGTTTGAGACGACCCGTCCTGCAATTAGTGACCCGAGATTGATTGACGATCTGCTTGATCACAACGTGGTTGTTGAGGGCCAACAGCCCGAGCAGCAGAGCGTTTGGACGCAGTTGTTGGTTGCCAGCTTTCCGATCCTGATTATTCTGGCTGTATTCATGTTCTTCATGCGTCAAATGCAAGGTGGCGCAGGCGGCAAGGGCGGTCCGATGAGTTTTGGTAAATCCAAAGCCCGACTGCTCAGCGAAGATCAGATCAAAACCACCTTCATGGATGTCGCGGGTTGTGACGAGGCCAAGGAGGACGTCAAGGAGTTGGTTGATTTCTTGAAGGATCCTGGGAAATTCCAAAAGCTAGGTGGCCGGATCCCCCGAGGCGTTTTGATGGCTGGTCCGCCGGGTACGGGTAAGACCTTGCTGGCCAAGGCCATCGCCGGCGAGGCGAAGGTGCCTTTCTTTACCATTTCGGGTTCTGACTTTGTCGAAATGTTCGTCGGTGTCGGTGCGAGTCGAGTGCGCGACATGTTCGAGCAAGCGAAAAAGCAGTCACCCTGCATCATCTTTATCGACGAGATCGATGCGGTGGGTCGTCAGCGAGGTGCCGGCCTAGGGGGCGGGCATGATGAGCGCGAGCAGACTCTGAACCAGCTGCTGGTTGAGATGGATGGTTTCGATGTCAATGACGGTGTGATCGTAATTGCCGCCACTAACCGTCCTGACGTATTGGATAGTGCGCTGCTGCGTCCCGGTCGATTCGATCGCCAGGTAACCGTAGGGCTGCCCGATATTCGTGGACGTGAACACATCCTGAAGGTGCACATGCGTAAAGTGCCTATCAGTGACGAGGTCAACCCCGCGGTGATTGCCCGCGGTACGCCAGGTTTCAGTGGTGCTGATTTAGCTAACCTCGTGAATGAAGCCTCGCTATTTGCGGCTCGCTCAAATGATCGTGTGGTCAAGCAATCGCACTTTGAGTTGGCAAAAGACAAAATCATGATGGGCGCTGAGCGCAAGACCATGGTCATGAAAGAGTCTGAGAAGCTCAACACCGCTTATCACGAAGCCGGTCACGCAATCGTCGGCCGTCTGGTACCCGAGCATGACCCGGTCTACAAGGTCAGCATTATTCCGCGCGGACGTGCGTTGGGTGTCACGATGTTCTTGCCAGAAGAGGACAAGTACAGCCACTCCAAGCAGGGCCTGCTATCCCAGATTTGCTCGTTGTTCGGTGGTCGTATCGCTGAAGAAATGACGCTGGGCGAGATGGGTGTCACTACCGGGGCCAGCAATGATATTGAGCGGGCCACCAAGATCGCCCGTGCGATGGTCACAAAGTGGGGGTTGTCCGCTGAGATGGGGCCGCTTTTGTATGACGACGAAGAAGGCGATCCCTTCCTCGGCCGCAGCATGGGGCAGCCTTCAAAAGGCGTTTCAGGTGAGACGGCTCGACGGATTGACGCGGAGGTTCGCGCCATCATTGATGACTGCTACCAACGCGCCCATAAAATCCTTGAGGACAACTGGGACAAAATGGAGTTGATGGCCCAGGCGCTGATGGAGTACGAGACCATCGATGCCAGCCAGATCGACGAAATCATGGAAGGCAAGAAACCTTCGCCGCCCAAGGACTGGGAACCGCCTAAGAATGACGATGGCGACAGTTCAGATCCGATCAAGATGGACGTAGCCGGAGACGAACCGGATGCCCCAGATCAAGAGGGCGCGCCGGATCAGC
>JBMYYI010000006.1:0-58737 GCA_049609265.1 Litorivicinus sp. | reverse complement strand
TGATGGAATTAACAGCGTCATTGCGAAGCATGAAAAAACTCCGACGCTAGCTGCAGTATTCAGGATGATTGCGTGCATTCTATGGCCAATTGGTTAAAGTTTGGCGAAGATAAAGCATTTCAAGTCGACATTCATGCATATTGCTCTGGTCTCAAATCACCTCCACCCGGTCAAGCTGTACGGCGGCACTGAGCGAATAGTCGAGTGGCTAGCGCAAGGGCTGGTTACTCAGGGACATAAAGTCACCCTTATCGCTAAGACAGGGTCGACCTTACCTGGCGTCACTGTGAAACACGCCGCCACCGCTGATGAGGCTAATTCAATCATTCCAGATTGCGATTTGGTGCACTATCACGGCTGGCTTCCGACAACTGAGCAATACCCCCAACGATACCTCTACACCCTACATGGCAACGAACCGCAGATTTCATCCCTGCCAGAATTTACCGCCTGCATCAGCGACAACCATGCTAAACGACATAACCACTCTTACTGGGTCTATAACGGGATTCATGTAGATGAATTTGAGTTCTCCGCGAAACCGTTGAACCACTTGTTGTTCTTTTCAAAAATACGACGCCGCAATAAAGGAGCACGTCTAGCGGTTGATCTGTGCGCCGATCGATCCATCCCACTAATAATGGCAGGGGGCTCGCGAGCAGACTTGATCAAGGTGGGTGCGTTTTGGCGGTCTGTCTTCAGCCGCGTTGAAATCTTGGGTGAAATTGGAGGCCAAGCGAAAGCCGATGCCTTCAAACAGGCACGTGCACTTATTTTTCCAATACAGTGGCAAGAGCCTTTTGGACTCGTAATGATCGAATCGTTGATGTCTGGAACACCAGTCATTGCAAAACCGGAGGGGTCCGTTCCTGAGATTATTAGCCGGGAAGTTGGGGGCTTATTTTCAAGTGTTGACGAATTCGATCTGGCATTTGAGCAAGCAAAACGTGCTGATCGTATGTACTGCCGAGAATACGCCGTCGAGCATTTTTCCAGCGAGGTAATGTGCAAGACCTACCTTAGCGTTTACACACAAATACTAGACGGCACGCCGAGCCAAAAATTAACGGGTAGTCAGCGGGCGTTTTCTTGATACATCATGATCGTTTGATCGGCTAAATCTCTCCACAAAAAAGGCTTGAGTGAGGAGGTCGCACTCTCTAGGTGACGCTTTATCGCAAGCGCCCACTGATCTGGGGAGCAGTCTAACCCAACCACCGCGGCCACATTTAGATGATCCTTAGCGCCGCATTGGTCTGAAATAATGCACGGTATACCCGATGCAATCGCCTCTGCCACGGCCATACCGTAGGGCTCATCCCGCGCAGGGTGGACCAAGACCCGCCCCCATTCACTGGGGTTTAGGTTCTCAACCCAAGGCTGGTTCAGGATCCATTTCTTCCCGCCGATCAGCTTTTGCAGACCAGCATCTTGTTTGGCTCCCACCACCGATAAGGTGATCGGACGGCTCTGACGAATAATTTCAGCGGCTGCCACAACCCGATCCAGCCCCTTTCGATAATACTCATGGCCGATAAAGACCAAATCCGACTTGGGTGTTTCGCATGTAGGCAGCGAACCAGAAACGGCGGGCCAAGCAATCGGGCCAAATTGAATGGACGGATACTCAGCCACCAACTGGTTTTGGATCTGCAAGGAATTTGCCAAAACGGTGACGCCTGGGCGGGTGAGCTCACGCTTCTCCAGCCATAACCAAGTAATTAAGCGAGGCGACAACCACCACAACTTGCGACGCTTGATCGGCGCCATCGGTGGGCCATGAAAGGTCGTCACATCATGGACCGCAGTGCGTTCGTGGCTATGAATGATGGTGTCCGAGGCGGCGCGCCACCCATACTGTCGCTCAATCCGACTGACCCGCGAACTGAATCGCAACATGCTCAACCAGCGCGGTTTCGGTGGTGTCTCCCCGACCTCGATAACCGTTATCCGGCTATCGGCCTGCTGGTGGGCGCGCTCACAAACCACAGTAATCTGCAAACCCAGCTCGACCAACGCATGCACCAGCTCCCAGACGTAACGTTCCATGCCGCCCACCGGGCCGAAACGCTTAACGATATGGACCGCGTGCATCAACCCAGCTTCTTGGTCAGGTCGGTATAGTGTTTTTTGGAAATCTCGAGGTTAAAGCGATCTTCCAGCGCCAGTTTCAGACGGACTTTTTTGTCGCGTCGGGTCAGACAGTAATTAGGATCAGGCTGGAAGTTGCTCTCGCCTTCCTCAGCGACCCACTGTTTCATCAACTCTGGGTGCGTGCCTTTGAACGGTCTGAGTACCGCGGAATCAATCTGCTCATAGCCATCGAATTTGGCCTGATCCTGACCCCAATATTGCCCAACATCGCTGACCTTGGCTGCCATTTTAGATTTCGGACGGACGTGACCGTAGTGATAGACGTTGCCGCCGGCATGCACCGCACGGGGGTAACGCCCTTTCTTGTTTTTATCCATGACGACGAAGAAAAGACCATCAGGCGCATAACTGCGAACACTGGATTTGATGATTCGCGGCGCGCGACGGTAGCCCGAGATACCTAAGGTGTTGGTATCGCCGTAGAAGTGGAAGAAATCGAAAAACATCGCCTCGACTTCATCGTTATCTTTGAACTTCAGCATGCGGGAACGGATATTTTCAATCTCGTCCTCGTGCAAGACCTCATCGCCCTCGATGTACAGACACCAGTCGCCGGTGCAGTTGAACTGGGCGATCATCTTTTGCTGACCGTATATATAGCCACGATCACGCATCTGATCGCACCACTGGGTGTGGATGATTCGTATCTTGGGGTCGCCAATCGCTTCGATATGCGCCTGGGTGTCGTCCTCACAGGGGCCAAGCGCGATCACGAATTCATCAACCAAAGGCAGGGCGCTTTTGATCGACTGGATAAAGGGGTAACCCAGCTTGACGCCGTTCTTGAGGAAGGTGAATCCGCTGACTTTCACTGATCATCCTTTAATAGTGATTTTTCGGGTTCAATCGCTCGCAACTGCAATACACGGTCGAGTTTGCCTTGGTTTCGAGACAATCGATCCCGCGACTCTTCGTCATGATGAAGATGGATCACCGTGCACGCAAACTGTCCTAGGCGAATTCGGGCACCTGCATGAATACAACGAGCGGCGAAATCACTGTCTTCCTTGCCCCACCCTTGGTACGTCTCATCAAAACCCATAATGCTTAAAGAAGTTGCGCGGGCGACACCCAAATTGCATGTGCGGACTGCCTGCCAACGCTTCGGAAACAAGTCACGCAAAAATCCCAGCGCGAGCCTGCGCAATTTTCGATGGCTGACTACCTGTGCGAGTGCAACATCCACATTGCTGGATTCAAGTGCCTTTTTTGTTTGTTGCGGATTTAATAACAACCGATTGCCAGCAACCAGCACCTCGGATGCCGCTAATTCGAGATGATGTTCGATGAAGTCGGGCGGACAAATACAGTCTCCATCAATCATCACCAACCAATCACCGGTCGCTGCAGCGATCGCACGATTTCGTGCCTCGCCCGCTCGAAAACCATCGTCCGGTTGCCACACATGATGAACGGCTGGCCACTTGGCATGCCAAGACTGGATTAAATTTGCCGTATCGACGCCAGAGCCATCGTCAGCGATCAGAACTTGATCTGGACGGATGTTTTGCTGGTGGAGTGACTGCAGGACCAATTCGAGGGCACTGGGC
This sequence comes from Litorivicinus sp., assembly GCA_049609265.1. Taxonomy (GTDB): domain Bacteria; phylum Pseudomonadota; class Gammaproteobacteria; order Pseudomonadales; family Litorivicinaceae; genus Litorivicinus. The sequence goes on along the minus strand of JBMYYI010000006.1, from coordinate 55,033 downwards.
CAATTATAGGTCGTAACAATCACGGAAACCGTCATCGCTGAAGGTTCCATAACTTGGCGTATTTATAGAAAGTTCCATGCGCATTCGTCAGCGATAACAGCAATCCATGCATGCCGTCTCGAAAGCCCTGCTTAAGAATCCAGGTCTTTACAAAGGCTGCCATCCCTTTACCCATCGCGAGTGGAATACTTGAGCGGCGACCGTAGTTTTGTTTGGCCCAGGCATCGGAATACAGATCGATCTTGGCTAGCACCTGCGATAGATCGGTAAAAGATTCATGCCCCATCACCCCATCCAAACGTACGTCACCGTCTGCCACCAGGACTCGCTCATGGACTAAATCATCGGTAAAAGCGGCACCAGTCCGGGGAAACAACCGCAAAATCCAATCATCACCCCAGCCAGAATATTTCATGACACGGCCACAAAAGCTGGATTCCCGCAGCACCTGCGCTGCTTGCTGGGAGCTCGCGACGTGTCGCGCAATCGACGCGGCCAGCTCAGGCTCAACCCACTCATCCGCATCCACCGACAGCACCCAGGGCTGGTTCGCGTGGGCCAATGCACGGTTTTTCTGTGGGCCAAACCCAGGCCAATCATCCGTCTGATGGACCTCGGCACCCAAGGATTGGGCCACCGCCACGGTGTCGTCGGTGCTGCCTGAATCCACCACCACGATTTGCGAGCAAAACTGCAGCGATCCCAAGCACCGAGGCAGGTTATGAGCTTCGTTTTTGGTAATCAGAATCGCACTGACGGGCAGTTTTTCAGACATCCAATGCCTCCAGCACCTGAAACACATCAATATCATCGATGGCAGGGGCACTCAAATGCTGGCTCGTGCGCGCCTTTGGCCCAACGAGTCCAGGATCGGTCGGGCCGAACAGCATCACCAACGGGCGCTGTAGGGCATCCGCTAAGTGGGCCAACCCCGTGTCGACCGCCACTACGGCGTGCGCCTCGGCCATAGCCTGTTTGATGTCGGTCAGCGAGCAGCCCGCCCATACGATGGCATCCAAACCACTGGCGATGCGATGCGCGCGCGCCTCCTCGGCGGATGAGCCGGCCGGGATATGCAGCGCGTACCCTTTTGAGTCCAAGGCCTGCGCCAGTTGCCTCCACTGGGCTTCCGGCCATTCTTTGTCGGATCGGCTGGTGCCGTGGACCAGCCAAATAGATTTGTTCGCCGCTGCGGTGCTAGCAATTCCGGCATCCGCCTCGCCCGTCACTGCATAACCCAGGGCTTGGGCAAACAACTGACGGGTGCGCTCCACCGCGTGCTGATCGCGTGGCACGGCATAACGATGGTTATAGGTGTAGGCAGCAATGGGTTCCCGGGCGCTATTCTTGTCATAACCATGGACCTCACCATGGGCCAGACGCGCGACCAGCCAGGCACTTTTCAGCAAGCCCTGGGCATCGATCACCAAGTCGTAATCGCGCCGGCTCAGCTCGCGCCGATAAGCGATGTAATCACGGCTGAACCAGCTGGCTAGTGGGCGCTTTTTCCAAGCCCGAATATTGGACTGAATCACATCAGAAACAGCCGGGTGCCAGGTGGGAATCTCCGCGAAAGGTTTTTCGGCGACCCAGTCAAAGGTGATGTCTGGAATGGCCCGCTGTGCATCGGTCAGCGCAGGCAACGTATGGATCAAATCGCCCATGCTGCTGGTTTTAACGATTAAGACTTTCACGCCATCACCCGATTCATCGCCTGCACAACCGTATCCGGCTGCAGGGACTGCATGCATTCATGATGGCTTAGCGGGCAGGTACGCTGGAAGCAGGGCGCGCAACTGGGCCGGGACCACACGACCTCGGCCTTGGGCGACAAGGGCGGTGTGTGCTGTGGTGAAGTCGGGCCAAACACACCCACCAGCGGAACGCCTAGGGCAGCGGCGATATGCATCATCCCTGAATCATTCGCGATGGCGGCCTGACAGCCTGCCAGGGTATCAATGGACTCACCTAGGCTAAGTTGCCCTGCATAGTTATGAATCTTGCTGTGATAAGCAGCAGGTTGGGCGGCCTGAATTGCAGCGCAATCATCGGCCTCTCCGGGACCGCCTAACAAAGCCACCTCATGCCCCGTCGCCAACGCACGCAGCGCCACCTGCGCGTAACGATCGGCCGGCCAGCGCTTGGCACTGCCAAAGGCGGCGCCTGGGGCAATCGCAATGGTGTTAGGCGCTGCAATCCGTGCCTGCGGCGTCATTTGGGGAGCCACATGGGAGACGGGCAGGTCAAAGTGCTCGGCAAGGGCCGTATAGCGATCCACCATGCGCGGGTAGTCGGCCTTGTTAAGGTTGTGCTGATGGGTCAAAACGCCCCAGCGCATCTCGCCCCGCCAGCCGACGCGTTTAGGAATGCCGGCCATCCAGGGGATGAGTGCGGACTTAAAGGAGTTGGGCAGCACCACCGCGGCATCGAATGCCGGCAGGGTTTTGGCGAATGCCCGGCGCTGCGACCAATGCAGGCCACCGTGGCTAAAAGGTGATTCAATCACCTGGTCCACGGCGTCAAGGCGCTCGAGCAATGGACGGGCGAAGGCCGGTCCCAGAGCTGTGACGTGCAGCGATGGCAGTGCCGCCTTGAGCCCTTGCAACAGCGAGGCACTCATGACCATGTCCCCCAACCAGTTGGGGGTCACTGCCAACAGACGCATGTCTTACTTACAGATCGTCAACCAATCCATGCGCGACGGATCGCGGCCATGGACGATGTCAAAATACGCGCTTTGCAGTTTTTCTGTTACCGGGCCACGCGAACCTGAGCCGATTTCACGGCCGTCCAGCTCACGAATCGGAGTGACCTCAGCGGCGGTGCCGGTAAAGAACGCTTCGTCGGCGACGTAGACTTCATCGCGGGTGATGCGCTTGGCGATCATCTTAAAGCCGAATTCTTCGGCCAGCTGCATAATGGTGGCGCGGGTGATGCCGTCCAGGCAGTTGGTCAGCTCGGGCGTGTAGATGGTGTCGCCCTTGACCATAAAGAAGTTCTCGCCACTGCCCTCGGACACGTAGCCCTCAGCATCCAGCAACAAGGCCTCGTCAGCACCGCCGCTAATAGCTTCCTGTAGCGCCAGCATGGAGTTGATGTAGTTACCGTTAGCCTTGGCCTTGGTCATCGTGATGTTGACGTGGTGACGCGTGTAGCTGGAGGTGCGCACCTTGATACCGCGGGTCAGGTTTTCCTCGCCCATGTAGGCGCCCCATTCCCAGGCCGCGCAGATCAGGTGGGTGTTGAGGTTATCCGCACGCAGGCCCATGCCCTCGGCCCCGAAAAAGGCCATCGGACGCAGGTAAGCGCTGTTTAGATTGTTATCCCGCACCGAGGCGATTTGGGCCTGATTGACCTCTTCCTTGGTGTAGGGGATTTTCATGTTCAAGATTTTGGCCGAGTTGAACAAACGGTCCGTGTGCGCCTGCAACTTAAAGATCGCAGGGCCTTGCTCGGTTTGGTACGCACGAACACCTTCGAACACACCCAACCCGTAATGCAGGGTATGGGTCAGCACGTGAACCCGAGCATCGCGCCAGGGAACCATTTGACCGTCGAACCAGATCAGACCGTCGCGGTCGGCAAATGAAGGTGTCATGTAGTACTCGCCTCTGTCTTTAGTGGTCGGTCATCCAAAACTGCCAAGCGTCCGCAATTTGGGCCGAGGCCTGTTGCAGCGCCGCGGCCTGGACCGGGGCACCCAGCGTCAAGCGATGGGACATCGCGCGCATGTGCAAGTAGGCATCTGACAACGCCTGTGCCATCGGGGTGGGCATCAGGTCGCGCGCGGCTAGGGTCTCTAGCAGGCGCAGGTTGTCGCTCCAGCGGGTCAGCTCGGGGCAATCCGGGGCAAACCGTAATGTGAGGTATTGTACGATGAACTCTAGGTCAACGACACCACCTTGACGGTGTTTTATATCCAGCGCCGCCGGGTCTTGACTGGCGAGGTGCGCCCGCATCTTGGAGCGCATATTTAGCACATCGGTTTTCAGCTCCGCCGGATCGCGCGGGTGGCACAACACCTGATGCCGGATTTCATCAAAACGCGCCTGCAGACCCGCATCCCCAGCGACCCAACGGGCCCGCACCAGGGCCTGACGCTCCCAGGTCCAGGCCTCGCCCTGCAGGTACTTTCGATACCCCTCGGCACTGACCACCAGCACTCCTTTGTTACCACTGGGGCGCAGGCGCATGTCAATTTCATACAGCACGCCTGAGGTAGTGCGAACACTCAGGATTTGCATGAAATGACGCACCCACCGCTGCAGGTACTGCTGACCACTGATCGGCTTTTCGCCATCGGTATCCCGGTGCTCATCAATGCCATGGATCAATACCAAATCCAGATCCGAGCCATAGGACAACTCCAAGCCCCCCAGCTTGCCATAGCCAATCACCGCGATGCCGCCATCAATTTGGCGGGGCTGGCCGTGCTTGGCCTGAACCTGGCGGTGGGCCAAATCACAGGCGGCCTTTAGGATCGCCTCGGCGGTCCAGGTCAAATGATCGCTGGCCTGATTAATCGGTCGCTGGCCCAGCAATTCGGTGGCTGCCGTGCGCAGGGTGTGAGCGGCCTTGAATTCACGCAGCACATTCAGCTGCTGCTCCAGATCCGTAATACGGGCCAGGCGCAGCGTTAACTCATCCTGAATCCGCTCGGGGTTGGGGGGCTCAAACAGGTGCTCGGCGTCCAACAGCTCGTCCAGCATCGCGGGCATTTGGCTAAGTTGGTCACTGATCCAGGGGCTGGTGGACAGCAAACGATAAAGCAACTCACGGGCCTGCGGGCTCTCGTTTAATAGCGACAGATAAGCACTGCGCCGGGCGATGGTCGCGACCAATTTCAGGATGCGCGGGGCTAGCTCCTCCAAGGATTCATGCTCAGCCAGCTCGGCTTTGATAAAGCCCAAGAACCGGGTCAGACGCTCGGTACTGGTGTCGTCTAGACGCTGAATGCTGCCGTCCTCCAGTAGCTGCTGAATCTGAGCTTCCAGCAGGGGCGGACAGGTCTGAATCGGCTGGGGCTCGGGCACGTCAGGCTCGACCACCGCCTCAAAGGCGGCCTGGACCCGGCCGCGCACCTGCGCCAGCTGATCCAACCAGTCGGGATTATTTAGCGCCTGGGCGATGCGATCTCGGGCTTCGGGATCCCCGGGGACCTTGTGCGTCTGGCCCAGCTGATCGCACATGATGGCGTGTTCCAGATGACGCAGAAAACGGTAATCGGCGATCAACGGGGTGGTGTCGATATCCAAACACTGATGCAGTGACTCCGCCGCCTGCAACCAGCGCGGGGTCTGCAGGGCAACAAACCGTCCGCCATGGATCAGCTGCTGAACCTGGACCACGAATTCAGCCTCACGAATACCGCCGGCGCCACGTTTGATGTCATCCTCAAGCTGGTTTTTGGCGACTTCTTGGCGAATCAGCGCCTTGAGCGCGCGCAGCGATTCGATGGCCCCAAAATCCAAATAGCGCCGGTACACAAAGGGTTTGATGTCCGCCAGCGCGGCAGCCCCCAGGGTTAAATCCCCTGCCAAAGGACGGGCACGCAACATCGCCATGCGTTCCCAGGGCCGGCCGTGCTGCTCGTAATACCCTTCAAACCGATCGCGGCTGATGCTGGTGGGGCCTGCACTGCCCCAGGGACGCAGCCGCAAATCCACCTGAAAGACCCGGCCATACCCGGTTAATGTATCCAGGGCTGGCGTGACTTTTTTGATCAGGCGGGCAAAGAACTCCTCAAAGCTGATGGGCTTTCGCCCCGTGGTTTCCCCGTCCTGGGCGTGCACAAAAATCAGATCAATGTCGCTGGATAGGTTCAACTCCCAGCCGCCCAATTTACCCATGCCCAGGGCGCATAGGCCGATCGGTTGGCCGTTCTGGTCAACCGGATCCCCAAAGCGCTCAGCCAACAGGGGGCGGTAATAGGACAGCGTTACATCCAGTGCCGCCGCAGCCACTTCGGACAGCGCCGCGCCAATGACCTCCAGGGGCTGATCCTGCTCAAACTCGCCCCGAATGATTTGAGCAAACCAAGCATTGGCGGTGACTCGTAGGTGGCGATGCAAATCGGCTTCATCCGCAGGCACGCAGTCAAAACTGGCGCGAATGGCCGCAGGATCCAACTCGACTAGCGGCGCATCGGGCTGGCGGGATAACCATTGACTGTAGGACATGGCAGAAAATCCTGGAGAGCAATTAGATCGGATCACTCTACCTGTTTTGGGGGCGCGGGCGGAGCCTTTACAAGCTCATCAACTCAACCCCGGCGTCACCCGACTGACCTCCTCCAAGGTCGTCAAACCCGCCGCCACACGTCGTGCACCGGCCACCCGAAGCGGAGTCATACCCGCCTGCCAGGCCTGGGCACGCCATTGCTCCAGTGACGTATCGCTGTGGATGCCCTGGCGCAGCGCGTCATCCAATTCCAAAAGCTCATAGATGCCCGCGCGCCCGCTGTACCCCGTCTGCCGGCAGTGCTCACAGCCCTCCGCCTGCCAAATTTGCTCAGGGGCAGGGGCGTTAAAGGGGGCAATGCTTTCTGACCAAGCCTCGGTATCGACCTGGGTGGGCTGTTTGCAGTGCGCACACAGGGTGCGGGTCAGGCGCTGGGCCATCACACCAATCAAGGTCGCCCGTAGCAAATAGGCCGGCACGCCCAACTCCAACAGCCGCGTGACTGCGCTGGGCGCATCATTGGTGTGCAGGGTGCTGACGACCAAGTGCCCGGTCAGCGCAGCCTGAATCGCCATGTCGGCGGTTTCACGGTCACGGATCTCGCCCACCATGATGATGTCGGGATCCTGGCGCAGTAGCGATTTCATGCCGGCTGCAAAATCCAACCCAATGCTGTGCTGAACCTGCACCTGATTAAAGGCCGGCTCGATCAACTCGATCGGATCCTCGACGGTACACAGGTTGACCTCCTCACTGGCCAGCTCTCGCAGGGTCGCGTACAGGGTGGTGGTTTTTCCCGAGCCCGTCGGGCCGGTCACCAGCACAATACCCTCGTGCCGGGCGGTCATACGCCGCCAGGTCTGTAATTCCTGCGCGCCAAAGCCCAGCTCGTCAAAGCCTTGCTGCAGCACCTCGGGATCAAAAATTCGGGCCACCAGCTTTTCGCCAAAGGCGGTGGGCAAGGTCGATAGGCGCAGTTCGATCTCGCGGCCGCGGGGGCTGCGGGTTTTCAATCGCCCGTCCTGGGGCTGGCGCTTTTCCGCGACGTCCATCCGCCCCAGCGCTTTAAAACGACTCACGATAGCGGCCCCAATCTGGGCCGGCATTTGATAGACGCTGTGCAACACACCGTCGATGCGCATACGCACCTTGGCCTGATCGCGTCGCGGCTCGACATGAATATCCGAGGCCCGCTGTTCAAAGGCATAGCGAAGCACCCAATCCACCACCTCAACAATGGATTGATCATCCGCACTGGGACGGGCATCCGACAGATCCAGCAGCTGTTCCAAGTCGCTCAGTCGCTGGACATCACCGCGTTGCAGGGCCGAGCCGATGGATTGGGACAGGGCATAGAATTCTGTGCGATGACGGGCGATCTCTGAGGGCGGCGAGAGCACCCGCACTACGCGACGTTTGCTGACTTGCTCCAGACCCGAGATCCAGCGCGTTTCACGTGGATCCACCACCGCCACCGTGACGGTGTCGGCGCTGACCGATAGCGCCAGGATGTTGTGACTCTGAGCAAAACCGGCGCTCATCACCCCGGTCACGGCGGCCACATCCGTGGCCAGCGGATCGATTCGCTGAAATACCCAGCCGATTTGCTCGGCATACCAGCGGGTAAAACACGCCTCATCCCAGGTTTGGCCCTGGGTATCGATTAACTCGGCCATCCCCAACGCCTGCAAGGGCGGGAGATGACGTGGCATCGACGGCATGGCCTGTTGCAACACGTCAGGATCAAACAACCCCTGCTGCACCAAGGATGCGTGCAGTTGAGGCAAATCAAGAGTCGGGGCCAATTCGGACATGGCCTAAGTATGGTTCAGATTATTGAATTTGCCGGGGTGGGTGGACCTTGGGGAAGCCTACGCCATCCGCACCAAGCACAACCCCGCCACATCAGCATTGCGCTCGCGGATCAGATCGGCCACCGGCTGACTAATCTGCTCGGCCCAGTATTCCGCCCGCTCCCAATCCGGACCCTTGATCGGGTCTAGGGCTCGGCCCAGGCCATCCAACGCTGAGCGATCCGGCGGCGAGGCCCGACCCGACAGCAGATGCCCCCGTTCGGCTTTTGAGATGGCCCCGATATAGCAGGGCACCGCCCCGGCTAGACGCTGGGCCACTCTCAAGACACCCGCCCAGTCCGCCTGAACGGCTTCCACTTCAATCTCGGCGATCGGGCTGTGAGCGGATCCGACTTGCACCTGCCCTTGATCCATGACGACCTCACAGCCCTCGACCTGCCAGACCTGTCGCTGAACATGGTTGTGGGACACCACCTCCAGCTCACCCACCTCGATCGGCAACAACTGCGGATCAATGCAAAACGCATCGCGATCCCAGCTCCATTCTCGACGTACCGCGATACCCGACTGATCGGGCGCCGGACCTTTTAACGTTTGCTCAATCTGATCGCCGTCGCGGCGCAGACGCAGGCCATAGCCCTGACGGGCCAAAGACTGATCGGCCGTATCAAAATAGGTGTTCGCCAGCGTGCGAATCTGAATCGGCGGGCCCAACAGCACGGTTAAATCCGGCGCCGCCCCCACCCAACACAACTTAATTTCTTGTTCAATCATGGGCGGATCATACAGAGCACTTGCCGATCTGGCCGCAAATCCGGACTATGGCGGGATGAATTCGCAGGACTTTCGGGCGATTGCCCCCTACATCCACGCTCACCGCGGCAAACGCGTGGTCATTATGCTGCCCGGTGAGGCCATCGGGGCGGCCGACAGCCTGATTGCAGACGTGGCGTTGTTGCATGCGCTGGGGCTCAACATCGTGCTGGTGCACGGCTATCGCCCACAATTGGATGCGCTGATGGCTGAACACGGCCTGCAGCCGGACTTTCACCAACAGCGACGCATCACCCCCGCTCAGGCACAGCCCCAGGTTTTGGCCGCCGCCGGCGCCACGCGCCTGACGCTTGAGGCCGCGCTGTCCCAGGGATTGCCCAACACCCCCATGGCACACGCCAAGATTCGGGTGGTCAGTGGCAACTTTGTGCAGGCCCGTCCGCTGGGCGTGATCGATGGTGTGGATATGCAGCACACCGGCACGGTGCGTGCCATTGATCGGGATGCGATCGAACGCCATTTGGCAGCCCGGGATTTGGTACTGGTCAGCTGTCTGGGTCACTCGGCCACCGGCGAGCTATTTAACCTGCGGCTGCACGAGGTCGCGCAAAAAATGGCAATCCGTTTGCAAGCCGACAAACTGATCGTGCTGGGCAAACACTGGCCCGTCGAATTCCAGGGCGAGTTGTTACGGGAAATCGCTGCGGGCGATCTGCTGGGACAGCTCCCCGACCGTGACGGCGCCCATGAAATCCTGGGTCTGGCCGCGGACACCTGTCAGGCCGGGGTCGAGCGGGTGCATCTGCTGAACTGGCGTCAGGATGGCGTGTTGCTGGACGAGCTACTGACCCGCGATGGTGTCGGCAGCCTGATCTATCGCACCGCCTATGAGCGCCTGCGCCAGGCCAACGCCGGGGATATCGGCAACCTGGTGGATCTGCTCAAACCCATGGAACAAGCCGGATTTTTGGTCAAGCGCGAACGGGAGCGACTGGAAACCGAGGTCGACAATTTCTATGTGGTCGAACGCGATGGCAGCCTGATTGGCTGTGCCGCGCTGTACCCGCTGGATGATGAACACGCCGAGATTGCCTGCGTTGCGGTCCACCCGGATTACCAAGGCGGCGAGCTGGGTGATAATCTGTTGGCCAAATTAGAACGTGAAGCGGCCCGTCGCGGCATTCAACAGGTTTGGGTGCTGACCACCGTGGCTGAACACTGGTTCCAAGAGCAGGGATTCAGACCGGCCCAGGTGTCGGATTTACCCGATTCGCGGCAGGCGCTGTACAACTATCAGCGCGCCTCAAAAGTATTAACAAAACCCTTATAGGATCACTATGAGCGATAACAAACGTAAGTATTCCTCGATCATTGTCGATGGCGTCCCTCAGGCTCCCAGCCGTGCGATGCTACGCGCGGTCGGCTTTCAAGACGACGACTTTAAAAAGCCCCAGGTCGGTGTTGCCAGCACCTGGAGCATGGTCACGCCGTGCAACATGCACATCAATGATCTGGCCGGCGAAGCGGTCAAGGGCGTAGACGCCGCCGGCGGTAAAGGGGTTTTGTTCAACACCATCACCGTCTCTGACGGCATCAGCATGGGCACACCGGGCATGCGTTACAGCCTGGTCAGCCGCGAGGTCATCGCCGACTCGATCGAAACCGTGACTGGCGGTCAGGGCTTTGACGGCATCGTCACGATCGGTGGCTGTGACAAGAACATGCCGGGCTGCGTGATGGCCATGGCGCGTTTGGATCGTCCCAGTGTGTTCGTTTACGGCGGCACCATTAAACCCGGCGAGCAGCGCCGCGACATCGTCAGCGTATTTGAAGCGGTCGGCGCCCATGCCGGCGGCAAGATCGACGATCAGGAACTGATCGCAGTCGAGAAAACCGCAATCCCGGGGCCCGGTTCCTGCGGCGGCATGTACACCGCCAACACCATGGCCAGCGCGATCGAAGCCATGGGGCTGTCGCTGCCCAACTCATCGGCTCAGGAAGCGGTATCTGGCGACAAGATGCTGGACTGCCAACGCGCCGGCGAAGCGGTCATGAACCTGATCGAAAAAGACATCAAACCCAGCGACATTCTGTGCAAGAAAGCACTGGAAAACGCCATCACCGTGGTCATCGCACTGGGTGGCTCGACCAACGCGGTCCTGCACTTGTTGGCGATTGCCCACGAGGCCGACATTGAGTTGTCCTTAGAAGACTTCACCCGCATCGGTAAGCGCGTACCGGTGCTGGCAGACGTCAAACCCTCAGGCCGCTATCTGATGAGCGAGCTGATCGCGATCGGCGGAATTCAGCCGGTTATGAAGACCCTGCTGGATGCGGGTCTGTTGCATGGTGACGTGATGACCGTGACCGGCAAAACCATGGCTGAAAACCTGGCTGACGTGCAGCCCTACCCGGCTGAGCAGGACATCGTTCGCGCCCTGGATAACCCCATCAAGGCGGACAGCCACCTGCGGGTTTTGTACGGCAACCTGGCCACCGACGGCGCCATGGCCAAGATCACCGGCAAGGAAGGCACCGACTTTACCGGCACCGCCAAGTGCTTTGATTCAGAAGAAGAATCGCTGGCTGCGATCCTCAACGGCGAAATCGTCGCCGGTGACGTGGTCGTGATTCGCTATGAAGGCCCCGTTGGCGGGCCGGGCATGCGTGAGATGCTATCCCCGACCGGTGCGATTATGGGCAAAGGCCTGGGCGACAGCGTCGCGCTGATCACCGATGGTCGTTTCTCCGGTGGATCGCACGGTTTCGTGATCGGGCACATCACCCCCGAAGCCGCCACCGGCGGCACCATCGCGCTGGTTCAAAACGGTGACAAGATCACCATTGATGCGGTTAACAACACCATCAATGTGGATGTCAGCGACGAAGAACTGGCTGAGCGCCGTAAAGGTTGGAAGATGACCAAGGAGCGCCCGCGTAAGGGCATGTTGGCTAAGTTCGCGGCTCTGGCAGCGCCGGCCAGCCAAGGCGCAGTCACCACGCCGAAGTTCGACTAAACACCCCGCCCCTCCCTTGGAGGGGCTTTTTTTAATCTGTCGTTTAACCGGTAAAATCTGCCGCGTATTCCGAGCGCAGTAGGTTCTTTTGCACCTTGCCCATGGTGTTGCGTGGCAACGCATCCACGATGTGCCAGGAACGGGGTAACTTAAAGGCCGCCGGCTTTAGCAACAGCGGCACCAAATCGACATTGACGTGGCCTGTTAACTGCTGGACATAGCCCATCCCCAGCATCGTGGCGCACCTAGAAACGTCCTAACGAATACGACCCAGGGTGCGGAAGCGGTAGCTGGGTCGATTATCCATCGCCGGGTGGCCCTGGGTTTCGATCTGCTGCCACTCGTTGGCGTTAATCTCTGGGAAAAACGCATCACCGTCAGGCGCGCTATTCACTTCGGTCAGATACAAACGATCCAACAAATGCATGGAGCTTGCGTAAATTTGAGCACCGCCAATGATGACGGCTTCGTCCGCGCCACTAACCATCGCCTGGGCCTTGCCCATGGTGATCGCACTCATCAAATCATGCACAACGCGAATGCCCAGGGCTTTGTATTCGGTATCCCTAGAAATCACGATGTTGGTGCGGCCGGGTAGAGGCTTACCAATGCTTTCATAGGTTTTACGACCCATGATTACCGGCTTGCCTAGAGTCTTTGCCTTGAAGTGCTTGAGATCCTCAGGCAAATACCAGGGCAGTTTGTTGTCCACTCCAATGCAGCGATTGGAGCCGTGCGCCACAATCGCGGCCAGTCGGATGCTCATTTGTTATTGGGTCTCAGGTAGCAGAGAAATCTCGAACCAATAATCCTTCAAACGCGCGATCGCTTCAATGAATCCCGGTAAATCCACCGGCTTATGGACATAGGAGTTAGCACCCAGGCTGTAGCATTTCTCGATATCCCGGGGATCATCTGAGGTGGTCAATACGACGACGGGTATGGCACGCAGTGTCTCGTCCGCCTTCATTTTTTCCAGCACGGTATACCCATTAACGCCGGGCATATTCAGATCCAGCAGCACCATCGCAGGTCGCGGGCTGTCTGCGTAATCGCCGGCCTTGTACAAAAAGTCCAGGGCACTCTGCCCATCACTCACGCGCACCAAGGGATTGGCGAACTTGGCTTTCTTAAAGGCCCGCTCGGTAAATAAGTAGTCATCGTCGTTGTCCTCGACGATTAGCAACGTGCCGCTTAACCTGCCGTTCATCGCATTAAGCCCTATGTGTTTGGTTGAGTGTGTCGTATATGAGGTTTATACAGCAACCGGGGCTGGAATCGCATCCTGCGGGTTGTACCCTTGCAGTTCAAAGTCCTCGACACCGATCGCGTCCCATTCCTTGTCGCCACCGGTGTACACCAGCATAGGCCATTCGCCCGGCGTACGCGAGATCTGCGTGCGTGCCTGCTCAAGGTGGTTGGAGTACAGATGCACATCACCCCCGCTCCAAACCAGCTCGCCTAACTGCAAACCCGCCTTGGCGGCCATCAAAGTCATAAATACGCTGGCACCGACCATGTTAAAGGGGACACCCAACAATACGTCAGCACTGCGTTGGGTCAGCATCAGGGACAACCGGCCCTCACTTGAGACCCAAAACTGATAGGTCTTGTGGCAGGGCGGCAAGGTCATTTGGTCCAGTTCAGCAACGTTCCAACCCTCGACAATGATGCGCCTCGAGCTGGGATTGTTGCGCAGCAGCGCCACCGCGTCCTCGACCTGGTCGTGCTCGCGGCCATCGCTGCCGACCCAGCGGCGCCACTGTTTGCCGTACACCGGACCCAACTCGCCCCACTGCTGGGCAAAGGCCTCGTCTGCGAGGATTCGATCCTCAAAGGTCCGCATATCGATCGCGTCCCCGGTTTCGTTAACGTAACGGCGATGCGGCCAGTCCGACCAGATGGTGACCCGGGGCGTACCCTGCAGCAGGGTTTTGATGTTGGTCTCGCCGCGCAAGAACCACAGCATTTCCTTGAGCGCATGGCGCCAGGCGACCTTTTTCGTGGTGAAAATGGGTGTGGACTGACTCAAATCAAAGCGCAAGGTACGGCCAAAGTCGCTGTAAGTCCCCACGCCCGTGCGGTCCATTCGCTGGTCGCCGTGATCTAACAGCGACTGCATCAAATCCAAATACTGGCGCTCGGGATGACTCATGGCCTGGCTAATCCTTTGGCCCAACGGGGGCCCTTGATAAACAACACGGCGCCTGCGAGGAACATCGGCACCGACAACAGCTGCCCCATGGTAACCCAATCCAGCGCGACCGCACCCAGATGAGCATCGGGTTCCCGGGCAAATTCAGCGGCAAAACGAAACAGCGCATACCCCATCAAAAAGACCCCAGCCACCTGGCCTGGCGCCCGACTGGCACGGGCATACAGCATGCAGATAACAAACAAGGCCAGCCCTTCGCCCGCGGCCTGGTACAGCTGCGAGGGATGACGCGCCAACGCATCGGCGGTGGGGAACACCATGCCCCAGGGCAAATCGGTGGGGCGGCCGTACAGCTCACCGCCGATAAAATTACCCAAACGCCCCAGCATCAATCCGATCGGAATCGCCGGTGCAATCAAATCCCCCATCCGAATCAGGGATTCATCATGTTTGTGAGCAAAGTAAACCAGCGCCAGGATGACCCCCAACAGGCCGCCGTGGAAACTCATCCCGCCGTCCCAGATTTGGATCACTTTAAGAGGATCCGCTAACCATCCAGACAGATCGTAAAAAACCATGTAGCCGATGCGGCCACCCAGGATTACCCCCAGGGCGCCGGCATTAATCAGGTCCCCAATCAGCGTGGGTTTGAGTGGCAAATCCGAGCGCGCCGCACGCTTTGAAATCAGCATCCCGCACAGCAAAAAGGCTGCCAGATACATCAGGCCATACCAGTGGATCGCCACCGGGCCCAGTTGCAGCGCGACCGGATCGATTTGAGGGTAGTTCATCCGCCAAACACCAAAACACAGCCCACCGAGAACAAAAAGCCTGCAAAGCAGCGTTTTAACAACAGCGGATCCAGGCGAGAGGCGATCTCGGCACCCAGTTTTGCGGTCGGGATGCTGAGCACCACGATCGAGATAAACGCAGGCATATACAGATAGCCTGCCGAGTAGGGAGGCAGTTGCAGGTTATCCAGGCCGGTGAAGTAATAGCCAATGGCGCCGGTGACTGCAATCGGGAAGCCCGCCGCGGCGCTGGTGCCCACCGCCAGCTTGGTTTTGACGTTGTGAAACAGCAGGTACGGCACTGTCATGCCGCCGCCGGCGATACCAAACAAACTCGAGATCCAGCCAACCACCAGGCCCGCACCACTCAGCCCCCTCCAGCCCGGCAACGCGCGGCCCGGCTTGGGCTGGCCGCCAAAGGCCAGTTGCGCCGCCATCACCATGCAAAAGATGCCAAAGGCCACGCGCAAAATGGGGCCGGGCGTCAGATCCGCGGTGATGGCGCCGATGATGGCCCCCAACACCAAGCCCGACCCGTAACGCTTGAAAATACCCCAATCCACGTTACCCCGACGACGATGGGTTAGGGTGCTGGAGATACTGGTCACCACAATGGTGGCCAAGGACGTGCCGATCGCCAGATGCACCGCCGCACTGGGATCGATCCCTTTGATAGCGAACAAGGCTAGCAACACGGGCACAACCACCAGACCGCCACCGACGCCAAACAGGCCGGCGGAAAATCCTGCAAACACACCGGTCAACGCGTATAAAGCAATTAACATGGGATCCCCTTAAACGAGCGCGCAGTTTATATGTGTTTGATCACCTTTGCTTGGCGAGATGAAGAGCAGCACCTGCAGCTGTATGGCAATCGCGATGAGTTTTATGCCCGCCCGACCCAGCCTGCGGATTTTTGGGAGAACGGTCAGTGCTGGGGAGGCCGAGATTTACAGGCCGGTGGCAGTTGGCTGGCCCTACGATCGGGCCCACGCATGGCTGCGCTGACCAACATCCGTGACCCCGAACGCCCGACAGGTACCCGATCTCGCGGCGAGTTGGTCGCCGACTTTGTGACCGGATCACTCAGCGCCCAGGACTATGCGCGGCAAATCCAGTCCGAGCAGTACGGCGGATTCAACCTGTTACTGCTGGATGACACCGGGCTGTATTACATCGCAAGCCACCGTGAACTGCGCCGCCTACCCAGCGGACTGTATGGTCTGTCCAACGATGCACTGAACACCCCCTGGCCCAAGGTGCGTGCCGTGGTGGCGGCCTGGCCCAACAACCGCGTGCAGCAGGCGATGCTGGATCCCTCCCGTTATCCTGACGAGGCGCTACCCAACACCGGCGTTTCAATGGAATGGGAGCGACGTTTGTCCGCGGCCTTTATTGAATCGCCGGACTATGGCACCCGAGCGTTGAGTTACGTCGAGTTAAAGCAGGGCAAGTGGCGGGCTCGGGAGACCAGCTTTGGCCCGTTAACTGGCGTGCGCAGCGTCCAGGATTTGTGAATCGACCTGGGCCAAACGCTCAATCGATTTCGGTGCAATCAGCTGCGTCAGCTCACGCTGATCAAACTCCGCATGCAAGCGCGCTCGAATCTGCTCGGCGGTTTCCAGTCGCATCACCTCGGCCAGAATGGCTGAACATTCGCTGCGGGTGAATTGTTGTAGCACCTTTTTAGCCCGTGACAGCTGGGTCACGCTCATCGACAAACTGTCGTACCCCATCGCGACCAGCAACGGCACGGCGATGGGATCACCCGCCAATTCCCCACAGATCGAGACCGGCAGGGCTGCACTCTTACCCGCCGCGGCAATCGCACCCAGCGCCCGGATCACCGCCGGATGGTAGCTGTCATACAAATCCGCCACCTGGGTATTACCCCGATCCACCGCCAGTAAATACTGGGTTAAATCGTTGGAGCCCACACTGACAAAGTCAACGCGGCCGGCAATTTCAGGCATTTGATACAAGGTCGCCGGCACCTCAATCATGATGCCAATCTTGGGCAGATTGACGTCATAGTCCTCAGACACCAACTCCTGCCAGGCTCGATGGATTTTGCTGATGGCCTCGTCCAGCTCGTTCATGTTCGAGATCATCGGCAGCAGGATCTGCAAATTATCCAAACCTTCGCTGGCTTTGATCATGGCCCGCAACTGCGCCATGAATAGTTCAGGGTGATCCAGCGATACCCGAATCCCGCGCCAGCCCAGGAAGGGGTTGGCCTCTGAGATAGGAAAGTAGGGTAGGGATTTATCCCCGCCAATATCCAACGTGCGCATGGTGACCGGCTTGGGGTAAAAGGCCTCGAGCTGTTCACGGTAGGCTTCTGCCTGCGCCGCCTCGGTTGGAAAGCTGGTCTCGAGCATGAAAGGAATTTCGGTGCGCGACAAACCACAACCTTCGGCCCGACTCGCCAACGCTTGAAGGCCCTCACCCGAACCCATGTTGACCAGGAGCGGGACCGGCATCCCATCAGCGGTGACCGCTGGGCTATCCCCAAGCAGATCCAGCTCACGCTTGATCTGGCTATCCTCACGACGAACCAGCTTGTACGCCACACGGGTGGGTTTTGAGGGATTGACCACCGCCAGACCACGATAACCATCCGCCACAATATCCAGACCATGCAGCTGGGCGGTGGGCAGATCCTTGGTTCCTACTACACAGGGCACGCCCATCGAGCGGGCAATAATGGCCACGTGGGAGCTGGCACTGCCCTGCACGGCAATCAGCCCCGCGAGGTTTTTCGACGGCACATCACCCAGTACCGCAGGCGTGAGTTCATCGGCGACCAAGACCACCTGATCGGGCCAATCAATCGCCGGCGCATCCGCGTTAAATGCCGCAATTAGGCGGCGGGCCAGGTCCCGAACATCGGTCCCGCGCTCGCGCAAATACGGATCCGACATGCCCTCAAAGCGCAGAGACAACTCATCGCCGACCCGGGCAATGGCGCCGACCGCGCCCTGACCTGAGCGAATACGACCCAGGATAGCGCCGGCCAGTGAATCATCGTCGAGCATCCGGGCATAGGCATCAAAGAGCGTGCGTTCTTCGGTTCGCAACCGATCGGCATAACGATCCGCCGTACCGCCTAGGCTGGCTTTGACTTCGGCGAGCGCCTCCTTGAATCGGGCCTCTTCCAGCGCAGGATCCTGTGCCTGGGTGTTGGCAATACTGGCCAGCTCGCGACTCTCGACCACATGCGCGATACCCATGCCAACCCCTTGCGCGGCACCAATGCCCGCAAACCGTCGATCCGCACCCAGTACCTGCCAGGAAAACGCCTGTTGATCCCCCACTGCCTGCGCATGGGCCACCACCGAGGCCAGCTGTGCACTCAGGGTCATCAGCATCGAGACTTCCGCATCGTCAAAGGCACGCGGCTCAATCTGCTGAACCACCAGCACGCCCAGCACGCGCTTTTGATGAAGGATCGGCACCCCTAAAAAGGCGTGATAGCGCTCCTCGCCGGTTTCGTGCAAATACAAATAGTTGGGGTGGCCGGGGGCATTGTCGGTGTTGAGGGTTTCGGCCCGATCCGCGACCCAACCAATCAGACCGCTGCCGTACTCCAAATACGAGCGCCCGACACTGGCGCGATTGAGGCCATCCGAGGCCATCAACAGATAACGCTCCCGCTTGGGGTCGTCCAAATAAACGCTGCACACGCCGACCTTCATGCTGGCCTTGACCTTGACCACCAGCAATTCCATAGCGGTGTTCAAATCCCGGGCGTTGGCCACGCCCTGAACAATCGAGCGCAGCGCTTCAATCAATGTCGTAGCCCACCCGCGCATCACGCAGCGGCAAAAATTCCAACAGCACGCGGCGATACACGTCCCGCTTAAAGGGGACCACCTGGCCTAGCGGATACCACCAACTGACCCACTCGAAACCGTCGAATTCAGGCTTGGAGCCCGTGTCAAAATGAATCGCGTCGTCCGGCCCAGTCAGCTGCAGCAAAAACCATTTTTGTTTTTGTCCCACGCATCCCGGCGGTTTACGGCGGAAACGGCGCGGCAGGTGATATCGATACCAATCCTGTGAGCGGCCCAGCACTTTGACGTGCTCCGGCGCCAGGCCGGTTTCCTCAGCCAGCTCGCGAAACATGGCCTGTTCAGCGGATTCACCGTCATCCACGCCGCCCTGGGGGAATTGCCAGCCTGCATTGCGCGGCCGCTTGCCCCAAAACACTTGGCCGGACTGGTTAATCAACACCATTCCGACATTAAGGCGAAAACCGTCGCCGTCTAACACGTTGAATCTCCCTCAGATGTCCCGCATTCTTTCCCACCTTGACCCATCAGCGCAACGGATCCCAGATGAATCTCGCAGTATTTGACCTAGACCATACTCTTTTGCAAGCCGACAGCGACCATGGCTGGAATGCCTTTTTGGTGGACATTGGGGTGGTTACGGACCGCGAATTCGCCGAATCCAATGAGCGTTGGTACCGCGAATACACCTCCGGCACCCTGGATATCCACGAATACAATCGCTGGGCGTTTCGGTTGCATCGCGAATTTGGCACCGCCCAGGTGACCCAGTGGCGTGATCAATATGTGCGTGAGCGGGTCGCCGGCATGATCGCCCCGAAAACCCCTGAGGTGCTGGCGAAACATCGCGCCGCAGGCGATCGAATTTTGGTCATCACCGCCACCAGCGAGTTCATCGCCGGTCCCATCATCGAGGCCATTGGCATTTCTGATTACCTGGGCCTGAAAAATGAAATGATCGATGGCAATTACACCGGCGAGCTGATCGGCACCCCGACATTCCAAGCAGGCAAAGTACAGGCGCTGGCACAATGGCGCGCTGAACAAAACGAGCACTATGACAAAGTCTGGTTTTACTCCGACAGCCACAACGATCTGCCATTGCTTGAGCAAGCCGACTATCCTGTAGCGGTCGACGCCGATGAACGGCTAACCCGCCACGCCGAACAAAACGGCTGGCAACAAATGAGTTTCAGGGACTGAACGATGAACCCCATTCGCCAAGCCTTTGACCAATACATGGTCCCCAACTATGCCCCCTTCTCGGTGGTGCCCGAACGCGCCGCCGGTGCCCGGGTATGGGACACCGAGGGCAAGGAATATATTGATCTGGCCGGCGGCATTGCCGTCAGCGCCCTAGGTCACTGTCATCCTGCGTTGAATCAGGCGCTGATGAAACAGGCCAACACCCTGTGGCATGTCTCTAATTTGATGACGAATCAACCGGCGGTGGATTTGGCTCGACTGCTGTGCGAACAAACCTTCGCCGAGCGGGTGTTTTTTTCTAATTCCGGAGCCGAGGCCAACGAAGCCGCTTTGAAGCTGGCCCGTCGCTATGCCTGGCATCACCACGGCGAGGGCAAGCATCGGATTGTGGCCTTTAATGATGGCTTCCACGGGCGCACCCTGTTCACGGTATCGGTCGGCGGCCAGCCCAAGTACCAAGAAGGTTTTGGCCCGGTGCCCGCCGGCATCGATCATGTGCCCTATAACGATGTTGCAGCACTCGAAGCCATCATGGGCGACGACGTGTGCGCAATCATGGTCGAGCCGGTGCAGGGCGAGGGTGGTATGACACCCGCCACGCCTGAGTTTCTGGCGGCCTGCCGGGCGCTGGCCGATCGTCACCAGGCGCTATTGATCTTTGACGAAGTGCAATCTGGTGTCGGCCGGACCGGCCATCTGTACGCCTATCAACACTATCAGGTCACCCCAGACATCCTCTCCTCAGCCAAAGCATTGGGCTGCGGATTTCCCATGGGGGCCATCCTGACCCGCAGTGAAATTGCCCAGGTCCTGACCCCAGGCACCCATGGCACGACCTCAGGCGGCAATCCGCTGGCCTGCGCCGTAGGTCTGGCCGCCGTCAGTGAAATCAGCCAACCACCGTTTTTGAAGCAGGTGCGCGAGAACACCGCCTTTATGCAGGCTGAACTGGAGGCCATTGGCCAAAGGACGCAGGCTTTTACTGAAGTGCGAGGCCTGGGATTGTGGTTTGGGTGTGAACTGTCTCCCAAACGAAAGGGTCAAGCCGTTGCGATCGTGCAGGAGTGCTTAAACCAAGGGGTGATGGCTTTGGTGGCAGGTGCGGATGTGCTTCGCTTAGCACCGGCCCTAAACACCTCGCAAGCGGATCTGGCCCTAGGCCTGCAACGACTCGAGGCCGCCCTAAACGCCTAGGAGGCATCCAAGATGGTGGTATTGCAAACCCGTTTTACCGCCATCGGTATTCTGGTGATGAGCCTGTTGGATGCGGTTTTCACGCTCAACGTGCTCAGCCTTGGGGCGCGCGAGGCCAACCCTATCATGGCCTATTTGATTCAAATGGGGACCGTGTGGTTTTTCGCCGGCAAGCTCAGCCTAACCGGCTGCGGGGTGTATCTGCTGATCCGCGCCAGCCGCTCCGCCAATCATCGAGGCCCCAGCGCGCTAACCCTGTTACGCTGGTGTTTTTTCGGCTATGCGATTTTAATGGCGTGGCATTTGATTCTGGTAGGACGCCTTACGTGAAAGTTTTCATCTCTTTGTTGGCTTTAATTCTGAGCACCAGCGTTTGGGCCCGCGGGCCTGCCCTGGCCCAGGATGTTGCCGGCATCCAACTAGGCGATGCTCGGGGCATCGAAGACTCGATCAATCCCCGCGCTAAACCTTGGCTGCGTATTTACTATCAGGATGATGTCGTGGTGGGCGTTGTCTATCGCCAGCCAGGCCTCTCCAATGAGGCGGTGAATCAGCTGGCCTTTGTTAACCGTCTGTGCAGTAAGTATGGCGAGAACAACTTTTGCTCGATCGCACGTCGTGACATTGCCGATCCCGAAACCCGCTGGGTCGGATTCTCCTCGCTGTACACGGTTGAGGGCGGCTATCTAACGGCCCGGGTGGCTCGCGAAGATACTTTCTCGTTTTTTCCGCGACTGGCGGTTGAAATCGAGCTGTGGGCCGAGGGTTATACGCTGCCTAAGTAGCTGCCAATACCGTTGAGCAGCATCTGCACCGAGATCGAAATTAGGATCATCCCCATCAAACGCTCGATCGCTTTGAGTCCGCGACGCCCCAAAACGCGATACAAGACGTTCGAGCACAGCAAAATCACCGCGCTGGCACCCCAGGCGGCCAACAGGGCCATCAACCAGTCAACCTCACGGTTGGGATGACTCTCGACCACCAATACCAGCGTTGCCAGGACGGATGGGCCGGCAATCATAGGGACCGCCAACGGCACCACAAGCGGCTCAGAATCCTCTTCCTCATCCCCCATCACGCCACCGCGGGAAGGGAAAATCATGCGAATGGCGATAATCATCAACACCAAGCCACCGCCGATCGATACCGCCTCCCGGGACAAACTCAAGGCCTTTAGCAAGGCAGGACCCGAGAACAAGAACGCCAACATGATCAGCAGGGCAATGATCAACTCGCGCGAGAGCACGAACAAACGCCGACGTTCAGGCACATTACGAAGCACCGAGAGAAATATCGGAATATTTCCCAGTGGGTCCATAATCAAAAACAGTGTGATGGCAACAGCCCAGGTTTCCATGATTGTCCTCTTCTAGAGGCACCAGTGTGGGGCATAAAAAAAGGGCGCACAAGGCGCCCTAAACGTATTCGCTATGAAGAAGCTTTTGCCTGTTAAAAAAGGGATGAACCTCTTAAGTAGGTGACTAAAGTCTAACACGGTTTTTGCACCGCACAACCCCCTCACTTGATCGCATGATGGACCCTAATTTCGGATAGACTGAGACCATGTTAAAGGTCTACCTATCGCCCCAAACTCAGCTGCTGGCCCAGGCATTGCTGCCGGTGTTGCAGGCCACCGCGCCGAGTGACCCGCTCATTTTGCAGTCTATTGCGGTGGGCAATCCGGATTCCGGTCGCTGGTTGAAACACCATCTGGCGCAACAAACCAGTATCTGCGCCGGCATCGAGACCCCGCTGCTGTCGCGGGCACTGTGGAGCCTGGGTAACCAAGCCGCGGGGCTGGAGGAAACCCCCGATCCGCTAGGCGAGAGTCAACTCAGCTGGGGTCTATTTCAGTACATCCCGGATTGGCTCGATGAATTGCCCTCCCTCAATCAGGCCTTGCAAACACGCCTGGATCAGCTGCAGGACGCCGAGAGTGCACGCTGGATGCTGGCCCGGGAGCTGGCGGGGCTGTTTGATCGCTATCTGGTGTACCGCCCGGATTGGATATTGCAGTGGCAAGAGCCGGGCGAGCATCACTGGCAAGGCCAGCTATGGCAACGCCTATATCAGGCGCTAGGTCAGCCGGATCACCGCGCCGCACGATGGCAGCAGGCCACCCAAGCACTGGCGCAGTACCATACCGACACCCCCCTGATCGTATTCAATCCAGGCCCGGTACCCCGACCGCAGCTAGAACAAATCGCCGCATTTGCGCAGCACAACACTGTAGTTTGGTTTGGTTTCAGTCCTTCTGGGGAGTATTTCGGCGACATCCAGTCACCCCGTCAGGCCAGCCGTCAGCAGCAGCTCGCTGAATTGCCCTTTGTCGGCTCGATGGTCACGGGGCTCAAAGCCCAATTGGACTTTTTAAGCGAACACGGCGAGATCACGCCGCTGGAGCAGAGCCACACACCCCAAAACGCCCTGAGCCGCCTGCAACATTCGATCCGCTCACTGAGCTTTCCCGAGCCCATCATCCCTGATGACAGTTTGACCCTGGCCTGTGCGCCCGGCGCCGCCCGGGAAGTTGAGGAGCTCAAAGAATGGTTGGTGCCGCGACTGGAGCAAGGCGAGCTTCATCCCCGGGATGTCTTGGTCCTGACGCCTGACGTCGAACGATATGGTCCGTTGATGAAGGCGATTTTCGAGGAGTCTGAAACTGGGTTTATCCCCGTGGCCGTGCTGGATCGTACACACGCAGACGCCGACCCTGCGATGGCTGCGCTACTGGGGCTGTTGAATCTGATCGGTGAAGTGGGCCGGGACGCCACACTGGATTGGTTAGCCCTGGAGCCGGTTCGTAAACACTACGGCCTGAACGAGGAGACCCTGGAGCAGATCACGCATTGGGCCCACGCCGGCGGCTGGGTCCGTGGCCTGGACCCACAGACCCCGGCCAACAGCCCACAGCGACATCACCTACAGGGGTTGCTGGATCGATTGATGTTCAGTTGGGTGCTGGATCAGCACCCACCCGGATTTGCCTTGGACACCCCCTTGATGAGCACTCAAGCCCAGGCGCTTGAGATCCTCAGCCGTGTCTACCAGGACCTGCAAACACTCAGCGCATTGTCACAAACCCCCGCGACCCTGCCCCAATGGTGGCAACGCTTGGCCCCCCTGGCGCAGGGCTGGGTCACCCCCGAATCCGCCCTGGCCCAATGGTTAGAGCAGCTGCAGAGCATTGAATACCCCGAGCCGATTACGCTGGCGACGCTGCGCAGCCACACCACACAAAGCGCCCAGCGCAGTGCCCAAAACGCGCGATTTGCCGCAGGCCGGGTCAATTTGTGTACGCCGTTGCCGGCGCGCGGACTGCCCTTTAAATTAATCTGTTTGTTGGGGTTTGAAGCCGGCACCTTTCCTCGGCCCGCCCATCGTTCAGATTTGGATTTGATTGCACAGCACCCCCGTCCTGGCGACCGTCAGGTCAATCAAGAGGATCGCGCGCTATTTTTGGAGTCCTTGCTGAATGCTCAACAGGGCTTGTACCTCAGCTACAGCGGAGTAGACCCCACGGATGGCACTGCCATTCCGCCCTGCGTGCCGCTGAGTTTGCTGTTGCAACATCTGCAGGTTACACCGCCCACACCGGCACCGATTAACACCGCCAGCCTTCAGCTACGATCGCGCCCGCGGCTGATTGATGCCCGCCGCCAACAACGCAGCCAACCTGCTGCGGCCCAGTTCAACCCACTCTCCCAGCTGCCGATCAGCCCCAGCGCACTGCGTCATGCGCTGGTTGAGCCCTATCAGTATTATCTGGAACAGACCCTGGATACGCGCCTGGATTCCCCCGAACCCACCCAGGATCTGACGCCCATGGGGATCAGTGAAACCTCTGCAGGGCTGTGGATTTCAAAACAATTGCGCTCATCCAAAACCAGCCAATGGCTGGACACCCCAATGGCGGCCGAGGGCGCGGGTGGCGGGCTGTCGGCACAGGTGTTGGATGACCGCTTAGCTCGGCTGAAAGCCTGGCAAGCGCAGCTACCGCCCAGCGAGGTCAGCTGCCTGGATTGGTGTGGTTATCGCGACTGGGTCGAACAGCCCTGGCAAGGGCGCGCTATTCATATCGCCGCAGGCGACACACCCTCACCTAGGGTAGCCAGCGATACCTTGCTGCGCCATTTGTGGCTGTGCGGGCAGGGCCATGCGGTCAGCTCATTGGCTATCGGCGCACAAGAATCTCTGCTGTGGAAACCGATCAGCCCCGAACAGGCCGAGCAGTACTTTTTGGCTTGGCAGGCTGAGTTCTGGATGCATCAAAAACAGCTACCCCAGGTTTCACTGGGCTGGTTTGCCTTTACCAAAACCAACGCAAAAGGGGTGTCAAACGTCAGCCAGTCTAACGTCAAACGCCCGATGGCCTATGCCGATCGATTTGGCGTCGCGCCCTGTAAAGACAACGATATGATCAATGACACCCTAGACCGGCTGGGCCCACGGCCCATTCGCATGGACACTCCTGACCCCGAGGTGTTCTTTGGCTCGTCTTAACCCCTACCGGCTGTCACTTAGCGGCCGACATCTCATCGAGGCCAGCGCCGGCACCGGCAAGACCTTTAACGCCGTGATCCTGTGGATCCGGGCCAGCATTGAGTTGGATCTGGCGCCTCATCAGGTGCTGATGGTGACCTTCACACGAGCCGCCACCGCGGAGCTGCGCGAACGCCTAAAGCTGCGCATTGAGGAGCTACTAACCCATCAAGCTCAGGGCCAAGAAGATCCTTTGCTGGAGCACTTTTTATCGCTGGGGACGAGTGCTGAGGCACTCCGGCATGCCCTGATTTTGCGCCTGCAAACGCTGGACGACGCCGCTGTGACGACCTTGCATGGTTGGGCAGGTCAAGCGATCCGCGAATTTGACCAACTGCTTAATTTTGAAGTGGCCGATGAACTGCCCGGGCTGCGCGCCCGGGCCCTGGAGGACGCCTGGCAGGCCACCGAGCAGGCCTTGGGTGAGCAGGCGACGCTGCTCTCGCGCATTCAGGGCAACCCGGAAAAAACACTGGAGTCCCTGGGGTCGCTGTTTAACTACAAGGCCCGCAAACTCACCCCCACCGAAACGTTCGAGCAGGCCATGGCCAGCTTTGACCAGGCCCTGGATGCCGTTCGCGGATTAGAGTTCCCCAATCGCGGTGCACCGCCCAAGTCCGAGCGCGATGCGATCATGGGAGGCATTCAGGCCCGTGATCCCGCGCAAATAAGCCGGGTCAAAACCGCCAAGTTTGAACCGGCCTTTTTAGATCTGATTCAAGCGGCCCGTGTGGTGGTTGGCGTGGTCCAACGTCTGCTGTTCCAGCGCTGGTCAGATCAGTTTGAAATGCTCAAACGCACCACGGGTCAGGTTGAGGCCGATGATCAGGTGCTGCAGCTTAAACAGGCCTGCAGCGATCCTGCCTTTGCCCAGGCACTGGCCCAACGCTGGCCGGTGGCCCTGGTCGATGAGTTTCAGGACACCGACCCCGATCAGCTGGCGATCCTGCAGCAGGTGTACGACGCCGCGGGTTGTTTGATGATGATTGGCGACCCCAAACAAGCGCTGTACAGCTTTCGCGGCGGAGACATCGCCGCCTATCAACGGGCACGCCGCTG
This sequence comes from Litorivicinus sp., assembly GCA_049609265.1. Taxonomy (GTDB): domain Bacteria; phylum Pseudomonadota; class Gammaproteobacteria; order Pseudomonadales; family Litorivicinaceae; genus Litorivicinus. The sequence goes on along the minus strand of JBMYYI010000006.1, from coordinate 28,504 downwards.
GGTCGATGCGGATAATATTCACAGCATTGATCAGTGCTTTCGGATGTCAAAAGCCATGGTCCAGGCGCTCAATGATGCGTATCAACAGCAACCTGACCCCTTTAGTGGCGCCACGCATTATCACAGGATCGACGCCGGCAAAGACGCCGGCAGTCTGCAGCACAACGGCCAGGAGATGGCGCCGGTGCAATGGCTGGCCGGCGAACATCCCATCCAGGCCAGTGCCGATGCCTGCGCGCATCTGCTGCAGGCCCGTGTCCTCAAGCCCGATGGCACCCCCTTGGTGCCCGGGGACATGGCCATCCTGGTCAATGCTTGGAGCGATGGCATTGAGTTGCGCAAGGCCCTGGCCGGATATGGTATCGGCGCCAGGGTGCGGGCAAATCACGCCCGGGACTCTGAGGGGTTCACCGGATTCATGCGCTTTGCCCACGCCTGCGCGCACCCCAGAGACAGCGTGCTGGGCCGCGCGCTGGTGCCCTGCTTGATCAGCGGCATTGCCCCCAAACGCTGGGCCGCTGACCCCAAATTGGCGCTGGCGCTGATGCAACGCATTCAAAAGGCCGCCGCCCTGTGGGAACACAAGGGCGCCATCGCCGCCGCACGCGCGTTTATTTACTCCGGACCGGACTTTGATGCCCTACAAGGCAGCGATCAGGGCCTGGCCTGCATTGCCGAGTTCTTGGATTTAGCCGAGCAATGCGCCCATCGCAGTGCCACCGACACGCTGGGCTGGTGCACGCGGCCGGCGCGACAAAAAACCTATGCCCCCATTCCCTCGGACGATGCCGCGGTCATCATTACCACCATTCACTCCTCCAAGGGGCTGGAATATCCGGTGGTGATCCTGCCCAAAGCCCCCAAGCCGAAAAAGCCGTCGATACGTATTCACTCCGATGGCCGTTACACCCAAATCGATCTGGCACCGGATGATGCTCAGCGCGAGGCGGCTCTGCGCGATGCCTGGGCAGAATCTCAGCGGTTGTTGTACGTCGCCGCCACACGGGCGCAACACCTGCTGTTGATGCACAGAACACCCAAGTGCTTGCTGGGCATTGAGTGGCCTGAATCCTGCGCGCCTAGCTTTGTACCCCAACCCCGTGCCACGCACCTGCAACCACCCACACTGCCCGATTTGCCGCCGGGCTATGATGGCAGAGCCCTATCGGACAACTGGCGGGTACACAGCTTCTCAGGCTGGATCGCAGGCCTGGACCTGGCGCACAGCGCCCGCGGAGATCACGATCTGGAAGGCGCCGCCGGGGACTACCCCAAGGGCCCCCAAGCAGGGGACGTGTTGCACCGCCTGCTGGACTGGCGCCTGCAGGGGCTGCTGAGCATTGAGCGAGCAACACCCTTGCTCAATGCCCTAGAGGTCGCCGATATCCCAGCCACCTTGGATTGGATCGAACAGATCGTCCAGGCCCCCATTGTGCCCAGCGGCCATGCGATCGCCGATTGCGCCAACCTGCCCGAGATGGACTTTCATTTTGCACTTGGCGCGGTGGATGGCCGTGCGTTCGATCAAGCCGTTCAACGTCATTGGTCGCTGCCACCCCGCAACGCACTGCCGGCGGACTATCTGCATGGCCTGATGAAGGGCAGCTTGGATGTGACCTTGCGCGCCGATGGCCGCTATTGGGTGCTGGACTACAAAAGTAACTATCTAGGCCAAGCGCAGGACTACACCGCGCAAGCGATGGACAGCCAAATCGCCCAGCACCGCTACGATGTTCAGGCAGCGATCTACCTCGTCGCCCTACACCGACTGTTAAAACAGCGCCTGGCTGACTACCAACCCCAGCAGCATCTGGGCGGGGCCATTTACCAGTTTGTTCGGGTTCCCAGTGCCTGCCGGATCTGGTCAATAACACCCCAGGCCATCCTTGAGCTGGAGGCTTTACTATGTCCCCCCACCTAAGCCAGCTGCACGACACCCTGACGCGGCATTTCAATGCACAGGTGGCCGAGCAAGCACTCCCCCTGGCCGGCGCCTGGCTAGGGGGCAGTACCGCGATCCCACGCTCAGAGCTGGGCGAGATCCAGGCCGCCCTGGATGCCGGCTGTTTAGTGCAATCCCATGGATTTGTGTACCTCGCCCGTGGCTATGCCCAGGAGCAGGCCCTGGCCCAGGCGCTGGCCGTGCGTGCACAACCCCGCGCATTGAGTGAGCAGCAAAACCAGGCCCTGGATCAGCTGGCGCACGCGGCTCCTTTCGAGCTGAATACTCAACAACGTGCAGCCATTGATCTGGCTGTCACTGGCGACTTTGGACTGTTGCTGGGCGGGCCTGGTACCGGCAAAAGTACGGTGATTCAGCTGATGGCCCAGGCCTATTTGCAGCTGGAAAATCCCCGGGGTGAAATTGGCCTGGCGGCACCGACCGGCAAGGCGGCCTCGCGCTTGAACGGCCTGATCCCCAATACCCAGCCCATGACCCTGGCTCGTATGGAGCGCGAGCTGCGCCAGGGCCGAGTGCTGGATCTGTTGATTGTCGATGAGGCCTCGATGATTGATCTTGAGAACGCACGACGGCTGCTGGGCCTGCTGCCGCCCACCACCCGGCTGGTGTGGATTGGTGACCCTCAGCAGCTGGACAGTGTTGAGCCTGGCTCTATCTTGGCGGAGCTGGCCCGTTGTACGCGCCTAGCCCCACGCAGACGTACCCTCACCCAAACCTATCGATTCTCGGCGGATACACCGCTGGGCCGGCTGGCCCAGGGGATTAAGCAGGGCGATGCCGCTGCCGCACAACGGCAACTGGATGGCCTAGCCTGCAGCCCTGGCACCCTGTTAGAGGAGGCCATCGAGCACTACGCCACACTCCACCACCCCGATCCCGCAACCCATCTGGCCGCACTGGAGGATTACCAGCTGCTGTGCGCGACCCGGGTGGGCTATTGGGGCAGTGAACAGGTCAATGAGCGAATTGCCCAGGCTTTAACCCGCCGCGGCCTGATTCCCGCTGAACCCGGTGATGGCTGGGTGGTGATGGTGACCCGAAATCAGCCTACGCTGGGCTTGGCAAACGGGGATGTTGGGGTGATTCACAACGACCACCTGATCTGCGATGCCGGCCCCATTCCACTGCACCTAATCCAGCAATACCAAACCGCCTGGGCGATCAGCGTGCACAAATCCCAGGGCAGTGAGTACCGCCGTGTTGGGTTGATGCTGGGTGAGGATGGCGAATCCGTGGGGCTGAGCCGCGCTCTGTTATACACCGGAGTCACCCGCGCAAAAGCCACCGTACGGTTGGGGTGCACCCCCCAGGCCGTGTTACAGGCTCTACACCGGGTGCCTAAACGCACCAGCGGTCTGGCGGAGCAGATCGATCAGGCATAAAAAAGGGGAGCCGAAGCTCCCCTCTTTATCAGACGATGCGCTTAGCGAGAGATGCTCTGCATGAACGCGTCCTGACGGCCTTCGGCTACGCCGGCCCACAGGTTCTGGTCTTTTTGGAACTTGACCATGTCGTCGTAGATGCGCTTGAAGTCAGGGTTAGACTCACGCAGTTCAGCGTAGGTTTCCTGAGCGGCAGCGTAGGCTGCTTCTAGCACGTCACGGGGGAATGCACGCAGCTTGGTGCCGCCTGCGATCAGCTCTTTCAACGCAACGGGGTTCTTCGCGTCGTATGAAGCCATCATGTCAACGTTGGCACGAGTCGCAGCCGCTTCGATGATGTTCTGGTATTCAACGGGCAGCGCGTCAAACTTCTCTTTGTTGATGTAAACAGACAGGTTCGGACCTGCTTCCCACCAACCCGGAGTGTAGTAGTACTCAGCAACCTGGTTGAAGCCTAGCTTCTTGTCATCGTGAGGACCGATCCACTCAGCCGCATCGATGGTGCCTTTTTCCAGTGAGGGGTAGATGTCAGCACCGGGAACCGACTGAGGGACAACGCCCAGCTTCTCGATGATCTTGCCGCCCATGCCACCAATACGCATTTTCAGACCGTCTAGGTCTGCAACGCTCTTCACTTCTTTGTTGAACCAACCGCCCATCTGAACGCCGGTGTTACCTGCGGGGAAGGGAACGATGTTCGCTTCAGCGAACAGGTCTTGGATCAAAGTTTTACCGTTGCCGTAGTTCCACCATGCCTGGAACTGACGATAGTTCATGCCGAAAGGCACGGTGGTGTCCAGGGCGTAGGCTTCGTTCTTACCGAAGTAGTAGTAAGAAGCGGTGTGACCCATTTCAACCGTACCGTCGCTCACTGCGTCGAATACACCAAATGCGGGAACCAATTCACCACCAGCGAAAACGCGGATTTTGAATTTGCCGTTTGTCATGCGCTCGACTTCTTCAGCGAAAGTTACAGCGCCTTCGTAGAATTCAATGGTCGGGGGTACTGAAGTGGCCAAGCGCCAGTTCAATTCGGGGAGCGCGTGGCCATCAGCCATCGCGGGGGCAGCAACCGCGCCAGCCAAAGCGGCGGCAACGATCAAATCACGTCTTTTAGTCATGACTTATTCCTGTTTTTACTAGTTTTATTTAGGACGTCCAAGCCCGGCACTTTCCGCCCGGCTATCCGGAGTCTTACTCAGCCAAATCGACAATGCAATCCCTTGCATTCGACGACGCCGAGTCTGCCCAAAGCAAATTGGTCTGACCAGTTGACCGCATCTAAAGTCTAATGCCGTTAGCAATTGGTCTGACCAAAGTACCAAATATTTGCATCTGATCTCGGCTCTGGGCACTCTATGCCTGCCCAAGGCTGGGCTGGCCTGTTAGATTCATGGATGTCGTGCACTTCGTGGCTAACAAAAATGAAAATGCGGAGATCTCCATGTTTCAAAAATTGATGCGTGTGTCCTTAGGGATTGACGCACTGAACGAGTTCGTCGGCAAATGGATCAAATGGTTGATCCTGGGTTCGGTGCTGGTCAGTGCCGGCAACGCCACCTCACGCTACGCGATCGGAATGGCCTCGAATGCGTGGCTGGAATTGCAGTGGTACTTTTTTGCCGCGGTTTATATGCTCGCCGCCGGTTACACCCTCAAGCGTAACGAGCACGTGCGCATCGACTTGATCAGCTCACGGCTAACCGCTCGCACCCGCAACATCATTGATGCCTTTGGCATGATGGTCTTTATCATGCCGGTGACGCTGTATATCTGCCTCGAATCAATACCCAACTTTTGGGAATCGGTTTTGAACCAGGAAGTCTCGCAAAACGCTGGGGGTCTGATCCGCTGGCCGCTACGCATGCTGATCCCTGTTGGGTTTGGCTTGCTGTTCTTGCAAGCCTTTAGTGAATTTTTAAAACGCATCGCCTTTCTACGGGGCGAGGGCGATGATGTGTTGGCGCACGGTGGGCATGCCGAAGTCGACATGGGTGATCTCAACGTAGAGGAGCGTAAGTAATGGAAGCTTTTCTACAAGCTAACCTGGCGCCGGTCATGTTCGGCACCCTGATTTTCTTTTTGTTGTCCGGCTTCCCAGTGGCGTTTTCGCTGGCCGCCAACGGTATCTTGTTCGGCCTGATCGGGATTGAGCTAGGCCTGCTGGACTTTGTCCTGCTGCAAGCCTTGCCTGAGCGGATTTACGGTCTGCTGCAAAACGATACGTTGCTGGCGATCCCGTTCTTTACCTTTATGGGGATTTTGTTGCAAAAGTCCGGTATGGCCGAGGATCTACTGGAATCGGCCGGCCAGCTGTTTGGGCCACTGCCCGGCGGCCTGGGTTACGCGGTGATTTTGGTCGGTGCATTGCTGGCTGCTACTACCGGTGTTGTCGCCGCCTCTGTGATCTCAATGGGCTTAATCTCGTTGCCGGTCATGATGCGCTACGGATTTAACAACGGCGTCGCTGCGGGCTTGCTGACCTCTGCCGGCTCACTGGCGCAGGTCATTCCGCCTTCACTGGTCTTGATCGTGCTGGCCGATGTCTTGGGTGTGTCCGTGGGTGATGCCTATCGTGGCGCCTTGGTGCCGTCGTTCCTAATGGTAGGCTTGTTGTTGGGCTACGTTGCCATGCTGTCGATTTTCAAACCGCATCTGGTGCCGGCCCTACCGCCGGAGGCGCGTACCGTGCGCGGTATGGCGCTGTTTAAATCCATCATGATCTCGATGGTGCCGCCGGTCTTTTTGATCTTCCTGGTACTGGGTACGATCTTTGTGGGCTGGGCGACCCCGACCGAGGGCGGCGCGATGGGTGCGGTTGGGGCTTTGCTGCTCTCAATCCTGCGCAAGCGCCTCAACAAAGAGACGCTGTCGTCCGCCATGGATTCGACCGCAAAACTCGCCACCTTCGTGATGTTTATTCTGGTGGGCTCGTCGACCTTTGGTTTGACCTTCTGGGGCATCAACGGCGACTTGTGGATCAAAGAGCTGCTGCTGCTGATTCCCGGCGGCGAAACCGGCTTTATGATCTTTGTTTCCGGTCTGGTATTCGTACTGGGCTTCTTTATCGATTTCTTTGAAATTGCCTTTATCTTGATGCCGCTGATCGGGCCGGTCGCCGAATACATGGGCATCGACATGATCTGGTTCTTGGTATTGGTCGGCATGAACATGGCGATCAGCTTCCTAACGCCGCCCTTTGGTTTTGCGTTGTTCTATCTGCGCAGCGTCGCCCCGCGGGTACCCTACGTGGATAAGCTCTCGGGCAAGACCATCCCTGCAATGACCACCGATCAGATCTACAAAGGTGTGCTGCCCTTTATCTGCATTCAGGTCTTCAGCATGATCTTGATCTTCCTAAACCCCCAGTGGGTCATCGAAGAGAAAGTCGAAATCAGCCAAGAGGCGTTGGATGCGGTGACCTTCGATTTAGGTCCCGACGATGACGGCGGACTCGGTGGCGGCGGCTTTGGCTTGCCGGGTGACAACGACGAGGGCGGTGAAATTCTGCTACCTGGCTTGGGTAACTAAACAAACTGCTCTATTCTGAAAAGGCTCGCCACATGGCGGGCCTTTTTGATTATGAGCACGACATGATGTTGGAAGAACAAGAACAAGAACAAAATCCAACGCCCTCCGGCGAGATCGTCCTACAGCTGATGGCACGCGCACGCGACACCAACATGTTTGGGGATATTTATGCCGGATGGCTGGTGGATCAAATGGACCAAGCCGCCGAGATGGTCGCCGCCAAAGCGGACCGGGGTCGCTGTGCCACCGTATCGATTGAGGCACTGGATTTCACCTCGCCGATCCCCCTGGGCGCTAGGGTCGAAATCTATGCTGAGGCCCCCAGCATTGGTCGCACCAGCATCAGCGTACCGCTGGAAGCCTGGGTTCGACACAGCGATGAGACCCTGATCAAGGTGACCCAAGGGCGCTGGGTATTGGTGTCCATCGCCCCGGACGGACACATCAAAGCCCTATAAGCCGGTCAGATTCGCGTAGGCCGCAATCAGGGTTTTTTGGCCGTGGGATTCAAAATTCACGGTCACCTTGGTTTGTGCGCCTGAACCCTCAAAGTTCAAAATAACGCCTTCGCCAAACATCCGATGTTCAACCCGCTGGCCCAGCGACAAGCCAATATCGGCTTCTTCGCCAATGGTCTTCCAGGGGGCTGCGCCAGGCGCTACGCGACTGGTGCTGGCAGCGACTGGCCGAGTGATCTTGGCGCTCATCCGAATTTCCTGCATCAATTCAGGCGGAATTTCCTTTAGAAAACGTGAGCGGGCGTTGTAGGTGTCAACGCCATGCAACCGCCGGCTCTCGGCATAGGTCAAATACAGCCGCTTCATGGCACGGGTGATGCCGACATAGGCCAGCCTGCGCTCCTCCTCCAAGCCGTCGGGATCTTCCATCGACATTTTGTGAGGGAATAAGCCTTCCTCGGCTCCGGCCAAAAAGACCACCGGAAACTCCAGGCCTTTGGCACTGTGCAGAGTCATCATCTGGATTGCGTCTTCAAACTCATCCGCCTGGCGATCGCCGGCATCCAAACTGGCCTGGGCCAAAAACGCGCCCAAGGGATCTACCTCGGCATCATCCGGTTCAAAATCGGCACAGGCGGATACCAGCTCTTTGAGGTTTTCCACCCGAGTGCGGGCCTTTTCCCCTTTTTCCGCACCGTGATATTCGATCAGCTGGCTGGCCGCGAGCACCTTGCGGGTCTGCTCACCTAAATCTAGCCCCAGCGTATCGTTCTCCATTTGGCCAATCAGATCGATAAACTGTGACAACTGGGTGCGTGCCCGCGCGGCTAACACCCCATGGTCAATCGCAAATTCCGCCGCTGACCACAGCGACTTCCCCTCGTCACGGGCCACCCCACGCACAGTTTCCAGGGTCTTCTCGCCAATTCCCCGCGGCGGCACATTAACCACCCGCTCAAAGGCCACATCGTCCTGACGGTTCAACACCAAACGCAGATAGCACAATGCATTTTTGATCTCCGCACGCTCATAGAACCGCTGGCCACCATAGATACGATAGGGAATTTGAGCGCGCAAAAACGCTTCTTCCAGTGCTCGGGACTGGGCATTGGAGCGGTATAACACCGCCACATCACTGCGAGAGTTACCTTCATCCACCCAGCTTTGGGCGGTGTCGGCAATAAACCGAGCCTCATCCTGCTCATTAAAGGCCGCGTACAACTTCAGCGGCTCACCCTCGTTATCCTGAGTCCACAGCTCCTTGCCCATGCGGCCCAAGTTGTTGGAAATCACCGCGTTAGCCGCATCCAAGATGTTTGAAGTCGAGCGGTAATTACGAGTCAGGCGCACCGTCACCACCGGCGCAAAATCCCGCTCGAAGGCTCGAATATTTTCTACTCGTGCGCCGCGCCAACGATAAATGGATTGATCATCGTCACCGACTGCCATGACATGGGTGTTCGGCCCAGCCAACAGGCGTAACCAGGCATACTGAACCGCATTAGTATCCTGAAACTCGTCCACCAAAATATGACGGAAACGAGCCTGATAGTGGGCCAGCAGCGCAGGGTTGTCTCGCAGGGTTTCATGGGCACGCAGCAGCAACTCACCAAAGTCCACCAGGCCCTTGGCTTCGCATTGCTCCTCATACATCGCATAGATATCAATCAGGCGATCATTGTAATAATCCCCCCGCGCCTGCACGTGGGCCGCGCGACAGCCTTCATCTTTTTGACTATTGATAAAGCCCACCGCCTGGCGAGGCGGAAATTTTTTATCGTCCAGATTTAGCTCGCCAATGATGCGCTTGACGGTTTTTAGTTGGTCATCGCTGTCGAGCACCTGAAAGTGCTGCTCCAAATTCGCCTCAGCCCAATGGGTACGCAAGAATCGATGGCACAGACCATGAAAGGTCCCCACCCACATCGAACGGGCCGAGCGCTGGGTCAAGGTTTCCAGGCGACCTTGCATCTCGCGGGCCGCTTTATTGGTAAAGGTCACGGCCATCACCGAATACGGCGATAGGTCGTGCATTTCCATGAGCCAGGCCACGCGATGAACCAGCACCCGGGTCTTGCCCGAACCGGCACCGGCCAGAACCAGCAAATTCGTTTCAGGAGCCGAGACCGCGTCGGACTGGGCTTCGTTGAGTTCAGCAAGCAGGGGATGTGTCATGGCGCTAGTCTACCCAAAAGCGGCATTGGGTTCAGACGCAATGTCGACAAAAGGCGCAGATAAAGTCGCCCTTTAACACTGGTTTTTACGGCGTATTTCGCGCAACCTTCTTCGAATGCTGTCACGTATCCGCATATACCATTGGGCAGGTCCGCTATTTTTGCTGGTCTATCTGATTCAGATACAACTGATCCTTCCGCTTGAGCGTTTACTCACCAGCGATCAAGCACTCAACGCCAGTTATTTATTCTTGCCTGCCGGCGTCAAGGTCGTGACCTTTTATGTGTGCCGTTGGCGCTCGCTACCCAGTCTGTTTGCTGGAATTCTGTGCTGTTATGCCTGGATCTATATGCCACCGGGCAGCTCGATTGGACTGATCATACTCATGAGTCTGGGCTCGACCCTCGCGCTCCCCTTGGGATACTGGTTGGCCTGTCACGTCGGCGGATTGGATTTATTCAAAGGCTGGCGCGGTAGCCCCCATTGGGTGGCGCTACTGGCCCTGGTCGGTTTGGCCTCAATCATTAATGGACTGGCCCTAAATTACGTTTGGTCCAGCACCCCAGATCCGATGCTGTTGCTGCGCTTTGCCACGGGGGATGTCATGGGCACCCTGGTATTGATGCTTGTGGCCATGTTTGTCATGCGCCGGCGGCGACTCAACGCTTGAATCGGTAAATCACCGCGCCCAGCACCAGCCCCCAGAACGCGCTGCCAATGCCTGCGATCGAAACACCCGCAGCCGTCACCACAAAACACACCACCGCCGCCTCCCGTGAAGCATCCGGCTCAAAGGCGTTTTTCAATGCGCCCGCCGTTGCCCCAATCAAAGCCAAACCGGCTATCGCTGGCACCAAATTAGCCGGCGCGGCCAGCGCCACCGGAATCATGATGGCGCAACCCAATCCCATCAAAATGAACACCACCCCCCCAGAAATGACCGCGCCAAAACGGGTTTCTTTGGGCCCCACATCGGGATTTGCGCACATCGCACTGGTCAAGGAGGCGAGATTAACGTGGTGGCCACCAAACAGGCTGCACAGCGCACTACCCAGCCCCGTGCTTTTTAAAATCGGCGCCAGTGCCGGCTGATAACCATAGGAATTCAATACCGCCAAACCCGCCAAATTTTGGCTGGTCATGGTGATCAGATACAGCGGCAGGGCAATACCCGCCGCACTGGCCAGGCTAAACGTGGGCATCAAGGAAGTCAGTGGGGTGAGTTGCCAGACCAAATCGTCCGGCCAGTAATCGCCCCATGCCATCACCAGCGCTGCCGCCACCACCGCACTGGGCACCGCCCATAAGGTGCTGAAGAAACTCACCACAAACCAAGTCAAAATCACCGGCGCCACGAGTAGGGGCTCCTGCACCAGCGCGTGCACAGGCATCAGGCAGATATTTAATAAAATACCCGCCAACATGGCGCTGGATAGCACCATCGGAATTCGCTCCACCGCTTGGCGAAGCGGCCGAATCCAGCCGGTCAGCGCAATCGCTAATGAGCTGATCAAAAAGGCCCCGCAGGCCTCAGAAAATCCTCCAGCTGGCAGTGCAAGGGTCGCCAAAAACGCCGCCCCCGGCGTCGACCAGGCCAGAGCCACCGGCATGCGAAAATACACTCCCAGGGCAATACTCAACACCCCGGTGACTAGGTTAAGGATCCCCAATCCAATGGCCGCTTGCTGAGCACTCGCGCCCATCGCCTGCAGACCCGACAACACAATGGCAAAGGAGCTGGCAAAACCAATCAGTGCTGCCAATGCCCCAGACACCAGTTGTGAGGTTCCCAAGGCTTTAATCATCCGCGATAAGCCTACGGGAGTAGACGGTCACTTCGTCCTGTTGATAGTCCAAGGCTTGATAGAAATGCTGGGCTGGATTGCCGGTTCGCACCATCAAATTAAGCTTGGGACAGCCCTGGCTATGTAAATGATCACAAGCGGCCTGCATGAGCTTGCGCGCCAAGCCACGCCCTTGATGCGCTGGGTCGACCGCCAGGTAATTCACGCTGCCGCGGTGTCCGTCATAGCCCACCATGATGCTTGCGATGATAGAGCCGGATTGCTCGATCACCCAAAAAGGCGAGCCATGATCCAGCTTTCGCTGAATATCGAGTTGAGGATTGTTTTGCGGTCGAGTCAGATCGCAGCGCTGCCACAAGCTGATCACCTGCGCTTGATCCGATGGGCGATAATCACGCACGGTATACTTCGCTTAATTGATAGGAGAACACCATGGCCACTTTGTACCACAACCCCCGCTGTAGCAAGTCACGCCAAGCCAAAGCCCTACTCGACGAGGCGGGCATCCGCTATGAAGAATGTCTGTACCTCAAGGCCGACTTGACTGCCGAACATTATCGGGACCTACTGATTCAGCTCGGGGGCGAGCCGATCACGCACCTGCGCAAATCCGAACAACCCTTTGGCTTGATTCCGGCGGATGCCAATCTGGATCAGATTGCACAAACCCTGGCAGAACATCCGATTTTGCTGGAGCGCCCAGTTTTGGTGACTGAACAAGGGGCCAAGGTCTGCCGTCCGCCTGAGCTGGTGCAGACGCTGATCTAGATATTCTTGCTGGCCGCGGTCAGCCCACTGAGTGACAGCTCCAGTACCTGCACCTGCGGGTTGCCAAAGGCTCGGAAACCCAGCTTTGCAGTGCTGCCCGCTTTCAAAGCGTTGAACAGCTCGTCACTCAGCGCCATCACCCCGGCACAACCCTGCGGCACGCAGGTCGAGTAGCCAAACTGCCGCTCCTCACCCTGATCGATCTGCATCACCAACCCCGAGCGCAAATCCATACCCAAGGGTAGGGCAAATTCGATAAAGCGCTCGTCATTCACTCGGCTCATCGTCGCACGCAAAATCGGCTGTGCTTGCTCACCCTGGGTGATGCTGAGCACCTGAATCGCCTCGCAACGACGCTGATCATTTTCACTGATGCAAACTTCAACCCAGTCCTTGTGACGGGTTTCACTGACTTCAGGCTCAGCCAGCGCCGGTAAAGCCAACAGCATAGAGATCAACAGAATTCGCATGGATTACGCCTTTTTCACAAACTTAGATTTCAACATCATGGCACCCGCGCCATCGACTCGGCAATCAATGTCGTGATCCCCCTCGGCAAATCGTTGAATTTTTGCCTTGGTCCCGATTTTTAGAACACTTGAGGAACCTTTTACCTTTAAGTCTTTAATCAGGGTGACGGCATCCCCTTCACTCAGGGTATTGCCATTCGCATCCTTGATCTGAGGTGAGGATTCGACCTCCTCGCCTTCAACCCATTCGTGCGCACATTCAGGACAGATCCACTGAGTTTGATCCTGATAGGCATACTCGCTTTGGCAACGCGGACAGGTACTCACTCCACGGTCACCGATTTGGCCAGGTTACGGGGTTGGTCGACATCAGTCCCCTTGAGCAGCGCCACGTAGTAAGACAGCAGCTGCATCGGGATGGTGAAGTAGATAGCGCTCCAACGACTGGGCACCTGGGGCAATCGCACCACTTGGATCGAATCATCCTGGGGGAGTTGCACGCTCTCATCGGCAAATACATACAGCCGGCCGCCGCGAGCTTTCACCTCTTCAAGGTTACTCAGCAGCTTTTCCACCATATCGTCCGAGGGCGCCACAGCCACCACCGGCATTTCTTCATCCACCAGTGCCAAGGGCCCGTGCTTAAGCTCGCCCGAGGCATAGGCCTCAGCATGAATATAGCTGAGCTCTTTTAGCTTGAGTGCTCCTTCCATAGCGACCGCAAAGTTCGGCCCACGCCCCAAAAATAACGCGTGATGACGATCAGCAAAGGCCTCGGCCAAGGCTTCAATCGGCGCCACAAAACCATCCAACAGGGCCTGCACCTGCCCGGGCATTGCGATTAACTCTTTGACCCACTGGGCTTCTTGTTCCGCATCCGGTTTACGCAGGCGTTTTAGAGTCAGCGCAAATAGTGCCAAAGCCGTGAGCTGTGCAGTGAAGGCCTTGGTTGAGGCGACACCGATCTCTGGGCCGGCATGGGTCATCAGCACTAACTCTGACTCGCGGGTCAAACTCGAGCCCGGCACGTTACAGATAGCCAATTTGCCGATGTATTGATCGCCCAAATTACGAAGCGCCGCCAAGGTATCTGCGGTTTCGCCGGACTGTGAGATGGATACGAACAGCGAGTTTTTAACCGCAGCCACCGTGCGATATCGAAACTCCGAGGCAATCTCAACCTGGCAGGGAATGCCCGCCATCTCCTCAATCCAGTACTTAGCAACGACGCCAGCATAGTAGCTGGTGCCGCAGGCCACGATCGAGATCGCCTCGACCTGTTGCAATAGCTCGTGAGTGCCGGGACCTAGAATCTCGGGCAACACACCCTGCTCGGTGTAACGCCCCTCAAGCGTTGCCGCAATCGCCCGGGGCTGCTCGTGAATTTCTTTGAGCATAAAGTGACGGTAGCCCGCTTTGTCCGCGGCATCCGAACCATGCTCATACCGTTGAACCTGAGGGCTCACGGCTTCGCCTTGTGGGCTGAACACCTCAAGGGCATCACAGCTTAGGCTGACACTTTGGCCTTCATCGATATAAACAAAGCGGTCGGTTACATGCAGCAAGGCAAGGGGATCTGAGCCTAAAAAGTGCTCACCCATGCCAACGCCGACCACCAAGGGGCTACCCTGACGAGCACCGACGATGCGACCTGGCTCCGCCGTGCAGGTCACAGCCAGGGCATAGGCACCGCGCAGCTGTTTCAGCGCTTGGCGCAACGCCTGATGCAAATCACCTTGGTAGAGCGAATGGATAAGGTGCGCCACCACCTCAGTATCCGTTTGGCTAGTAAACACATAACCGCGTTGGTGCAACTGCTCACGAATCTCGGCGTGGTTCTCGATAATACCGTTGTGAACCACCGCCACATCGTCGCTGGAGAAATGCGGATGCGCGTTGGCCTCGCTGGGCACGCCATGCGTGGCCCAACGGGTGTGTGCGATCCCGACATGACCCACTAACGGGGATTGGGCCAGCTTATCCTCAAGGGCAGCCACTTTGCCTGCTGCCCGAGTGCGCTGCAGCCCCTGAGCAGTATGCAAAGCCACGCCCGCCGAGTCATAGCCTCGATACTCCAGGCGCTTTAGGCCTTCTAACAAAATCTCTTGAACGCCCCGCTGTGCGGTGGCGGCGACAATTCCGCACATCTACTGTCTATCCTTAGTGGGGCGCTGAAACCCCGGTAAATTCATTTGCTTTGAGCGGGTCAACGACAACCCAGCGGGTGCATCCTTGGTGATGGTCGAGCCTGCGCCAATCGTGGCACCCGGGGCGATCGAGACCGGTGCCACCAAGGCTGAGTTAGAACCCACAAAGGCATCCTCACCGATCTCGGTATGGTGCTTGTTTGCGCCATCATAATTACAGGTAATGGTGCCGGCCCCCAGATTCGCCCGGGCGCCCACGGTGGCATCACCGACATAGGTCAAATGGTTCGCCTTGGCCCCAGGATGCAAGGTGGCGTTTTTGATCTCGACAAAATTGCCGGCCTTGGAGCCAGGGTGCATCACGGCCCCAGGGCGCAAGCGAGCAAAGGGGCCGACGTCCGCGCCGGACTCAATCTGAGCGCCTTCAATTACGCAATAGGGAGCGATGGTGGTGTCACTGGCAATCTGACTGTCCGTCACGATCACACCCTGGCCCAGCACGACCCGATCACCCAGCTTGACCCGGCCTGAAAACTGCACATCGGGATGGATAATACAGTCGCGCCCGGTCGTGACCGACCCCTGGATACTCACCCGGGCGGGGTCGATCAAACTGGCGCCCTCACGCATCAATCGTGACCGTTCGCGCGCTTGATACGCTTGCTCTAACACGGCCAATTGGGCCCGATCGTTGGCCCCTAAAATACTCGTGGTGTCACAGGTGGTCACCGCGCAGGTGGGTTGCTTCGCAGCCACCGCTAACGCTAAACAGTCGGTGACGTAATACTCACCCTGCGCATTGTCATCGGATAGCTGGGGCAGGTAGGCGGCAAAGGCGTCGGTGGGCGCGCACAGCAATCCCGTATTGATCTCACGGATTGCCCGCTGCTGCTCGCTGGCGTCTTTTTGCTCAACGATCGCAACCACCTGGCCCTGATCTCGAATGATACGACCATAACCGGTGGGGTCATCCAACTGCGCACTAAGCAGGGCATACTCACCACGCTGGGCGGCCTGAACCAGCGCATCAATATCAGCACGTTCGATCAAAGGCCCATCGCCATACAGCATCAAGGTCGTGCCGCCGGGGGTCAAATGGGGTAATGCCTGAGCCAGAGCATGGCCCGTCCCTAGTTGCTGGGCCTGTTCAACAAACACCAGTTCTTGACCTGCGAGCTGAGCACGAACCTGCTCCTGACCGTACCCCACGACCAAAATAATGCGATCAGCGATATCAGCGACCGCATTGATCACATGCTGAACCATCGGCACACCGCCGACACAATGCAGCACCTTGGGGAGATCTGATTTCATGCGACTGCCCTGACCGGCAGCGAGGATTACAACGTCTAACATCTGAGTCCTAAATTTATACCCATATCATAAAGGTTTTACGCGGAACGGGTTAGATGTCGACCAAGGTTAGAGCGACGGCAACATGGCCACCCTGCAGCAGGCCTTCGGCCTTTCTCACACTCGCCTTGATAGGCAACAGATAGCTGTCACGGGTCTTGTCAGGAAACAAGGAGGTTCGCCATTCACTATCGCCGAGTTTGACCTTAACCTTGACGCTGCCAAACCCCTTTCTTGGGCGCCCGCGCATCGCAAATCGAACCTGATCGGTGGCCTCAGGTGGCAGCGTGACGAACCACCAGCTGGCTTTTTCGGCATGCCACAACCACACAGGGGCAGTAAATTGGATATTCATTACCCAAGCTTACTGCAACGGTAGATACAAAAAAGGCGCCCGAAGGCGCCCTTGATGTGATCGTGTTGGACTATCGTCCGCGACGCTTAAGCTGCTGCAGCACACGCAAGCGGCCGGCTGCTTCAGCCAACTCCAGTTGCGCACGTCCGTAATCGAATTCAGCTGACTGCTCAGCCATTTCCTTACGAACACGCTCTTGAGCTTCCAGAGCGGCTGCTTCGTCCAGATCATGAGCGCGCAGTGCCGTATCCGCCAGTACGGTAACCGTGCTGGGGACGACTTCTAGATAACCGCCAGAAACGTAAAATACGTCTTCTTCGCCGTTTTCCATCACTACACGAACAGGACCGGGCTGAAGACCGGTAATCAGGGGCGCGTGACCGGGGGTAATCCCCAGGTCACCTTCGGTACCTGCTGCGATCAGCATTGTTACCGAGCCCTCGAAGATCGATTCCTCGGCGCTGACGACGTTGCATTGCATTGTCTTGGCCATGGTGGATCTCCTTTACATGCTCTTCGCTTTCTCAAGCGCTTCGTCGATCGGGCCAACCATGTAGAAGGCCTGCTCGGGTAGGTGGTCATACTCACCTGCCAAGATGCCTTTAAAGCCTGCAATGGTGTCGGCCAGTGAGCAGTATTTACCCGGTGCACCGGTGAATACTTCTGCCACGAAGAAGGGCTGAGATAGGAAACGCTGAATCTTACGAGCGCGGTTTACGGTCTGCTTGTCTTCTTCTGACAGCTCGTCCATACCCAAGATCGCGATGATGTCTTTGAGCTCTTTGTAACGCTGCAGTACAGACTGTACGCCACGGGCTACATCGTAGTGCTCTTGACCGATGATCAAGGGGTCTAGCTGACGGCTGGTTGAATCCAACGGGTCAACCGCGGGGTAAATACCTAGCTCGGCGATTGAACGGCTCAATACAACCGTCGCATCCAAGTGTGCGAACGTGGTTGCAGGTGAGGGGTCGGTCAAGTCGTCCGCAGGTACGTATACCGCTTGGATCGAGGTGATAGAACCGGTCTTGGTTGAGGTGATGCGCTCTTGCAGTACGCCCATCTCTTCAGCCAATGTGGGCTGGTAACCTACCGCTGAAGGCATACGGCCTAGCAGTGCAGATACCTCGGTACCGGCCAAGGTGTAACGGTAGATGTTGTCAACGAACAACAAGACGTCACGACCTTCGTCACGGAACTGTTCAGCCATGGTCAAACCGGTCAAGGCGACGCGCAAACGGTTTCCAGGCGGCTCGTTCATCTGACCGTATACCAGAGATACCTTGTCGATAACGTTCGAGTCGGTCATCTCGTGGTAGAAGTCGTTACCTTCACGAGTACGCTCACCGACGCCTGCGAATACAGAGTAACCGCTGTGCTCGATCGCGATGTTACGGATCAGCTCCATCATGTTGACGGTTTTACCTACACCGGCACCACCAAACAGACCGACCTTACCACCCTTGGCGAACGGTGCGACCAAGTCGATAACCTTAATACCCGTTTCCAGAATCTCGGCGCTAGCAGCCTGTTCTGCAAAGCTCGGTGCCTTACGGTGGATCGGCATACGGCTTTCTTCGCCGATGTCACCTTTCTCATCGATCGGTGAACCCAGTACGTCCATGATGCGACCCAGAGTTGCTGTACCGACTGGCACGCTGATGGGTGCGCCTGTGTTTGAAGCGTCAGCTCCACGCGTCAACCCTTCGGTTGAACCCATGGCGATAGCGCGAACAATACCGTCGCCCAACTGCTGCTGTACTTCCAGTGTCAGACCCAGGCTCTCGACGTTCAATGCGTCATAGACCTTGGGCACAGCGCTGCGGGGAAACTCTACGTCCACTACCGCGCCGATGATCTGAACAATTTTACCACTGCTCATTGTTAGTCTCCTTTTCGAGGACCGGGCTTAAATAGCCGCGGCTCCACCGACAATTTCCGAAATCTCTTGTGTAATCGCCGCTTGGCGCGCCTTGTTGTAGACCAGGTTCAGGTCACGGATCAGATCGCCCGCGTTATCGGTCGCGGCTTTCATCGCGATCATACGTGCGGCCTGTTCACAGGCGTTGTTCTCTACCACACCCTGATACACCTGAGACTCGAGGTAACGCATCATCAAGCCATTAAGGACTTGTTCAGCGTCGGGCTCGTAGAGGTAGTCCCAGGTGGTTCCCAGGGCTGCCTCTTCCAATTCACCTTTGGCGACCGGCAACAGCTGGCGCACGCTAGGTTCTTGGGTCATGGTGTTTACAAAGCGGTTGTAGACAACATACAAACGGTCAATTCGACCTTCTTCATAGCTGTCGATCATGGTTTTGACCGCGCCAATCAAGTCAGCCAACTCAGGCGCATCGCCTAGGTGGGTACTTGAGGCCACGACATTACCGCCGAAGCTCTTGAAGAAAGACGCTGCCTTTTGGCCCAACACAGCCACGTCGATTTCGACGTCCTTGCCGTGCCACGCGCCCATCTCGCCGACCACTTTCTTGAACAGGTTAGCGTTCAAGCCGCCGCACAGACCACGGTCTGAGCTGACGACAATGTATCCGACGCGCTTAACTTCACGCTCCTTCAGATACAAATGGTCGTACTCGGGGTTAGCGTGAGCCAAATGGCCGATCACTTCGAAAATTCGGTCAGCGTAAGGGCGTGAGGACGACATACGATCCTGCGCTTTACGCATTTTCGAGGCCGCCACCAGCTCCATAGCACTGGTGATTTTCTGTGTGTTCTGAATGCTCCCAATTTGGGTGCGAATCTCTTTTCCGACTGCCATTTTTACCAGCTCCCGAAGCGGGCCGAGTCAAGCCCAGCCCACTTTCGAATTACCAAGTCTGTGAAGACTTGAAGTTGGTGACCACGCCTTCGAGTTCTTTGGCGATATCGTCGCCATAAGCACCCGCTTCGTCGATCTTGGCCTTCAGGTCGGCGGCATTTGCGCGGAAGTACTCGATCAGAGCCTCCTCAAACGCGACAACCTTGTCTGCGGGAACGTCGTCCAAGTGACCTTCGTTCGCAACAAACAGAGTCATTGCCATATCACCAACACTCAAGGGTGAGTACTGCTTTTGCTTCATCAGCTCTGTGACACGCTGACCATGCTCCAGCTGCTTACGCGTAGCATCGTCAAGATCTGACGCAAACTGTGCGAAAGCCGCCAATTCACGGTACTGAGCCAGGGCTAGACGAACACCGCCGCCAAGCTTTTTAACCGCTTTGGTCTGGGCTGCACCACCGACTCGAGAAACCGAAAGACCCGCGTTAATCGCAGGACGGATGCCTGAGTTAAACAGGTTGGTTTCCAAGAAGATCTGACCGTCAGTAATCGAGATTACGTTGGTCGGTACGAACGCAGATACGTCACCGGCTTGGGTTTCAATGATCGGCAATGCGGTCAATGAACCCGTCTGGCCTTTTACAGCGCCGTCCGTCAGCTTCTCAACATAGTCCGCGTTTACGCGAGCTGCGCGCTCTAGCAGACGTGAGTGCAAATAGAAGACGTCACCGGGGTAAGCTTCACGTCCTGGGGGACGCTTGAGCAGCAAGGAGATCTGACGATACGCAACCGCCTGCTTTGACAGGTCATCGTATACGATCAGCGCGTCTTCGCCCTTGTCACGGAAGTATTCACCCATTGAGCAGCCCGCGAAGGGAGCCAAGAACTGCATCGCTGCAGAGTCAGCAGCGCCTGCAGCGACTACAATGGTGTGATCCAACGCACCGTGCTCTTCTAGTTTGCGGACAACAGCGGCAATCGATGATTGCTTCTGTCCGATCGCAACGTAGATGCACTTAACGCCGGTATCTTTTTGGTTGATGATCGCATCCAGTGCCACCGCGGTTTTACCCGTCTGACGGTCACCAATGATCAGCTCACGCTGGCCACGGCCAACCGGAACCATCGCGTCGATCGCTTTGATGCCGGTCTGCAGCGGTTCGTCAACTGACTGACGTGCAATAACGCCCGGTGCAACTTTCTCAACCGGAGCGGTTGATTGAGCTTCGATCGGGCCTTTGCCATCGATCGGCGCACCCAGTGCGTCAACAACGCGACCCAGCAATGCTTCGCCGGTGGGTACTTCTAAAATTCGGCCGGTGCACTTCGCAGTTTGGCCTTCTGCCAAACTTTGGTAGTCACCCAACACAACGGCGCCGACAGAGTCACGCTCGAGGTTCAAAGCCAGACCAAACTGTCCGCCTTCAAACTCGACCATCTCGCCGAACATCACGTCGTTCAGACCGTGAATACGCACAATACCGTCAGACACAGATACGATCGTGCCTTGGTTTTGCGCTTCGCTTTTTACATCGAGGTTTTCGATGCGCGATTTAATCAGATCACTGATTTCGCTTGGATTAAGTTGTTGCATGCTATTCCTCAGCCTCTCTTAGGGCTTCAGCTGCTCGGCTAGCTTCGCGAGCTTGCCGCTTACAGAGCCGTCAATTACTAGGTCGTCTGCGCGGATGACTACACCCCCCACCAAATCAGCATTAATGCTGACTTCCAGACTTACTTGCTTGTTCAGGTGACGCGCCAGCGCCTCACTCAACGTGGCCTGTTGGGCCTCGGACAATTCCATGGCCGATTCAACCTGGGCCACGGCTGCACTCTCAAGCTGACGACGCAGCTCTTCGAATTGAGCGTTAATCTCGGCTAAAAGCTCGAGTCGGCCATTATCGGCCAGTACCTGAATGAACTGCTTGCCTGCGTCAAACGCACGCTCGCCCGCCAGATCGTTTAACCAATCCGCTTTTTGTTCACTGGTCAGTGTGGGATGCGCAAGTGCGCGGCGGCCTTCCGAGTCGGTCGATACCTGAGCTGCAAAGCCCAGCATCTCGCCCCATTCAGCCAAGTTAGAGGCTGATTGAGCACTCGCAAACGCCGCTTTGGCGTAGGGACGAGCTAATGTGGATAGTTCCGCCATCTCGTCCTCTCCTTAAAGCTCTTTGGCCAGTTGATCAATCAACTCGGCGTGAGCGTCCGCATCAACGGCCTTGCCCAAAATTTTAGACGCACCGGCAACTGCCAGCGTGCTGACTTGGCCACGTAGGGCCTCGCGAGCTGCGTTTACTTCTTGGTCAATGTCCGCCTTAGCTTGTTCGATGAGCTTCTCGCCTTCAGCACGGGCTTTTGCCTGTGCATCTTCGACGGTTTGAGCCGCTTGCTTGCGCGCTTGCTCAAGAATTCGTGAAGCCTCTTCTTTGGCTTCGCGAACTTGCTCTTCGATTTTGGCCTGAGCGACGTCGAGTTCTTTGGCCGCTTTATCCGCGTCCGCCAGACCCTGTGCGATTTTCTCCTGACGCTCGTTCAGGGCTGCCATGACAGGCGGCCAAACGAACTTCATGCAGAACCACACAAAGATGGCGAATGAGATCAGCTGACCTACTAGAGTCAAATTCAGATTCACAATCGCTTCCTCGCGTTAGTTGGTTTGAATAAATGAAGCAAAGCTTCGATTAGCCAACCAGCGCAACGAAGGGGTTTGCGAAGGTGAAGAACAGTGCGATACCAACACCAATCATTGTTACGGCGTCCAACAGACCTGCAACGATGAACATTTTCACCTGCAGCATCGGAACCATTTCAGGCTGACGCGCAGCGCCTTCCAGGAACTTACCGCCCAAGATACCGAAACCAATCGCGGTGCCTAGTGCGCCGAAACCGATCAATAGTGCAACTGCGATAGCAGTGAGGCCAACAACCATTTCCATGTGTTTTCTCCAGTTTTTAACGTTTCAAAGGTTAAGGGTTACTTCGTTAATCAATGATGTTCGTGTGCCATCGCGAGGTACACGATAGTCAACATCATGAAAATAAATGCCTGCAATACGATGACCAGGATGTGGAAAATAGCCCACGGCACGGACAACGCGAATTGAACCCAGAACGGCATCAGCGCGATCAGGATGAAAATCAATTCACCGGCATACAGGTTACCAAACAGTCGAAGGGCCAAGGAGATCGGCTTAGCGATCAGGCCAACGCCTTCGAGCAGCAGGTTAAAAGGAATCATCCACTTGCCAAAGGGCTGCAGGGTCAACTCACCCACAAAGCCGCCCAGGCCTTTTTGGCGGATGGAATAAAAGATAATCAGCAAAAATACACCGATCGCCATACCCAGCGTCGCGTTGACGTCTGTGGTCGGTACGATCTTCATGTATTCCACGCCCAGCACGTAGAAGATGGTCGGAACCAAGTCGACCGGCACCAAGTCCATGAGGTTCATCAAGAACACCCAAACAAAAATGGTGAGGGCCAAAGGACCAATCAACGTGCTTTTACCGCTAAAGGTGTCTTTGATGTTGGTGTCGACAAACTCGACAATCAACTCGACAAAGTTTTGCAGTCCGCCGGGCACGCCGGAGGTTGCGTACTTAGCTGCTTTAGCGAAAAAGAAAACAAACAGACCACCCAAGAACAACGACCACAGCATGGTGTCCACATGGATCGCCATAAAGCCCATCTCTGCAATCATGTCACGGGTAAAGCTGTATTGAAGGTCAGCATTGGCAGCGTGTGCCGGGATGTTTTCAGGATCAAACCCACGGGGGTAGGCAAAGGTCCATCCTTCAACGGGGTGCTTGCCGAACGTTAAGTTCGTGAGGTGGTGAACAATGTAACCACCTGCAGTTTCTGCAGCCATTTAAGATCTCCGATTTGGTAAAAACTTTTTCAGTCGGGTGGCCGCTACACCGCACGCCAATTGCATACTGACAAAGCCAGCAAAAATAGCTGCGGGAACCAGCGGATCCACCCAAACAAACACGCAAACCAAAAGGCCTGCGGTCAAAACCAGTTTTAGTGCCTCACCCAAATAGAACGAGCGCACGATTTGTTGGGCCTGACGGGCGCCTGCGTGACGAAACGCCAGACGCGCAAACAGGGCATTAGGAAGGACAACCGCCATTCCACCTGCCAACAAATTTAGAGCAGCCAGCGAGTTAACACCCGCGGCGACAGCCCCTGCTAAGACCAAGAGCAATAAAGATGGCAATGCAGTCACAGTAAAAATGGCAGACATGCACAACGCTCCATCGGTCCCTTAGCGCCGGCGATTATAAGAACATGCCTTTAATGTAGCAATCGGTAATAAGAAAGACTTTTGTCTTGAGTGCTACTTCAGACCCAATTTCTGGAGTAATCCGTCAAATTCATCCAGGGAGTTGAACGCGATTTGTACTTTGCCGCGACCTTTTTTTCCGGTTTGAATACTGACCTGCGCACCTAGGTGCTCGCCCAAGCGCTGGGACAGTGCAATGACGTCTGGATCAATTTTGGGTTTTTGAGCCGTCGACTGGCCATCATTAGCCACCAAGGTTTCGGTTTGCCGGACATTGAGGCCCAGTGCGACAACTCGCGCTGCAAGTGCTCGTTGA
The DNA here is from genome assembly GCA_049609265.1 of Litorivicinus sp. Taxonomy (GTDB): domain Bacteria; phylum Pseudomonadota; class Gammaproteobacteria; order Pseudomonadales; family Litorivicinaceae; genus Litorivicinus. The sequence continues at coordinate 4,720 of JBMYYI010000006.1, read as the reverse complement.
CGCGGCGCCGGCGCAGCCAATAAAGCCCGGGCATGACCCATATCAAGCGATCCATCATGAACCAGCGCTTTAACCTGGTGGTCCAGAGCATCCAGTCGCATTAGGTTGGCCACTTGCGAGCGGGACAACCCCACTAACTCACTAAGTTGTGTTTGATCCAACGAAAACTCGTTTTTGAGTTTGTTTAGCGCCTGACCCTGTTCGATGGCATTAAGATCCTTACGTTGTAAGTTCTCAACTAACGCCAAAGTGGCTGCCACTTGATCGTTAACTTCTTGAACCAGCGTGGGCACTTGCCCCAGGCCTGCCTGCTGAGCAGCTCGCCAACGTCGCTCACCCGCAATCAGTTCAAAACGGTGATTAACCTCGCGAACCACCAAGGGCTGCATCAAGCCATGCTGTCGAATAGAGGCGGCTAGATCATCAATGGCTTCAGCATCAAACTGGGTGCGGGGCTGCCAGGGCGAACGATCAATCTTGTGGATAGGAACCAAGCGAATTCCATCGCTAGGCTGATCCACTGGGGCCGGCGTTTCTTGTGCACCCAATGTATCCAGTAAAATGTTGCGGCCTAAAGCGCCTTTTTTGCGTTGAATCATGCAGCGACCTTACGAAAATATTCACCGGCAAACGCAAGATAGGAAATAGCGCCGCGGCTTTTGCGATCATATTGAATCACGGACTGACCATGGCTGGGCGCTTCAGCCAAGCGTACATTCCGAGGTATCACGGTCGAGAACATCTTGGACTTAAAATACTCACGAATTTGACGGCTGACTTCACTGGTCAGTGAACTGCGAGGATCGTACATAGTCCGCAACACCCCATCGATTTCCAACGTTGGGTTATACCCCTCGCGCACCGCTTCGATGGTCTCAAGCAAATTAGCCAAGCCTTCCAATGCGTAAAACTCACACTGCACCGGTATCACTACGCCCTGGGCAGCCACCAACGCATTAACCGTCAACATGTTTAACGATGGCGGACAATCGATCACGACCATGTCATAACCGTGATCTAGCAATGCCGTTTTTAGATGAGACTGTCGATCTTGGGCGTTGAGCAGTTCAATCTCTGCTGCGGTCAGATCACCATTACCGGCCACCAGATCATATCCACCGTCGTGAGATGATACGACGCAGGATCGAAGAGGGGCTCGGTGCGTTAGCAGATCATAACTAGAGTAAGTCACTTGGGTTTTATCAACACCGGATCCCGTGGTCGCGTTGCCCTGAGGATCCAAGTCAATTAACAGCGTTCGACGCCGAGTTGCCGCAAAAGCAGAGGCCATGTTGACCGCTGTCGTGGTTTTACCCACTCCACCTTTTTGGTTAGTTACCGCAACAATTCTCACTGTTTACCCTTGCATGCGAACTTCGATCAGGTGCCGCTCAGCATCTAGGCCGGGCACATCAAGCTCGATGCAGTCTACCTGAGCTGTTGGAAAGAGTTCACGGGTTTTAGCGATCTCTTGTGCGGGATACTGACCTTTCAGAGCCAGGATTCTTCCATCTGGACTTAGCAGTCCTTGCACCCAGCTGGTTAGGTCTTGCAAGGGGGCGAAGGCTCGTGCCGTGATTTGATCGAAAGTAAATCCCGGTCGGTAATGCTCGATTCGTTGGGTGACCACACTGAGGTTTTCAAGCTGCAGCTCGCCTTTCATTTGCAGCGTAAAGCGAGTGCGTTTTTGAGCCGCATCCAACAAAACAATGTCATGAAAGGGTCGTGTAATGGCTAGAGGCAAACCCGGAAAGCCAGCACCTGAACCTACGTCTAGCAATGGGGAATCATTCAGATGCTCCGCTAGAACCAAAGAATCTAACAAATGCATAACGACCATTTGCTGGCGCTGCGTGATTCGGGTGAGGTTATACACCCGGTTCCACTTCTCGATGCCATCTAGCAAGGACTCCAGCTGATCGACTTGAATAGGATCCAAGGTCAATCCCAGCTGCTCAATACCCTCTAGTAACTGCATTAACTGGCGGCCTGAACTGCCAAGCCCAGCTTTTTCAGATGGACCAGCAACAGACTGACCGCCGCCGGTGTTACGCCTTGAATTCGACCGGCTTGGGCGATGGTGTTGGGACGAACCTCATTAAGCTTTTGACACACCTCATGACTCAACCCTTTGATCTGGGTGTAATCAATCGTTTGCGGCAACGTGACATTTTCGTTGCGTTTGAGTTTTTCCACTTCGGCACTTTGGCGTTCGATGTACCCGGCGTACTTCAGCTCAATCTCTGCTTGTTGCGCAACGATGGGATCAACTTCTGGGGCCTGAGGCATCTTCAACAAAATGTGCCGATCGATTTCGGGTCGACGCATCAAGTCTGCCAGCGAAGCCTCTTTGCTCAGCGGTGTCTTAAGATGAGGGGCAAGCCAGCGAGCTTGTTCAGATTGTGCTTGAACCCAAGTTCCCCGTAGACGGGATAACTCACGTTGTACGGCTTCTTGTTTTTCATTGAAGAAACGCCACCGAGCTTCTCCCACCAATCCAAGCTGGTAGGCCTTCTCGGTTAATCGAGCATCAGCGTTATCCTCACGCAGCATCAAGCGATGTTCGGCCCGTGAGGTAAACATCCGATAGGGCTCTTTCGTTCCCATCGTGACGAGATCATCGATTAACACCCCTAGGTAGGCTGTCGCACGATCCAAGATCCAGGGTTCTTTGCCAAAAGCAGCCAGTGCAGCGTTAGTACCGGCCAGCATCCCTTGCGCTGCTGCTTCCTCATAACCGGTAGTACCGTTGATCTGACCTGCCAGGTACAAGCCCTGCAAATGTTTAGATTCCAAAGAGTGGTGCAAATCCCGCGGATCCAGATAGTCGTACTCAATGGCATAACCCGGCCGAGTAATATGCGCGTTCTCAAACCCCACCATCGATCGGATCATCTCGACCTGCGTATCAAACGGCAGCGAAGTTGAAATGCCATTGGGGTAGAGCTCATGCGTGCTTAACCCCTCAGGTTCAACAAAAACCTGATGGCTAGATTTGTCGGCAAAGCGCGTGATTTTGTCTTCGATAGAGGGGCAATAACGAGGGCCCACCCCTTCAATGACGCCGGCAAACATCGGTGAGCGATCCAGGTTTGCACGGATAATGTCATGGGTTTTTTCATTGGTGTGTGTCACCCAGCAGCTCACCTGTCGGGGATGATCTTCTACCTTCCCCATAAACGACATCACCGGTAGGGGGGTGTCACCAGGTTGTTCAGTCATCACGCTAAAATCAACGCTTCGAGCATCGATTCGAGCGGGTGTACCCGTTTTCAGACGATCGACTCTAAACCCTTTTTCCCGAATGGAAGCGGCCAATGCATTGGCTGGCATATCCCCGGCTCGGCCTGCCTGTGAGTTTTCCAGACCAACATGGATCACACCGGCCAAGAAAGTACCGGTCGTCAGTACCACCGTCTTCGATTTCAAACTCAAGCCCATCGAGGTCTTAACACCGACCACCCGGTCGTTCTCGATCAACAAATCATCAACGGGCTGTTGGAATAACGTGAGGTTTTCTTGGTTTTCGAGTTGATGACGAATGGCGGCTCGATACAAGGCGCGATCGGCTTGTGCGCGGGTTGCTCGAACGGCCGGTCCTTTACGCGAGTTTAATACACGGAACTGAATGCCCGAGACATCAGCCGCCCGGGCCATCACCCCATCACAGGCGTCAATTTCACGAACCAAATGACTTTTACCGATGCCACCGATGGCTGGATTGCATGACATTTGCCCCAGTGTCTCGATGCTATGGGTGATCAGCAATGTGTTGGCACCGCATCGTGCAGCTGCCAGTGCCGCGTCAGTTCCGGCATGGCCGCCGCCGACGACGATGACATCGAAGGTTTGGCGAAAGTCCATGGTGTGCTCTCACAGCGTTGATTGATTGGGGGCACAGTTTACATGAGTGCTCAGATGTGGCGAATCTTTGTGTTCGAGGCACTAGGTGGTTCGAGTAAGTATAGATAAAGGATATGTATATAAAGAAATTGAATATTATTGTTTATTAAGCAGCGCTTCTTTTCATGAACAACTCTAATTAATTGATAATTTTCAACAACTTATAAGATATTTGGCTTGTGTGTAAGCTTAGTGCTCACGTCGGTAGTGATTCGGTATCAGTTGTGCGTGAGGTGTGGACAAGTCTATCCCCGGATTTATCTACAGGGTTAGGGGTTGGGTTGTTCTGGTATTCGCTCTAGTATCTATACACAGCCAGGGTGGGTTGTGGGTAACTGTCAGGATAAATTTAACCTATCTTCCTTAAAGCTAAGGATGACGGGATCTAGAGGCTCTACGACCTGCTGTGGATAAAAATATTCAGGAACCTGATCTGTCGCGCATTATTGAGATGGCATGGGAAGATCGAACGCCCTTTGAAGCGATCGAACATAACTATGGATTAGGTGAATCTGATGTGATTGCCCTGATGCGTCAGACACTTAAACCCTCTTCGTTCCGACTGTGGCGTAAGCGAGTTAGCGGGCGTAGTACAAAGCATCTGGCTATCCGTCATCCCGGAATTACCCGGGGATATTGCAAGACACAGTATTCAAGGGTGAAGGGTCGGCGCTGATCTATTTGCCGATGCAGAAGCTGGAAAAGATTTCACCCAGCAGATCGTCCGCACTCATTTTTCCGGTGATTTCACCTAGCTCGTCATGAGCGAGTCGCAGATCCTCAGCGAGCAGTTCGCCGGCCCCAGCACCGTCGAGTT
>JBMYYI010000005.1:0-75537 GCA_049609265.1 Litorivicinus sp. | reverse complement strand
TGGGTATGCTGGCCCGGCTGATTAGCCTGCCGCCGTTGGTGGGATTCTTATTGGCGGGTGTCATCGGGGTGCAGATGGGAGCACCCGCGCCGGATAAGGCGTTCGAATTCATGGCCCACCTAGGGGTAGAGCTGTTGCTGTTTACCATCGGGCTAAAAATTCGCTTGTCCGAGATTATTCGTCCGTTAATTCTAAGCGCCGGCCTGGCCCAGCTGGGGTTGTTTGGGCTGGTGGTCATGCCGCTGGTGCTCTGGTTCCAGCCGGATAATCCGGTGGCCTATGCGCTGGCGATCGGCTTGGCATTCTCGTCAACCGTGATGGCGGCCAAGGCACTGGAGGCGCGCCGGGAGATTCGCGCGTTTCATGGCCGCTTAACCATCGGCATCTTGGTATTGCAGGACATCGTGGCGGTCGTGCTGTTGGGCCTGATGGCGGGTACCACACCCAGTGTTTGGGCGTTGGGATTGTTGGCGCTGCCGCTGGCGCGACCGATCTTATACCGGCTGTTGGATGCCTTGGGTAACGGCGAGCTGCAGGTGATTGGCGGTGCGGTTTTGTCCTTGGTTATCGGCGCAGGGCTGTTCAAGGCGGTTGGGTTATCCGGCGAGCTAGGGGCCCTGGTAATGGGGACTTTGCTGGCGGGACATCCCAAGGCCAAACAGTTGGCGGATAATCTCTGGAGCTTCCGCGAACTGACCCTGGTGGGCTTTTTCCTGATGGTCGGCACCCAAGTCACTTTGGATTGGGCCGTCGCGGTCATGGTGGCGGGGTTGATGGTGTTGTTGCCCGTCAAATCTCTGATGTGGCTGTGGATCCTGACCCGTACTAAATTGCGCGGCTACACCAGTTTTTTGGCGTCGGCCAATTTGTTCAGCTACTCCGAGTTTGCCTTGATCGTTGCCAGCGGTGCCTTTGCAGCGGGGCTGATTGATGAGCGTTGGCTGGGCGCCATGGCCTTGGCGGTGGTGTTGAGTTTCATTGTCGCCGCGCCCTTGTCCACGCATGTTCACCGGGTATTTGATCGCTTTGAGAAGCTCGCCTGTCGATTGGAGCGGGCGCAGCGCCACCCGGATGATCAGCCACTCTCGATTGGCAATGCCACGGTATTGGTGATGGGGATGGGTCGCGTGGGCACCGGCGCTTATCAGTTTTTATGTGAACGCGGGATCAAGGTCATGGGTCTGGATGCCGACCCGACCAAGATCAGCCCGCATCTGCAGGCGGGTCGCGATGTGTTGTTTGCCGACGCGGATGATCCTGCATTGTGGCGGGGCTTGTCACTGGATGGGGTCGATATGATTTTGTTAGCAATGCCGGATCCCGGCGCCCAAACCCATGCCATTGAGCAACTTCGCAAGATTGGCTTTGCCGGCCGCATCATATCGGGCGCCCGTCGGGCTGAGGCGATCGAGCCGACCAAACAAGCCGGTGCCGATCAGGTCTTTGACGTGGCCGATGCCGCCGGTGTGGGTTTGGGCGAACGGGCGCTGGAGTGCCTGGGCAACCCGCAGTGACTCGAGCATGGATTCTGCTGGTTTGCTTGGCCTTGATGTGGGGCACCAGCTTTGCCGCGATGTCCCAGGCGCTGGCGGGTTTTGACCCACTGGGGCTAACCGCAGCACGGTTAGTGTTGGCCAGTGGCGTATTGCTGGTACTGGCTTGCGTGATGCGAGTAGGGTTTCCTCTGACCCAGGCCTGGTGGCAATACGCGGGCATCGCGTTGTTGGGGAACAGTGTGCCCTTTGGCCTAATCGCTTGGGGTCAGCTGAGTGTGTCCTCGGCGGTGGCGGGCGCCATTATGGGTACGATGCCGATCGTCACTGCGGCGATTGCGATGGGCTTTGGCATTGATCGCCTCTCGTCACGGCAATGGGCGGGGTTGGCCGTCGGCTTTGTTGGGTTGTTGGTGTTAGCCCGCGGGCAGTCACAGTTTTCCGGCACCCTGTTAGGGGCCGTGGCGGTATTCGCAGCGGTGGTCTGCTACGCACTCAGCACCATCATTGCCAAGAAAGGGCCGGATAAGGACTCTATCCGTGCGGGCTTTGCGACCACTGTGATGGCGGCACTGATTAGCACCCTGGCATGGGGGTGGGGTGGGCACTCCTTGCCGGCGATCAGCGATGCTAGCTGGTGGTACATCCTGTACTTGGGCGTGTTTCCTTCGGCCTTGGCGATGGTCTGCTATTTCACCGTCGTGCGCATCGCAGGCCCCGTGTTTTTAAGTCAGGTCAATTACATGGTGCCTGTGATGGCATTTGGTATCGGCGCGGTGTTCCTGCGGGAGCCGATTTTCACCGAACTCCCGCTGGCGATTGGCCTGATTCTGGCTGGCCTGTTCTTAGCGAGTCGAGTAGTACGCCGCTAGGGCCTCTATGGTGCGATCGTCCAGGCCGCGGGCCTGGGACTGCATTAGGGTGTTGAGGCGGGTGCCGGCCCGATAAGCCTTCAGTTGTTCTACGATGTACATCGCTTTTTGGCCTTTGATGTTGGGGTACTGACTGGTACCCGAAATGCCGTTCTCACCGTGGCAGGCCATGCATTTTTGAATATAGGCTTGCTCAGATCCGTAGTTGATGAGTTCAGCGTCGGCGGCTTGGGCTGTGCCGGCCAGCATCATCAAGGTCGCGCTCAGGGCTATGATCATGGATTTCATATTCACTCCTAACTTAGGGCTGACGCTGGCTGGCGTAGTAGGCGGATAAATCAAAAATTTCTTGATCACTCAGGCCGGCCGCCTGCGGGTTCATCATCGCGTTCACTCGATAGCCGCTGCGATAGTGCTGCAACTGCTCGGTCAAGTAGGTGCGATGCTGCCCTGCTAGGTTAGGGAAAGTCGGGGCAATGCCGATGCCGTCCATGCCATGACAGCCAGCGCAACCTTTGGCTTGAGCCAGTGCGCCGCCATTGGCAATGGCGTCTTCGTTGGCGTGTGCGGACACGCTTAGTAGCGCCGCGCTCAGGGCGGCGGACAAAATGATTGAGCTTTTCACTTATTATTATCTCCACTCAGGGACCTGATGGTTTTAGCGGATTTTGCGGTTTTGAGCAATTGTTAGGACAGTAACTTGTCGCGCGCGTTGTTTAATTGGCTCGCCAAAAAGTCGTTGCCGCCTTTGTCTGGGTGCAGTTTCCCCATTAATTTTCGGTGCGCAGCCCGAATCTCAGCAGGACTGGCGTCCGGACTCACACCCAGGATCTCAGCGGCCTGCTCGCGGGTCATGGGGCCAGTTTTGGCCGCTGGCTGCTGGGTTTGTTGGTTCTGCGTGGCCTGACTGATGAAATTGCGGACACCGGGAATCATCGTCAGGACGCCAACAATGCGTTGCATCATGGGCAGCGCGGCGGCCACCAAGGCAAATAGCGCGTGCAGCTTGCCTGTTACGACCAGCCACAGAATCAAAATCGCCGCTGCGCCTAAGAGCACCTGCTTGCGAAATTTTGCGTACAGCTGGGTGCGGGACAACAAAAATCCCAGAATTAAAATGGCTACGATGACCAGTGGACTCACACGCTCTCCTTTCGTTGTGGGCACAGCATATCAGGGGCCTGTACTAGAGTCTTAGACTCGCCTCCGAACTCCGCCACGCCAACTATATTTCATTCACATCCCCTGTTGGGTTTTTGAGGTAATTGGCGGTAAATGCGAGATTCGCAAGGTTTTACACTGGTCGAGTTGCTGGTGGTGCTGGGCGTTGTGGCCATCATCATGGGTTTCGCGGCGCCTTCGTTCGCCCCCATTATTGGCGAGCAAAGTGCTCGTGCGGCGGCGCAGCACCTGATGAGTGACATGGTGTTTGCCCGCGGTGAGGCGGCTCGGCACAACCGCCGGGTGCAGATGGTGCCGACCTCGGGAGATTGGGCCCTAGGCTGGCAAGTGGTTCGAGTCGAGGACAATGAGGTCTTGCGTACCCAGCCCGCCTTGCCCGCCAGCATCGACGTTTGTGTCGCCAGTGCGAGTTTGGCGGGTAATCTGGTGTTTCGCCCGGATGGCCGGTTGGTGCGAAACTTTTCCGGCGGTTCAGATGCCCTGTTGGTGGCCTGGCTTGGCGAAGCTGGCGATGCTGACAACCGCATCCGTCGGGTGCGCATCAACATGGCCGGCCGTCCCGCCATTGACGTGCAACCGCCAGGCGCCAGTTTTGTCGATGATGGGGGCAACGCATGCTAGTGCGCGGCTTTTCTCTGATCGAAGTTCTAGTCTCGTTATTGATTTTGGGTTTGGGCTTGTTAGGTATTGTGGCGCTGTCGGCACACGGCCAACGGGCTTACGTCGAGAGCACCCAGCGCAGCGAAGCGACTCGCTATGTCGAGGAGATGGCCGATCGTATTCGCGCCAATACTCAGGTGGCGCAGGATCCGACCTTTATTCGTTTTTATGTCGATCCGGCGGGATCAGCGACGCCGGACTTGCTGGGCGATGGTAGTGAGTTCGACGACGTTCTTGGCACTGCCCCAACCGGTGTTAACTGCAATACCAGTGTGTGTACGCCACAGCAATTGGCCTTGTTTGACCGTGCTTGGTGGGATGGCTTGCTGTCTGGTCAGGTCTCAGATTTGGGGCTGATTGGCGCGGTCGGGTGCATCACCCAGGTGCCCGGTGTCCTGCCCCGGGCTCGGGTCAGCTTGGCTTGGCAGGGCATGCGAGACACCCTCGACAGTGGTGGCGCCAATGGCCCACTGGCTGCGATCACCTGCGGTGATGTGGCTTTTGCCGGTGATCTGTCCTCACGGCGCTTGGTGTCGCTAGAGGTGGCCTTATGAGAGTTCGCGGACTGTCGCTGGTTGAGCTGATGATCTCATTAGCCCTGGGATCGTTGATTGTGCTGGCGGCGTTAACCTTGTTGAGTACGCAAAGTTCGCAGTTGCGGGACCAGGTTCAGAAAACCACGCTACAAGAGAGCGGACGCCTGAGTTTGGATTTGATCGGTGCGCATATTCGACTGGCCGGGTTCTACGGCACTATGGATGAGGGCGATGGCCTAACGAATGTCGCCTCTGTTGGGTTGGCGGCGGGCAGTGGCTGTACCGGTTTAATTACGACGCCCGGTCAGGTGATCCCGACGGCATTGGCCGCCGCCTCCGGCACTAACGCCGCGCAAGGGTTAGTCGTCCGGCAATTCGCCACGGTGCTTGAGGCCACCGGCACCTACGATTGCATCAATGCGGCCAATATCGATGTCAGCTCTCCGGTGCTTGAAATTCACAGTGTCGATGGGGTTCCGGTAATGCCGCAGGCCGGCGTTGCGCCGCCTAATGATGGCTACTACGTCCAGGCCAGTCCGGGCGGTGGCCAGTTATTTTTTGGTGTGACGGACTACGATGCGCTGGTCGCCTCATTTCAGGATCGGGTGTATGCCGATGGTGTCACGCCAGTCGAGGTCATGCGCTGGCAGCCGGCGATCTACTATGTAAAGCCTTGCTCGGTGGTGAACGGCAACTGTACTGGGGTTGATGGCATTCCCAGTTTGGTGCGCCAGCGCCTAGTGGTGCCCAGCGCGGGCGCCGCGCCACGCATGATGGAGGAAATCCTGATTGAGGGGGTGGAGCGGATCGAATATAGCCTAGGCATCGGCACGGCCGGCCAACTCGAGCGTTTTGTCGCGGTGGATGATCCTTTGATGCTGACCAACAGCGCGGGCGATTGGGCTGAGGTCTTGGCAGTGCGGGTTACTGCGGTGGTGCGAGAGCTGGGCAACCACGATAACTCAGCCACCTTGACCTCGTCGGTGACTCTGCCCTCAGGCACAACTTGGAATTGCAACCAGTCCACCACCGGTGCCTGTGACAGTGATCGGAGTCTCTACACAGGTACCTTCAACATTCGGAATCGCCTGTTATGAGAGCCCAGCTAGGTAGCACCATGTTGGTCACCTTGGTGGTGGTCGGCTTGCTGAGCTTGATCGGCACGACCCTGGTGACTTCGTTTCGTACGGAGTTGTCCGTCACCCAGGCACGTCAGTTTCTCAGCGAAGCCCGGGAAAATGCTGAGCAGGGATTGCGGGCCTTTATGGATATCTCGGGTGATCAGGTGCTGCAACCGGGTTTGGTGCAGGCCCAGATGACTCTGGCCAGTCTCCCCACCGCGGGTTCGGCTGCGGCACCGGTGGCGCTATTGCACATGGGTAGCGGCAACGTACGCCTGCAAGTACGAGAGCTGTTTTGCGGCGATGAGGGCTCGACCGGCACCGGCAACATGCTGGGGACGGGAGCCAAGCGGGTGTGGTTCAACATTGAATCCGATGCCTTGGATCCTGCGACCTTGGCCCGAGCACAAATCAACCTAGGGGCGTCGCGATTGGCGCCTCCCAACGCGTGTAATTATTGAGTATGAAGCGACTTTTGACCTTCTCTGTCAGTTTTGGATTGGCCAGTGCAACCTTGCTGGCGGCGGGTGTTTCCGCGCCTAGCTGGGCTCGGGATACCGATATTTACAGTCGCTCAGATACCGCGCATAGCACCGATACCATCCAGCCCAACGTGTTGTTGGTCCTGGATAATTCACAATCCATGCTGGCGCCGGACGGTTGGAAAGAGTACCCAGGGACGTACGACCCCAACGTCGAATATCTGTGGAACCTGCGCGGCGGCAATAACGGCATTGATAAAATCAAAAGCAGCGTGTCGCTGTGGAATGCCGAGCAGGATTCCACCGGAATCAACAACAATTACATGGGCTATGTCTCTGATGCCCCGTGCGAGTCGAATTCGGATCTAAGCACGGGTGTGAGTGATGCGGATTTAGCCGAGGTGGCGGGAGCCCTGACCGAGGGCGCCGATCATTGCGAACCTGCGAATTTTGTCCAATGGATCCGCCAGTGGCCGAATTTCAAGCATGATGTGCTGGCTTTAGATGGCACCGCGGCCTATAGCGATACCGAGACCCGCGCAACGGTGCGTAATTACGAGGCTCGCCGGCAATTGTTCTGGTTGCCCAGTGCCACCGCGGACACCGACCGAAGATTGTGGAGTACCTCGCTTAATCGTTGGGTGGGTACGGATTGGATGCATCGTGGGGTGCGCGGCGGGGTCAACTACAACAGTGTGCCCAACTGGTGGGACAATCAGGACGGCTATAACCGCTGCTTAGGTTCCCGGCGTGCCCTGCAAGACGCCGGCGTAATGACGCCAAACGAGTTCTTTTCAAAGGCTGAATTGGAACAAATGCGCGCCGGCGACGGTGTGGGTGTTTACCGCGGCAAAACCTGGGTGCGCTGGGAGCGCTACGGTGGGGTCGTCTCGTACAACAATGCCCAGTACCCCGGTCCGACGAGTGCCTTTAATCAAGACGGTTCAGGTGGGCTAACCAGCCGTAAGTGGAACGGCTCATACGGGTTAACCCAGCCCACGGTTGAGCGTGCCGCCAATGAAAATATGTTGCCGGTGCTGCAGCGACCGTTTTTCGACACCAATAACGATGAATTTCGGATCAACGAGAGTCAGGACAATAGCAGCCAAGCCAATTGGGGGCCGTTGCGCGCAGATGGCGGTGGCTGGTACGGCATTAATGAGCTGATGGGGCGCTCGGACAACGGCTCCGAGGTGAATTCAGGCAGTGATGCGTTGATCGTGCGTCTGATGTCGCAAATGTATCCTGGTTTTGCGGACACGGTGACGGGCCACCCCTATTACTACCATTACGCGGCCAAGCAAAACTGGACCAGCGTGCCGCTGTTGCCCAATGGCAGTAAGGATGTCTCACAGTTTGTGATGCCCTGGGGGTATTACGATGACACGAATACCAAGGCGGTCAGTGGCAGTGCACCGCAGTGCCCCAGCCAGGCCGACATGCGCGCTCAAATGGGCAGTGGCGAGATTGGAACCCGTTATGACGTGCGCTACAACAAGACTCAAACCGTACTCAACGAAACCAAGGCGGAGGCCTATTGCGAGGACCCGGCGAATCGAGTCGGTGACAATGGCGTGTGTGAATTCACCGGCGGTGATCAGCGTGTTTGGTTGAAATACTCCAATTGCCAATGGAGTGGGCGCAGTTATTACACCAATGAGCAGGGTGAAACCTGGGGCTATGGGGGGACCTGTGGACGCACCTCGGGCAATGGGGTGTGCGCGATTGATTACTCCAAGGTGTCGACTAACCCAGAGGCGCCCACCCAATCCCTTTGGGCCAAGCAATCCATCGATAGCCAAACCTGTCGCGCGATCGATAATAACGAGCCCACCTGCGGCGAGCTCGACTCCGCCATTGGTGGCAGCAATTGCCGCTACGACCGCGTGTGCCGGGCTCGAGTCGATGCGGATTATGAGTATTACGATCGCAAAGCGGGCAACTGGCACCTGATCCATGACTGCGCTTTTGATGAGGGCGACTCCAAGGGTCTGCGCCTGAGTGGACGCAGTTTTGGGAACAACAGCCCGTACGAATCCAACACCCGCTTAGATACCAATACGCTTGAGACGCTGCTGACCAACAACCCCGATGCCCGTATCAGTTTGGGCGTGACGATTGAGGGAACCGGCGAGTTATCCGCGAATCCTCAGGCGATCGACGTATATTCCTCAAACTATCTGAACTGGCGATTTGGCGTCAAAGGCCCCAACGGTCATCCGGTGGGGCGGATGACGCGCATGTCGGTTGCTAAAAAGGCACTGTCCGAGGTGATCGAGGAAAACGAGGGTGTTCGTTTTGGCTTGATGGTGTTCAACAGTGCTCAGGGTGGCAGTAATGCCGACGGTGGCAAAGTGGTATTCCGGGTGTCGGATATGAACGCCACCAACAAAGCCGCCTTGCTGGACGCGATTGCCAAGGTCGAAGCCAACAGCTCGACCCCATTGGCGGAAACCATGTACGAGGCCAAGCTGTACTTTGCCGGTAGCGCACCCTGGAAAGGCACCAGTCAAAGTGGCTATGACCCCCTTGCGGTGTCAGGCGGTAAATACGTCAGCCCGATGGCGGATAACCCCAGCACCGAGGAGCCTGCCCAGTGCCAAAAGAACTACTCAATTTTGGTGACTGATGGTGATCCCGATTTTGATACCGATGCCAACAGCCTAATCCAATCGCTGCAATACACGCACTCACAAGGTCAGGTAGTAGCGGCGGATCAGATCAAGGATACCTGGTCGACACGCACCTCGGTGCCCAGCCCCAACGAACCAGGGGTGGCCCAATTTGCCGGCACCCTTAATCCAGCAAAACCCGCTCAGGTGCCAGATCTGGCCCATATGCGGATGAGTCAAACCGAGCGCTTCAGCTGGCTCGACGAGCTGACCTATTACATGAAGAACGCGGATTTGATCGACACCACTGCCTGGCAAGGCCAGCAGAATGTCACCAACTTTGTGATTGGTTTTAGTGGAGCCAGCTCCGAGGTCCTCAAAGCGAGTGCGACTTTTGCTGAGGACGATTCGGACTTTTACACCGCCGATTCGATCGATACGCTCAAGGATGCGATTCAGGCGGCCCTTCAAGGGATCCGTCGTTGGACCCCGGTGCGCAGTGCCCCAGTTGTCGGCATCAACTCAAAGAACCGAGCTGAAACCGGGGATGATGTCTATATGGCGTTCTTTGAGCCCGGTGATAACGCCAATTGGCGCGGCACCCTCAAGCGTTACAAGCTGTATACCGAGCTGCAGCAACTCAACAGCGATGGCGACGCTGTGGGTTACGACCCAACGGCATTGACCTGTGCCCAGCCAGATGATGCGGACGGCGTAACCACGGACTCGACGCCGGTCGGACAGATCGATATCAGCGAGTGCTTAGTCGCAATTCCCCCGGGTGTCACGCATGACGAGTCGGTCTGGGATGCGACCTTTGAGGGTGTGGATTTGACGGCCAAACGAACCTTGATTGCCAAATACACAGGGGTGCAAACCTTTCAGCCCGCAAGCCCAGACAGCGCCTCGGATGAACCCGAACCCAAGTTAAAAGAGGACGTGCGGGACTTTTTTGTGACGGATGTGAATCACCGTGACAATGCCAAGGGGGACTCCGGTGGAACGGGCTGGAAGCTGATTCAAGATTGGTTGGCGGACAATGATTTCCGAAACATCTACGCGCGCATCGATACCGGCGTGGATGATCTGAGTGATGCGGCTAACGCGGTGAGCCTCGCTAACCTGACGGAGTTTGCGGATCGTTTTGGCATCGACGAGCAATGGGCAGATGAAAACATAAAGCTAGCCCGCGGCTTGGACCCAGATACCGGCAGTCGTTTGGATTGGTTACACGGTGACATTCTGCACTCGCAGCCGGTCATGGTGCATTATGACGGGCAGGCTGAAACGCCCAGCCAAAGTACCCTGTTTTATTTGGCTAATGATGGCTTGTTAAGGGCAGTCGATGCCCTCAGCGGTCGCGAATTGTGGGCGTTCTTGGTGGATGAGGCCCTATGCCGTTATCAGTCGGGTCCCAACATCAGCTGCAGCGATCCCGACGATCAACCCACTCGCCTGATGGCCCGCTACACAGCTGAGACCGGATCCGAACACCTGGTGTTGGCCGATGGTCCTGTGGTGGTCGATGTTCACGATCGCACCAGCACCAGCGATCGTACTCCCAATGGGCTTTTGAGTCGCACCGAGGGTGATCGCGTCACTTTGATGTTCGGATTGCGCCGCGGTGGTCGGGCTTATTACGCCCTGGACATCACGGATCGATTAGCGCCCAAATTTATGTGGAAAAAAGATCCCTCCAGCGGCGGGGCCTTTAGTTTGATGGGCCAAAGCTGGTCCAAACCGACGCTGGGCAAGATTCGCGGTCACTACGATACCGCCACGCGTCAGCTCAAGCCGGTGGCGATTTTTGCGGGCGGATATGACCCAAGTTTTGACTATGACTATGGATCGATTGAGGACGTCAACGGCGTTGATACGGCGACTTACCCTAGGGTGTCTGGGCTCAATCGCGGCGCAACGATCGGGCTGGGTATCTATGTGCTGGATTTGTTGAGCGGTGATCTGGTGCGATGGTTCGGCCCCACTACGATTGAGGGGGGCGCAACCAATGCCTTTAGCGGATGGGACGGCAGCGCCAGTTACAAGACCGATGAGACTCAGATGCGCTTTGCGATTCCATCGGATTTGGTGGGGCTGAACGTTGATCTGGATACTCGCGGCTATATCGATACGGCCTTTGTGGGTGATATGGGCGGGCAGCTATGGCGCCTCAATTTTGACCCAATGGATCCGGCTCAGTGGAACGTTCGCAAAATCGCGAATCTCAATGGCGATTTGACCTTGAACGCTTCCGTGGTAGCGGACAACGATCTGCCGCGGGCCATTTTTTATCCGCCGGCGGTGGTCAAGGACTCCGATCATTTGAAAGTCGTGGTGGGTACCGGTGCGCAGGAATTGCCCCTGCTGACCCAGACCCAGGACGTGGTAGCGATGATTAAGGACAGCAACACCACGATTGATCCCGAGCAGGCCGTGGTTGCCGGCGATGGCAGTCTGCGCTCGCCCGTCACCTATCTCAATTCCAGCTTGGATGGTCTGGAAAGCGCACTGGTGGATCGGCCGTTCAATGAACTAACCGCGATTCCTGATGACTACGACGAGGTGTTAACCGCACAAATTGCCAAGGTTGCCAGCAGCTCGGTCAAGGGCTGGGTCAGCCGATTGGCGCTGGGCGAAAAAGTGACGGGGGCTCCCCAAGTGTTCAATTGGTGGAGCACGGTACCCACCTGGACGCCCACGTTAGCGCTCAACGCCTGCACACCGGCGGGGCTGGGTCGTCTGCGCGTCTTTGACGCTAAGGCAGGTGCGGCAGCGATTGTCGAGCTCGAGGACGAGCAGGGGGGCAGTCGCTTGGCGTTCAAGACGACCCTGGGCCCGAGTGCCCGGGGCTACGTTGACAACTCAACGTTGATTTTTGAGGACGGTGAGGTGCGTCGCTTGGTCAATGCAGACGGCGTCACCGCCCAGCAGTCCATGAACATGCAGGGCGTGTTGGAAACTGAATACTGGTATCGCGAGCTGGAGAACTGATTACCAGTTCGGTCCACTCTGCGGAGTGAAATTGAGCGTGGTTCGGTCCTCAAGACGTCCACCACTGGTGGGCTCTAGGGACAGGCTAAAGGTCGGTACGGCAGATGAGGACGCGACCACGCAACCGGCGGGCGGAGTGGCCAGTGGCGATCGATTAGTCGTGATGACCAGGGCATCGTAGTGGTCGGTGACATCGCTGGGCAGGGCGTAGCCGGCCTCGGCTTGCGTGCAGGCGTAACCGCGAGCATCGGCAAAATATTGTTCTTGTACCGCCGCCAACTCGAGCAAGCTTTGTTGTGCCAGACCTTCGATTTGGTCGTTGACATAGTCCTGATAGCTGGGCACCGCGATAATGGCCAAAATGCCCATAATCGCGACGGCAATTATCAGTTCAATCAGACTAAACCCGCGCTTCATACGTCTCTCCTTGCATCGGCGATCAGCCTAGACTGAAAACACAAAAAGCGCATGGGACCCTCTGTTCAGAGATTGTCCTAGACAGTCTGCTGGCGTATCCTCAGCCGATGGAATTACACACCCCGCAGCATCCCATTCGAGTCGTTGCGCTCCGCACGGGGCTCTCGCCGGATTTGATCCGTGCGTGGGAAAAACGCTACCAGGCGGTCGAGCCCGGTCGCACGGATACTGCGCGGCGTCTGTATTCAGATTCAGATGTTCATAGGCTTAAATTGCTCAAACAAGCCACCGAGGGCGGACGGCGGATTGGTGATATCGCAGGTTTCACCGACGAGCAGTTGCAGAGCTTAATCGATTCGGATCGTCCTGAACCGGCTGTCCCGACGCGTCTGGCGCCCGACGAATCCGACTCGCTCGCAAACATACGTTTTGAAGTGATGCAGGCGGTACGCGCCCACGACCCGCAGCTGATTGATGAATTACTGCTTAAGGTATCTCTGGAGAACACCATTCCCGTGCTAATGGAAGAAGTGATCTCTCCGGTTCTACGTGAAATTGGCGAGGGCACCCGGGATGGTTCCTTGCGGATCGCCCAGGAGCATGTGGCGACGGCTCAGATCCGGACCTTCTTGGGCTCCTTGCGTCCTGCCAGCACTGAATACCAGAGTGCTCCTAAAATTGTCATCACTACCCCCTCGGGGCAGTTGCATGAACTGGGTGCGCTGATGGTCTCGGTGACCTGTGCCAGCGAAGGCTGGAGCCCGATTTACCTGGGCCCCAATACACCCGCTGATGAAATTGCCGCCGCGGTGATCGGCAGCGGTGCCCTGGCTCTGGGTTTATCGATTACTTATCCCGCCGATGATCCGCGCCTGCCAGGTGAGCTGCGACGACTGCGTCGTCAGCTGCCCGCTGGTTTTCCAATGTTCGTCGGAGGGGCGGCAGTACGCCCAGATTCTCCATTGCTACGGGAATTGGATGTCCCGTATATCAAAACCTTGCACGACTTACGTAGCCATCTGGAAGGCTTCCGGGCAGCCCAAGAAGGCTACTAGCCATGCGCGACAAAGAACTGCAACGCCTGATCCAGGACGGCCAAGCCGACTGCGAAATTCTGGCCAACGAAGGCATCATTTATTTGGTGCGAGCCGTAAGTGCGGAAAAAACCGCGCTGCTTAAGGACGACAAGGGTGCTAATCGAGTATTTAAAAGCGCCACCGCAGCGGGCACGCATCTCGCCGCGCTAGGCGCGGACAAGGCGGTTGTGGTTCATCAGTGTGCGTATGACGAAGTGATTGGCCACGAGCCCATCCAGGGTCAACCGGATCTGCGCACCGCGATGGACCTAGGTGGGCTGAAACCGCTCGTTTAACGCTTCGGCGATCGCCTCTTTGTCGGGGTGATCGTCCAGCGCACCATGGCGCAATAAAAACTCCATGATCACCAAGTTGCAGTTGTACTTAAATTCGCGGGTGCGAGAGACGACCTGCAGTAGCTGATCGAGCGGCCAGCATTCAAATCGCTCAACCTCGCCGTCTTTGGGGTGGGGGGTGAGGCCCTCGGGGAGTTCCAGATCGTAGATGACGAGCCGGTCGTTACGCAGGCCGCCTGCGTGACTGTGTTGATAGTTCAGGATGCCCACTTGCTCAACGTTCAGCATTTGATCGAGTTGCAGTCCGGCTTCTTCGTCGGTTTCCTTGGCCAGGACCTGATCTGGCGTTAGGCCAGCGGTCAAACCCCCGCCGACCATATTGTCCCATTGCCCAGGGAAAGTGGGCTTGTTCATTGATCGCTTGGCGACCCACATGTGGATGCCGTCGGCCTTACGGACAAATCCGTTGGCGTGCACGCCATAGGCCTGTAAACCCAAATGTGACACCGCCCCGCGGGGGACTTGCCCGATAGGTGTGATTTGCGACGGGATATACAAACCAAAGGGCTCATCCATCCATTGCGAGACGTGGGAACGAATAGACTGGCACAACGCGTGAACTTGACTCACACTGGTTGCATCAAGCTTGTGACCCAGATAATGAGTCGCGAGCTCGCGCCATGTGTCGGAAAGGGACCCCACTAAGTGGCCTTTGAAATACCAGGGTATACGTTGCGCTTCGGCGTCCGGGCTGTGGGCGTGCGCAATGTGTTCGAGTAATAGATCAGGGCTCGCTTGCGACGTTGTCGTGGAATTTAATGGAGACATCATCGGTGCAGATTAACAGAAGCATCACACCTGCTCAGCTAGAAAAGTTACGAGCAAACGTAAATAAGTCGTTACGCCGAGGAGAACGAGCACGGCAACAATCGGTCGAGGCTGCGGCCACTCTTGTGGCAGACACGCGTCTCGTTCCGAGCTTGAATCGTGAGGACGAGCCTAAGGTCAGCTAGTCAATATCGACTTCAACGATGGCTTGTTCGTTTATCCGGCATTCGAAACGATCCGTTGCCTCGTAAGCGGGGGCTGACTTGGCGTCGCCGGTTTTAATATCAAAACAGGCCCCATGCCTCGGGCACTTAATGCATCCATCGACTATTTCGCCCCCGTCCAGCTCGGCGTCGTCATGGGTACAGCGATCTTCTAGGGCAAAAAACTCGCCTTCTAGGTTGAACACCAAAACATCGAATTCATCTAGCTCAACCCGGACGTAGGTTCCAGGCTCAATTTCCTGTGCCGGTTTAACGGGGTGCCACATTAAAACATTCCTGTTGCTAGCAACGCCGCTTCACTCATGCGCGAGCGATTCCACGGCGGATCAAAAGTCAGTTCAACATCCACCACATCCACTGGCAGGGCGCTCAGTTTCTGTTTGATGTCTTCAACGATGACTGGGCCCATGCCACATCCCGGCGCGGTCAGGGTCATCAGTACTCTGAGGTGTTTTCGACCATCCAATAGCTGGGATAAACGCTGGTCGTAAATCAGGCCAAGCTCAACGATATCGACCGGTATCTCAGGGTCGTAGCAGGTCCGCAATTGAGCATCCAGCGCCTGCATGATTTGTTCGTCGGTCATGTCCTGCGGGGCCTGTGCCACGCTATTGGGCGGCTCAATGCCCAGCGCCGGCATTCCTTCAGGCGAGATTCGATACAGGTTGCCCTCGTATTTCACCGTTAGGCTCTCACCTAGAGCTTGGGTCACCTCAAGTGTGGCTTCGGGTGGCAATTCCGTTGCGGTCCCGGCAGGGACGCGATTGGCCGGCACGATGCAGCGGGCCTGCAATACATCACCGGTTTTTAAGCTCGCCAATTCGATCACGCCAGGATGTCCTTGGCCACCTGCAGTCCGCGCACCAGGGCGTCGACATCGTCGCGGGTGTTGTACAAACCAAAGCTGGCTCGAGTGGTGCCACTTTCTCCCATAGCTTGCAGGGCGGGCATGGCGCAGTGGTGGCCGGTTCGTACGGCGATTCCCTGATGATCCAGCAGGGTACCTAGGTCACTGGCCGCGATGTCATCGATGGCAAAACTAATAGCGCCGGCTGCATCGGGTGCGGTACCGATAAGGCGCAGTCCGTCGATGGTCTGAAGCTGCTCGCGGGCGTACTCAAAGACCGCCTGTTCGTGTGCGGTGGCGGCATCAAAGTCAATGCTGGCCAGCCAATCCAATGCGGCGCCTAGACCGATGCCTTCGGCGATCGACGGTGTGCCGGCTTCGAACCGAAAAGGCACGGTGTTGTAGGTGCTGGATTCAAAGGTCACATGTTCGATCATGTCGCCACCCCCCTGCCAGGGTGGCAGGCTGTCGAGCAGCTCATACCGGCCCCACAGGGCGCCAATGCCCGTCGGCCCGTACATTTTATGTGCGCTGAAGACATAAAAATCCGCGCCAAGGTTGCTGACATTGACCCGGTGATGGGGCACCCCTTGGGCTCCGTCGACGACCACGATCGCACCTGCGGCCTTGGCTTGGGGAATCATGGTAGCCAGCGGGATGATGGTGCCCAATGCATTGCTGACCTCAGTGATGGCCACTAATTTGGCCCCTAGACTGAGTTGATGGGCGTAGTCATCCATATCCAGGGTGCCGTCCGCCATAACGGGGATCTTGACCAGTTGGGCGCCGGTCTCTGCGGCTAGCATCTGCCAGGGCACAAGGTTGGCATGGTGTTCGAGCTCGGACACCAACAGCCGATCGCCGGCACGCACCTGCGATCGCCCCCAAGTCTGGGCAATCAGGTTGATGGATTCGGTGGTGCCGCGGGTAAACACCACTTCCTCACGGCGATCCGCCCCAATCCAGGCCGCCAATTTGTCACGGGTCGCCTCGTAGGCATCCGTAGCGCTCTGGGAGAGCTCATGAATGCCACGGTGTACATTGGCATGCTGCGTGCGGTAGTAGGCGTCCATGGCTTCGATCACGACCAGGGGCTTTTGGCTGCTTGCGCCGGTGTCTAGGTAAACCAGCGGCTTGCCATGCACTTGTGTGCTCAGGATCGGGAACTGCGCGCGCAGCGCCTGAACGTCAAAGCTCATAGCACATCCATGGGTAGGCGTGTGGCAAAGCGTGCCTCTAAATACTCAGCCAGAGCCTGGCTGGGTAGCGCCTGGGCGATTTGCTCAGCAAAGGCAAAGGTCAAAAGCGCCCGCGCCTGAGTCTCACCAATGCCCCGTTGGCGCAGGTAGAACAGCTGCTCCTCGTCGAGGTTGCCTACCGTAGAACCGTGGCTGGCGACCACATCGTCGTTGTGGATCTGCAGCTCAGGTTTGGGGTTAATTTCAGCCTTGTCTGACAGCAGCAGATTCGCGTTTTTCTGCTCGGTCGCGCTTTGGCTGGCGTTCTTGCCGATATAGACAATCCCGTTAAACACCGCTTTGCCGCGTCCGTCGGCAATACCCCGATAGTGCTGGGCGCTGGTGCATTGCGGGACACAATGATCGATTTGAGTGTGGCTATCCGACACGTCCCGGCCGTCAACCAAGTACAGCCCGTTTAGACGCGTGTTGGCGTGTGCCTCGCACAGTTCTACCCGAATCTGGTCGCGGTGAAATTTGCCGCCCATATCAATCATGTGGTTCTGGAAATCCGCATTGCCCGCCACGCGTGCCCAGGTATGGGCGGTGTGAGTGGCCGCTTGGGTATTGAACAGCTTGTAACGGGTGACCCGAGCATCACGATCCAGCTCGAATTGCGAGACCATGTTGACGAGGTTCGCACCCTCGCCTGCGTGTTGCTCCAGTAAATCCAGATGGGCATTAGCCGCGATCCGCCACTGGACCCTGGGCTGGGCAGCTTGCTGCTCGCCGGTGACCAAAAATAGGCAATGCACCGGCATCACCAGCTGATCGGTTACCGCAAATTCAATGAGCTGACCGCCGGCTAAATTAGCCGCAGCCATGCCGTCTAATTCAGGGCTGACCCAGTCTAAATCGACGGGGTTTGGTGTGCGGGTCAATCCCTGCACTGAATCAGACAGCGTCTCGTTAAACAGCCCGTTGACCCAAACCAGGCGAGCAGCACTCAACCCAGGGATGTCGTAGACGCTTAGATCACCGTCGAAGTCGCCGCTAGGTGCGCTGAGTTCAAGCTTTTCTAAGTGGCGCAGCGACAGGTACTTCCATCCCTCCAGCTGTCGACCGGGTAAGCCTAGGTGGGTCAGTACATCACGGGCCTGGACCTGACGGGGTGAGGCTCCCGCCAGGGCTTTTAGACTCTCCAGCGCGCTCATGCTTCGGCCAGTAGGCCTTCGTAGCCTTCCTTTTCCAAGCGTTGTGCCAAGCTGAAATCACCGCTGGCTTTGATCTGGCCGTCCGCCAGCACGTGTACGAAGTCCGGGCGGACGTGATCCAGCAGGCGCTGGTAGTGAGTCACCATGACAAAGCTACGCTGCTCGGCACGCAAGTAGTTGATGCCCTCACCTACGATGCGCAGGGCATCTACGTCCAGACCTGAGTCCGTTTCGTCCAGCAAACACAGGCTAGGCTCGAGCAATTGCATTTGCAGGATTTCGTTGCGTTTTTTCTCGCCGCCAGAGAAGCCTTCGTTGATGTTACGGTGCAGGAACGCTTCGTCCATCTTCATCAGTTTCAGCTTTTCACGAACCAGTTTCAGAAACTCAACCGGGTTAATTTCTTCCTGGCCTTGGTGCGCGCGTTTGGCGTTGAGTGCGCTCTTGAGCAGGTAAATATTCTTGACCCCAGGCACTTCAACTGGGTACTGGAACGACAAGAAGACACCGGCTCGGGCGCGTTCTTCCGGTTCCATCTCCAGCAGGTTTTCGCCCTGATAGATGACTTCACCGTCGGTTACTTCGTAGTCATCGTGGCCGGCCAAAACGCTGGATAGCGTCGACTTGCCAGAGCCGTTGGGCCCCATGATGGCGTGAATCTCGCCGGTGCCGATGGACAGGTTAATACCTTTTAAAATGGGTTTGTCGCCAACGCGTGCGTGCAGGTTTTTAATTTCTAGCATGTGGGGTTCCTTAGCCTACGGCGCCTTCTAGCGTGATACCCAATAGGGCCTCGGCCTCGACGGCAAATTCCATGGGGAGCTTTTGAAAGACGTCTTTGCAAAAGCCGTTAACAATCATATTCAGGGCGTCTTCTTCGCTGATGCCCCGTTGGCGTAAATAAAACAGCTGGTCATCGCTGACCTTTGAGGTGGTCGCCTCGTGCTCAACGCGCGCGCTGGGGTTCTTCGCCTCGATATAGGGGAAGGTGTGGGCGCCGCACTGATCGCCGATCAGCAAGCTGTCGCACTGCGTAAAGTTGCGTGCGTTTTCAGCCCCAGCGCCCATACGCACAAGGCCGCGATAGGCGTTTTGGCCTTTTTGTGCGCTGATGCCTTTGGAGATGATCGTCGAGCGAGTGTTTTTGCCCACGTGGATCATCTTGGTGCCGGTGTCGGCTTGCTGTTGCTTGCTGCTAACCGCTACGGAATAGAACTCGCCAACGCTGTCGTCGCCCAACAGCACGCAGCTGGGATATTTCCAGGTCACCGCAGAGCCGGTCTCCAGCTGTGTCCAGCTGACTTTTGAGCGCGCCCCACGGCACTCGGCGCGCTTGGTCACAAAGTTATAAATGCCACCGCGGCCTTCATCATCACCCGGATACCAGTTTTGCACGGTGGAGTACTTGATCTCAGCATCTTCCAAGGCGACCAGCTCAACAACCGCGGCGTGCAGTTGGTTCTCGTCACGCATCGGGGCCGTGCAGCCTTCTAGATAGCTGACGTGAGCTTGATCTTCACAGATGATCAAGGTGCGTTCGAACTGTCCGGTATTTTGCTCGTTGATACGGAAATAGGTTGAGAGCTCCATGGGGCAGCGTACGCCCTTGGGGACATAAACAAAGGAGCCATCGCTGAAGACCGCGCTGTTAAGGCAGGCAAAGTAGTTGTCTTCGACGGGCACGACGCTGCCTAGGTATTTTTTCACTAGCTCTGGGTGGCTGTGAACGGCTTCAGAAAGTGGGCAAAACACCACGCCCGCCTCGGCAAGCTGTTCCTTGAAGGTGGTGACGACCGACACACTGTCAAACACCGCGTCCACGGCAACGCCCGCCAGCATTTGCTGCTCCAGCAGCGGAATGCCCAGCTTGTCGTAGGTTTCCAAAAGCTTAGGATCGACTTCGTCGAGCGACTTGGGAGCATCGTCAGGGTTCTTAGGCGCGCTGTAATAGCTGATGCTCTGGTAGTCGATGGGGGGAATGTTCAGATGAGCCCAGTCAGGACTGCTCATCGCTTTCCACTTCTCAAAGGCTTCTAGACGCCATTGAGTCATCCACTGGGGCTCGCCTTTTTTCGCGCTGATGGCGCGCACGACCGTCTCGTCCAGTCCGGGCGGGAAGGTGTCGGATTCAATGTCAGTAACAAAACCGGCCGCATATTCGCGGTCGACTAGGTCATCCACTTTGGTTTCAGTTGAACTCATCAGTCCTGTACCTGCAGTGTTGGTATGCGTTGCAGCTTGGGCGTGGCTAATTCAGCCAGGGTTACGCTGCGTAGCAATTGGTTAATCTGCACACTCACGGTGCGCCAATGATCCATGACATGACAGTGCGCGGTTAGATCGCACTCATCATGGTCAGTCGCGCATTCGGTCACGCCACTGGGTCCTTCGATGGCAGCAATAATGTCTGCCAAATCAATTTGTCGAGCATCCCGGGCCAGCGTGTAGCCGCCTCTGGGGCCCTGAATCGATCGGGTTAAACCCGCCCGGGTAAGGGTTTTAAGCACCTTGGTCACGGTCGGTCGCGGGATGCGGGTCGATTCGGCCAAATGCTGCGTGCTCTGTAATTCGGATGGATAGCGAGCAAGCTCGGTTAATACCACCGAAGCATAGTCAGTTAGCTTGCTCAAACGAATCATGGGTCAATAATAGGACCGCAGGGGTCCTATTTCAATCCCCTAACCCCGCAAAGGCTTGCGGCATCTGCGTTTGAGAATGGTTCTCAGATCCGCTGGGCGGCTTCTTCGCGGATGCGTTTTAGCATTGAATGCAGCCCATTCGAGCGGGTGGGGCTCAAATGCTCCGCCAGGCCAATGCCTTCAACAAAGCGTGGTTCAGTCGCGGCAATCTCGGCTGCCGGTGCGTCGGAATACACCCGCAGCGTTAGCGCCACCAGGCCATTGACGATAGCGGCATCCGAGCCACCGCGGAATTTGAGATGATCGCCATCCTGCTCAACGGCGACCCACACCTGGGATTGGCAACCACGGATCAGGTTGGCATCGGTTTTGTCGGCGTCATCCAGCGGGTCCATCATGCGACCCAGTTGGACCAGGTATTGATACCGTTCCATCCAGTCGCCGACCATGGAGAATTCATCGATAATTTCTTGCTGTCGTTCGTCTAAATTCATGCGCGCCAGTGTCGTGGATGGAGCCTGACAATTCAATCGTCGGATCGCCCTGGACCCTCACGATCCATTCGGTCCAGCTCTTTTTGCCAGGCCTCGTATTCTTGATGGTCAAATGGGGTCATCGATTTGGGGCGTTGATGTTGGGCGTGCGCCGCCCGCTCGCTGGCTTGACCGCGCAGTGTTGTGTGCTGGTTGCGTTTTAATAGCCGTCGCATCAGCCCTTTGATTGAACCCAAACGTCGCTTATCTTCCATGTCGTAATACATCGTGATGGAGCGGAGGGTTTCAAGGGATGTGGGTCGCTATCTTCTATTCGCGCCGGCAACTTAATACGCCAGACTACGAGGGTTGGGCCCAGCGGATGCAGAGCCAGGTGCAGCGTCAGCCCGGGTTTTCCCACAGCCATAGTTTTCGCGATGAGTCGGGGTTTGGTGTGACCTTAAGCTATTGGTCCTCAAAAGAGGCCCTGCAGGCCTGGGGACAGCAGGCGGATCATCGTGATGCCCAGCAATATGGGCGCGATCACGCTTATCAGGAATACCGCTTGGAAATCGCTGAAATCCAAGCGGTCAGGCAGTTCAGCCGAGATTGACTACTTGCTGCTGTAGTAGGCGGCCAGGTCCGCGATGTCCTGGTCCGACAGGTTAGCTGCCATGCCATACATCAACGCGGCTTGTAGGCCGGTACGTTCTTGCGAGCGATAGCCTTTTAGCGCCATTTCCAGGTAGGCCGCGTTTTGGCCCGCCAGATTAGGGTAGGTGGGGATCATCGACTTGCCGTCTTGGCCGTGGCAGCTCGCGCATACCAATGATTTGCCTTGGCCTGCGGCGGCGTCGCCGGCAGCCAGTGCACTCATGGGAGCGATGGCTAGCGCTGCTGTAATCAGTAGGGTCTTCATTATTTTCGCCTCATGGTTATTAATTATGGGTCGCTAACGCATCCAGCATCATTGCGACGTGACAGTCGAGTGAATCAACCACCTGTGGTTGTGATTCGCTGTCTAATACTAGGCCAAGCTCAGTACACGCCAAGAGCACCTTGCCGTCAAAGGACTCGGCCAAGTGCTTAAAGTAATCACAACTGGCCTGTATGACCAGATCCTGACACAACTCTTCAAAAATAATCCGATGAACCTCAGCGCGCTGTTGGGGGGTGGGTATTTCAATTTGGCAGCCCTGAGCCCGCAGTCGGCTAATCAAAAAATCGGACTCCATGGTGTAGGCCGTGCCCAGCAGCAGCGTGGGTGTGTCACCAATGTTTTGGGCAATGCCATCGGCGATGTGCAGCACTTCGATGTCGACCGCGCTCTGAATCGCGTCAAAGCATCGGTGCATGGTGTTGGCGCCGATCGCAAGGCTGCCGGCTCCGGCTCGCTCCAGTGCTTGGGCATTTTGTCCTAACACCTGCCCTAGGTGGTCCCAATCGCCACGAGTTTGGGCCTGGGCAATGGCGGCAAAATCAACCGAATAGATCAGCATGGGTGCACTGGACAGTCCGCCCATCTTGGCTTGATACGCCCGATTGAGTTTTTCGTAATAATGCGTGGTGCTCACCCAAGAGGTGCCACCCAACAGTCCCACCGGCTTCATACTTCCGTTACACTCTCGCTTTACGTCTGATTCAGTGACCATGAACGAAACTCCACAGCACTTTATTGCCGAGGCCATTCAGGCCGATTTGGCAAACAATAAACACTCTAGCATCGTGACTCGCTTCCCGCCTGAGCCCAATGGTTATCTGCATGTGGGTCATGCCAAGTCGATCTGCCTGAACTTTGGAATCGCGGCCGAGTTTGGCGGGGAAACCAATCTGCGCTTTGACGATACGAATCCTGAAAAAGAAGATCAGGAATATATCGACGCGATTCGTAAGGACGTCGCCTGGCTGGGATTCGAATGGGCGCGGGAGTGCTACGCCAGTGATTATTTCGAACAGCTGTATGCCTGGGCGCAGGATCTGATTGCCCGAGACCTGGCTTATGTGGACGAGCTCAACGCAGAGCAAATGCGCGAGTACCGCGGTACGCTGAAACAGCCAGGCAAAAACTCGCCTTATCGTGATCGCCCAACCGAGGAATCGCTGGCTTTGTTTGCTGGCATGCGGGCCGGTGAGTTCGAGGAAGGGCGCTATATCTTGCGCGCTAAAATCGACATGGCCCATCCCAATATCAATATGCGGGACCCAGCGTTGTACCGCATTCGCAAGGCCCACCACCCACGTACCGGGGATGCCTGGAACATCTATCCGACCTATGATTTTGCCCATGGTCAGTCCGATGCGATCGAACACATTACCCATAGCCTGTGCACGCTGGAGTTCGAAGATCACCGTCCTTTGTACGAGTGGTTTATTGAAAATTTGCCCGTGCCTGCGGCGCCTCAGCAGATCGAATTCAGCCGTCTGCAGTTAGAGCACTGCCTAACCAGCAAGCGCAAGTTGCTGGCGCTGGTCACCGAGGGGCACGTTAAGGGTTGGGATGACCCGCGCATGCCAACCATCAGTGGAATGCGCCGCCGTGGCTTTACGCCCGCGTCCATTCGGACATTTTGCTCGCTAATTGGGGTGACTAAAAAAGCCAACACGATCGAAATGTCGTTGCTCGAAACCTGTTTGCGTAATGATCTTGAAAACACGGCGCGCCGTGGCTTCGCAGTGCAGGATCCGATCAAACTGACCATCACTAACTGGCCGCAAGGCGAGGTGCTGGAGTTGAACGGCGCCTGGCACCAGCGGGTGCCTGAGCTGGGCTCGCGTACCCTGAAATTTGATGGCTCGCTCTATATCGATCGCGCGGATTTCGAAGAGGTCCCGCCTCCTAAGTATTTCCGTCTAAAGCCCGGTGGCAGCGTTCGTCTAAAGTACGCGTTCATCATTGATTTCCAGGACATGATCAAGGACGCCGAGGGTCGTATCGTCGAGATCCTATGTACCTACGATCCGGCGACTCGCAGCGGCCAAGACGAGTCAGGCCGCAAGGTTAAGGGCACCATTCAGTGGGTGCCCAGCGACGCCGTCCCTAGCGAATTGCGTCTGTACGACCGGTTGTTTACGGATCCCAAACCCACCGGCGATGACTTGGCGCGTGAGGTCAATCCAGAATCCTTGGTGGTTAAGCAAGGGTTGGTTGAGCCAGCACTGGCGGATGTCGAAATAGGTGAAATCGTTCAGTTTGAGCGGGTCGGTTTCTTTAGAAAAGACGAAGACTCAACCCAGACGCCGGTTTTCAACCGAGCCGTCACGCTGAAAGATGGCTGGGCCAAGGTTCAAAAGAAGGGCTAGAAGCGAAGCCGGAATTGGACGTTCAGGACGGGTTCAGCCTCGCTCCTGATCGTCGGTCCGTCTAAGGAGTCAATTGAGGGCTCCCGCTCGATCCAGCCCAAATCAGCGGACAAATCGATATTACCCAGGCTTTGTACGACACCGATCCCCAAATAGGGTGAGGCGCGATCCAGATCGCTTTGATCAAATTGGCCGTCAACAATTTCGCTGTCGATAATTAATCCACCCGAGAAGCGCAGGCCCAAGGGGCCGGTTGGGCTGTCTGCGATAACGGCCTCGCCTTGAGTGCTGGCATTTTTGGTGAACGTGTTGATGTCCTCGCTGGATTGAGCAAGGGCAGGCAGGCCGATAACGGCCAACGAGACGAGCAGGGCATTAACAACACGCATTCATCAAAGGTAGCACAGCCATACCTATTGAGCGACTCGTCAACGTTCCATTACCCAACAGTGAGAGGTGCGTCACCCAACAGTGAGAGGTGCGTCGCAGTCGACAATTCGCGCCGCTTCGCGCATATTTACCGCCCCAATACGAGGTACCCATGCTGCATCACGTCGTCCTATTTTCCGCCAAGTCGCCCGAGCTGGTTGAGCCCATCTATCAGGGCCTGAAGCTGCTTGAACAAATTCCAGATGCCGAGCATCTGAGCATTTCACGCAACATCAAAAAAGATCAAATTAGTGGTGAGATTGACGTCGTCGTATTTGGCCTATTTAAGGACGAAGCGCAGTTGGCGGCTTACAAAGCGCATCCGCTGTACCAAGAATCCATTAATCGCGTCCGGCCGTTGCGAGACACCCGTGCGGTGGCGGACTTTTTCATCGAGGAAACCTCATGCGACTAATCGTGCTATCTCTGTTGTTAACCGGATGCGTCCCTTTTGTTCCCATTATTTGATTTGTTATTCCTGATCCCAACCGCCCTGGCGATCGTGGCGGGTTGGCTGTGGATGCGTCAGCGCGATCAAGCGGCCTATCAATCCCAGCGGCTGGCTGAGCTGGAGTCCCAGGCGCAGCAGTGGCAACAGGATCTGGCGCAACAGCGTGAGCAGCTGGCGGTGCAGGCCGAACAGATCGCAGAGCAACGAGGCCGTGAAGGGCTGATGCAAAAGCTGGAGCAGGACCTGGCAGAGCGGGAAACTCAGCTGGACCGCGCCCGTCAGCAGATATCGAGTCTCGAGCAGCGTCAGGCCGAATTACAGGCGCGCCGTGAAGAGCTTGAGCGCAGTTTCGATGCGCAGAAATCCGCCTTGAAAGATGAATTTCAGAACCTCTCGCAAAGTATTTTAAAAACGCGCACGGACGAATTTAAAAAAGACTCCCAGGAATCCTTGGGGCATTTGCTCAGTCCTCTGCGAGAGCAAATCAGCGCCTTTCAAAAGCGGGTGAATGAAGTTCATCAGGACTCGTCGAACGCTAACTCAGCCCTAAAAAATGAGCTCGAAAACCTAAAGAATTTGAACCAGCGTATCACTGACGAGGCCACCAACCTGACGCTGGCGTTGAAAGGCGACAGCAAAACCCAGGGCAACTGGGGTGAAATGCAGGTCGAAATGATTTTGGACCGCTCGGGCCTGATCAAAGGTCAGGAGTATCATCGTGAGCAGCACCTGACCGATGAGGAGGGCGTCAGCTATCGTCCCGATTTTGTGGTCAATCTGCCTGAGGGGCGCCACCTGATTATCGACTCCAAGGTCAGCCTACTGGCCTGGACCGAATTTGTTGAAGCGCAAAGCGATGAGCAGCGCGAGGCCGCGATGAAGCGTCACGTGGCCAGTATCTCCAAGCACATAGACCAGTTGTCGGCCAAGAATTACCCCAAGCTCAAAGGGTTAAACGCGCCGGATTTCGTGTTGATGTTTATGCCTATTGAGCCGGCTTTCCTGGCGGCTTTTCAGGCCAACCCTGAACTCTATGCCACGGCCTTTGAGAAGGGGGTCATCGTGGTTGTGCCCTCTACTCTGTTGGGAACCCTACGCACGGTGGCCAACCTCTGGTCGCTGCAAAAGCAGGGCGAGAGCGCGGCGGATATTGCCGAGCAGGCCAGTAAGCTGCAGGACAAGCTGCGTATTTTCATGGAGAAGTTTGACAAGATCGGCGCGCAAATGGATACGCTGCGCAAAAGCTATGACGATGCCACCCGAACGCTCGGTGGGCGCGGAGGCTTGAGCAGTGTGGTCGGCACCTTTGAGAAAAAAGGGGTGCGCTTCAAACAGTCACTTCCTGAATTAGGTGTCGATGAGACTGCCCCCGACTCGGACGAGTAGGTATACTTTAGCCAAATAAATACAGGCTTTCACGGCAATGAGTGCACCTGCTAAACCCCTTCCTGGGTGGATCGACTTCGGCGTGATCCCCATGACCAATCTGCTGCTGGCTTTGCTGGTGGCAGGCTCCTTAGTCCTGTTAATCGGCGAGAGTCCGCTGGAAGCCGTGCAGTTAATGTTGCAGGGATCCTTGGGTTTTGGTGAGGGCATTGGCTTTACGCTGTTTTACGCCACCAGTTTTATTCTGACTGGGCTTGCGGTCGCCGTAGCTTTTCATGGTGGCCTGTTCAACATCGGCGGTGAGGGGCAGGCCTATGTTGCGGGTCTGGGCGTAGCCTTGGTCGCGCTGTCGTTTGATACCGGCTGGCATTGGTCGCTGGTGATGCTGTTGGCCACCGCTGCCGCAGCTTTGTTTGGCGGGGCCTGGGCCCTGGTCCCGGCTTGGTTGCAGGCACGACGCGGAAGCCACATCGTTATCACCACCATTATGTTTAATTTCATCGCCAGCTCGTTAATGGTGTATTTGCTGGTCAACGTGCTGAGTCCTGCAGGCTCGATGGCACCCGAGACCCGGACTTTCGAAGTCGGCGGTCGTCTACCGAAACTCGATGGCTTTATGCAGTGGTTCGGCGTCGATATCGGTTCCGCGCCGCTGAATGTAAGTTTTTTCATCGCCTTGATCGCCTGCGTGGCGGTGTATCTGCTGATTTGGAAGTCGCGACTGGGCTACGAGATTCGAACCTTCGGTGCTAGCCCCAGTGCCGCATCCTACGCAGGCATTAACCCCGTGCGCATTACCCTGATCACCATGATGATTTCGGGGGCGTTAGCGGGTCTGATGGCCTTGAATCCGGTGATGGGAGATCAGGCGCGACTCAATGTCGGCTTTGTCGGTGGCTTTGGTTTCGTCGGTATTGCGGTGGCCCTGATGGGACGCGCGCACCCTGTGGGCATCGTGTTGGCCTCAATTCTGTTTGGGATGCTGTATCAGGGCGGTGCCGAGTTGGCTTTTGAAAAGCCGAGTATCACCCGGGATTTGATCATTGCGATCCAAGGGTTGGTGATCCTGTTTGTGGGGGCACTTGAGCACCTCACTCGCCCCAGTATCGAGCGGCTTTATCTGCGCGTGGCGGGGGGCTGAGTATGGAATTTTTCAATACCCTCATCCTGATTCTCGACAGCACAGTGCGACTTTCAACGCCACTGCTGTTGGCCTGTCTGGCTGGGCTGTACTCCGAACGCGCCGGCGTCTTTGATATTGGACTGGAAGGCAAGATGCTGGCGGCTGCGTTTGCCGCCGCCGCGGCGGCGGCCGTGTGGGGCAGTGCCTGGATGGGTCTGTTGATGGCCGTGGCAACATCGGTTGGATTGGCCTTGGTCCATGGATTTGCCTGTATCACGCATCGGGGTAACCAGATTGTTTCGGGTGTTGCGATCAATTTTATCGCCCTGGGCATGACCGCTTTGCTGGGCCAGGCTTGGTTTAACCGCGGCGGACGCACTCCGCCGCTGGACAGCGAGGCTCGTTTTGGTGATCTGACGTGGCCGTTGGCCCAGTGGCTGGCGGATGTGCCGGTCATTGGAGGCCTGTATAGCGAGCTGATCAGTGGTCACAAGGGCCTAGTCTACGTCGCGTTTTTAGCCGTGCCGTTAAGCGCGTGGATTCTAATGAAAACTCGTTTTGGCCTGCGCCTGCGCGCAACCGGCGAGAACCCTGCGGCGGTCGATACCGCGGGTATCTCAGTCACGCAAATTCGTTATTTGGCGGTGATGTGTTGCGGACTGCTGTGCGGGTTAGCCGGTGCCTATCTGTCGATTGCACAAACCGCAGGATTCGTCCAAGACATGACCGCCGGCAAGGGTTTTATTGCCTTGGCAGCCTTGGTGTTTGCTAAGTGGCGCCCGGTTCAGGCGATGTTTGCCTGTCTGCTGTTCGGATTCTTAGATGCGGTGGCGATCCGCCTTCAAGGGGTTGAGGTCGGCGGGTTTGAAGTGCCAGTCACCTTTATCCAGGCACTTCCTTATATTTTGACCGTCGTATTGCTGGCGGGTTTTGTCGGCAGAGCAACGCCGCCCAAGGCCGGCGGCGTGCCCTATGTGAAGGAGCGATAGATGAGTGACTTGAGAGCCGCGGCTGAGAAAGCTCGTGCATGCGCCCATGCGCCGTATTCTAATTTTCATGTTGGGGTGGCTATTCAAACCCAGGATGGTCAGCGCTTTAGCGGCGCGAACATGGAAAATGCCAGTTATCCCGAGGGTTGGTGTGCAGAGACCAGTGCACTGGCACACATGCAGATGGCCAGTCCTGGTGCCCGGTTAGCGCAGGTTTACGTGCTGGGGCAGGGCGAGGGTATTTTGACGCCCTGTGGGGGCTGTCGTCAGCGCCTGGCTGAATTTGGCGATGCGGACACCCAGGTCATTTGTGCCAATCTGGCCGGGGATGAGCAGATGTTCACCCTAGGGCAACTGCTACCTGCGGCTTTTGATTTAGACCCCAGCTAGCGCCACACCGGCCATCAGCTGCCCGATCTCGGCATCAGTGGCCTGCGGGCTGACTTCACCCATGATTTGGCCGTCGTACATCACCAATACACGGTCGGCCAGCGCACGGATTTCATCCAACTCAACGGACACCAACAAGATCGCCGTACCCTGTGATCGCAATTCCAGCAAGCGCGAGTGAATGGCCTCGATCGCGCCGATGTCGACACCTCGGGTGGGCTGGCCCACCATCAAAACCTCGGGGTTCTGCTCAATTTCCCGGGCGATCACGAGCTTCTGCTGATTGCCGCCGGAAAAATTCGCGGTTTTCAGCCGTGGATTGGGTGGGCGTACGTCATAACGCTCCATCTGCTGCTGAGAGAGCTCAATTAAACGTGAGCGGCGCATAAAGCTGGAGCTGTCCACCCGGTGGTGATAGCCCAGAATGGTATTTTCGTTGGCCTCGAATCGGGTGACCAAGCCCATTCGATGGCGATCCTCGGGGACATGGCCCAGGCCCTTCTCTCGGCGGCGTGTGGGGTCGGAGCGTTCACTCAAATCGACTTCTTTGCCACCTAGCGTGAGGGTGCCGCTCTGTGCGGTGTACATACCCCCTAGGATCTCGAGCAGCTCGGACTGTCCATTGCCGCTCACCCCTGCGACACCCAAAATCTCGCCGGCGTGTAAGTCAAAACCGATGTCCTTTAGACGCGCCACGCCACTGTCATCGACATAGTTCAAGCCGCGCACGCTCAAACGCACATCGCCGGGCGTGTGCACTGCCTTGTCTAGGGCAAAGCTGACATCCCGACCGACCATCAATTCGGCCAACTGATCCGTGGTGGTCTCGGAGGTGTGCAGCGTGTCGACCATGGTGCCGCGGCGCATAACGGACACTCGATCCGTGATCGCCATAATTTCGCGTAATTTGTGGGTGATCAGAATGACGGTTTTGCCTAGCTCTTTAAGTCGCCCCAACACTCGGAACAGTTGGTCGGCTTCTTCGGGCGTCAGCACGCCGGTGGGCTCATCCAGGATCAGGGTGTCGGCATCGCGATAAAGTGCTTTTAGGATCTCAACGCGCTGCTGCGCGCCGATAGGCAGCTCGCCGACGGGAACATCCAAGTCCACCACTAGATTGTATTCTTTTTGCAGGGCTTCGAGCTTGCTGCGGGCCCGGGTTAGACCGCGGCTCAGAGTCCAGCCGTTTTCCATCCCCAGGATGATGTTTTCCAGAGCGCTGAGAGGTTCAACCAGCATAAAGTGCTGATGAACCATGCCGATGCCTAGCTCGATCGCCTGCGCAGAGGATCGAATCGTGACGTCTTGATCCGCCACTCGGATCTGCCCGCTATCGGCCTCGTAGAAGCCGTAAATGATTGACATCAGGGTGCTTTTACCTGCGCCGTTTTCTCCGACGATGCCATGGATCGTTCCTTGCTCAACCGCCAGGTGGATATCTTGGTTGGCTTGGACGGGACCAAAGGCTTTGCTAATGCCAATCAGTTCAAGTGCGTGCATAAAATCCTCATAAAAATGCGCCAGCTCCGGGTGAAGCTGACGCATTGGGTGATCATGATTGAGGGATTACAGCGGGCAGCTGTTGTCGCTCATGTAGTCATGCACCTGCAGGTTGCCGTTGATGATGTTGTTCTTGGCCTGCTCGACAGCCGCTTTCATGTCAGCGGTGACCAAGCTTGCGTTGTTGTCGTCCAGGGCCCAATCAACGCCACCTTCAGCCACGCCCAACACGCTGAAGCCGGTGCTCCAATTGCCGTCTTGGTAGTCTTTGAATGCGTTGTAAACCGCAATATCGACACGCTTGAGCATTGAGGTCAGGATTTTGCCGGGGTGCAGACCGTTTTGGTTTGAGTCCACGCCAATACCCAAGATGTTTGCGTCAGCCGCGGCCTGCAGAACACCGAATCCAGTACCACCAGCGGCCTGGAACACCACGTCGGCGCCACGGTCAATCTGCGATTTGGTCAGCTCACCCCCTTTGACGGGGTCGTTCCATGCTGCGCCGGTGTTGCCGGTCATGTTACCGAACACTTCTTGAGCTCCCGCAGCGGTTGCGCCTTGTTTGTAGCCACACTCAAAGCGACGGATCAAAGGAATATCCATACCGCCAACAAAGCCGACTTTTTTGCTGTCACTGGCCATACCCGCCATCAGGCCAACCAGATAGCTGCCTTCATGCTCTTTAAACAGAATCGAGCGTACGTTAGGCAGATCCACCACCATGTCGACAATGCCGAACTGGGTATCGGGGAATTCCGCCGCGACTTTTTCTACGGCCGCGCCGTGGCTAAAGCCGATGGCCACAACGGGGTTGAATCCGCGGCGAGCGAAATTACGCAGGGCCTGCTCACGTTGGGCGTCGTTCTGAATTTCGAAGTCTCGATAGGCTACGCCTGTCTCCTCTGCAAAGCGCTCAGCGCCTGTGAAAGCAGCAAAGTTAAACGAACCATCATTTTTACCACCCAGGTCGTAAACTACCGCGGGCTTTAGGTCTGCAGCCATCGCGCTGACGGAAATCGCAGCGCCAAGGGCTAGGGAAAGTGCTTTACGCAACATCGTGGAGCTCCTGTTATTTTTGCCCTACGAAGTTACACCCAGCGCGCGCGATTTTGAAGCAACGCGCTGGGTTTTTTACGTCTTTAGTCGACCAAATCAGCCAGCATATACGCGGTCGCAGCTGACATCGTCCAACCTAAGTGGCCGTGTCCCGTGTTGTAGTAAACGCCGGGCCGCTTTCCTTTCATTACACGGGGCATCATGTCCGGCATCATGGGGCGCAGACCCACCCAAGGAATGACCTTGTCGGTATTGATGCCCGGGAACAGGCGCTGGGTCCAGGCAATCAGCGGCTCGACTCGATCGCGCTCGATATCCTTGTTGGCGCCGCTAAATTCAGCGGTGCCCGCGACGCGGTAACGGGTGGCGCCCAAACGGCTGGTCACGATTTTTGCATCGTCGTCGTTCAGGCTGACCCACGGTGCGGCCTGCTGGCCGGCTTCATCTAGCTCGACGGTGATGCTGTAGCCTTTGACCGGATAAATGTTGACTCGGTCACCTAGCTTGGCGGCCATGGCACGACTGCCGACGCCGGCACAAATCACGATCGCATCATAGTTGTCCTGATCGCCGTCCTCATAGGTCACATAAACCCCTTGCTGGGTCGAAACCAAGTCGATGATCGAGCGGCCAAATTTAGTGACTACGCCGCGTTTTTCGCAGGCCGCGGTAATGCCTCGGCAGTACTTATGAATGTCGCCGGTAAAGTCGCTTTCGGTATAAAACCCACCGACAAAGTCGCCCGTTAGGGTCGGCTCGATTTGCTTGATCTCTTCGGCCGTGATGGCTCGACGCTCCAGGCCTCCCTTGCGCAGCAGCTCATTGACCTTCAGGCCGTGTTCATAGCCTTTGCGGGTGCCGCAGATGTGCATCATGCCCTTGTCGACACGATCAAATTCGAAGCCGCCTTCGCTTGCCATCCGAGTCAGGTGCTCGCGTGCAGCAATGGCCATCTGGGTCGTGTGAACCGTGTTGGTTTCATAGTGGCGCATGGCGTACAGGAATTCGGCAAACCAGCTGTATTTGTGCCAGCTAGGCGCCAGGCTCAGTTTTAGCGGGGCTTGTTTATCGAACAGCCATTTCATCCCTTTGACGATCGTGCTGGGATGGTGCCAGGTTTCAGCGTTACACGCAGACAGCTGGCCGCCGTTGGCATAGCTTGTTTCCATGCCGGCATAGCGTTCTTTGTCGATCAGGGTAACTTCGTGACCTTTGTCGGTCAGGGCGTAGGCGGTTGTGGTGCCAGTAATGCCTGCGCCAAGGACTGCAATTTTCATAATGACTCTCCAGGTTTTGCTGCACGCATGTGTCGTGCGAAAACCCCATCTGTCACGGGTACCTGAGAGTGTTGCCCCGTGTGTGGGGGTTGCTCCTTCGGCGGGCGCGGTGCGCCTCTCTCCAGATGTTTACAAGTCTGTGCGGTCCTTTAGCCTGAGAGATTCCGGGGCAGTTGCTCCTTCGGCGCGACGCTTATTTTGTCGACTCTCCCGCACAGGCGTTTAGTATCAGGGGCTGAGGGTGAATTGTCTAGCGATAACCTGCGGCTTGTAGGTTAAACAAATGGGCATAACGGCCATTGTGTTCCAGCAGCTGCGCATGATTGCCACGCTCCAGGATCTGGCCCCCAGCGATAACCACGATTTGATCGGCATAGCGCACTGTAGAGAAGCGGTGACTGATGACGATCGCCATTTTGTTGGCAGCATAGTCTTGGAACTGGGCAAAAATGTCGGCTTCTGCCTGAGCATCCATGGCCGCAGTGGGCTCATCCAAAACCAATAAGTCTGCCCCTTGGCGCATAAATGCACGGCTCAAGGCGATTTTCTGCCACTGTCCGCCAGATAACTCCTGACCGTCTTTAAACCAGCGGCCCAGCTGGGTGTGATAGCCCTGCCCCATTTTTTCGATGAAGGGGGCGGC
Source organism: Litorivicinus sp. (assembly GCA_049609265.1). Classification (GTDB taxonomy): domain Bacteria; phylum Pseudomonadota; class Gammaproteobacteria; order Pseudomonadales; family Litorivicinaceae; genus Litorivicinus. The sequence goes on along the minus strand of JBMYYI010000005.1, from coordinate 41,852 downwards.
TTGGCCCTTTTCTGCGGATTGAGCCCAGCGCTGAGTGTCGTCAAAATGATCGACGTCACCGGCGCCGATATTCTCACCCACGAGCAGTTGATAGCGAACAAAGTCCTGAAAAATGACTCCGACTCGAGCTCGCAGTGCTTCAACCGACCACTCATTTAAATCGCTACCATCCAGCAGGATTCGCCCTTGAGTTGGGGCATATAGGCGGGTCATCAGCTTGATCAGCGTCGTTTTGCCCGATCCATTTTCTCCCACCAGCGCCAACGATTGGCCGGGTTTAACGTGCAAGTCGATATCTTGCAGGGCCCAGGCGGTAGCGCCCGGGTATTGGAAGCTAACCCCCTCAAAGCGAATGCCGTCGCCCGGCAGCACGCCCTGGGTTAAGTCCCCGCTCTCACGGGTGGTAGGCTGATCGAGGTATTCATACAGATTGGATAGATAGAGGTTATCCTCGTACATGCCCGAAATTGAGGTCAGCATGGCGCTGACAGCGGATTGCCCCTGCTTGAACAGCAACAGGTACATGGTCATCTCGCCCAAGGTCAGCACGCCTGTGGCGGTCTCAAAGACCACCCAGGCGTAGGCGCCATAAAAGCTGATTGAGCCTAGAATGCCCAGTGCGAATCCCCAGCCCTCCCGGCGCAGGGTTAGCAGGCGTTCTTCCTTGAATAGCTTGACGAAAATGCTGCGATAGCGGCCTAAAAACGTGGGGCCTAGGTTGAACAGTTGCACCTCTTTGATGCTGTCCTCGCGGGCAAGTACCGTTTCTAAGTACATTTGCATGCGGCGATCGGGAGAGCGCCAGCGAAACATCTGAAACGCTTGGCCTGAAAATTTGGCCTCGGCGATAAAGACCGGTAGGGCGCCGATCACCAATATGGCGATGGCCCAGGGACTAAATTGAATCAACAGAGCGGCAAAACTGGCGATGGAAATCGCGTTCTGGATCAGGCCAAAGGTCTTGGTGACCAGTGCCATTGGACGCTGGCTGGCTTCACGCCGTGCCCGGGTCAGCTTGTCGTAAAATTCACTGTCCTCAAACTGCGCCATCGAAAGGGTCTGGGCCTTGTCCAGGATCATCTCGTTCACCCGCTGCCCTAGGCGCGAGCGCAGCAGGCTTTGGGCCGCGGCAATACCGCGTTGGGCAGCGGCCAGTGCGACGACCAAACCGGCTTCCCAAGCAACGTAAGTATAAACTTGGGTCAGATCTGCATTGGGGGCTTCCATTGCCAAGACCACTGCGTCCACAATGAGTTTTCCGACGTAGGCGATTGCGGCAGGCAGGGTGCCGGCAATCAATGTCAGGGCTGCCATCCACAAGGCAAGCGCGCGAGAGGTCTGCCAGACCAGCTCGATGGCATGTTTTGAATACTTAAAAACCCCGATAAACGAGTGAGACGTCGACACTGGCTGCTCCCATCATTGAGACCGTTATGCTGACACCAACGCGCCCCCTGGGTCGAGTCGAGTTTATTTTTCTGAACGCCTGCCTGATTTCGATGGTAGCTATGTGCATTGACGCAGTGCTGCCAGCATTGGGGCTTATTTCGCAGGATTTTGCCCTGGATAACGCTAACGACCGCCAATGGGTCATCGGTGTGATGTTCCTCGGGCTGACGCTGGGTCAGTTTTTTTATGGCCCCTTGGCGGATCGCTACGGGCGACGCCACACCCTATTTGCTGGCATTGGGCTGTTTTTGCTTGGCTCCTGGGCCTGTTGGGTAGCGCAGGATTTCGAAGCGTTGCTGTTGGGGCGGTTTTTACAGGGCATTGGCGTGGCGGGGCCGCGCATTGTGTCTACTGCCATGATCCGCGATCGGTTCAAGGGCGTTGAAATGGCGCAGGTTTCCAGTTTGATCATGACAGTCTTCATTGCAGTGCCGGTGTTGGCGCCAGCCATTGGGCAGGCGGTGCTGTGGCTGGGTGACTGGCGGGACCTATTTCTGGGGTATGCCCTGTGGGGCGTCGCGATGATTGCTTGGGTGGCCTTTCGTCAGCCCGAGAGCTTGCCCAATGTGCGTCCTTTAAACCCCCGCGCGATCGGCGCAACCGCGCTGGAAGTGCTCAAGAACCGGCCGGCCATGCTCTACACCCTCGCGGTTGGGTCGTGTTTTGGGGGCTTGGTCGGATTTCTTTTGGCTTCCCAGCAGATCTATCAAGACTATTTCGAAGTGGGCGATGCCTTCGCGCTGTACTTCGGGGCCAGTGCGTTGGCGGTGGGTGTGGCGTCCTTTGCCAACAATGCGTTGGTTGCGCGTTTTGGGATGCGTGCGATGGTCAGCAACGCTAGTTTGCTGGGTGCGGTTTGGACCCTGTTGTTTGCCGGCATCAACCTGATTCAACCTCTGAATCTGGCCGGATTTATTATCATGCTGGTACCTTTATTTTTTGCCATGGGCCTATGTTTTGGCAACCTTAACGCGCTGGCGATGGAGCCCATGGGTCACCTGGCGGGCACCGCTTCGGCGATCATTGGAACGCTCAGCTCTTTGGTGTCTGTGGTTGCAGGCAGTTATGTCGGTGGCTTGTACAACGGAGCGATCGATGTCTGGTGTTTCGGTGTGGGGCTGATGATTTTGCTGTCCTGGGCGGTGGTTCAGTTGGCAATTCGCGCCGAATCTAACCCGAATAATTTACCCGTCACTTAAAAGACCGTATACTTTGTAAACGAATTGGGGACGGCCATCGATGGATCGATTTTTTAGTCCCAACTCGCCCAATAACATTTTTATCAGAGGGCAATCTCATGTCGAAAGGGCACTCATTACAAGACCCTTATCTGAACGTACTTCGCAAAGAACGCGTTCCCGTCTCTATTTTTCTTGTCAACGGCATCAAACTGCAGGGTCAAATCGAATCCTTTGATCAGTTTGTGGTGCTGCTGAAAAACACCGTTAGCCAAATGGTTTACAAGCACGCGATTTCTACCGTCGTGCCGGCGCGTAATGTCAAACTGCCCGGGCCTGGCGAAGAAGAAGCCGAAGAAAAGCCCGGCCGCAAGTTTGGTGTAGATAGCCTAAAAGCGCGCGACGACGCTGAGTAATCCAACACTGATGCACTGCCGCGGGAGCCGCACTTAATTTATGTTTTTTGAGCGGGAATCCGGCGGTGAGCGCATCATCGGTGTGCAAGTTGTTGATCCTAATCGCGACGCGGCCAGTGATTTATCTGAATTTCGAGAGCTGATCCTGTCTGCAGGTGGCGAGCTGCTTGAAATTTTCAGCTTGCGCCGAGATATGCCTAAGCCGGCCACCTACCTGGGAAAAGGGCAGGTCGAAAACCTAGCCCAGCAGGTTCAGGAACAAGAAGCAGAGCTGGTTATTTTTGACCGCGCCCTTAGTCCGACCCAAGAAAAGAACCTCGAAGCTCAACTCAAGGCCCGGGTGCTGGATCGCACCGGCTTGATCCTGGATATCTTTGCGTCCCGGGCCGCGACCCACGAGGGCAAGTTGCAGGTCGAGCTGGCTCAACTGGAGTTTGTGCGTACCCGATTGATTCGTGGTTGGACGCACCTAGAGCGTCAGAAGGGGGGTATTGGACTGCGCGGGCCGGGTGAAACTCAGCTGGAAACCGACCGCCGATTGCTCAATGTGCGTGTGGACACCATCAAAAAGCGCTTGAAAAAAGTGCAGTCCTCCCGCGCTCAAGGTCGTCGCCTGCGCGAGCGCTCTGAAACGCCTACCGTGGCGTTGGTCGGCTACACCAATGCCGGCAAAAGCACGCTGTTCAATCAAATGACACGTGGCGTGGTTTATGCCGCGGACCAGTTGTTCGCAACACTGGACCCGACCCTGCGCCGCCTGGAGTTGGGCAGTGGCAGTCATGCGGTTTTGGCCGATACCGTGGGCTTTATCCGGGATTTGCCGCACTCATTGGTACAGGCCTTCCATGCCACCTTGGAAGAAGCGGCACTGGCTGATTTGTTGTTGGTCGTCGAGGACTGTGCCGATCCAGAGCGTGAAGACCGGCGGATACACGTCCAGGCCGTGCTAGATGAAATTGGAGCCGGTGAAATTCCGCGCTTGCGTGTTTATAACAAGGCCGACATGCGCGCCGGCGCCCAGACCGGCCGAATCGATTTGGATGCGGATGGGCAGCCCAGTCGGGTCTGGATCTCGGCGCTGGAACACCAGGGTATTGATGAATTATTGCAGGCGATTGCCGTGCGATTGGATACCGGGGTTTTGTCGCCCACGCTGTGCTTGCCACCCAGTGAATCGAAGGTGCGGGCGGCGTTGCATAACTCAGGGGGCGTCGTCAGCGAGCGCTTTAACGAATCAGGCGAGTCTGAGATCCAACTTGAGTTAGGCAAGAAAGAATGGGAGCGTTTAGCGCGTCAGCACGATTTGGATCAATGGGTCGTGGCGCAGGCTTGAAGCCGGGCGTCGCGCCTCCATGGTTAGTCATAGTTAATTAGTCAGTTAGGAAATACCAACATGGCGTGGAATGAACCTGGCGGGGATAAAGATCCCTGGGGTAATAAAGGTAACAACGGCAACAACAACCAAGGTCCGCCGGATCTGGATGAGGTCGCGAAAAAGGTCCAGGAAGGTCTGAACAAGATCTTTGGTGGCAAGGGCGGCTCTAATCCTTCCGGTGGTTCGGGTTCAGGTCCGAACATTCCGAACGTAAAAATGTCCTCATCCTTAGTTGGATTGTTGGTGATTGTATTGCTGGGCGTTTGGTTCTCCTTAGGGCTGTACGAAGTAGACCAGCAAGAACGCGCCGTCATCCTGCGCCTGGGTGAGTACCATGAGACCAAGGGTCCGGGTCTGCGTTGGAACCCCCGTCTGATCGATGAAGTTAACAAGGTTAACGTCACCCGCGTTCGTACTCACACCACGCAAGGTTTGATGCTGACCGAGGACGAGAACATCGTTGATGTGAACTTGGCGGTTCAATATGTGATCAGCGACCCGCGCAAATTTACCCTAGAGGTGCGCGATCCTGAGGTGAGCCTGACTCATGCAACAGATTCTGCACTGCGCCATGTCGTGGGCAGTGTCGAGCTGGGTCCGATTTTGTCTGAGGGTCGTGAGGCCTTGGGCGCGGACATCAGCGTGCGCTTGCAGAATTATCTGGACAGCTATCAGTCAGGTCTGCAGGTGGTTCAGTTGAACCTCGAGAGCACGCAACCGCCGCAACAGGTCCAAGAAGCCTTCGATGACGTGATCAAGGCCCGAGAGGACGAGCAGCGGGTTAAAAACCAAGCAGAGACCTACGCCAACGGTATCGTTCCTGAGGCACGGGGTCGTGCCCAGCGTGTGATCGAAGAGGCCAACGCCTACAAAGAAGAAGTGATCGCCCGCGCTCAGGGTGAGGCCGATCGTTTCCGTGCGGTTTTGGCTCAGTATGAACTCGCCCCTGAGGTGACTCGTCAGCGTTTGTATATCGAGACGGTTGAGCAGGTGATGAGCAACTCCTCCAAGGTGCTGATCGATACCGAGAGTGGTAACAACATGATGATGTTGCCCCTGGATCGCATGACCCAGGGTGCGGCGGGGGCTGCTTTGGCCGATCGCGCGGGCACCGTTAGCTCGCTACGGCCGGGTGCCGATTTCACCCAGCGTGACATCCGATCTTTGACCGATTCGGTGATCTCTGAGATCCGAGCGCGTCAAAACACCACTTCAACTCGAGGAGACCGCTAATGACTGGGGCTCGTCTGAATATTATTGTAGCGGTCGCCGTACTTGCGATCGCTGTCATCAGCAACTCACTGTACATCGTCAGCGAACGTGAACGGGCGGTGTTACTGAAGTTTGGTGAGGTGGTGCAGACTGACGTGCCGCCAGGGCTGCACTTTAAGTTGCCCATCGTGAACGACGTCAAGCGTTTCGAAGCTCGTCTGATGACCTTGGATAGCCGTCCGCAGCGTTACCTGACGGCTGAGAAAAAGGGTCTGATCGTTGATAGCTACGTCAAATGGCGTGTGGCTAATGTCGATAGCTATTACACCGCCACCGGTGGTGATGAGCTGGAAGCGAACCGTCTTTTGACCTCTCGGGTGGATAACGGTCTGCGTAACAAGTTTGGTGAGCGTACGGTCTATGAGGTAGTGAGTGGTGAGCGTGATCAGCTGATGGCTGAAATCACCGCGGAGCTGGATCGAATTACCCGTACCGAGCTGGGCATTGAGATCGTTGACGTCCGCGTCAAAGCGGTCGACTTGCCGCCGGAAGTCTCTAACGCAGTGTATTCGCGGATGGCATCCGAGCGGGAACGTGAGGCACGTGAACTGCGTTCGCGAGGCCGCGAGCTGGCCGAAGGTATTGAGGCCGATGCGGATCGTCAAAAGACCATCATTGAAGCGGGCGCTTATCGTCAGGCCCAAGCGATTCGTGGTGAAGGCGACGCCGAGGCAGCACGTATCTATGCAGACGCATTCAACCTAGACCCTGAGTTCTATAGCTTTTACCGGTCTATGAACGCGTACCGCACGTCGTTTGCGAACAAGGATGACATGCTGGTTATTGAGCCTGACTCGGACTTTTTCCGATTCCTAAAGGACGCAACGCCGAACTAATTGCAGCCTTGTTAGAAAAGCCGAACCTCAGTGTTCGGTTTTTTTTTTGATCTCAGTTAAGAAAGTTAATGATAATGGTTTGCATTTGAGGTTAATCGAAGTATAGTGCGAATCATTCTCAACAAGGAAAGATCAATCGTTATGAAAAACCTTCTCGTTGCACTGTCACTTTCAGCCGCCTCAGTTGCGCAGGCAGCGGACGTGGTCAATGTCTATTCGGCCCGCAAAGAGGCGCTGATCCTGCCCCTATTGGAGCAATTCACCGATCGTATCGGTGTCGAGGTTCGCTTGATTACCGGGTCTGCAGATGAGCTCGTAACTCGCCTGAAGACCGAAGACGTCGCAAGCCCAGCGGATTTGTTCGTCACCGTCGATGCTGGCCGTGCCGTTCGTGCACAACAAGCAGGCGTGCTGGGCACCTTGCCGCAGGCTGACTTTTTAGATCGCGTACCCCAGGCATATATTGATGAAAAGCGTAACTGGGTGGCGCTGAGTTTGCGTGCCCGTGTGATGTTCTATGCCAAGGGTAAAATTGATCCTAGCGACATCGATACCTATGCCGAGGTCGCGGATCCCAAGAACCAGGGCAAATTGTGCATTCGTTCATCGGGCAATATCTACAACCAGTCTCTGGTGGGTGCGATGCTTGAAAACGAAGGCGCCGAAGCGACTCAAGCTTGGGCAAAGGGTGTCGTGGCTAACATGGCCCGTCAGCCCGCGGGTGGTGATACCGACCAGATTCGTGCAGTTGCGGCGGGCGTTTGTGACTTTGCGGTAGCCAACACTTACTACTTCGGCCGTCTGCTAGCCAGTGACAAGCCTGAAGATCAGGCAGTGGTTGAGAAGGTTGGCATGATCTGGCCTGACCAGGAAGGTCGTGGCACGCACATCAATGCCAGCATGGCCGGCATTACGCGCTATGCGCCCAACCGTGAAAACGCAGAAAAGCTACTAGCGTTCCTGCTGTCTGACGAAGCTCAGCGTTTTTACGCCGAGATTAACCACGAGTTCCCAGTCATCCCGGGCGTGGCGGCTTCGAAAACGATGCAGACGTATGGCGACTTTAAGCGTGACGCCTTGCCGCTAGAGGTGTTGGGGGTCAATAATGCGGCCGCTGTTAAAACAATGGATCGGGCCGGTTGGCAATAACCTACAGAACTTCTGAACGACTGATTGCACTGACCGCGTTTGCGGTCGGTGCTTTGGTGTGTCTGCCGATTGTATCTATCTTGTATCAGGCCTTTGTGGCGCCCACTGACTTGTGGGAGCACCTGGTCGATACGGTCCTGTGGAACTATCTGAGTAACTCAGCCAGTTTGGTACTCGGGGTGGCGCTAGGTGTTTTGTTGCTGGGCGTGCCCGCCGCAGCCATGGTGGCGTTGTTCGATTTTCCGGCTCGCCGCGCCTTGTCGTTGGCACTATTGCTGCCGCTGGCATGCCCGGCCTATATCCTGGCTTTTACCTACACCGGTGTTTTGGATGTTGCAGGGCCCTTTGCAGGCTGGCTGCCACGGGCCTGGCTTAGCCAGGTGCGTTCTCTGCCCGGGGCGGTCGTGATGCTCTCGCTCGTGCTGTATCCCTACGTGTATTTGTTGGCCCGGGCTTCATTTTTGTCCCAGAGCACGGCGACCATGGAGGTCGGCCGGACCCTGGGTTTAAGCCCTACCGCTAGCCTATTTCGGTTGGCGATCCCGATGGCCCGTCCGGCTATTATCGCCGGCTTATTGCTGGCCTTGATGGAGACCCTGGCGGACTATGGCACCGTCGAGTTCTTTGGTGTGCCCAGCTTTACCACCGGCATTATGCGGGCATACTACGGGATGGGGGATGCTGCCGCCGCCGCCCAATTAGCGACGACCTTGCTGGCCTTTGTTGCGTTGTTGGTCCTGCTGGAACGCTATTCCCGCCGCAAGATTCGGTATTACTCAGCAGTCGATGCCAGCGCCAGTGAGCAGCGGGTGCGATTGTCAGGCGGTTGGGCTGTATTAGCCGCCGCCTTGTGCGCCATGCCGCCGCTGTTCGGTTTTTTCTTGCCCGCAGGCTTCATGCTGTATTGGAGTGTGACGGATGCCCTGGGGCAATGGGCTGACTTGTTGCCGATGGCCATTAACTCGTTAGTGCTGGCCGGTGTGGCCGCGCTGTCGATTGTGTTTGGATCAACTGCGATGGGCTATGCGCAGCGAGTGATCGATGCCCCCTGGGTGCGGGCCGCGTCGTTGGTGGCTGGGTTGGGCTACGCGCTGCCGGGAACCATTATTGCGATTGGGGTCCTGATTCCATTGGCGGCGGTGGATCGGACACTGTTTGTTTGGGTACGTGACCTGACGGGCCAGAACATTGGGTTGCTGTTTACCGGCACCCTCGCGGCGATCGTGCTGGCCTATGGTGCGCGCTTTACGGCGGTCAGCCTGGGCGCCATCACAAGCGGGCTGTCCAGGATCAAGCCATCCTTGGATGAGGCCGCGACCTTGGCGGGCCTGCGACCGTTTCAGATTATGCGCCGCATACACGTGCCACTGATGCGGGCGTCGGTGTTGACGGCCACGCTGATCGTGTTTGTCGATGTCCTAAAAGAGTTACCCGCCACGTTGATTCTACGGCCCTTTGATTTCAATACCCTGGCGGTACGCGCCTATGAATTAGCCAGTGACGAGCGTTTGATTGACGCGGCACCGGCCAGTCTTGCCATTGTGCTGGTGGGGCTGATACCTGTGATCTATTTGAATCGATCAGTGACCGAGGAAAAACACTAGTGGCTGCGGTGTCGTTGAACAATTTGGTGCTGGGCTACGATGACCGTCCAGTCGTGCATCAGGTCAGTCTGAGTCTGGCCAGTGGCGAGTTGGGCTGTTTGCTAGGTCCCAGTGGCTGTGGCAAAAGTACGCTGTTGCGCAGTATCGCCGGTTTTACGCCGGTGCTATCAGGTGATATCCAGCTAGACGGTCAGGTCGTTGCGGACCACAGCACTCGGGTGCCGCCGCATCAGCGCGGCGTCGGCTTGGTGTTTCAAGATGTGGCGCTCTTCCCTCATTTAAGCGTGTTCGACAACATCCGCTTTGGTATCGAAGCCTGGAGCGCCAAAGATCAGGAAGCTCGGGTCAGCGAGTTGTTAGAGTTGGTCGGCCTGCAGGGTATGCAACGGCGTTTTCCCCACGAGCTCTCAGGTGGTCAGGCCCAGCGAGTGGCCCTCGCACGAGCCCTGGCGCCTCGACCTAAGGTGTTGTTGCTAGACGAGCCGTTCAGTGGGCTGGATAGTGAGTTGCGGGCTCGGCTGGCCGGCGAGGTTCGACAAATTTTGAAAGCAGATGGCGTGACCGCTCTGATGGTTACGCACGACCAAAAAGAAGCCTTTGATTTTGCGGACCGGGTCGCGGTGATGCGCAACGGCATCATTGAGCAATTCGATGCGGCTTACCGGTTGTACCACGAGCCGCGCACGGAATTTGTCGCCAAGTTTGTGGGGGCAGGCGACGTGTTGCCCTGCGAAGTGCTCAACTCGCTAGAGGTCGCATCGCCCCTCGGCGTTCTGAAATCGGATGCGCCGTTGGGTTATGAACCGGGTCAAAAGCTGGCCGTTTTATTCCGCCCAGATGATGTGATTCACGACGATCATTCGGATCGCGAGGCGCGCCTGGTGAGCAAGCAATTCCGCGGCAGCCACTTTGTTTATCGGGTGCGTTTTGAGAACGGGGTTGAGCTGGGTTGTTTGGCGCCGTCACACCACGACCATGATGTGGGTGAGCAGGTTGGCGTGCGCCTGGAGATGGAACACTTAGTGTTGCTGGCGCACTGACCCTATACTGGCGCCATGGCGAAACTCTACTTTTCTTACTCTGCGATGAACGCAGGTAAATCCACTCTACTTTTGCAGGCATCGCACAACTACCGCGAGCGGGGCATGCCCACCTTGCTGATGACCGCAAGCCTGGATGATCGTGTGGGTGTCGGTCGTATCGGTTCGCGCATCGGCATTAATGATGCCGCCTATGCCTTTGGCCCCAATGATCGATTGTTTGATCAAATCCAAACGCTGCACGAGCAGTACGCCTTTGCCTGCGTCTTTGTGGACGAGGCGCAGTTTTTGAGCACCGAGCAGGTGTGGCAATTAGCCGACGTCGTCGATCAGCTGAATTTACCGGTCATGTGCTATGGCCTGCGTACTGACTTTCAGGGCGCGCTGTTTCCTGGCAGTCAGGAGCTATTGGCGATTGCCGACACGCTACGCGAAGTCCGAACCATTTGTTGGTGTGGTGGTAAGGCCTCGATGGTGGCCCGCCTAAACGAGCAGGGCGAATTTTTACTTGAAGGGGCGCAGGTCGAGATCGGCGGCAATGAAAAATACGTGTCCTTGTGCCGAAAACACTGGCGTGCGCAGGACCTGGGTAAGCCTAAACCCTTTGCCAGAGGGCCGCGCCAGGATGACCTGCTGGAAGGCGAGCTATGAAGCCCAGCCGTGGTAAGTTAATCGCATGGGGCATCACCGCATTTTTGCTGGTTGCCTTGCTGATTTTGGAGGCTTAACCGCTGACGAAATACCAGGCGCTGAGGCTAAAGCCCACGGTAATGACAAAGCGTTTTAACCAGTGACTGGGCAGATGCCGGCCGATACGAATCGACAGGTAACCCCCGGTGATGCTGGATGCGGCAACGATTGCCGCAGCGCCCCAATCAATGGTGCCTACAGCCAGAAACAGCACCACTGCGACGCCTTGCATCACGGTGGCCATTAAGCTTTTGGCCGCATTAACGCGGTGGTAGTCACTGCCCTCGGTCAGAGGCAAAGAAGCCAGCATCATGATGCCCATGCCGGCGCCAAAATAACCGCCGTAGATACCCACTAATCCCTGCACGCCGTAGGGCAAAGATTTGTTTTGGGTACGAGCGGCCAAGTGCTCGCCCAACTGAGCGATCTTGCCGGAGAACAGGAACAGGATCGTGGCCAGCAGCACCAGATAGGGGACCAGGAAACGAAAGGTCCCATCGCCGCCGCTGAGCAGTAACAACCCACCTGCCAGCCCGCCAACCCCAGATAAGATCGTCAAGGGAACCCATTGCCGCCAGTAGTGTTTGATGTCCTTGAGGTAGGCCAGTCCGGCCGCAATCTGGCCGGGTAGTACCGCCACCGCACTGGTGGTATTTGCAGTCACCGGTGGCAGCCCCGTGAACATCAGGGCCGAGAAGGTAAATAGCGTGCCGCCGCCGGCTAGGGCGTTAATGGCACCGGCGGCAAACCCAGCCAGGGCTAGAAATGCGATTTCAATTAGACTCATTCGGGTTTAATCCAGCCGTGTTCAATGCCGTCTTCAATGATCGCTTGGGTGATCGACCAAAGGGTTTCAGAGCTTCGCTCAATCTTGCCAATCCGCTGATGCAGCTGCGTTTGAGTGACGTTATATTCCGGCCAACTGCCGCCCTCGTTGTATAGGTTGCACAGCAAGGGTTGGAATCGATCGATGCCCTTTGCGAATTCAGCATCGGCACTTTGCGCTGCTTCAAATTCGTCCCACAATGCACGCCACTCGTTGGCCTGATCCTGTGGCAACAAGCCAAAAATGCGATCGGCACCCGCAAGTTCCGCCTGCGCCTGAGCCTGCGGGTCATGATCACCATGTAGGGGATGATCGCCGGCGTCGATCTCAACCAGGTCATGAATTAGCAACATCTTGATGACACGATCGACGTGGACGGGGCGGCGAGCATGCTCGGCCAGGATCGCCGCGATCATGGCCAGGTGCCAGGAATGCTCAGCGCTGTTTTCAGGTTGCTGATTGTGCAAATTGCGTGTCGCACGCAGCACGTTTTTTAGCTTGTCGATCTCGATTAAAAAGTTAAATTGACTAGCCAAGCGTGGGGACAGCGAACTGTGCCACTTCATGAGCAATATCCTTGCGTAAAAATAAAGGGTAAGGCCTTGAATCCCTGAGGTAAATCAGTAGTGTGCGCGGGTTAACTCTGGAGTCTGAAAATTGACTAAAAAAACCTGGTCCGTCGAGGACTCTGCAACGCTCTATAACGTCGCCGACTGGGGCAAGGGCTATTTTAGTGTCAACGGCGCAGGCCAGCTGCAAATCGCACCTCCCAATGTGCCGGGACAGCCCAATGTGGCGCTGACCGACATCATCGCAGGCATCAAAGATCGAGGCATGGATTTGCCAGTGGTCCTGCGAATCGAGAATCTGATTGATCTACAAATCAGCCGGCTCAACGACAGTTTTGCCCAGGCCATTGATGAGCTGGGCTACCAGTCTCCCTACCGGGGTGTTTTCCCCATCAAAGTGAACCAACAATCCCAGGTCATTGAGGAAATTGCACGCTTTGGCGCCCGTTATAACCACGGCTTGGAGGCTGGCAGCAAGGCCGAGCTGATGATCGCAATGGCGACTCTGACCGAATCGGGTAGCTACATCATCTGTAACGGGTACAAGGATGCTGAATTCATCGATCTGGGCCTGCGCGCGCGCCAGCTGGGTTTTCAGTGCTTCTTTGTGGTCGAGACGCCGACCGAGTTAAATCTGATTCTAGAGCGTGCTGAGGCACTCGAGGTCGAGCCGCTGATTGGCTTCCGGGCCAAGCTCTCAACCCAGGTTGAGGGGCATTGGAGCGAGGACTCGGGTGACCGCTCGTTGTTTGGTCTTAACGCCAATCAGATCGTGGCCATGATCGATACACTCAAGGCCGCAGGGCACCTGGATTGGCTGCGTTTGTTGCACTTTCACCTGGGTTCGCAGATTCCCAATATTCGAGATATCCGCACCGGGGTGATGGAAGCCGTTCGGTTCTATAACCAGCTGGTCGCCGAGGGCGCCGCGATGGGGTATCTGGACCTGGGGGGCGGTTTGGCAGTCAACTACGAGGGCGGCGATACCAATTACGATCTGCCAGAATATTGCCACGACGTGGTTGCCTCGGTGATCGAGGCCCTGGACGAGGGTATTGAACACCCGATTTTGATCAGCGAATCCGGTCGTGCCACGGTTGCAGAATCCTCGATCTTGCTGTTTAACACGCTGGATGTGACCACCTTCGAGCCCGGTCCTATCCCCACCATCGGAGAGGATGATCACGAGCTGTTGCAGAAGCTCGCGGATGTTGCCAGTGATGTGCAGCTGGCCAATGCTCAGCAGTGCTTCAATGATGCGATTTATTATCGTGATGAGTTGCGTGAATTTTTCCGTTTAGGTCAGGCCACCCTGCGCGAGCGTGCTGCCGGTGAATCCCTAACGCTGTTGGTGATGCAAACCGTCAAGTCGCTATTGCCGCAAATGCGTCGGATTCCCAAGGAACTCGAGGCCCTGCATGAGGATCTGGCGGATATTTACTACGCCAACTTCAGCGTCTTCCAATCCCTGCCCGATACCTGGGCGATGGACCAGATTTTCCCGGTTATGCCGATTCACCGCTTGGACGAAGAACCCAAACGCGAAGCGGTGATTGCCGATTTGACCTGTGATTGCGACGGCAAGATCGACCTGTTTGTGGGGGGGCACAAGACCCTTCCAGTGCATGGCTTGCGCGAGGGCGAAGATTACGTCTTTGGTGTGTTTATGGTCGGCGCCTACCAGGAAACGCTGGGCGATTTGCACAACCTATTTGGCGACACTAACGTGGTCAGTGTGCGCATTGAGTCCGATGGCAATTTCGAATTTGTTCGTGAATTGCAGGGCGACAGTGTGGCTGATGTGTTGAGCTATGTGGAATACACCCCGGCATGGCTTAGCGAGCACTTTCGCCAAACGGCCGAGCGTGCGGTCCGCAACAAGTTGATTAAGCCGGCCCAGCGTCGGGAAATTTTGGAACAGTTCCGCGAAAGTCTGCGCGGCTACACCTACTACGAGCACTAGGAGAGAGTTATGGCGAAGGTAGTCATTATTGGCGCAGGCGGCGTCGGGGGCGTGGTCACCCATAAGTGCGCCCAGTTACCTGAGGTATTTACTGAAATCGTATTGGCCTCGCGCACGCTGTCCAAGTGTGATGCCATTGCCGCGCAGTTAGATCGTCCGATCAAAACGGCCCAGGTTGATGCCGACAACGTGCCCGAGCTGGCTGCGTTCCTAAAGGCAGAAAAGCCTTTTATGGTGATCAACGTAGCGCTACCCTATCAGGATCTAACCATTATGGATGCCTGCCTGGAAGCGGGTGTGCATTACATGGATACGGCTAACTACGAACCCCTTGATACCGCTAAATTCGAATACAAGTGGCAGTGGGCGTATCAAGAAAAGTTTGAAAAAGCGGGTTTGATGGCGCTTTTGGGCTCAGGCTTTGACCCGGGCGCGACCAACGTATTCACTGCGTACCTGGCCAAGCATTACTTCGATGAGATGCACACGCTGGACATCATCGATGTGAACGGCGGTGATCATGGCTACCCCTTTGCGACGAACTTCAATCCCGAGATCAATATCCGCGAAGTGAGCGCCGAGTGTCGGCACTGGGAAAATGGCGAATTCGTTGAAACGCCGCCGATGAGCAAGTCGCAGTCCTTTACCTGCCCAGAGGGTGTCGGCACCTACGATATCTATCGCATGTATCACGAAGAGCTGGAGTCGCTGACCAAGCACTACCCCACGATTAAGCGTGCCCAGTTCTTTATGAGCTTTTCTGAAAAGTATTTGACGCATTTGCGGTGCTTGGAAAACGTCGGCATGACGTCTATCGAGCCCATTGAGTTCAACGGTCAGCAGATTACGCCGATTCAGTTCCTGCGTGCTGTGTTGCCCGATCCGGCCAGCCTAGGACCGCGTACCCAGGGCCGTACCTGCATCGGCTGCTATGTCACCGGCATCAAAGACGGCCAGCCCACACGTGCTTATGTCTACAACATCAAGGATCACCAGGACTGCTACGCCGAGGTTAAGAGCCAAGCGATTAGCTACACCACCGGTGTGCCGGCCATGATTGGTGCCAAAATGATGGTCGAGGGTACCTGGATGAAACCGGGTGTGTGGAACATGGAGCAGATGGATCCCGATCCCTTTATGGCGGACTTGAATGCCTATGGTCTGCCCTGGAGTGTCGTTGAATCCCCGGATTTTGATATTCAGTGAACAGCGCGACCTTCGCCCAATTTGACCCATCACGGGTTCCCTCGCCGTGCTTTGTGATCGATCGCGCGGCGGTGGAGCGCAATCTGCAGGTGTTGGCTGATGTCCAGGCCCGTTCAGGGGCAAAGGTTCTAGCGGCACTCAAGGCATTTAGTTTCCCGGCTCTGGGTTCGTTAACCGCTCAGTATCTGTCGGGTACCTGCTCGTCGGGTGTGCACGAGGCCTTACTCGCGCATCACCACTATCCCGGTGAGGTCCATGTTTTTAGCGCGGCATTTAAAGACGCCGACATTGAACAGTTGCTGCCGATTGCTGATCACTTTGTGTTCAACTCCCCGGCACAGATGCGGCGGTTTCGTGCTCAGTGTCAGGCCGCCAATATCCCCTTTGGACTAAGGGTCAACCCTGAGCATTCCGAGGGTGCGGTAGAGCTGTACGATCCCTGCGCTCCCTGTTCTCGTTTAGGAACGCCGGCTCCGCAGCTGCAGGATCAAGATTTGCAGGGTATCAGTGGTCTGCACTTTCATACCCTGTGCGAGCAAGGGTTTGAGCCATTGGCGCGAACCTTAGACGCATTTGAGGCGCGTTTTGGGCACCTGCTGGCGGACCTGACGTGGGTCAATTTCGGCGGCGGCCATCATATTACCGCTCCGGGCTATGATATTGAGGGTCTGATTGCGCGCATTCGTGCCTTCAGTGAGCGCTACCAAGTCCAGGTGTACCTCGAGCCCGGCGAAGCCATTGCGATCCGCAGTGGGGTGCTGGTGGCTGAAGTGTTGGACCTGCCGCACAACGGTATGGATCTGGCGATCTTGGATACCTCGGCCACCTGTCACATGCCCGATACGCTGGAGATGCCGTACCGGGCAGAGATTCATCAAGCCGGCGAGCCCGGGGAGAAAGCGCACAGCTACCGTCTAGGTGGTCAAACGTGCCTAGCCGGTGACGTGATTGGTGATTACAGTTTTGATGAGCCGCTGCAGTTAGGCCAGCGGCTGATGTTTGACGACATGGCTCATTACACCCTGGTCAAGACCAATACCTTTAACGGCATCCCCTTGCCGTCACTGGCCCTGTGGGATTCGCGTACCGATGAGCTGAAGGTGGTACGCGAGTTTGGCTACCAGGATTTTGCCAGCCGGTTGGGCTAGTTAACCGTGACCATCGGGTCGTGCGCCACGATACCAAGCCAACAGGCACAGCATCTGCTGTGCGATGGTGGCGCCGGCTAGTGCGGTGACCTCGGCATGATCATAGGCGGGTGATACCTCGACCACGTCCATCCCCACCAAATTGATGCCTTTCAGCGCGCGCAAAATGGCCAGGATTTGAGCAGTCGACGGCCCGCCAATGACCGGCGTTCCGGTGCCTGGCGCGTAGGCAGGGTCAATACAATCAATGTCAAAGGTTAGGTAAACCGGCAAATCCCCGACACGCTGTAAAATCTGCTGAGCAATCGACTCGGCCGTCCGTGTGTGCAGATCTGGACCCTCGACCCATTCGAAACCCCGACGATCCGAGTTGTGGGTGCGGATCCCTAACTGAATGGAATGAGCCGGATCCACAATGCCATCGCGTGCAGCATGGTAGAACATGGTGCCGTGCTCGATATCGCCCGGTTCGGATGGCCAGGTGTCTGAATGCGCATCGAAGTGCACCAGCGCCATCGGGCCATAGGTGTCGTAATGGGCCTTTAGAATCGGGTAGCTGACAAAATGATCGCCGCCGATCGACAGCAGCGTTGTGCCGGACTCCACCACCTTGCGGGCATGCGCTTGGATCTCATCAGGCACCTGGGCGGGCTTGACCAGATCAAAGGGGCAGTCGCCATAGTCGATCACGGCTAGGGTGTTGAAAGGATTAAATCCCCAGCCATAGGGCCGAGCCCAGCACAGCTGAGCGCTGGCCTCACGCACGGCCCGGGGCCCAAAGCGCGCGCCGGGTCGGTTCGTGGTGGCGGTATCAAAGGGAACCCCCATGACCGCAACGTCGGCTTGGCTTAGATCCCGGGTGTATTTGCGGCGAATAAAGCTGGTGATGCCCTGGAACATTTCCTCGCTGCGGGTGCCATACAGGCTATCCGCGGTGATCGCAAAATCGTTATCCATGTCTGATCCTAAAGTGCGTTATTTCAGCAAGCGATACAGTGAGCTGGTGTCATCGTGGCCACCGCCAGATTCGATCAACTCGTTAAGTTTGGCCAGCGTTGCCTGCAATGCGGGTAGTTCAGAGAGCGCCGCATCGGCTGCGATGTTGAGATCCTTGGCATGCAAGCGCGACTGGATGCCAGCACTGAAGTCCTGGCTCACGATCTTGGGCCCCATCAGTTCCAGCATCTGACTGCCGGCCATGCCGCCACGAATGGCGTCTAGCACACGCGCTTGATCGACCTGATGGTGCGCGGCAAAGCGCATGGCTTCACAGATCCCCTGGATGTTGACTACCTGTGCAATTTGGTTGCACAGCTTGGCGACTTGGCCGGCGCCACTTTCGCCCAGGTGGACGTAGCTTTTGATATAGGGGGCAAACACCTCGGCGGCACGTTCGATTGCCCGGGCTTCGCCACCCACCATGCTGACTAACTCGCCGGTAATGGCTTTTTGCTCACCCCATGACACCGGCGCGTCGACAAATTCACCGCCCGCGTCCCGAATCAGGCCCGCGGCTACACGTGCGCCCGCAGGATCAATGGTGGAGTGGTCAATCACCAACGTGCCCGGCGCTAAGTCCAATGCCAGTTGGGTGGTGACTTCAATGACGTCCTCGGTGCCCAGGACATTCAAAATAATCACGGGATTTTGGCAGCATTCAGCCAGATCCATGGTGACCGGGGCGATGGCTGACAGCTCGGCGACCTTTTCCGGTCGACGGGTATACAAAAGCAGCTCGTGGCCGGTTTCTTTGAGGTGCCGCGCCATGGGAGTTCCCATCGCACCTAGGCCAATAATTGATATTTTCATGGGACCAAAAATGGTTGGAGCTCACCGCGCTGTAGCCAATTTGTGGCCAACCAATCGCTGTGAGCCGGTTTAAAGTGCAAGGTGATCGCACGACGTGAACGATCGGATGTGTTGGGCGAGCTTGCGTGTGGCGTCAATCCATCAAATACGACCGCATCGCCGGCTTTGCAGGTTGCAAACACCGGCTTGGAGGGCGTTTGTAAGGCCGTCGGATGAATTTGTCGCATCTTTGACTCGCCGGTATCGTGGTCGGTTTCGAACAACTCGGACAATCCATGCTCGGGGGTCGGCCCAAACTGCAGGCATCCGTTATCTGGGTCCGCATCCTCCAGGGCAATCCAAATCCCCAGGCAGCCATTCGCTGAGTCCATCAGAAAGGTCCCATCTTGGTGCCAGTTGACCTCTCCCCCGATGCGCGGCGGCTTCATGATCACCATCGTTTGCATCAGCTCCCAGGGTTGATCGCTGATTTGCGTCAGGTGACGCGATAGGCTGGGTAACCGAGCCAGCTGGGCAAAGGCCGCAGAATGATCGTGCAGGGCATGGCCGATTTTATTGATCGCTTGATGTTTGGGCTGAATTAATTGCCCGTCCGCACCCCATGCGCCGGTTTCTAAAAAACAGGACACCTGACGGGCGGAGTCCAGGAAATAACGTTGATGTTCGAGGTGCGCGCCGCCGCTACTAAAGCTAGCTCGGTGTTCCATCGGATCAAAGTCATCAATCCATTGATCGATCTGCGCATTCAGGGCCTGGCGCAGGTCGGCGGGGACCGCATCGCGCAGATGGGTCACCCCCAGCGTCGAAAGATTAGTCACGGAAGTTATTGAACTGCAGCGGCAGGGATACCGGGTCTTTTTCCTTTAGCAGTGCAATGGCCGTTTGCAGGTCGTCGCGCTTTTTTCCGGTGACCCGCACGCTGTCGCCTTGGATACTGGCCTGGACCTTCAGCTTTTCGTCTTTGATCAATTTCACGATCTTTTTCGCATCGGCCGATTCCAAACCTTGTTTTACCGTGATGGTTTGTTTGGCTGTTTTCAGTTGCAAGTCCATGTCACCGCGTTCCAGACAGCGGATGTCGATACCGCGTTTGGTCATCTTGCTCGTCAACATGTCGTACATCTGATCCAGTTGAAACTCAGATTCGGTCTGCAGTTTGATCTCACTGCCGGACAGCTCAAACGAGGAATTCGTACCTTTAAAGTCAAAGCGCGTTGTGACTTCTTTGTTGGCTTGGTCGGTGGCGTTTTGTAGCTCGTGATTGTCAATTTCCGAGACAATATCAAACGAAGGCATGGCGGCTCCTAAACTCTAGGGTGTTAAACGAAATTTACTGGTAAGCGGACCCAAGTCCAAGCCTTGGATACTAGCGCATCAGCTTTGGGCGGTATTTTAAGCGAGGCGCCTGTGGCAGGTGGCGGTTTAGCCTGCGATTAATCAGTCCAAACAGCCCGATAATTGCCAGTGTTCCCAGGATGAACCAGACCGCGACGATCGGGTAGGGCACAAAGGGATTGTAGGTCTGCTCGGCAAAATAGTTGGCGTAGTACAGCGCGTCGCCCTGTTGCTTCCATGCGGGAAAGGCGCTGAAAAATATCAGGGTGGTGGCGTGGAACAGGAAAATTGCTTCGTTAGTGTAGCTGGCCCATGACAGGCGCAGCATGCTGGGCCAAATGATCCGCCGGAATCGTTGGGGCCCATTCATGCCATAGGCCTTGGCTGCCTCAATGTCTCCCGCCGGCACGCTGCGTAATGCGCCATAAAATATCTCGGCGGTATAGGCCGAGGTGTTTAGCCAAAGCACGACGGTTGCGCCTGCCCAGGCTCGGGTCAGCCAGCGGGTTTCCAGCGTAAACTCGACGCCCAGCCAGGCAAATTCAAAGCCCGCTCGGGGCAGCATCACGAACAGCTCGTAGGCAAAGAAAAACTGGATAAAGAGTGGCGTGCCGCGGAAAAAGAATACAAAGCCACTGGCGGGTTTGCGGGCCCAAGGATTGGCACTGGCCTTGCCCAGCGCCAAAATGGTCGCAAAGACAAATCCCAGTGCCAGAGCCACGGCGGCAAAGTAGATATTCCACAACATGCCGCTGCCGATCAGTACGATCTGATCACACAGGGTGATCTCACCTTTGGGCAACAAACGCTCGCCAATGCCAAAGGCCCGCAGACCATAGTCGGCTAGGGTTTCACTACACATCATAGTCCCGCCCCTTTACCGGACAGGGTGGCCTGGCCGACGGACAGTCTAGCCTGCATCCGGACAAAGAATTTTTCGCTGCCCCAGGTCATCAACATGTAAAACAGCAATAGGGCACCAAAGTAGTAAATGCGCCAATCCGGATGCGGATAATCAAAGCGTGAGCCTTTGGCTCCGCCCAGTTCACGGGCCCAGTAGACAATATCCTCGATACCCAACAGGAATAGCAGAGGCGTTGCCTTGATCAAAATTTGCCATAGATTAGCCAGCCCAGGCAGGGCATAGCCCCACATTTGCGGCAACTGGATCCGCCAGAATGCCTGTCTCGGCGTCATCCCGTAAGCGCGTGCGGTTTCAAGTTGACTGGCCGGGACGGCGCTCAGGGCCCCGTCCAAGGTGTTGGCAGCGAATGCACCAAAGACAATCGAAAACGCGACCAGGGCCAAGAAGAAGCCGTATAGGCTGTGGACCCAGGGCTCGGCACTGGACAGCGGCATCTTGGCGGCCTGGCAGACCACAAAGTCATTGCCCTGATAAATCGGCGCTGACGTGTCAGCACACAGCGCATAGTGCCGGATGATTTCGATTCCCTGATCGATCAAAAGAGGAACGAACAGGAAAAAAACAATATCGGGAATGCCGCGGACCATGGCGACATAGACCTGTCCAAGCTGACGCAATCCTAGTATTCGGGAACGCTTAGCCAATGCGCCGGCAAATCCCATCAACAACGCCATGGGAGCGGCGAGCGCCAGCAGGCCCAGCACCGTCGCAAAGCTTTGGTAGAACAAGAAGTGTTTGCCGTTGGTCAAGTAGCAAGCTAACCAGGCAAGGCCTTCTAGGGTTGAGGGGTCTGCGCACATTTCAAACATAAAAAAGCCCCGCCAAGGCGGGGCCCTCTAGCCAGGCGTCTTAGTAGACTGCCTGCTCTTCGCTGAACCACTTTTTGATGATGGTGTTCAGACGACCATCGGCTTTGATGGTGTCGATAGCAGCGTTTAGCTTGCCCTTCAGCTCAGTGTCTGATTCACGAACACCGATGCCGATACCGCCACCGAGTAGAACTTTGTCGATGATGACGAGTTCACCATTTGATGCATCGACCGCATCCTGCAGGAACGCGCCGTCAGCCAATACCGCATCGGCTTCGCCGTTTTTGACGGCAGCGACTGTCTCGTCGGGGCTTGCGAATTCAACCAGTGTGGCGGAACCCTTGGCGACTTCACCAGCCTGGATGGTGTTGGTTTGGGCAGCGATGACGCCTGAGGTCAGGACGCTGGGGTCAGTACCGGCCAGGGCGACGTAAAAGCTGGGATCCGGCGGCAGGTAGGCCTGGGTAAAGTCGATCACTTCATCGCGCTCAGCGGTGATGCTCATGCCAGCAATGATCGTGTCGTAGTTGCCGCCCACTAGGTTGGGAATGATGCTATCCCACTCGTTGGTCACCCAGGTGCAGTCTAGTTTTGCGACTTCACACAGCAAATCGCCCACTTCACGCTCGTAGCCGTCGACTTCGCCATTGTCGTTAATGAAGTTGTAGGGAGGATAGGCGCCTTCAGTTCCCAAACGAACCGTGTCGGCCATTGCAGGGAGGGTAAATAGGCCGGCGGCCAGGGCAGTCATCAGGGCTTTTTTCATTCTTCTACCTTTTTGTTTTTAACCTTTCGTTGCGCTTAGGAATTGCTTCAGGCGCTCGGATTGGGGGTTGTCGAGAACTGTTGCAGGGTCACCCTGCTCTTCAATACGTCCGTGGTGCAAGAAAACTAAGTGATTTGCCACGTCCCGCGCAAGTTTCATGTCGTGCGTCACAATGATCATCGTGGTGCCCTCTGCGGCCAGGGCTTGGATCACTCGGACGACCTCGGCTTCCAGCTCGGGGTCCAGGGCACTGGTGGGCTCATCAAACAGCATCGCGGTGGGTTGCATCGCCAGACCGCGGGCAATGGCCGCACGCTGCTGTTGACCACCGGAGAGCTCAGCGGGGTAGCGATCGGCTTTGTCACCGATTCCTACTTTTTCCAGTAGCGCCTGACCCAGGGTGCGGGCCTCTTCGCGCGGGCGCCCCTGCACAGTGACAGGCGCCTCGATGACGTTGTCGATAATGCTCATATGCGACCACAGGTTGAACTGTTGGAACACCATCGCCAGATGGGTTCGCAGCTGACGCACCTGGGCAGGGTCTGCTGGGGCTCGATCATGCCCCTGGCCCTTAAAACGAATGGCTTCGCCCTGAAAGATGATCTCACCCGCCTGGGGCTGCTCAAGCAAGTTGGCGCATCGTATCAGGGTCGACTTGCCCGAGCCTGATGAACCGATCAGTGCGATGACATCGCCTTTCTCGGCGCGCAGACTGACCCCCTTGAGTACTTCAAGGTCGCCGTAAGCTTTGTGGATGTCTTTGAGTTCGAGTACAGCCGTCATGTGCGAATAATATCAGACTTAAGTATGGGCTTGGGCGAAGTCTTGCAGGCGACGTTCAATGCGCAGCAGATCCTCGTCCGTCATCAGTCCCACACAGGCGCGCAAGCCCTGCTTTTGATTGGCACCGGCGTCGGTCAGCGGGGTCGCACTGATGCCAAAGCTCATGAGCGCCTCGGCTAAGCCATCTTCGGGATAAGCGGGGTGCCCAAAAGCAAAATAGAACCCGTCTGAGATCGGCCTTTCGTTGTCCTTGCCGTACAGAATTTCAAACCCATTCGCCAGCATCAGCGCTTTCAGTTTGGCAGCGCGCTGTTCGTAAGCTCGGGCCTCCTCCAACGGATTCCATTGCCCGTCCAGCATGGCGCGCAGGGCTCCCTCGAAGCCGGCTTGGGCTGACTGGCACAAACCCGCCGTCGTGGTCTGAATCACGCCAAACAACAAGGCATGCCTAAATAGGCTGTGTCCAAAGCGAGCTTCCAAGCCTGCGCTCGTCAGGTTCATGATGGTTTCCGGAATCAGCATGGCGCCGGTGCGCTGGCCTGCGTAGTTGAACAGCTTTGAGCCGGAAAACAGCAGGATACAGCGATCGGTATGGTGGCGGATGCTTGGCGGGTAGGGCGGCTGGTGAGGCTTTGAGTAATCCTCGCGGAAATCCATGCCAAAGTAGGCTAGATCTTCCAGTGCGATGCACTCAAAGGCTTCGCAAAGTTGGGCGATATCGGACAGTTCGGTCTCGGTCAGGCAGTTCCATACGGGATTTGAAGGATTCGAATAGATCAAGCCCGCAAATTCACCGGTTTCCAGCAGGGGCCGAATTTTTTCGGCGACGCGGCGGGGTTGATCGTCAAATACGTCGATCCGCTCGAATTCGATACCCAAGGATTTAACCTGCTGCATTTGGGTCGGAAAGCCAGGATCCAAGAATAGGATCTTTTTACGCTTGGGGTGGATTTGGGTAATCAACCAAAACGCCGCCAAGCTGGCCTGCATGGAGCCTGCAGTGGGCAGGCAATTGTCAGGCTCAATGGTCACATTCATGAACGCAGAAAAGAACGCGGACAGCGCGTTGCGCAACCCGGGGTTGCCGTTCAATGCCGGATATTGGGCGACCACCGGACTGTCCAATGCCGCATGTTCTGCGGCAATGGCTTGGCTGGCAGGAGCGAGGCCAGGCACGCCCAGCTCCATCCGAACAAAGGATTCGCCACTGAGGCTTTCAAGCTCGTTGATCAGCATGACGAGCTGGCGAATGGTGGCATTTTCTAGCCGCTCAATACGCAGGCTGGATTTGGCGGCATCGACGTGCGCCTTAGAGATCAATGTTTTCATGCCGGCACCTTATCAGAAGGCTAAGAAGCCCGCACCGCTTGGGTTGCCTGATGATGGCTTAGATGGACCGAACCGCCGAGATGCTCTAGCAAATCGCTGTGTTTTAAGCGATCCATGACCGGCCCTTTCACTTCAGATAAGTGCAGGCAGATGCCTGCCGCTTTGAGCCGGTCATTCACCGCTTCCAGCGCGTCCAGGCCGGAGGCGTCGACCTGGTTGATGGCACCGCAATGCAGAATCACGTGCTTTAAGCCCGGACGTGCCAGCAACTCGCCGGCGGTATCTTCTAACTGCTGGCTGTTGAGGAAGTGCAGCCGCTCGTCAAATCGGATCGAGACCGTGTGTGGATCCTGCGCCACCTCATGGCGTTTGATGTTGCGGTAGTGCTCGGTTCCTTCAATCTGGCCAATCTCCGCGACATGGGGGCGCGCAACCTGCATCAATAGACACAGAATTGAGCACGCGATGCCGGCAGCGATGCCCAGCTCAACACCGGCGGCGAGCACCATGACGATCGTAATGCCCATCGCCAGCGAGTCCTGCTTCGAAAATTTGAGCACATGGTGAATGGCTTTGAGATCAACCAAGGAAACCACGGCCACAATGACAGTGGCGGCCAGGACGGCCTTGGGTAAATACGTGAATAGCGGGGTCAGGCTAAGGGCGGTGATGCCGATTAGCACAGAGGTGAAAACCCCAGCCATCGGAGTGCGGGCACCGGCGTCAAAGTTCACCACGCTGCGACTGAAGCCACCGGTGACGGGGAAGCCGCCACCCATACCGCTGGCAATGTTGGCGGCGCCTAAGCCAAGCAACTCTCGGTTAGGCTGAATACGCTCGCGACGTTTCGCCGCCAGGGTATGCCCAACCGACACTGACTCTACGAATCCAATCAAACTGATTAGCATCGCTGCCGGCCATAGCTCGCGGGCCAGGCTGAAATCGATGCTAGGTAGGCTCGGGATGGGTAACCCTGCGGGGATCTGGCCGACAATCGCGATGCCTGCCTGATCTAGCTCAAACGCATAAACCACCGCCGTGCTGGCTATAACGGCCAACATCGGCCCCAGTTTGGCCAGTGTCCCAGCCCGCTTTTCCGTGATGCCTAGGCGCATGAGCAGTGGCTTAAGACCGCCCCGTACCCAAACCAAAAAGGCCAGACAGGCTGCGCCGAGGAGAAAGGTTGGCCAGGAAAATTGATGCAGGTTTTCAAATAAATTGGCCATCAATTGGGGCAGGCTGTGGCCGGAGGCCTCAATGCCCAGTAGGTGTTTGAACTGACTAACGGCAATTAGGATGGCAGAGGCGCTGATAAAGCCACTGATGACCGGGTGGCTGAGCAGGCTCGCAAGAAACCCTGCCCTCATGAACCCCAAAATGATCATGAAGCCGCCGGACATCAGGGCCAGCAGGACCGCAGCACCTAGGTAAACCTGGCTGTCCCCGCCCGCCACAGCGCCGACACTGGTTGCCGTCATCAGTGAGATAACGGCGACGGGCCCGACGGCCAAAGTCATGCTGGTGCCAAAAATGGCATAGGCCACCAGTGGCAAAATAGAGGCGTATAAACCCACTTCAGCCGGCAGCCCTGCCAACATGGCATAGGCCAATGATTGTGGGATCAGCATGACCGTGACGATGACGGCCGCGAGCGCGTCGTCGCGGGCTTTGTCAGCGTTGTAGTGTTGAATCCAGTGCTGCATTGGGTCTCGTCGTTAGACTGCGTCGATCGGTATCTTCAGGTAGCGGATCCCGTTGTCCTCCGCAGGAGGCAGGTGACCGGCCCGCATGTTGGTCTGGACCGATTGCAGAATCAAGGTGGGCATCGAGAGTGTAGCATCGCGTGCCTCACGCATGGCAACAAAGGCCTCACGTCCCTGTTGCAGGTGAATATTTTGATCGCGTTGCTGCGCCACGCTACTCATAAACTCCAGATCACGGCCACCGGGTTGGTAGTCGTGGCCGGTAAAGACTCGAGTGTGCTCCGGCAGTGCCAAGAGTTTTTGGACGCTATCCCACAAAGTGGTTGCGCTGCCGCCGGGAAAGTCGCATCGGGCGGTGCCGAAGTCAGGCTGGAACAGCGTGTCGCCCACAAAAACCGCATCGCCGATCAGATAGCTCATGCAAGCCGGTGTATGGCCTGGCGTGTGCATGGCCGTCAGCGTTAAATCACCAATGTTTATCTTGTCGCCGTCAGCCAGCAGGCGGCCGAATTGCGATCCATCCCGGGCGAATTCAGGTTCGGCGTTGAATAGCTCGCCAAAAATGCCTTGAACGTCGACAATGTGATCGCCAATGGCTAGCTGTCCACCGAGTTTTTCTAGCAGGTAAGGCGCGCCGCTGAGGTGGTCGGCATGGACATGGGTTTCCAGAATCCACTGGACGTCGAGTTGGCGTTCGCGGACTAGGTCGATCACCTTGTCAGCGCTGGCCGTTTGGGTGCGCCCGCTGGCGGCATCGAAATCCAATACCGAGTCGATAATGGCGCAGGCGCGAGTCGCCGGATCCTCGACTACATAGGTCAGAGTCCAGGTGGCCGAGTCAAACAGGGGGTGGACGATAGGGGAAGTCATGGCAACCTCAATAAATAACTTTATGGAATAACGTTATAACAAAAAGTATAGTGTGGCAATCTACAAACCAAGACCGTTATAACGCACGTAGGAGAAAAAGCGGATGACAGAATTTACGCCCATATCGGCCCTGATCGGGGGCAGTTTAATTGGACTGTCGGCAGCGATTGGCTACCTGGCGCTGGGCAAGGTGACCGGTATTAGTGGCATTTTTGGGCGTTTGCTGGGAGGTGACATGGGGCACGCTCAGTGGGGCCTGTGGTTTTTGATCGGCATGGTTGGAATGCCTGCCGTGATGCACGCCTTGGTGCCGTCGGAACATGGCTTCACAGCTCCGTCGATCGGTGTGGTGGTGCTCGCTGGATTGTTGGTGGGTGTTGGCACGCGCATGGGTAGTGGCTGCACCAGTGGGCACGGGATTTGTGGCATGGCCCGTCTGTCCGTTCGTTCGATCGTGGCCACCTGCATTTTTGTGGGTTCCGGTGTGGTCGTGGTGGCCTTCTTGCGTCATGTCTTGGGAGTGTTCGGATGATTCGGGTTTTTGCTTTGCTCATGGGCGCATTATTTGGCGCGGGATTGTATGTGGCGGGGATGACGAATCCGGCCAAGGTTCAAGGATTTTTGGACATCACCGGGCAGTGGGACCCGAGTTTGATTTTCGTAATGGCAGCGGGCATCCCTGTGGCTTGGGTGGGATACACCCTGATGATGCGACGGGGCAGTACGGTGCTAAATCAGCCACTATTTCAGGCAGCTCAGCAACATGTTGACCGCCCCTTGGTCGTGGGCAGTGTGTTGTTTGGGGCCGGTTGGGGTCTGGGTGGTTTTTGTCCAGGCCCGGGTTTGGCCAGCCTGCTATTGCAGCCTGCCACGGCCGGCGCTTTTGTGCTGGCCATGGTGGCAGGGATGCTGCTTAACGATAAGCTGATCAGCCGTTAAGCCGGTCACGAATATCCTCGATATTCAGTCCGGTGTTGGCGACCTGCTGAATTAATTCATCCGCCGGCGCATCCGAGCCCAGAGCCCACAGCTTGGCGCAACGGGTGCCTGTGCGGCAGTAGGTCAGGACCGGTCCCTGTGCTTGATTAAGAAGCGCATTGTGTTCGGCCACATCCAAATCGCTAATCGCCGCGCCATTGACCGGCAGGTAGTGAAATTCAATGCCGGCGGCGGCTAGGGCTTGTGCCGCCTCAGCTGAATTCAGGTGAGGTTCGCCTTCTTCATCTGGCCGGTTACAAATAACCGTTTTAAAACCTTGATCGACAATCTCGGCCAAGTCTTCTAGTGACAGTTGATCAGCTAGGCTGAGTTGCTCGGTGAGTGTGCGCAATATCATGCTAAATCCTTATCGGTGCGTGCTTTCAAAAATTTTGTTGGCATTGGCGGCAACAAAGCCTTGATACAGCTCGCCGTTGTCCATCGGGTGACGGCGTGCGAATTCATAAAAACAGCTGGGCACTTCGAAGTCACCCTCGCTAAAACTCAAGTTAACCTTGTCGGCCATCGTTGATGATTGTTCCAGCAGATCCTGTGGCGTGCCTTTGATCTCGCCGCCGGCGCTGTTGATTTGAAACCCCGCGTCTTTGACCCATTGGTTAATGGTGGCGACACTGGGGTTGCTGTTGAGATCGTTCAGGCTGACCGTGAAGTGATTAGCCCGCAGGCCCCAGATCGACAGCCAGCCGGCGTATTCCGATTCATCGGCCAGATCGCAGTATTGCTGGTAGCTGGGTCGCTGCCACAAACAACCGGAATAGAACACGCTGGGATCCAGGTCGTTATGGGGGATCTGGTCAACCAACGTCTGCAGGGTGGCTTGAGCGGCGTCCGATAATTGCGATCGTTTTAGTTCGCTGAGGAAAATCTTGGGCTGACCGGGGCAGCTGAACGAACCGGCAACCAATTTCTTGGCGCTAAAGTCATAATGCTGCTCGAATCGATAGCCCAGCGACTCGAGTACCGGGGTTAGGTGATCCATGTCGATCGGGCAGTCGTCAAAGGTGCGAAAGGCCACGTGGTCATTGATGGGGGTTTCGCCCCGAGCAGCCAGCATGGCGTGTACGCCCTCAGCTTGGGGCGTAACCGGCAAGTACTGCTGCCATAGGTGCTCGAAGAACTGTTCTGGATTCATTTAAGGCTCCATTAATTCGCGGGCTAGGCGAGCATGCTGCTCGACTAGGACCGGCCAGTCTAGGGTGCAGATGCGATAATCCTGCACCACCGCCCGTCCTTGAACCCACAGGTCACTGGGCTTTAGCGGGCCGCACAACAGCAGGGCCGCAACCGGATCCCAGGTCTCTGCGCCGGGTACTTGCTGGATGTCATACAGGCCTAGGTCAGCCTGTTTGCCGAGCTCGATTTGGCCGATGTCGTCACGCCCCAAAACAGCGGCGCCGCCGCGAGTGGCAATGTGCAGGGCCTCGCGGGCGCTCATGGCATCCGCACCCAGGCGAACCCGTTGCAACAGCAATGCTTGGCGAGCCTCGTTCATCAGATCTGCGGCGTCGTTCGAGGCGCTGCCATCTACGCCCAGTCCGACATTGACCCCGGCATCGCGCATCTCGCGGACCGGGGCAATACCCGACCCCAGCCGCATGTTCGAGCATGGACAATGGGCGACACCGGTTCCGCTGGCGGCGAACAGATCAATTTCGGCCGCGTCTAGTTTCACGCAGTGCGCGTGCCATACGTCCGCACCCACCCAGCCCAATGATTCTGCGTACTCACCTGGACGACAGCCGAACTGAGCCTGTGAATAGGCTATGTCTTCGTCGTTTTCCGCCAAATGGGTGTGCAGGCCCACGCCAAGCTCGCGGGCTAGGATGGCCGCGTCGCGCATCAGCTCACGGCTGACAGAAAAAGGCGAACAGGGGGCCAGGCCCACCCGGGTCATGGATCCTTCGTCGGCATCATGATGGGTGCTTACGACATCCTGGCAGTCCCGTAAAATGGCGTCTTCAGCTTCGACCAGCGCATCCGGTGGTAGTCCGCCGGAGGACTCGCCAATGCTCATGGCGCCACGGGTGGGGTGAAAGCGAACGCCCAATTCCCGGGCGGCCTGAATGCTGTCGCTTAGGTGGCAATCGTTGGGGTAAATGTACAGGTGGTCGCTGGAGGTCGTGCAGCCGCTCAGCGCCAGCTCGCCCAGTCCGATCTGAGTGGATACGCGAATATGCTCGCTACGCATGCGGCCCCAGATGGGATAAAGGCGTTTTAACCAGTCAAACAGCAGCGCGTCCTGTGCGCCGGTGACCGCCCGGGTCAGGTTTTGATACAGGTGGTGATGGGTATTGACTAGGCCGGGCAATAAAATTTTGCCGCGGGCATCAATCTGACGACTGGCGGGCGGTAGTTGATCCGCCGGGGCGAGGGTGTGAATGCGGCCGTCTTTGATGTGAACGCTCAAGCCGTGCAGTTCATCCTGACGATCATTCATGGTCACGATGACCGCCGGATTGATGATGTTTAAGGTGTTCATGGGTTTCCGCGAGTTTGAGTTTGGACTGGGTTTGGACCGTTCAAAGAATTGGCACGCGCTAGTGATTCTGTCGGGTCACTTGAGTAGACTACACGCCGAAAACAGCATCTGGAAAGCGCATGGAGCAGTTAACACCTCGTCTTCGGGTCGACTCGATCCACAAAGCCTTCCCCGGGGTGATTGCTAACGATAATGTCAGTTTTGACGTCGCGCCCGGCCATATCCATGCGTTGCTGGGCGAGAACGGTGCCGGCAAGTCGACGCTGGTCAAAATGATCTACGGCGTCATGAGCCCCGATTCAGGGGGGTTGCAACTGGACGGACAGCCCTTTTCACCGACCAAACCCGCTGAAGCACGGGCTGCCGGTGTCGGCATGGTGTTTCAACACTTCTCACTATTTGATGCGCTGAGCGTGGCCGAAAACGTTGCGCTTGGCATTCCCCCGGAACTCGCGGCGGGACACCTGCATGACCGAGTTGCCGAGCTCTCCAATAATTATGGCTTGCCCCTAGACCCAACCCGTCGGGTGGGCGATCTGAGCGTGGGAGAGCGACAGCGCGTTGAAATTGTCCGAGCCCTGCTACAAGACCCCAAACTGCTGATCATGGATGAGCCCACTTCGGTTTTGACGCCGCAAGAAGTCGAGCGGCTATTTGAAACCCTGCACCGGTTACGCGCCGAGGGCCGTAGCATTTTGTACATCAGCCACAAGTTGGATGAGGTGCGCGCGCTGTGCGATCACGCCACGTTGCTGCGTGGCGGGAAAGTGGTGGGTCACTGCGATCCGGCGACTCAAACTTCAACCTCCCTGGCTGAGTTGATGATCGGCGAGCGCTTGGTGCCAGCCGCTGCAGCTGAGGTTGAGAGCTTTGGCGACGTTCGGCTTGAGGCAAAAGGGTTGACCCTGCCTTCAGAGTCTAGTTTTGGAGTCGGGATCAAAGACGTCAATTTGCAGGCCCGAGCGGGATCAATTTTGGGCGTCGCCGGTGTAGCCGGCAACGGTCAAGAAGTGTTGGTTCAGGCATTGCTAGGCGAGCGTGCGGTCGAATCTGGCCAATTGTGGATGGACGCCCAAGAGGTGACCCATCTGGGAGCGAGTCGGCGTCGCGCGTTGGGCCTGTGTGGTTGTCCCGAGGAGCGTCTCGGACACGCCGCGGCTCCGGCGATGAGTTTGGCTGAAAACACGTTGCTATCAGCGCGTGAACGACAGCAGCTGGCCCCGGGGCAGTGGATTCAAGCGGGAGCGATCAAAGCCTTTGCAGCGGACATTATCAAAGCGTTCGACGTTAAAACGCCGTCTGCCGACACCCCCGCAGCGAGCTTATCCGGCGGCAATTTACAAAAATTCGTTGTCGGCCGCGAAGTGCTCCAGAACCCCGAAGTCTTTGTGGTCTCCCAACCGACCTGGGGCGTCGATGCCCATGCGGCGGCTCGTATTCGCAGTGCCTTGGTCGAGTTGGCCAAGCAGGGCGCGGCCGTGGTGGTGATTAGCCAAGATCTGGATGAGCTGCTGGAGATCTCAAATCAAGTGTGTGCGATTTTTGAAGGGCGTTTGAGTGCTCCGATTGCCGCGGCCGAGGCCTCGCCAGAGCGTTTGGGCCAGCTGATGCTGGGGGCCGCATGATGTATCTGCAGGCGCGGGAGTCGCGCAAAGCCTGGCTGGACTGGGCATCACCCGTGATTGCTATTGGTTTGACCCTAGTGTTCAGCAGTATGATGTTTCTGTCGCTGGGGACCGATCCGATCGAAGCATTGACGGTGTTTTTTATCCAGCCCGTCAGCACCCTGTATGGCGTTTCGGAACTGCTGCTAAAAGCCACCCCTTTGATTCTCATTGGCATTGGTCTGTCGTTTGGTTTTCGTGCCGGTATTTGGAATATCGGTGCTGAGGGTCAGCTGGT
Source organism: Litorivicinus sp. (assembly GCA_049609265.1). Lineage (GTDB taxonomy): Bacteria > Pseudomonadota > Gammaproteobacteria > Pseudomonadales > Litorivicinaceae > Litorivicinus. Next base: position 9,422 of record JBMYYI010000005.1, on the reverse strand, counting down.
GATGGGTGGTGTTTGTGCCGGTGCTGTTGCGCTGGCACTGTACGATGTGGAGTCGCTCTGGGTGCTGCCTGCGATGGCCGTTGCCGGCATCGTCGGTGGTCTGGTCTGGGGTGCTGTCCCCGCGCTGCTAAAGACTCGATTTAACACCAATGAAATTCTTACCAGTTTGATGCTGACCTATGTGGCCGGTTTGTTTTTAAGCCTGATGGTGCATGGCCCGCTCAAGGATCCCGATGGGTTCAACTTTCCTGAGTCTCGCTTGTTTCACGATGCAGCCCTGTTGCCCACCTTGTTTGAGCAAGGTCGCGCGCACATCGGTTTTGTCATCGCCCTGGTATTGGCTCCGGTGGGCAGTTATTTGATTGCACGGCATTTGCTGGGTTTCCAACTTAGGGTGCAGGGCCAGGCGCCCCGAGCTGCGCGTTTCGCCGGTTTCAGCCAGGCAAAATTGGTTTGGCTCAGCTTTGCCCTATCCGGAGGGCTGGCGGGCTTGGCGGGGATGATGGAAGTCTCCGGTAGCGTGGGCCAGCTGGTTCCGGTGATCAGCCCGGGTTACGGATTTACCGCGATCATTGTGGCGTTTTTGGGACGATTGAGCCCGTTAGGCATTGTTCCGGCAGGGTTGTTGATGGCGTTGTCCTACATGGGTGGCGAGAACGCCCAAATCAGTTTGGGCCTTCCTAATGCGGTGACGGGCGTCTTCCAGGGGATGTTGCTTTTCTTTTTGCTGGGGTGTGCCGTGATCAGTGAATACAAGATTGTGTGGGGTCGAAAATAATGGACTATGGGTTTCTGATTCCGGCCTTCCAGTCGATCATTATCGCCTCGACGCCCCTGGTTTTCGCAGCTCTGGGTGAGCTGGTTTCCGAGCGAGCCGGTGTTCTCAACCTTGGGGTTGAGGGCATGATGATCATGGGCGCCGTGGTGGGTTTCGCCGTGGTGATCTCAGGCGGCGGTGGGGTTTTGGGATTTGCCGCTGCGGCCGCGGCTGGCGCGGCCATGGCGGCCCTGTTTGGTTTCTTGACCCTGGTTATGTACGCCAACGCGGTTGCGACCGGTCTGGCGCTCACGTTGTTTGGCCTGGGGCTCAGCGCCTTGGTGGGCTCGCAGTTTGTCGGCTTGTCCGCCGGTGCCTTTGGCAAGATCTCAATCCCGGTTCTCTCGGATATTCCGATCCTAGGTGCGTTGTTGTTTTCACATGACATCATGATTTATTTGTCACTTGCCACAGCTGCGGCGCTTGCCTGGTTCTTTCGCTCGACCCGCGCCGGCCTGATCGTCAGGGCGGTGGGCGACGATCATGATGCGGCTCACGCCATTGGCTATAACGTGGTCGCGATCCGATTCGCGGCGGCCTGTGCCGGTGGCGCTTTGGCAGGTATCGGTGGTGCGTATCTTTCGATTGTTCAAACGCCGTTATTTGTAGAAAATATGACAGCGGGACGGGGTTGGATCGCGCTGGCCTTAGTGGTGTTCGCCAGCTGGAAAGTGGGGCGGGTGTTGCTGGGGGCCTACTTGTTTGGTGGCATCACCATTATTCAATTACACGTGCAGGGATTTGGCATTTCGATCCCTTCCCAGATATTGTCTATGCTGCCGTACTTGGCAACGGTAATCGTCTTAACGGTTATCTCAGCCAAGGGAATTCAGGCTCGCTCCGGTGCGCCTAGGGCTCTGGGTCAGACCTTTAAAGTGACTCACTAACGATCTCAATCAAGGGGATACTCTCAATGCAATTAAAGAAATGGATGGCAGCTGCCGCGGCAGGTGCACTGCTGAGCACGTCTGCGATGGCTGACAAAGTCAAAGTAGGTTTTGTATACGTCGGCCCGGTGTCAGACGGCGGTTGGACCTATGAGCACGATCAGGGACGTATCGCAGTGGAAGAGGCCTTTGGTGATAAGGTCGAGACCACTTACGTTGAAAGCGTATCTGAAGGCCCTGACTCTGAGCGTGTGATCACTCAGTTGGCCCAGCAAAACGACATCGTGTTCACCACCAGCTTTGGATTTATGAACCCCACGGTGAAGGTTGCCAAGCGTTTCCCCAACGTAAAGTTCGAACACGCGACTGGATTTAAGCGTGCCAAGAACGTCGCTACCTACGGCTCACGCTTTTACGAAGGCCGCACCGTACTGGGCACCATTGCAGGCGAGATGACCAAGACCAACACCATTGGTTACATCGCTTCGTTCCCGATCCCTGAAGTCATCCGCGGTATCAATGCTGCGTTTTTGGCGGCGAAAAAGGTGAACCCTGACGTCCAAATCAAGATTGTTTGGGTTAACAGCTGGTTCGACCCGGGCAAGGAAGCAGACGCGGCTAAGGCTTTGATCGACCAGGGCGCGGACATCCTGATGCAACACACCGACTCAGGTGCGCCGATGCAAATTGCTGAGCAAGAAGGCATCTTCGCGTTTGGTCAGGCGTCTGACATGAAAAACTTTGGCCCCAACGCTCAGTTGACCGGCATCATTGATGACTGGCGTCCCTACTACGTTCAGCAGGTGGGTAAAGTGTTGGACGGCACTTGGGAAAGCACGGACACCTGGGGTGGTTTCGATACCGGCATGGTCGCGTTGGCTCCCTTCGGTGACGCAGTCCCCGCTGAGCTGCAAGCGCGCGCTCTGGAGATTCGTGACAACATCGCTAACGGCAACCTGCACTCCTTCACGGGTCCGGTTAACAAGCAAGACGGCAGTGTCTGGCTGAAAGCAGGTGAAACCGCAGATGACGGCACTTTGCTAGGCATGGACTTCTACGTTGAAGGTATCGAAGGCAGTGTTCCTAACTAATTAAAAATACTGTCAAAAAGCCCCGGTTAGTCGGGGCTTTTTTTTGCCTGTTGATCAGCCTAGGATCAAAACATGGATATTGCGTTCTTACTCAACGGCCAGCCTGTCCGGACGTCTGTCAGCGATCCGCACACCACCACCCTGAATTGGCTGCGATCCCAGGGGCATGTTGGCTCAAAGGAAGGCTGCGGGGAGGGTGACTGTGGCGCCTGTACCGCCGTCATGGCCGAGTGGGTCGAGGATCAGGTGGTGCTGTCGCCCGTGAACACCTGTATCCAGCTGTTGATGCGTTTGAACGGTCGTGCCCTGATTACCATCGAGGGTGTTAAACATACACAGCTGCACGAGCAACTGGTTGAACAGCATGCCAGTCAGTGTGGCTTTTGCACCCCTGGGTTTGTCATGAGCCTGTATTACGGCATCAATGCGGCGCCGCCGGCGAACCGCCAAGAGGCCTGTGATTTGATCGCGGGCAATCTATGTCGTTGTACGGGGTATCAAGGGCTCATTCGGGTTGCAATGGGGCTTGAGACCCTGCCCAAGCAGTCGTTTGAATCCTTGCGCCAGGGGCTGTTGACGCTAAACGCCCCGACTCATGAGTGGCACCCGAAAACCCTAGAGGAGGCCTTGCAGCTACGTGCGCGCCACCCCGATGCGCAGGTCGTGGCAGGTAACACCGATGTCGGTTTATGGATAACCAAGCGTCAGCAGCGCTTTGAGCAAGTTTTGATGCTGCACGAGGTGGCTTCACTTGCTGAAATACGCCAGACCCCTGAGCGTATCGAATGTGGCGCTATTGTGACATACGCCGCCGCGCTGCCGCTGTTGATTCAGACTTGGCCGCAAAGCGAGCGTTACCTTAAGCGTATCGGATCAACGCAAGTTCGGGCCGCAGGCACCCTGGGTGGCAACTTGGCCAACGGATCGCCGATTGGGGATATGCCACCGATGCTCATCGCGTTGCAGGCGCAGGTGGTTTTGGCGAATACCGCGGGTTCGCGCAGCGTGAATTTGCAGAATTTCTTTGTTGAATACGGCGTTCAGGATCTCGCCTCGGACGAGCTTTTGATCCGTATCGATATTCCCAAAACAGACCGTCGATTGCATTGCGCCAAGCTTTCAAAGCGTGCTGACCAGGATATTTCGGCCGTCAGCCTAGGCCTCAGTGGCCGGGTGCAAGACGGCCGGCTGCTCGACCCGATCGTGGCGATGGGCGGGATGGCAGGTATTCCTAAGCGTGCACACCACCTTGAGCAAGAGATCAACGGAAAGCCCTTGGAGCACATCGACTTCTCGGTGTTGGCGCAGGATTTTCAGCCCCTGTCGGATGCGCGAGCCAGTGCCGAGTACCGGATGAAGGCGGCTCAGGGCATGGTTAAGCGCGGCCTGATGGATTTATTGGAGCGGCCGGCATGACCGATAGCCTTGATCGATCTCGCGCCCATGAAAGTGCGCTCAGCCACGTTAGTGGACGCGCCCGTTATTTGGATGACGAGCCCGAAGCGGTCAATACGCTTCATCTGGCACCGATTCTAAGTGACGTGGCGCATGCTGAGATCCTAGGGTGTGATTACCGCCAGGTTCTGGAATGCCCCGGTGTTATTGGGGTCTACGATGCTTCAAACCTGAGAGGCAGCAACGATGTAAGCCCGGTAGCCGGTGACGATCGACTGTTCGCTGATGATGGTGTCGAGTATGAGGGGCAGCTGATTGCTGTGGTGGTTGCGTCCAGTCGAGCCCAGGCCCTGCACGCAGCCAGCAAAGCCCAGGTGGAGTACCGTGAGCTACCCGCCATCATCACGCTGGAGCAAGCCATTGCCAGTGCCAATCTAATCCAAGCGCCGTACCAGATGGCCAAAGGCGACGCCCCGGCGGAGCTTTCCAAAGCACCGATGCAGCGCTCTGGATCTATTACGCTAGGTGGCCAGGACCATTTTTATTTAGAGGGTCAGGGCGCTGCGGTGTACCCCGATGGTGAGGGCGGGGTACGGGTCCTGTCATCCACCCAGCACCCGACCGAGATTCAGCATGTGGTCGCCCGGGTGTTGGGACTGCCGCAGCATCAGGTCGACGTTCAGGTGTGCCGTTTGGGTGGCGGATTTGGAGGCAAAGAAAGCCAGGGTAACGGCGTTGCCGCCGCCGCGGCCTTGGTGGCTGTGGACTTAAATCGGCCCGTGAAATGGGTGCTGGATCGCGACCACGATATGCGAATGACCGGCAAGCGCCACGACTTCCGGATTGATTATCAGGTTGGTTTTGAACCCAACGGCAAGATTCGAGCACTGTGCGTGACTCAGCATGTGCGCTGCGGTCATTCGATGGATTTGAGTGCCGCGATTGCGGATCGTGCGATGTTCCACGCGGACAATGCCTACGCCATTGAGCATTTGCAGGTCGACAGCTTGCGTTACAAAACGCACACGGTCAGCGCCACAGCGTTTCGTGGATTTGGCGGGCCGCAGGGCATGCTAGGGATGGAGCGCGTCATCGAGGAAGTCGCCCATGCCTGTCAGCTGGATCCGCTGGCCGTTCGCAAGGCGAACTTTTACCCGGCGCCACCACGGTGCCAGCCTACTCATTATGGAATGGAGGTGCGCGACTCGGTGCTTGATCCCCTGGTCGATGAGTTGGTGGAAAGTTCGCAGTATCACGCCCGTCGCGCGGCGATTGAAAGCCATAATCGGACTGATCCGATCGTGCGCCGAGGGATTAGCCTGACGCCGGTTAAATTTGGCATCTCGTTCACGACGCGCCACTTAAACCAGGCTGGTGCGCTGGTTCACATCTACGAGGATGGCTCGATTCAGGTCAATCATGGCGGGATCGAAATGGGGCAGGGTTTGTACACCAAAATTGCACAGATCGCCGCCAGCGAGTTGGGTGTGGGCTTGCGGCGTATTCGAGTGACCCAAACCCAGACGGATAAGGTACCCAACACCTCAGCCACAGCGGCCAGTTCCGGGACGGATATGAATGGCCAGGCGGTGGCAGCTGCCTGCCAAACCCTTCGTACGCGATTGATCGAATTTGCAGCGCAGCAAGGCCAGTGCTCGGTGGGCGAAATCCTTTGGGGCAGTGAGCAGATCAGCGCTCCTGGTCAGCAGTGGAGCTTTGCCGAGTTGGTTCATCAGGCCTATTTCAATCGGATCTCGTTATCCTCGACTGGCTTTTATGCCACGCCCGATATCCACTGGGACCGAGCGCAGGCGAATGGCCGGCCGTTTTATTACTTTGCCTATGGGGCGGCGGTCACCGAAGTGAGTGTCGATACGATGACGGGCGAAAATCAAATCCAGCGCGTGGATATTCTGCATGACTGCGGACGCTCAATTAACCCGGCGATTGATTTGGGCCAAATCGAAGGCGGGTATGTTCAGGGTGCGGGTTGGTTGACCCTAGAGGAGCTGGTTTGGAATGACCAAGGGCGGCTGATGACCCATGCTCCCTCAACCTACAAAATCCCCTGCGCCAGTGATACGCCGCCGGATTTCAGGGCGCAGATTTGGGCCGCAGGCGAAAACCGAGAACTCACTATCAAGCGTTCAAAAGCTGTGGGCGAGCCGCCTTTGATGCTCGGGATGTCAGCGTTTTTTGCGCTGGAGCACGCGATTACCGGCGATAAATACCCACAGTTGGATGCCCCGGCCACTGCCGAGCGGTTGTTGATGGCACTGTGATTCGATTTGAGCGCGAAGGACTGGCGTTATTGCGCGCCGAACCGTCCGCCTGTTTGGTCGTGATTACGCAGGCCAAAGGGTCCACGCCGCGCAGCGAAGGGGCTTGGATGGTGGTGGGTGCCACGACACAGGTCGGATCCGTCGGTGGCGGGGCGCTTGAACATCAGGTCATGCAGCTGGCCCGCGAGTGTCGCGATCCGCTGGAGCGCGCTTACAACCTGGGCACTCTGATGAATCAGTGTTGTGGCGGTTGGGTGCGCATGGAATTCTGGCCTGCTCCAGACCTGTGTTCGCTCGATCGTCTTCCCAGCGGCTATGTGTTCATGCCTGCGGACAACCACATACGACTACGAGTTCATGGGGCCGGCCATGTCTGTCGGGCGTTGGCCAGTTTGGTCGGGCCTTTGCCTATCCAGCTCCAGGTGGTGGACCCACGCCCAGAGTACTTGGCTTTCGATTGGCCGGAAGGCGTCTCGTGCAGTGCGCAGACGCCCAGCAATTTTCCTGACTCGGTCATCATTATGACGCACTCTCATGCCTTGGATTTTGAGCTGTGCCAGCATTACCTCACTTCACCGCCGGGCTTTTTGGGTTTGTTGGGGTCGCATAGCAAAGGGGCTAGCTTTGCTAGCCGCCTGCGAAAACTGGGCATAGATCCAACGCCGATCACCTGCCCGATCGGGCAAAAAAGTTTGGGAAAAGAGCCGGGTGTCGTCGCCCTAAGCCTTCTGCATCAGGTGTTATTGGACCGGATTGAAGTGTTATGAAGTTACTACTGGGGCATTGGATCGCTTTTGATGATGAGGGTGAGCTGATCGATGAGGCCCGCGGCGCGTTGGTGCTGCATCAGGGTCGTATCGTTGAGCGCGGTGATGCGGAGGATTTAAAGCGGCGCTACCCGGCGGCCGAGGTAATTGATCATCGAGGTTGCTGGTTGATGCCGGGGCTGATTGATGCGCATGTTCACTATCCGCAGCTGCCGATTATTGCAAGCCACGGTGAGGCCTTATTGGAGTGGCTTGAGCGCTATACCTTCCCAGAAGAGTCTAAGTACAGCGACTTTGATTACGCCCAAGCCCAGGCGGCGATGTACTTGGACCAATCGCTGGCCTATGGAACGACGGGGTCAGCGGTCTTTGCCACGGTTCATTCCGCATCGGCCGAAGCGTTATTCCAACAGGCCAAGCGGCGCGGTGTTCGACTGGCCACCGGCAAGGTTTTGATGGATCGAAATTGCCCAGAAAATCTGCGCGATACCGCTATCTCCGGCTATCAAGAGAGCGAGTCGTTGCTGCAAAAGTGGCAGGGTGTCGACCGGTTGCAGTACGCCATAACGCCGCGCTTTGCGCCAACCAGCACCCCCGATCAGTTGGCCGCTTGCGCAGCCCTGTGGGATGCCTATCCCGATGCCTTGATGCAAACTCATTTGAGCGAGAACGAGGGTGAACTGCGATGGGTCGCCGAACTTTTCCCTCAGGCCATGGATTACTTGCACGTCTATGAGCAGTTTGATTTGGTGCGGCCGGGCGCGTTGTTTGGCCACGCCATTCATTTGTCTGGACGTGAGGCGGCCAGCATTAAGGAGCGCGGTGCCACACTGGTTCACTGCCCAACCTCAAACCTGTTTTTAGGCAGTGGCTTATTTGAGTGCATGGCCCATCAGCGGGCGGATCAGCGTATTGCACTGGCCTCGGATGTGGGTGGCGGATCGTCGCTGTCGATGTGGACAACGATGTCAGCGGCCTACCAGGTATCCGCTTTGCTGGGGCGGGTGCTCAGTGCCCGTGATCTGCTCTATCACGCAAGCTGGGGCGCCGCTAAGTCCTTGGGTTGGAATCAGGTGGGCAACTTGGAGGTGGGTTATGAGGCCGATATCTTGGTGGTAGACCCAAAGGCCACAGCGCTGAGTGAACTAAGAGTTGGGCGGGCAGAGGATTTAGCCGAGGCCCTATTTGCTTTGATCATGCTGGCGGATGATCGGCACATCCGCCAGGTGTATCTGGGCTCGGCTTAGTGGTCGGCCCAGGTCTCTTTTTCGTGGGTGATCAGCTCGGGGAAATGACGTAACAACGTTGTCTTTGCGTCTTCGATTAGGTCTAGATTCTCACCGGTTTTTTGCGCTTCGATCGTGAGCTGAAAAAGTTCTGTCATCGTCTGATTCGCATGAGCGCGCAGGCTGTTATGAGCCTCGGGTTCGCCGCGGTGTGCAATCAGTTGTTGAAGCAACGCCTGAACCTTGTTGTTGGCCCGTAGTGCTCGGTCTTGCAATGAATCTGGGTTCATACGCCTACCTCCTGTTATTTCTTTTAGCTTTGGCTAGACAGTGTAGTTGGCGATCTGCACTTTTAGTGGGAGGTACGTACCAAAGGGCGCAGGCCAAATGAACCTTGCCGTCGTATTCGCGCTCCAAGGGCTAAACAGGAGTGAGTATGAAGCGTCGAAACTTTGTGTGGATTATGGCCATGGCGGTGCCTAGCGCCTGGGCGGCTGATTCTGTGTACACCTCAGCCTTTAGCAACCTCGGGTTATCGGGATACGACCCCGTGGCTTATTTTGTTCAAGAGGCACCGGTTAAGGGGCTGGCAAGCTTTGAGCTCACCCATGAGGGAGTGGATTATCGTTTTAGTAGCGAGCGCAACCGCTCATTATTTCAACAAGACCCGATGCGGTATTTGCCTCAGTACGGCGGCTATTGCGCCTATGCGGTGGCGAGTGGGTACACCGCGAAGGGAGATCCGTTGGCTTGGAGTGTGATCGACAACAAACTCTATCTAAATTACAGCCCATCGGTTCGGTCACGTTGGTTAAAGGACGTGACCGGAAACATTGCTAAGGCCGAAGCGAACTGGCCAGCGGTGCTGGATTAAGTGCCAAAGGCCCGCAAGGTCAAGGAAATGCCTTTGTTTCGGACGGCTAAAATCGACTGATATTCAGGTCCGTGGGCCCATTG
>JBMYYI010000004.1:0-82044 GCA_049609265.1 Litorivicinus sp. | reverse complement strand
TGCGAAATCACCGGTACATTCGCCCGCTCGCCCCAGGTTTTAAGCTGCTCGACCGCAGCCGCTCGGAAGGTGTCACCGGCGGCCAGCATGACGTTACGACCCGCCGCTTTATGTTGAGCCGCCAATTTACCCAGGGTTGTGGTTTTACCCGCGCCGTTGACGCCGACCATCATGATGACCTGGGTGCCCTCACCGGGCTGCCAGCTTTGCTGGCAGGGCAACAATAATTGGGTCAGCTGCTCTCGCAATTCGTTATGGATTTGCTCACCTTTCAGGCCCTTTTCCTTGACCGCCTGGCGCAGGGACTCCAGCACCTTGGAGGTCACGCTCATCCCCAAATCACTGGTTAGCAAAACCTCTTCAATTTCTTCTTCTAACTCTTCGGTGAATTCGCCCTGAAATAACTGCCCCAAGGAGGCGAACGCGCCACGAGTCCGCGATAGACCGCCAGTTAGGCGGGTACGCCAATCGCTGGTGTCCAACGCTGGAACGGGCTCTTGAGTGGGCTGTTCGTCAGGCTCAGCGGTTGCTGGGCTCTGGGTCGCGGTCGGCGCGGCTGGGGTGCTGGGCGACTGAGGGGATGAGTCCTTGGAGTTTGCGCGTTTAGCGATCCAAACAACCAGCCCAAGACCTACCAGCACACCGATAAGATACGGCGCAATTTCCATTAATGATTGCACGAACACTGTCCCCTAAAATTGCTGCGCGCCATGTTACCATCGCCGTGTGAAAAATCAGGACAAATCTGAGGGCGCGCTTGGCCTGCCCATCAAACCCGACCGCCGCACCCTGTGGCTGATCATCCCGGTGCTGATGGCCATCATCTTGATTTTGAATTTGACGGCACCGACCCAGCAGAACAACCCAACCCTTGCGATGCATGCACGCTGGCTCCCCAGCGACGGGCAAAGCGTTGTCAGCCTGATCGTTGCCGATCCAGCCCCCTGGAAAGCCTGGTTCGCGCAGGACTATCCCAGCGCCCTGATTGAAGAGCGTACCAGCGCCCATTTTTCGGCGATCCGGGTTCGTGGCAGCACCGATTGGATGGGCACCCAATGGCCGATGCCAGCCCACGCCCTGGCCGTCGACGGCGACATTAGCCTGGCGCAGTGGGAACACGCGATCAGCCAATTGCAGGGCCACCCCGGCCCCTACCCCCGTCAACAGGCTGATTTCATCCTGACTACGCTGGCAAACCGCCTGGCCACCACCCAGGATCCCCAGGCCCAATTCGAGCCCCAACGCCTGCGGCTGATCGAGCAACTGCTGGGTGCCATGAGCGCCCGAGATTCGCGCTTGGCCTTGCTGGAAACGATGGCCGCTGAGGATTTGCCGCTGGATTGGCACGAGCAACAAGCTCAACGACTCTCGACTCTGACCTTTGAAGACCTACGCCCATGGCTGAAACCCTAACGCTTCGCATCTGCGCAGGCTCACTGCGCGGCCGCAAACTGACCTTGCCGCTGCTGCCGGGCCTACGACCGACACCCTCACGGGTGCGTGAAACCCTGTTCAACTGGCTGCAGGGCTGGATCGAAGGCCGTCGTGTTCTGGACATGTTTGCCGGCGCTGGCGGTTTGTCACTGGAGGCGCTGTCGCGCGGTGCACACAGTGTCCATGCGATCGAGCGCGATGCGCAGCTAGCCCAGCACCTGCTCAACACCGCCGCCGCGTGGAAAGTTGAAGGATTACGCGTACACCGCGGTGATGCGTTGACCCTGGCGATTGAGCCAGGTTTTGATTTGATCTTTATTGATCCGCCCTTTGGTAAGTCGATGTTGGCACCGGCACTGGCCCGGGCTGAAGCGGTACTGAATCCTGATGGCATGGTTGTCATCGAACACGAAAAAGGGGTTGAGCTGCCGCCGGGCTGGGTCGAACTTAAACGGACCCGCGCCGGTGCCGAACACCTGGCCCTGCTTGAGCGCGCATGAGCTACCAAGCCCCTTGGTGGCTGGCCAATCCCCATGCGCAATCGATTCTACCCACTCGGCTGCGTCGAATCCGGGCCGCTGGGCGATGGCGCGCCATTAGCACCCGTGATGACGATACGATTTGGGTCAAACAACTCGAACAAGGCGGACCACTGGTGCTACTTTTGCATGGCCTTGGGGGCTGCGCGGAGTCACTGTACGTCCAAGGTATGCAACACAGCCTAAACCAAGCCGGCTTTAGCACCTGGGCCTGGAATGCCCGTGGCGCCGTGCAACCGAATAACACCCAAGCCACCTACCACGGCGGCCGCTACACCGATGTGCAGGATTTAATCCGCGCAGCGGGGACTCGGGAGCTGTACGCGGTCGGGTTTTCCCTGGGCGCCGCGATGCTAGTCAACACCCTAGGACGCGATGCGTTGGGCCTGCGTGGCGCGGTTACGATCAGCTGCCCCTTTAATTTTGCAGCCAATGCAGCGTATCTGGATTCCCCCAAAACCTGGCTGTATCGGCGTTATCTGCTGAATCGACTGTGCAAAATGGCCGCCCGCAAACGCGAGCATGGACAACGACTGCGGGCACCCTGGAGCACGTCCTATCCGGCCGATGCAGCGCTGGCTAAACTCAAAACCTTCCGGGATTTTGACAACGCTTTAACCGCGCCACTCAACGGATTTGTGGATGCTGACGATCTGTATCAGCGCGTTGACCCAGGCCAGGTGCTGGGACAGGTACAAACACCCTTGTTGATGCTACAAGCCAGCGATGACCCCCTTTTCACCGCCGACTCACGCCCCCCGCTCCCCCTGCCAAAGTCGTGCCAATTCGAATTGACCCAAGGCGGTGGCCATGTAGGCTTCGTTACGGGATCGTGGCCATGGAAGGCGCAGTATTATGCAGAGCAGCGGTGCCGTGAATTTTTATTGCAGCTAAGTGGAGACATCCAATGAGCGTAACTGCGCTGTATCCCGGGACCTTTGACCCCATTACCCTGGGACACGTCCACGTCGTCGAGCGTGCCAGTGTGCTGTTTGACAAAGTTATTGTGTCGGTCGCCGAGAGTCCGAACAAAAAACCCCTGTTCGAACTGGAACAGCGGGTTCAAATGGCTGAAAATGCCTTGCAACACTTGGATAACATTGTTGTCACGGGATTCAGTGGTCTGTTGGCTGCCTTCGCCAAACAGCACAACGCCAAGGTATTATTACGCGGCCTTCGCGCAGTCGCTGACTTTGAGTATGAGCTGCAGCTGGCTAATATGAACCGTGCGCTGGAACCCGAACTGGATTCGCTGTTTTTGACCCCGGTCGAGCGTTTCAGCTATATCTCCTCAACCCTGGTGCGTGAAGTCGCCCGGCTAGGAGGAGACATTGATCAATTCGTGACACCGAACGTGGCACAAGCACTCAAAGAGGCTTACAACAACTAATGGCACTCATCATCACCGACGACTGCATCAACTGCGACGTTTGTGAACCCGAATGTCCCAACAACGCCATCAGCGCAGGCGAAGAGATCTTTGTGATCGATCCCAACCTATGCACCGAATGCGTTGGACACTTTGACGAGCCTCAGTGCCAGCAGGTTTGCCCGGTCGATTGCATTCCGGTCGACCCCAATCACATCGAAACCCGCGAGCAACTGCAGGCCAAATACGACCGGATTACCTAGCGCTGGCAGCTAGGGCACCACACTGTGGTGCGCTGTCCGATGGTCGCTGTTTTCAAGGCGCGCTCGCAACGAAGGCACTGTTGCCCACTGCGGCCATAGACCTGAAGGGTCTGCGCAAAGTACCCCGGCTGACCATCGCTGTTCACAAAATCCCTCAGGGTTGAGCCGCCTTGCTCGATCGCCCGTTGCAGAACCTGCTTGATCTCATCAACCAACACCAGATATCGATCCCAGGCAATGCGGCCCGCGGCGCGCTTTGGCGAGATACCTGCGGCGAACAGAGCCTCCGTGGCATAGATATTTCCTACGCCGACCACGACCGCATTGTCCATGATGAAAGCCTTAATCGGCGTTTGACGGCCGCGGCTTAATTCAAACAATCGATCCGCAGTAAATGCCGGGGTCAGGGGCTCTGGGCCGAGCCCGGATAGGCGGGGATGGACATCAAGCTGATCGGTGGGACAGGCCTCAAAACTGCCAAACCGCCGCGGATCGTGATAACGCGCCTGCAACCCATTGGATAGGGTTAGCAATAGATGATCATGCTTTCGCAGCGTCTCATTGGGGTCGCAGATACGCCAAGAACCGCTCATGCCTAGGTGTGAAATCAAGCTGAGCTGGTTATCCAAATGGATCAACATCAGCTTCGATCGACGCGCCAGCGAGACAATGCTGACCCCGACCAACAGATCGCTCAACTCGCCATCAACCGGCCAGCGCAAACGCGATTCGCGGATCTCAAAACTCTCGATGCGCTGTGCCGTTAAATGCGGCGACAGCCCACGGGTGGTTGTCTCAACTTCTGGCAGCTCTGGCATAGATTCCCCGTTTCTGACAGGCAAAAAAAAACCCCCAATACACTGGGGGTTTTTAGCACATCTAAAAAGCCTTACTTGATTTTGGCTTCTTTGTAGATGACATGCTGACGAACGACGGGATCAAACTTTTTGATTTCCATCTTGTCGGGCATGGTGCGTTTGTTTTTGGTGGTGGTGTAGAAGTGTCCAGTGTTGGCACTTGAAACCAGCTTGATCTTGTCGCGCATAATGAGTGCTCCTTAAACCTTCTGACCTTGGCCACGCAGATCTGCAAGAACGGCATCGATGCCTTTCTTGTCGATGATGCGCATACCTTTGCTTGAAACGCGTAGGCGAACGAAACGGTTTTCGCTAGCTACCCAAAATCTGTGGTACTGCAGATTAGGCAGGAAACGACGACGCGTACGCACTTTTGAGTGAGATACGTTGTTACCGGTAGCAGGCCGCTTGCCGGTCACTTGGCACACCTTTGACATGAGGGTCCTCTCTATAAGTTCTGGCTTAATTCGGGCGGCCAGCCCCGCTGACCAATAAATTTGGCCAAGCTTAAAAATGGCGCGAGAAGATACCAAGCCTGAATGTAAAGCTCAACCCCTAGGCGGCTTTATTCGAGCGCTTAATCGATTCGATGCCCGATGCGGTCACTACGAAATGATCGACCAGGGTAACGTCCACCCCAGCCAAAATCGATTCCACGTGATCTGTCAACGCCACATCTGAAGCAGAAGGTGCGCGCTGACCGCTGGGATGATTATGCGCTAAAACCAAATGACTCGCACCGTTTTCTAAGGCGCCACGTACCAACTCCCGCGGGTACAGCCGAGCCTCGTTAATGGTACCCAGTGCAACCGTTTGGCTGCACAGCAAGCGCAACCGGGTATCTAGGTACAAAGCCAAGACCTGTTCACGGGGCAATCGACCCAACCGATGACACAGATAGGCGCGCACTCGATCGCTGCTGTCCAACGGCTGACGTTGCAAAGACTGCTCCAGCCAACGCTCCCTTAGCGCTTCCCATGCCTGCAGACGAACCGCCAACGGGGCCTGAGAATTCGCAGGCCAGTGGTTGTCCAAAAACGCCTGCATGACCGGCACCGGATCCAGGCGTCGGCCTGCACAGACCACACGCCACAGCTCAGCTGGCGTTAAGGCGTCACATCCTCGCTCCTCAAGACGTTGTCGAATCGATCGCATAATTGGCTCCTTTGAAGTAAGGCGCGTATTGTGTCGAGCCAGAAACCTTAAGACGTCAGATAAGGAACTCTTGTGAGGTACGCGCTCTCCCAACGTCGGGTCATCCTTGGCATCACCGGCGGTATTGCAGCCTACAAAGCGGCCGAATTGGCTCGCACACTGACCAAGGCCGGCGCCGAAGTTCAGGTCATCATGACCCAGGGCGCCCAAGAATTTGTGACCCCGCTGACGTTGCAGGCGCTGACTGGCATTGCCCCGCGATACAGTCTGTTGGATCCCGAGGCCGAGGCCGGAATGGGGCACATTGAGCTCGCCCGTTGGGCCGAACTGGTTTTAATTGCGCCCGCCACCGCCCACTGCATGGCGAACCTTGCAGCGGGTCAAGGCGGTGATTTACTGAGCACAGTCGTGCTAGCCACCCAAGCACCGGTTCATTTAGCACCCGCCATGAATCAACAGATGTGGGCGCAGCCCGCAACGCAGGCCAATTTGAGCACGTTGGAATCCCGTGGCTTTATCATCCATGGCCCGGATGCTGGGGATCAGGCCTGTGGCGACGTCGGACTGGGTCGCATGCGCGAGCCGGAGTTATTGCAACAGGCCATTGAAAGGGCCCTAGCACCGCGTGCACTGGAGGGCCAACAGGTGTGCATTACTGCCGGCCCGACCCGCGAAGCCATTGATCCCGTTCGATATTTATCCAATCACTCCTCAGGCAAGATGGGCTATGCGCTGGCGCAGGCCGCCCGCGACTTAGGAGCCCAGGTCACACTGATCAGCGGACCCACAGCGCTGGACTGCCCCACTGGGGTGAGTCGCATCGACGTCGTCAGCGCCCAACAGATGCTCGAGGCCAGCTTGCAACAGGCTGGCTGCGACATTTTTATCGGCTGCGCTGCGGTCGCTGACTATCGCCCCCTCACGGTCGCCGAGCAAAAGCTCAAAAAGGGGCTGGCCGACCTAAGCCAAATTCAGCTAACCGCCAACCCCGACATCATCGCGACCATCGCCAAACTGTCCGAGCGCCCCCGACGCGTGATCGGATTTGCCGCTGAAACACAGGACGCGTTGCAATACGGCCAGCAAAAGCTTGCTGACAAGCAGCTGGACGCCATCTTGATCAACACCGTTGGCGAGCAACAGGGGTTTGGTCAGGACGACAATCACCTGCACTGGTGCGATGCCCAGGGCGTTGTAGACCTCGGCAGTGCCAGCAAACGAGTACTGGCCGAACAGATTTTCTCAACCTTATTAACGCGAGTCGATACATGAAGCTGGATGCCAAAATCCTGGACCCCCGATTGGGTACTGAATTTCCTCTACCTACACCCGCCACTGCAGGCTCTGCCGGCGTTGATTTGCGTGCGATGATCGACGCACCTCTAACGCTGGAGCCCGGGCAACGGGAACTGATCCCAACGGGACTGTCGATCCACATCCAAGATCCAAACTGGTGTGCCATGTTGATGCCCAGAAGCGGTCAAGGCCACAAACGCGGCCTTATTTTAGGCAACACCATCGGCTTGATTGACTCGGACTACCAAGGCCCGTTGATGGTCAGTTTGTGGAATCGTGGACAGTCACCGCAAACGATCGAAATTGGCGAGCGGATCGCTCAGATGGTGCTGGTGCCCGTCGCCGTTCCCAGCTTTAACTGGGTCGATGAATACACCGGTGATAGCGCCCGCGGCGAAGGTGGCTATGGCAGCTCAGGCACCCAATAGTGCTAGTCCGAGGGCGAACCGCCTAGGCTGAACTACACTGCTAGCGTCGGTTAGCGGGAATGGTTTTGTGGTTGCACGGTTAGTCTTGATGTTGGGGGCTCTTTTAGGCCTGGGTGTTTGGTTGGGTGGGCTGCTCGGGGTACTGATCCCACAAGAGCGCGAGCAAATTCGGACCGCACAAACCCACGTGGTGCTCGATCGTCTCGTCAGCGTTGTCAACGCTCAAAACGAGCAGCTGGAACGACTGGCGAGCGCCGCCGCCAACCGACCGGGCTTGGCCGATCGGCTCGAACGCGGACTCTCGGATGTGCAGCGCCTAGCACTGGAAGCCGATTTCACCGCGCTATTGCCCGGCGGACTAACCACCCGGCTGTTTCGACTCAACGAGGCCCAACTAGAGCCCAACGCTGCCCTACCCATTACCTTTGCCACACTGGATTTGATTCGCCGCGTCGAGGCGGGCGAGCTGCCCCCGGCCGAGAGTTTCACGGTCTCATCACGGCGCATGATCCGACTGGCGCGACCCATCCGAAATGACCGCGGCATCGTCGGCACGCTGATGATTGTGATCGACCAGAACCCGATCTTTAAGCACATCGCCGGGGCTAGTGATCTAGGCCAGGTTGACCTGATACAACGATTTGATGGCGCCCAACCCCAACAGATTTTTTCCGTAGGCCAAGGCCAAGGCCAGGTACTTAGCCGACCCACGCGTCATCCTTATTGGACGTTGGAGATGCGCCCCAACCCAACGCTGGGTGCGCATCTAGGCATTAATCTGGTCTGGGCACTGGGAGTGGCGGCGGTAGCGCTGATCCTGAGCGTCATCGCGGGTCTGGTGGGCCTAGAGTTGCTCCGTCGTGGACACCATCAACGGCTTGCGCAGCTGACCCAATATGTCCTGGCCTCGCATCGCGAACCCGGCTTGGCCGCGCCGGATTTTGGCGACCCCGCGTATGAAAAAGCAGCCCGGGCCCTGAGCTATAAAACCCAAAAGCGCAGTGAGCCCAGCGAAACCCAGGCGGCTGCAGTCACGTCCTCTGCGGCCATCGCGAGCGGCGCCGAGCACCACAAGCCTGCTGCCAAACCCAAGCCTCCTCAAGAACAACTCAGCACACCGGCGCCCCCGCCCGTGGATGCCGAGCCCCTCACGCTTCCGGCGACCGAGATCATTGAGGAAATTGAGCTGGCGCCTGTGGAGATGGAATCGCAAAGCACCGCGGTCACTGACCCCGACCCCTTGCCTGCGATGACGCTCACCCTTGAGCCTGAGCCTGAGCCTGAGCCTGAGCCTGAGCCTGAGCCTGAGCCTGAGCCTAGTAAGGCTGCCATTGATTTCAGCGCACTGTCCTTGGTCGATGCGGAAGTGGATCTAGAAGCGGGCGAGGAATCGTCGCGAATTGATGTAGACTTGCCCCGTGCAAACCCACCTTCGCAACAGGATGCTCGCGTGATTTTACCCATGGGCTACCAGCCCGATCCCAGCATATTCCGCGCCTATGATGTGCGTGGAGAAACCACAGATACACTCACCCCACAGGTGGCCTTTGCCCTGGGCAAGGTGCTGGCCAGCGAGGCCGCATCGCAAGGCCAGAGCAAAGTCGTCACCGGCGGTGACGGTCGTCTGAGCACCCCTGAGCTCAAAGACGCACTCAACAACGGCATTCTGAGCGCCGGTCTAGACGTGATTGATATTGGCATCGTGCCCACGCCCTTGGTGTACTACGCCTGTGCGGTCAGCGAGACCCAGACCGGTGTCATGGTGACAGGCAGCCACAACCCCAAGGACTACAACGGGTTCAAAATGATGATCGCCGGCAACACACTGGCCGGCGCCGAAATTCAGGCCCTACTCAAACGGATTCAGGATCGTTATTGGATCGAGGGCCAAGGCACGCTAGAAAACCGCGATTACGTTGAACCCTACCTGGCCGAAGTCAGCCAGCGCATTGGGCTAAAACCCGGCGCCAAGATCGTGATTGATTGCGGAAACGGCGTCACCGGTATGATGGCGACCCGCTTTTTCGAAACGCTGGGCTGCGACGTCGACTCGCTTTATACCGACGTCGACGGAAACTTCCCTAATCATCACCCCGACCCATCAAAACCGGCCAACGTCGTTGAACTGCAAGCTCGTGTTAAAGCACTGGGCGCAGACATCGGCTTTGCCTTTGACGGGGATGGCGATCGCGTGGGTGTCATCACCGCCGGTGGCGAAAACGTGTTTGCGGATCGGTTGATGATGCTATTGGGGCGAGACGTCGCCCAGCGCAATCCTGGTGAGGCGATCCTGTATGACGTAAAATGCTCGCGGCACCTAGGACGCATCATCCGTGAAGCCGGTGGCAACCCCGTCATGTGTCAAACTGGCCACTCACTGGTGAAACGCCAAATGAAAGCCCTCAACGCCCCGCTGGGTGGCGAAATGTCCGGGCACATTTTCTTTACCGAAAACTGGCACGGCTTTGACGATGCGCTGTACACCGCGGCTCGCGTATTAGAAATGACCGACCGCTTGGAGCGCTCGATGGATGATTTGTTGGCCGAGCTACCCAGTGACGTCAGCACGCCTGAAATCAACCTAAACGTCACCGACCAAACCAAATTCAGCATCGTTCAGCGGCTATCCGATCAAGGCTGGTTTGAAGGCGGCGAGCTGTCGGACATTGACGGAGTTCGGGTTGATTACCCTGATGGGTTCGGGCTGGTACGTGCCAGCAACACCACGCCCGTGTTGGTGCTGCGTTTTGAGGCCGCGAATGAGACAGGCTTGGAGCGCATTAAACAGCAGTTCCGCAGCCAGCTCACCTTGGTCGCACCGGATCTGAATCTGGAGTTTTAGGTGCTACACTGCGCGCCGAATTTTAAGGAGTGCTAGATGGCCGCCTCAACTCAATCCGCTGAATTTCTGATCGAGGCGCTGCCGTATTTCCAGCGCCACGCCGGCAAAACCATCGTAATCAAATACGGCGGCAACGCCATGGTGGATCCGGTGCTGCAGCAGCAATTTGCGCAGGACGTGACCCTACTCAAACAGGTTGGCGTCAATCCGATCGTGGTTCATGGCGGCGGCCCTCAGATCGGTCAGCTGCTCGAACGACTAAACATCAAAAGCGAGTTCATTGACGGTTTGCGTGTCACCGATGCGGCGACCATGGATGTCGTGGAAATGGTGCTGGGCGGACAGGTCAACAAATCCATCGTTAATCTGATCAACCAGGCGGGCGGCAAGGCCGTGGGCTTAACCGGCAAAGACGCAAGCTTCATCAAAGCACGCAAGCTCAACCTAAAGCGCGCGGCCGACACCAAACAACCCGACGAAATCATTGATCTGGGCCATGTTGGCGAAGTATCGACCATCGATGTTTCGGTCTTGAATATCCTCACGCAAAGCTCGGTTATTCCCGTCATCGCACCGATCGGGGTCGGGGCGGATGGCGCCAGTTACAACATCAATGCCGATACGGTAGCGGGCAAGGTGGCCGAAGTAATGGGCGCAGAGCGTCTATACCTGCTGACCAACACCCCGGGCGTGCTGGACTCGCAGGGCCAGTTGTTAACCGGACTCAACGTCCAGCGGGTTGAAGGCCTCATTGAAGATGGCACGATCTATGGCGGCATGCTGCCCAAAATCGATTGCGCACTCAGTGCGGTGCAAAATGGCGTTAGCTCAAGCGTAATTCTGGATGGTCGAGTGCCCCATTCGTTGCTGTTGGATTTGTTCACCGATCAGGGTATCGGCACCATGATTCAGGGCCCCGCCTAACGGGGCTGTTGGGTCAGCAGCGCCACCCGCTCCCGCCGGGCCTGATACAGCGCCTGAACATCTTCCAATGCTTGGCTGCGATCGGCCACGGCTTGGCGGGCTTTCAATACATCGAGTTCTTTGTCGGCCAGCGCCTGCAACGTCTGGGTGCTGAGTGCGCCGTCACGTTCTTCGCGGGCCGCTTTGCGCTGCAAACTGGCCAGTGATTTTTCATGAATGTCCAAGCTTCGCCGCTGAATATCCAGCTGCAGCTCTATACGGCGGACTTCGCTTCGTTGCGCAGCCGTGACATCCTCAACACTCGGGAATCGATCCAACAAGGCTTGATCCTGCTGGGCCTGCTGGGCTAACCGCGCCTGCTCGGCGCGCTTGCGATCCCGTTGTGCCAATTGCGCTGGGGTCAGCTGAGGCGGGATGGTTTTTAGAACAAATAAACGGCTATCCAGCACCTCATAGCCCCGGGCAACGGCCTGGGGTGGGATTTTATCGCTGATTTGCGTGCGGCCGGACTCATCACTAAATCGATAGAATGCGGCACCCGGAACCAAGAGTTCCGAAGCCAGTGCAACAGGGGACACAAGAAGCCATAACCAACGCATGCCCCCAGTATAGTCAATCTGTGACGCCGTACTCCTGGCGGTACAACTCGATGGCACGAATCTGCTCGGGCGACTGAGTGGCGCGGGCGAACTCCAAGACATCATCCAGGGTCACAATGGTGCGCACATCAATCCCCTCGGCGCGTAACTCCTGAATCGCGCTGGTTGCACCCTGCCCCCGTTCCTGACGATCCAGTGCGACCACTAAACCCGCCACCGTGACCTGGGACAACTGCTGCATCGCCTCGCGCACGGCGGTGCCTGCGGTGATCACGTCGTCGACCAGCAACATACGACCCTGTGGCTCGGCACCCATTAAAATACCGCCCTCACCATGATCCTTGGCTTCCTTGCGATTAAAGGTGACCGGCACGTTACGGCCGCCTCGAGCCAGACTGACGGCCAACGCAGTTCCCAAAGGAATCCCTTTATAGGCCGGGCCAAACAGCCCATCAAAGTCCATTCCCTCGATGGCGCGCGCGTAGCACTCGCCCAACAAATCAAAGGCAGCCCCGTCATTAAATGCGCCCGCATTAAAGAAATACGGACTGACGCGGCCGCTTTTTAACGTGAATTCGCCGAATTTAAGGGCACCATAGCCAAGGCAGGCTTCCAAAAAGCGATGTTTATAGTCGGTCGAACTCAAGCTACACTCCTGTCTGCTGATCAAAGGCCCCTGCACTGGGGCGACGCTACATTAAGGATAACAGACATGCGCGTGATCAACCTGACAGTGAACGGGATGATTGATGCGGCGCAGCGCGGATTCTTCGACTGGGTCCAAGGCAAGGACGCCGACGTCATTGCACTACAAAACATCTGCTGCCGCGAATACAAAATTGAAGACGATCCGCGCTTTGACCTGCCCGGATATGAGCGTTTCTTTTACGAGGGCGAAGAGGAAAACTTCGGCGGTACGGCGTTGTACGTCCGACAGATACCCAAGGCAATCATGCGCGGATTGGCCAATTACAATATTGACCGTCACGGCACTCTGATTCAGGCCGACTACGAGCACGTCTCTATTGCGAGCGTATGGATTCCGCCGGCCTACGATCAAGAGCTGGTAGATATCCAAGAAGAATTCCGTGAGACCCTCAAATCCGTCATGAGCAAGGTGCGCCGCAAGCGCAGGCTGTTTATCTATGCCGGCAATTTACAAATCGCCCATACCTCATTGGATCTAACCGATCCCAATGCGCACCACCACACACCGGGATTCACAGCCGACGAGCGGGCATGGTTGGACACCATTACCCAGGAGATCGACTATCGCGACGCCCTGCGCGAGGTCTCCGCAGAGGGGGGGTACTACAGTTGGTGGCCGACCGAGGATGATCTAGGCCAGCACGATGACCTAGGAGCCTGGCGCGTGGACTATCAAATCACCTCGGCAGCGCTGGGGCCTAAGGTATTAACCGCCAGCTACTACACCGAACGACGATTCAGCGACCATGCGCCGCTGATCGTTGATTACGATATCGAACTTTAACCGGCTGCCAGCGCAGCCCGCTGTGCTTCAAACAGGCTTTGAGTACCCGCTTCGGCAAGGTCTAGCAGGTCATTGAGCTGGCTTCGGTCGAACACCTCACCCTCGGCGGTGCCTTGGATTTCGACCAAACCTTTGCCCTCAAGCGCGATCACGTTCATGTCGGTATCTGCATTGGAGTCCTCGTCGTAGTCCAGATCCAGCACCGGCTGGCCCTGATACACGCCGACGCTGATGGCTGACATCAATCCCAACACCGGATCATCCTTGAGCAGTTTCTCGCGCTGCAAACCATTGATCGCATCGACCAAGGCCACCGCCGCACCGGTAATCGCTGCACAACGGGTACCGCCGTCAGCCTGCAGCACATCGCAATCGATCGTGATTTGACGCTCGCCCAGCTTTTTCAGATCAACCATCGCCCGTAATGAGCGGCCGATCAGTCGCTGGATCTCAACCGTACGCCCCTGCTGCTTACCGCGGGCGGCTTCACGCCCCATGCGTGTGTGGGTCGAACGTGGCAGCATGCCGTATTCAGCCGTCACCCAACCCTGGCCTTTGCCCCGCAAAAACCGCGGCACACTTTCCTCGACCGTTGCGGTGCACAGCACACGGGTGCGCCCGATCGTAATCAGCACGCTACCTTCAGCATGGCAGGTGAAGTTGCGTTCAATCTGAACGGTGCGTAGCTGATCGGTATTTCGTTGGCTCGGGCGCATGCTGGCTCCTTTATTTTCGGCCGCGCAGTCTAACAAAAAGCGCTACAATCCGCGCATGAAAAATACTGCTGCCCGCGGCTCTCTGTTCGTAGTCGCCGCCCCCTCTGGTGCCGGGAAAACCACCTTGACCCGTGCTTTGCTCGATAACACTGACGATCTGTATTTGTCGGTTTCTCACACCACCCGTGCGCCCCGAGTAGGCGAGCAAACGGGGCGGGAATACCATTTTGTATCCCGCGAAACCTTTGATCAGATGATTGAGCGCCAGGAATTCCTGGAACATGCCCAGGTCTTTGGCTTTGAGCACAGCTATGGCACCTCCAAAGCCGCGGTCGAACACCACCTCGCCCAGGGCCAAGATGTCCTTTTGGAAATCGATTGGCAGGGCGCGCAGTGGGTCAAACAAGTCATGCCAGAGGCACAATCCATTTTTATCCTACCGCCCTCACGCCAAGAGCTGGAACGCCGTCTAACCGGCCGCGGCACTGACTCGGCCGAAGTGATCGCCGCGCGCATGTCGACCGCTGAAAATGAGATGAAACACTGGTCCAATTTTGATTACCTCATCGTTAATGATGACTTTGATGTGGCGCTCACTCAGATGCAGGCAATCGTCAGTGCTAGGCGCTGTTTAACCGCCCATCAGGCCGCGTCAAACCGCGACCTGCTGCAACAGCTGTTGCCCAACGAGAACTTGGGTTAAACTGTAGGACTTGCTCAAACTTTTTGGAGATCGCCATTCATGGCACGTGTAACCGTTGAGGACTGCCTCGAAAACGTAGAAAACCGATTTGAACTGGTCATGTTGGCTTCGCGCCGCGCTCGCCAGCTGTCGGTACAGGGCAAAGAGCCCTTGGTTGAGCTGGAAAACGACAAGCCGACCGTGGTGGCTTTGCGTGAAATCGCTGAAAATAAAGTGAACTCTGACTTTATGGCAGCTCAGGACGAAGCGGATCGTCAGGCCGCCGCCGAAGAAGCTGCTCGCGAAGAAATGCGCAAATCAGGCACCCTGGACACTGGCGCCAGCTACGACAACTAAACCATGTCGATCGATGCGCTCTGCGACTCGTTAACTGACTACCTCGACGTAGATCAGATACGTCAGGTTCGCAGGGCGTATTTTTATTCTGAACAGGCCCACACCGGGCAGCAGCGCCGTTCCGGCGAACCCTACATCATCCATCCGTTGGCCGTCGCCGAAGTGCTGGCCGACATGCGCATGGACCATCAAAGCCTAATGGCCGCGATGCTGCACGACGTCATCGAAGATACCGGCGTAACCCGCGATGGATTGGCCGCGCAATTTGGCGATGCAGTCGCTGATTTGGTTGATGGGGTCTCCAAGCTGACCCATATCCAGTTTGAAACCGCTGCGGAACAGCAGGCTGAGAACTTCCAAAAAATGGCCATGGCGATGGCCAAAGACATCCGCGTCATCATGGTGAAATTAGCGGATCGACTGCACAACATGCGCACCATCGGCGCCCTAAAACCCGAAAAGCGCTACCGCATCGGCAAAGAGACCCTAGACATCTACGCGCCCATCGCCAATCGCCTGGGCATGTACGAGCTGCGCTCAGAGATGCAAGAGCTGGCCTATCGCGCGATGCATCCCATGCGCCTGACCCGCCTGGAACGCGCGGTCGCGGCAGTGGCGGGCAATCGCAAGCGGGTGGTCGAGGAAATCGAGACTGCGATTCGTGCGCGCCTCGAAGAATTTGGACTCAACGGGATCGTACTGGGCCGCGAGAAGCAGGCCAACTCGATCTATCGCAAGATGAAAATCCAACACAAATCCTTTGCTGAAATCATGGATGTGTATGGATTTCGGGTCATCACCGACAGCGTCGATGACTGTTATCGCGTTTTGGGCGCAATGCATGGCCTATACAAGCCTCGCATCGGACGCTTCAAGGACTACATCGCAATCCCCAAGGCCAATGGTTACCAATCCCTGCACACCACCTTGGTTGGCATGCACGGTATTCCGATCGAAATCCAGATTCGCACCCATGAAATGGAAAAGATGGCCGCGGTGGGTATCGCTGCTCACTGGTTGTACAAAGATCAACAGGATGGCAAAACCCCCGACCGCGCGTCGCGCTGGGTACGCGATCTGATGGAGCTGCAACAAAGCGCCGGCGACAGTCTGGAATTTATCGAAAACGCCAAGGTCGATCTGTTCCCCGACGAAGTGTATGTGTTTACACCCAAGGGACGAATCCTCGAGCTGCCCAAGGGCGCAACCGCTGTGGACTTTGCTTACGCCGTTCATACCGATGTCGGCAACCGTTGCATTGCTTGTCGTATCGACCGCTCGCTAGCCCCTTTGTCTCGTCCGCTTCAGTCCGGCGAAACCATCGAAATACTCACCGCGCCAAACGCGCGTCCCAACTCCGACTGGCTCAGCTTTGTCACAACCGGCAAGGCCCGCACCGCAATTCGCCATGCGCTCAAACATCGTGAGCGTTCCGAATCGATCAAATTGGGCGAGCGTATTTTGGCCCGAGCCCTGGTGCCCTTTAGCATCGAGATGGATCAGTTAAGCGCCGAGCAAATGGCGGATGCCTGCCAGGTTCACAACGTGGCTCACTTCGAAGACATTCTCGAGCGGGTGGGCAATGGCGATTTGCCCGCACTGTCCATTGCCAGCCGCCTGGCCGGTGAACGATCGGTGGATTGTGAGCAGAGTGACAAGCCGCTCGCTATCGCAGGCTCCGAAGGGGTTATGGTGAGTTATGGTCGCTGCTGTATGCCGATTCCTGGGGATGCCGTTATTGGCAGCATCAGCCGCGGCAAAGGGATTGTGGTTCACCAGGATCGCTGTCGTACCGTGGCCGCTCAGCTAGATAACCCAGAACGCACCATCGCCGTGGCATGGGATGCCCAGGTAGAAGGCGAGTTTGAAGCGGCCTTGAAGGTTGAAGTTCTGAACCAATCCGGCGTGATTGCCCAGATCGCCTCGGCGGTTGCCGACGCCGGAGCCAGTATTGAAGGAATCACCCGTCAGGAGCGCGACGCCCACGTCAGCGTCGTGCAATTAATTACCGGCGTGCATGACCGCGTCCATTTAGCACGCGTTATGCGCCGCATCCGAGCACAAAAACCGGTCCAACGCGTCAGCCGCGGACGTAACAACTAGGAAACACTCCCCATGAGCAATCGCAGCGTTATTCATACTGACAACGCCCCCGCCGCTGTTGGCACTTATTCACAAGCCGTCAAAGTCGGTGAAACCGTCTATCTGTCGGGTCAGATTCCCTTGGTGCCGGAAACGATGGAGCTGGTCGAAGATTTTCCCGGCCAGGTACACCAGGTATTCAAAAACCTAACCGCTGTGTGTGAAGCCGCCGGTGGCTCACTTAACCACATCGCCAAACTGAACATCTTTATGACCGACTTGTCGAACTTCGCGACCGTCAACGAGATCATGGCTCAGTACTTTGACCAGCCTTATCCGGCCCGTGCAGCCATCGAGATTTCTGCATTGCCCAAGGGCGCGCAGATCGAAATGGATGGGGTAATGGCCCTTTAAAGTGACCGGATCACATCGCTATAACCGCTGATGTGATCGGGAAACTGTAGCTGGTAATTGATCTGATCAATACCCAGCGACTCCACCCAGCGTTGCCCGCCACGGGCGCTGGGAACCCCATCAAAGCGCGGCATTGAACAGTGCAAGCGCCGGGCAATAAACGCAGCCACCTGGCCCAGGGTCGCCTGATCTTCGTCCACGCCGTGGATGACTTCAGGCACGTGCAGCCCCGAATGCACACTGCGAATCACACAGCGCAGCAGCCCGACACAGTCGTCTTCATGAATCCGGTTACTGGGGGCATTGGCGACGCCAGACACCTCACCCGCAGCGACCCGTTCTAAAAATCGCAACCGCGTTGGACCGTAGATGCCGGCAAACCGTACCCGCGTCACCGGAAAGTCCTGCTGACACAGCCATTGTTCCGCCTGCCACAGGATCCGGCCACCCGGACTTTGCGGATTCGGGGGAGTCGTTTCGTTGACCGCATGAACGTTGTCGCCAAAAACACTGGTTGATGAGACAAAGGTGACGTGTGGGCGGCGCTGAGCCACTTTCAACGATTCAGCCACATTAATCAGCCCTTCGATGTAGGTACGTCGGTAGCCCGCCTCGCCCCGTCCATCCGGCGTCAAAATTAAACACAGCTCACCGCCTTCAGGAGGCAGATGACGTCGCCATAAATCCACCAAACTTCGCGGGTCATGTAGATCGCCATAGGCCGCACTGAGCGTCTTGGGGATACGTTCAGGGTGACGCCGCACGCCCACCACCTGATGACCGCATTGTTCTAATTGGGCGCCTAACTTGATGCCAAGCGCGCCTGCCCCCAGAATGAGGCATCGATTGGACTGTGTCACTGTATGACCCTAACTGGCCTCCGCTATTTCGTCGCACTCGCTCAAGAGCAACATTTTGGTCGAGCTGCCCGACGATGCAATGTTTCCCAGCCTACCCTAAGCGCCGGTATTAAGCGCTTGGAGGATGAGTTGGGCCTGGCGTTATTTGAGCGGGCACGGGCCGGGGTGCAACTCACCCTCAGTGCCAAGCCGCTATTGATCCAGGCGCAGCGGATTTTAGAACAGGCCAGTGACTTTATTGAAACCGCAAAGGTCCAAAGCGACCCGCTCAACGGATCCTTCAAGCTCGCCGCCATCCATACTGTCGGTCCCTATCTGTTTCCGGACCTAGTGCCGGCGATGATGCAAAAAGCGCCCAACATGCCGCTGCAACTTGAAGAGGGCTATACCGCGGACTTAAGGATTGCCCTGCGCACCGGTCAGATTGACGCAGCGATTGTGGCATTACCCTTCACTGAGACCGACGTCGTCACACTGCCGTTATATGACGAACCCTTTGAGGTCTTGATGAGTGCGCAGGATCCGCTGAGTGAACAGCCCCAGATCCATCGCGACGCACTGTTGCGTAACGATGTCATGCTGCTGGGTGAAGGACACTGTCTTCGTGATCAAATTCTCGACCAATGCCCGGCCTTGAACGAGCGCATCAAGTCCTCATCCGGCCCCACGCTGACCCAAGGGTCTAGCCTAGAAACGCTACGCCACATGGTGGCCGGCGGTCTGGGCATTACCATCCTGCCGGCCTCGGCGGTGGGTGCTGGGCGCTATGCACCGGGCCTGTTAACTCACCGGCCATTCCATCACAGTGAGATGAAACGCACCGTGGCGCTGGCCTGGCGGGCCAGCTTTCCCCGTCCTGGCGCGATTACTGCCCTGGTCGAGGTGCTACGCAGTGTCGCCGGAAAGCTCAACGCAGCCCCCCGGGATGACTGAGCTTGCGCAACTAACCGGGATTGGTCCTAAAGTCAGCGAGAAGCTGGCCAAGTTGCACATCCACAGTTTGCTGGATTTAGCGTTTCACCTGCCCCTGCGCTACGAGGACCGCACCCGCATCGCGGCGATTTCCAGCCTACAGCCAGGCCAGCGTGCCCTGATTGAAGGTCACCGACTTGGCATCCGTGAGATCTACGGGCAGCGACGCTCGCTACTCATTACCCTAGGCGACGCCACCGGCACCGTCACTCTGCGTCTGTTTCATTATTCCCGCTCGATGCGGACCCGACTGGAAAACGCCACCACCTTGCGCTGTTTTGGTGAGGTGCGCCCGGGTCCACGAGCGCTGGAGATGGTGCACCCAGAGATCCAAACCGACGAGGGCATTACTGCGCTGGCCGACCATCTGGATCCGGTCTACCCCACCACCGAAGGTTTGCAGCAACGCTCACTGCGTAAATTTATCGATCAAGCGCTCGAAAAGGTCCAGAGCGACGATTTGCTCGAGGAACTGCTGCCCAGTGACCTTCTAAATCACTACCAATTGCCTAAGTTACTGCCCAGCTTGCTGCGGATGCATAAACCTACGCCCGCGGAAGCCGCTCGATTTGAAGATTCACCCCACCGCGCACGACTGGTCATTGAGGAGCTGTTGGGCCACCGTCTGGCGTTATTGCAACGCAAAGATCAGCGTCAGGCTCTGCCGGCCCCGCCCTGCCAGGTCGCACCACAGCTCAAAGCCCGATTCTTGGACGCCCTGCCTTACCAACCGACGGGTGCCCAGCGACGGGTACTCGGTGAGATTGAGCATGACCTCGCTCAAACCCAACCGATGCATCGGCTGGTTCAGGGCGATGTGGGAGCTGGCAAGACCCTGGTCGCTGCGCTCGCTGCGCTGCCTTTGTTGCAGGCGGGCTATCAAGTCGCGGTCATGGCTCCAACCGAAATCTTGGCCGAGCAGCATTTAAAGGCGTTCAAGGCGTGGTTTGAACCGCTGGGCTATCAGGTGGACTGGTTTAGCGGCAGTCAAAAAGCCAGCCTGCGCAAACCCGCGCAGGCTCGCCTGGCCGCCGGAGAATGCCAGATCGCTGTGGGCACCCATGCCCTGTTTCAGGACGCGGTGATATTTCATCGGCTGGGTTTGGTGATTGTTGATGAGCAACACCGATTCGGCGTGCATCAGCGCTTAGCGCTGAGTGCCAAAGCCGGCGATATTCGCCCTCATCAGCTGATCATGACCGCAACCCCGATTCCACGAACACTGGCCATGTCGATGTATGCCGATCTGGATCTGAGTGTAATTGATGAGTTGCCACCGGGACGCACGGCGATTGACACTCGAGTGCTGGCGAGCACAAAACGCGATGCCGTCGCCGCCCGAATCGCAAATCTGGTCGAGCAAGGCGGCCAAGCCTACTGGATTTGTACGCTGGTCGAGGACTCAGAACATCTCGCCGCACAGGCCGCTGAAACCAGCCATGCATGGCTCGCGCAGGCCTTACCTCAGTTGAACATTGGCCTGGTACACGGCCGCATGAGCAGCGAAGAGAAACAAGCCGCGATGCAGGACTTCAAGGCACTGAACACGCAGGTATTGGTAGCCACCACCGTCATCGAAGTGGGCGTGGACGTCCCTAACGCGAACCTGATCGTGATTGAAAACGCCGAGCGCTTAGGGCTGGCCCAGTTACATCAACTACGTGGTCGCGTCGGTCGTGGTCAACGGGCCAGTTACTGCTTGCTGATGTATGACAGCCCACTGTCCGAACAGGGGCAGGCGCGCCTTGAAACCCTGCGGGCGTCCAGTGACGGCTTTGTCATTGCGGAAAAGGATTTGGAACTGCGTGGACCGGGCGACGTGCTAGGCACCCGCCAGACCGGCGACCTGTCCTTTCGAGTGGCAGACCTAGCCCGTGATCGCGATTTGTTGCCCCAGACCATCGAGCTGGCCCAAGCGCTACGCGAACAGTATCCCGCTCAAGCCCAGGCTCTGATTGAGCGCTGGGTAGGTAGTAGAGTGGTGTACAGCCAAGTCTAAATTCTGGACTAAACTGCGAGCATGTCGGCTCGGTTAATCCACAGCGCTCCCAACCCCTCGCAACTCGTTATTGGACGCGTCCTATGCATGCCCAATGGAGAGCCCCTGCAGGTGTTATTCCCTGCCGATAGCCTATTGGATTTGACGCATTTAGAGCGCTCGATGGGCTGTGAACTCACCCCTGCGAAACCTCAGGCCAACCTTGAATTGACCTTGGGGGATCACACCGTGAGCCTGGGTAACATCGCCCCCATCACCAGCTTGATGGATCAACGCCTAGCCCAGCAAAAGCGGTTATTGCTTAGCGCTCAGCAAGGTTTGGTTGAGATCGACACCCCTGATTTTCAATCACGCCTACCGGTCTGCTCTATCCAGGCACTAGCGCAGGATATCGCCGATATTCACATGCAAAGCCCTGGTGCTGATGGATTACATCAAAAGATTCATCACCTCACCGGTCGGCGTGTTCAGCAGACTCTATCCGACACCATCGATCTGCCCGCGCTGCCACAAAGTGCTGTGGATATTGTGCGCATCAAACTGGATACCGATGCCGGCTTGGATGAACTCGCCGACGTCATTGAACGGGACCCCTCCATTGCGGCCCAGGTGGTTAGCTGGGCCAACAGCCCTTTCTACGCAGCGCCAGGCGAGGTGAAATCGGTCCGTGACGCGGTTATTCGCGTACTAGGTTACGACATGGTCATGAATCTGGCCTTAGGTCTGTCTTTAGGCCGCGTGCTGGCTCCTCCACGCTATAAAAACCGCAGCCTCAGTTATTGGGAGCAGTCAGTAGTCGTCGCGGCCAGTATGCAAATGCTGGCGACCCACATCCCACCTCTGAGCCGACCTAATTTGGGCGAAGCCTACCTAACCGGGCTTCTGCATAACTTTGGCGACGTGCTGCTGGCCCATCTGTTTGGCCAGTTACTGGGGCAAATTGATCGCACTCAGGCGGCCAACCCGCATCTGCCCAGCTGGTTTATTGATCAACATCTGCTGGGCTTGGCCCGCGAAGACATCGGCGCTGAGTTGCTAACCCATTGGCAGTTGCCCGAACCGATCTGCCAAGCGATCCGCCTACAACATCGACCGGGCGTGGAGCCCTCTGCGCTAGGCGATCTGCTCAGTTTGTGTCTATGGCACCTAGAGCAAGCTGGGCTTGGCGTTGGCGCAGCCAGCCCAGTTCCTGATGCGGTGTACGAACGCTTTCAACTGTCTGCCGACAGTGCATCCAAAGTGATAGAGTCCCTAGTGTTACAGCGTGATTCGCTGTTTAGCCTGGCTCGCACTTTGGATGCTAAATGACCCTAAAGCCCTATCTTGACCTCATTCGCTTCGATCGCCCAGTGGGGTGGCTGGTACTGTTGTGGCCGACCCTGATCGCCCTGTTTGTCGCAAACGGGGGCTGGCCGGGTTGGCATCTAATGGGCGTGTTTTGCCTGGGAGTTTTTCTGACCCGTAGTGCGGGTTGTGCGATCAATGACTACGCGGATCGACATTGGGATGGGGCCGTTGAGCGCACCCAGAACCGCCCGCTGGTCAACGGCACCCTGACGCCCAAACAGGCCCTGGGCTGTTTCGCTCTGTTGATGCTACTCGCGCTGGGGCTGGTGCTAACACTGAATACCCAAAGCCTGTGGGTCAGTGTGGTGGCCTTGTTATTAGCAGCCGGCTACCCCTTTACCAAGCGCGTCACCCACTATCCTCAGCTGTGCCTAGGGCTGGCCTTTAGCATGGGTATCGTGATGGCCTACACCGCCAGCGAACAACCGTTGAGCCTACAAGTTTGGCTGTTCTTTGCGGCGAATATGGCCTGGACCTTGGCCTATGACACCCTGTATGCCATGACCGACAAACCCGACGACTTAAAAGTCGGTATCAAGTCCACCGCTATCGCATTTGGCGAGCGCGATCATCAGGCCGTCGCCTGGATCCAAGCCCTGGCCATTGTTTTGTGGGCCGCGGCTGGTTACGTTGCAGACCTAGGATTTCCCTTTGCACTGAGCCTGGCGATCGCCGCTAACTTGTTCTTGAACCAGCACAAACATATTGCCCAGCGCACCCGCCAAGCCTACTTCGAAGCCTTTGTTAGCAATCATCGGGTGGGCGCTGTGCTGTTTGCCGGAGTGGTGCTGGATTTGGTCTACCAAAGTCGACTGAACGGCTGATGTTCATCAAACTGTCATACGCCAGACTCTATAGTTCGCGGGTGTTAAGGATGCGACTAAAATGAAGCGTAGCGTACTGATTGTTGATGATGAAACGGCCATCCGCGAGATGATCGTATTGGCCTTGGAAATGGCCGGCTATGAAACCCTCGAAGCAGCTGATGGTGTTCAGGCGCTGCGGATTTTGCAGACCCGTCATCCCGATCTGATTTTGCTGGACTGGATGATGCCCGGTGCCAGCGGCCTTGAAGTTGCACGCAAAATTCGCAAGTCCCCCGAACATCAGGCGCTACCGATTGTGATGCTGACGGCTCGCGAAGACGAAGATGCCAAAATCACCGGTCTGTCGGTCGCCGATGACTTTATTACCAAACCCTTCTCGCCGCGTGAGTTAGTGGCTCGACTCAAAGCTATCCTGCGCAGAACCACCCCCCGTGGAATTGAAGAGGCGGTCGAAATTGGCGGCATAACCCTAGATCCAGTGGCCCAGCGGGTGTTCGTGGAAGGCAAAGAGCTCAACTTATCGCCGCTGGAATTTCGCCTATTGCAGAACTTCATGGCTCATCCAGACCGAGCCTTCAGCCGCGAGCAACTGCTGGATCGTGTTTGGGGAGGCGATGTTTACGTTGAAGATCGCACCGTTGACGTTCATATCCGACGCCTGCGCAAAGCCCTGGACGAGCACGGCTCACTGATCGAGACCGTACGCGGCACAGGCTATCGGTTTACGACACCAACGATGTCTTAAGCCCTATTCCATAGGGCTTCCGGCGCTTAGCTTCTTTATCGATGTCCGCCAGGCGCCAGTGATCACGGGGATGAATCTGCCACTCTTGGCCGGCGGACGCGAGGGTAAAACCCTCGTCCTCTCGCCGGGTCACGTTCGCCAAAATCGCCAACCTCAGGGCGAGCAAAGCCCGTTGCTCGGGCGAAGACAAATGCTCAATGCAGGGTAGCTTTTTGCGTTGCAATCCCACCATTTGCGCCACAAACACCTGATCGCGGCGGTGAAAGCCCGGCAAATCCGATTGCTCAATCAAATAACGACCATGCTGGTGATAATCGGAGTAATTGATGGATTGCCCTGACTCATGCAGCGCACAGGCCTCAGCCAAACGCTCTAATAAGCCACCCTCCTCAACACCCAGGATCTGGGCAAATCGTTTGGCGTCACGTGCGACCCGCTCAGCTTGTTTAGCATCAATATGCAATCGGCGCTGCCACTCGCTAATGCCGGCTTGACGCGCATTGGAAACCGAACTGTCTGGCAAAAAGCTGCACAACAGCCCCTCTCGCAACGCCCCCTGCGCCGCTTCCATCTGCACCAGCTCCAAACCCTCAAAGACGCCCTGCAAGATGGCCACACCGGCGGCCAGGACCGGATATCGATCGGAACTCACGCCACTTTGCGCCATGAAATCTGACAGCGACAGGGCGCACAGTTCATCCTCTATGATTTCTAATCCAGACCGCGTAATGACGCTATGGTCACTCAACGCCAGCACTGCCTGCATAATGGCTTTGATCGATCCACTGGAACCCAGGGCCACCTCGGATCCTTCAAAGCGCGATCGTACACCCTGGACTAAACGTCTGGCCTCACTGCGGGCCTGAGCAAACAGCGCGGGGGTCGGCCCAGGGTGATCATTAAAATAACGTTGATGGAACACCACACAGCCCATGGATCGGCTGGTCACATCCTTGATGCGGTGGCCATGCCCCATCACTAATTCGGTGGACCCGCCGCCAATATCGACCAACAAGGTTCGCTCAGCCACCGGCTGGCTAAGGGCCACGCCCTGATAGGTTAACCGCCCCTCTTCAGGGCCCGATATCACTTCAATAGAACAGCCCAACAACGCCTGTGCAGGCTCCAGAAAGGCTTCAACATTGCGAGCCTGGCGCAGGGTGTGCGTACCGACCACGCGCAACTGCGCCGGCGAGAGGTCGCGGATATGCTCTTGAAACCGATCCAAGGCAGCGAGACCTCGCTGAATACTTTGATCACTCAGGCAAAGCGTTGAATCCAAACCCTGGGCGAGTTGCACGCGCACCTTGGATCGATGACGCGTGTGCAACTGACCGTCGATGACATCGGCCCTAACCAAATGAAAACTGTTCGATCCTAGATCAATGGCGGCGACCGGCCAGGCCTTAGTTTTTTTCTTCAATCGGCTGATCCCATTTGGCAATTACATCGTAAATTTTGTGCTGTGAGCGCAACTTTTTACGATTGCCCCGTGGCACATAGTGATTGGATTGTTGAGCATCAATCAAGCGGGCCTTTGCACGATCCAACCACTGCAAGTCAAATAGATCGATCACACGCCCCGCCAACTGGCTATCCAGAACCGGCGTGGCGACCTCGACTCGGCGATCCAAATTGCGGGTCATCCAGTCTGCACTGGAGAGATAAACCTGCGGCTCACCGGCATTTTCAAAAATGACCAAGCGTGGGTGCTCTAAGAACCGATCCACCACACTGATAATGGAAATTCGATCGCTGACTCCCTTCAGCCCAGGGACCAGCGAGCACATGCCACGAATAATCAGCTGCACTCTGACCCCAGCCTGGCTCGCCTGATAGAGGCGCTCGACCAGACCCTCGTCCACGAGGTTGTTTACTTTGGCTCGGATCCGTGCGACCTCACCACGCTTGGCATTGGCAATTTCACGGTCGATCCGCTGGTACAACTCACGTCGCTGCGTGCGCGGTGAGACCCACAGATGCTTGTAGCGGAAACGTCGATAGGGCTCTTCAATAAATTCAAAGACATACCCGGCTTCTTCGCACACTTCAGGATGGGCGGTAAACAACCCGTAGTCGGTATAAATACGCGCGGTTTTTTCATGGAAATTGCCGGTTCCGATGTAGCAATAGGCGCGTTTTTCACGCTTCTCCATGCGCACCACTCGGCACAACTTGGCATGCACCTTGAGTTGATTAATGCCAAAGCTGACCCGCACACCGGCATCTGTGAGCACTTTGGCCCACTCTAAGTTGGCCTGCTCATCAAAGCGCGCTTGCAGCTCGAGTACCACATGCACCTGTTTTCCGTTACGTGCAGCATCGACCAAGTTCTGGATCACCCGAGAATTCGAAGCGACTCGATACAAGGTGATCTGGATGGATTCGACCTTAAGGTCATAGGCTGCCTGACGTAAGAATTCGGTGAAATGTTCAAAGCGGTGATAGGGGTAGTGCACCAGAATGTCGCCCTGGCGAATGGCTTTAAACACGCTTCGGGTGGTTTGAAAACGTGGACTGCTCAATGCCGGAAGCGGCTTATTGACAAAACTTTTGCGACCCAAGTTACTGGGAAAAGACATGAAGTCTTTGAAATTATGGTAGCGCCCGCCCGCCACCAAGGTCAGATTTTCCGTGACTCCGATCGCATGCTTTAGGGCATCCAACGCATCATCGGGCATCTCCCGGTCATACACCAAGCGCGAGGGCGAACCCGTCAGACGCTGATCCAGGGCACTGTCCATACGCTCGATAAAGGACATCTCGATCTCGTCGACCAGATCATATTCGGCATCACGGGTCAGCTTCATCGCCCAGGCCTCGGCAGTGTCGAATTTCATAACACTGCCAAAGATGTCGTCCAGACCCAGTCGGATAGCGTTGTCCAACAAGATCAGTGTGCGTTGACGAAGCCCCTTCCCACGGGGCAACTCGATAAAACGCCCCACTCGATCCGTGGGCAAGCGAATCAGCGCATAGCGCTGGTTACCGTCACGGGTCAGGCGAACAAATAAATACCCCTCATCATCCTCTAGATCCGAGCGAAACCGCTGGTCAGGGCCCAGAAACAGGGGCGTTACATGACTCAGGATTTGCTTTCGGAAAGTATCTTGTACCCACTGCGTCTGGCCCGCTTGCAGTTGATGTTCGTTGACCAAAAACACACCGGCCCGGGCTAGGGACTTAATGAGATCGGTATAAATCGACTCAAACCGCTCGGCCTGCTGCGCCAGCTTGTTTTCTAACGCGACCAACAGGGCTTTTTCCCGGGCCTGCCGGCGCGGATGATCCGCATTTAACTGAATGCGCCGACGCACGTCAGGCATGCGGACGCGAAAGAATTCATCTTGGTTGTTGGAGTAAATCCCCAAAAAGCGCACACGCTCAATCAGGGGTACGCTGGCATCGCCCGCCTCTTGCAGCACACGTTCATTAAAACTTAACCAACTCAGTTCACGCTCAATTTTGGGCATCACTTCGGGCTTGGACATTGGGCCACTCCTACATACAGCGCCCGTAAAAGTATTTCGAAAGTGTTACGAGTGTATTAAGGTCGTACCCGGCCGATAAGGATAGGAATTGGGTGAACAAAGCTAGCCGCGCCATGATTCGCGACGCGAGCATCATGGCCATCATCTGGATTGCCCTGTGGGCCAGCACCGGAAAGGCATGGATTTCCGCCAGCGCTGTTTTGTTGAGCGCTTGGTTGATGTCGGCCCGGGCCCGAGTGCTGCTGCACCAGTACATCCAAAACCAAGACGTTTCGGTCTTACCACTACTCAATTCTCCCGAAAGCGACGTTGCCTACATCTGGCAACAGCAGGCGCGATTAGCCCAAAAGCGCCAGGAACACCTGCGCGAACAACTGGAGCAAATAAACACCGCCCTGCGCTCTGTTGACCGGGGTTTTATTTTATTGGGCGAACAAAACCAATTGCGCTGGTTTAACAATGGGGCTGAGCGCTACTTGGGCTTGCGCAGTACGGACTTGGCCAAACCCCTGGATCATTATCTGCGCGACCCCGCCTTTGGCCCGATGATGGGACCCATCACCACCAATCAATTGGTCGTCGCACCTTCGCCGTTGGATCCCGAACGCACTTTTGAATACAACGCCTTTCCCGATGGGGAGGATGGCAAGGTCATCATCATTCGTGACGTCACCCGCCTACGCCAGCTTGAAAAAACCCGCAGTGACTTTGCCTCCAATGTCTCGCACGAGCTCAAAACTCCGCTAACCGTGATCAAGGGCTACTCCGAATCATTGGGAGAGATGCACGAATCCTTGCCCGCGGTGGTGTCCAAGGCCGTCAAGCAAATACAAAACCAAGCCAGCCGCATGCAGGATATCGTTGAGGATCTGTTGTGGCTCAACCGCCTGGAGAGCACCCAGCTGGTCGACCCGACTGATTTGAATATGGATTATCTATTCGAGCAGGTCCGCAGCGAAGCCCTGGAATTGGGGCAAACCTTGGAGCGCTCCCCCACGATTCGCATTCAGGCCGAGGAGCGCAGCCTCAATGGCAACCATCGAGAGATTCTAACGGCCGTTAGAAACTTGACCTTCAACGCGCTCAGATACGGCCCCCCAGACGTGGAAATCGACATGGTCTGGCGGGTTAAATCCGACCGCGCTGAATTGATGATCAAGGATAACGGTGCAGGTATCCCGCGCAGCCAAATTCGCCGAGTCACGGAACGTTTTTATCGGGTGGATCAAGGACGCGCACGCAACGAGGGCGGCACTGGACTCGGGCTATCGATCGTCAAGCACGTCGCTGAACGTCACAACGGGAAATTGCGCATCCGCAGCTTGGTCGGCAAAGGTAGCGAGTTTATTTGCCAGTTCCCGCTGGAGCGGCTGACGCCAGAGCCTAAGACTGAGCAATCCGATCTGGATGTGTCCGCTGACTGACACCCCAGGCCGTGGCACCCGCCACCGCTGCGCTAGGAACCAGCAGGTTAACCAGCGGAATCGAGACCAGCATTAGAACCAACAAACCAAACACCCCAGAATCCAGTGGCTCGGCCCAGGCTTGCTGACGGGTCAAGGCAAGGTCATGCCCGTGGTTGTCATTGAGATAGTCGCGGTACTCAATCGTCATCACCCACGCGCCAAACCCCAGCCATAAAAGCGGACTGATCAAGTTGATCACCGGCACCAGGGAGATCGCCAGCAACACCAGTGCCCGGGGTACATACCACAGCCATTTAGAGAGCTCTCGCAACAAGGTGCGGGAGATCATCGAGCCAAGGGTTTCTGAGGGGATCACGGCAGTGGGATCTAAATGAACCTCGACCTTTTCGGCCAGCACGCCATAGAAGGGCGCCGCAATAAAACCGTTGAGCACGGTAAATCCGAAGACAAATAAGATCAGCGCAAAGACAAACGCCAAGGGCTGGATGAGCCAGGCCAACCAATCTAACCAGCCGGGCAAAAAGTCCTGAGCCAACACCACCCAGCCACCCAGCCATCCCAGCAAAGTGACCATCAGCAGCACAAATACCGCCAAATTAACCAACACCGGGACCAGCACAAAGCGCTTCAGCCCCGGTGTTAACAAAAGCTCAAAACCCGTTAATAGGGCTTTTAGGCCTTTCACTCGTCAACGAGCTTGCGGATATCGCTCTCAGTCACGTCGTTGTGACGAATGTCTTTACCGCGTACTGCGTAGATTAACTGTTCAGAGATGTTGGTCGCGTGGTCACCAATGCGCTCCAACGAACGGAACACCCACAGCAACTTCACCATACGACCGATCGAGCGAGGATCCTCGATCATAAAGGTCACCATGGCACGCAGTGACGATTCATAGTCCGAGTCAATCACCTTGTCATCGCCACGCACTTCGCTGGCTTCATCCGCATCCAAACGCACAAAGCTATCGACCGCTCGTTTCACCAGATCAGCCACCTGACGACCGAGGCTGACGGACAGATTCAAGGCTGACGCAGGCGGCGGATCACTGGCTAACTCGGCGGCTAAGCGACCAACTTTGTAGGCCTCGTCGCCCATGCGCTCCAAGTCGCGGACGATCTTTGAGATCGCCATCACCACGCGCAAATCCGCAGCGGCGGGCTGACGCAGGGCAATGATGTTCATCACCTCGCGATCCACCACCAGCTCAAAAGCATTGATCTGCTGTTCGCCCTGCTCAAGACTGGACAGCGCAGTGGAGTCCATGTCTTCCAACGCACCAATCGCCGTGCGTAGATTACGCTCAACCAATCCCGCCATTTTCAAAACGTGCGTACGCAGCGTTTCAAGCTCTTCGTTGAATTGGCTAGAGATGTGTTGATTTAGGTCTGACGACTTAAGGTCCATGGGGTTATCCGAAACGTCCAGTGATGTAATCCTGAGTCAGCGAATGCTCAGGCGAAGTAAAGATCTGCTTGGTAGGGCCGACTTCCACCAAACGGCCGAGGTGGAAATAGGCCGTACGGTCCGACACACGGGCCGCCTGCTGCATCGAGTGAGTCACGATCACAATGGTAAATTGACTTGAGAGCTCATGAATCAACTCTTCAATTTTCGCCGTCGCGATCGGGTCAAGCGCCGAGCAGGGCTCGTCCATCAAAATCACCTCGGGGCTGACCGCGATGGCGCGGGCAATGCACAAACGCTGCTGCTGACCACCCGATAAACCCGTACCCGGCTGATCCAAGCGATCTTTGACCTCTTCCCACAGACCCGCACGGACCAGTGATTGCTCAACCACATCATCCAGCTCGGCCTTTGAGTCACACAATCCGTGGATACGCGGGCCGTACGCGACGTTGTCATAAATGCTCTTGGGGAAAGGGTTGGGCTTTTGGAACACCATACCTACCCGTGCACGCAGCGGAACCACATCGATCGAAGGATCGTAAATGTCCTGCTCGTCCATCGAAATTCGTCCCTCGACCCGACAAATATCAATGGTGTCATTCATGCGGTTCAAGCAACGCAAAAAGGTCGATTTACCGCAACCCGAAGGCCCAATAAAGGCGATAACTTCATTGGCACCAATATCGATCGTGACGTTTTGAATCGCGTGTTTTTCGCCGTAATACACCTGGACGTTTTCCGCCTTCATGCGCGGATTATCGACGTGTACATTTCCTACAGTTTTTTCGATGGTCACTGCCCGCTCCTCGGGTTTGTCAGTGGTTTGATCTAATACTAGGTCCACAGAATACTACTCCGTTACCAGCGGCGTTCGAACTTTTTGCGCAGCATCACAGCCAACGCGTTCATCACAACCAAAAACGTTAACAAAATCAGAATCGCAGCACTGGTTTTCGCCACGTACATACGCTCAGCAAAATCCGCCCACATAAAGATCTGCACGGGCAACACCGTGGCCGGGTCCAACATGCTAGCGGGCGTATCGACAATGAAAGCGACCATACCGATCATCAATAGCGGTGCGGTTTCACCCAGTGCCTGCGCCATACCAATAATCGTACCCGTTAACATACCGGGCAAAGCCAGTGGCAGGACGTGGTGGGTAATCACCTGGACTCGGCTGGCACCCATACCCAAAGCCGCATCTCGAATACTCGGAGGGACGGCTTTGAGCGCAGCCCGCGACGAGATAATGATGGTCGGCAAGGTCATCAGCGCCAACACAAATCCCCCCACCAGAGGCAGTGATCGCTGGAACCCAAAGAAGCCAATAAAGACCGCCAGTCCCAAAATACCAAACACCACCGAGGGCACCGCGGCCAAGTTGTTGATGTTGACCTCAATAATTTCGGTAAAGCGGTTCTTGGGTGCGAACTCCTCTAGGTAGACGGCTGTCGCCACCCCGATCGGGAAGGCCAGCAACAGGGTCACGGTCAGAGTCAGAATAGAACCGACCACCGCCCCTTTGACGCCCGCCATCTCGGCATTACGACTGGCCGCCCCGCCAA
The DNA here is from genome assembly GCA_049609265.1 of Litorivicinus sp. Lineage (GTDB taxonomy): Bacteria > Pseudomonadota > Gammaproteobacteria > Pseudomonadales > Litorivicinaceae > Litorivicinus. The sequence goes on along the minus strand of JBMYYI010000004.1, from coordinate 49,949 downwards.
ACAGATAGTCACTGATTCGATATTCAATGCGGCCTTGGGCCTGCAGCTCATCCAAAATACCAATCTGATAGTCGCTTAGGCGGCGATCGGACTCCGGAGTTTCCCGGCTGATGTAGCCACGCAAGAAACTGTCCGCATCGTCATCCAGCGAGAACCACACCGACACTTCTTGGCCTAGCAGACTGGGATCTTCCAGCAGCATACTGCGGATTCGGTCCTGGGCGCCGGCGGACACCAACTTAAAGGCTTCGCGCTTGCCCTTGCGTCCCTCGGCTCCGGTCAACGCATACACGCTGTTTTGCAACGCCTTACGAGGGTTGCCGTCAAAGAAGGATTCAACGGTTTGATCGCCCCGAGGATCCAGCAATTCTGCGTCCAGCATGACCTCTAGTTTGACGTAGTGCTGAAAGAAGCCTGGAACGCCCTTGTTGACGATCGTCGAGATCAAGATCACCAAAAACGTCAGTGCCAGACCAATGGCCAGTTTTCCAATCCGTTGAAAACGACGTTCCGCGGAGTAACGTTTTTGCACGCCCGCGGCTACGCGCTCGGCCGCGATGGCCGGGGTCATCATAGGCTTAGTCATACTGCTCTCGATATTTCTTCACAATTTGCAGGGCACCCACGTTCAACACCAAGGTGGTGCAGATCAGGGTCAGAGCCAGCGCAAAGGCCGACAGGGTTTTAGCCGAATCAAACTCTTGGTCACCAACCAAAATGGTCACAATTTGACTGGTCACCGTGGTCACTGCATCCAGGGGGTTAGCGGTCAGATTGGCCGCCAAACCTGCCGCCATCACCACAATCATGGTCTCGCCCACCGCCCGTGAAACCGCCAGCAATACCGCACCCACAATACCGGGCAGCGCAGCGGGCAGGATCACCTGACGAATCGCCTCAGATTTGGTCGAACCCAAACCATAGGCGGCGTCACGCATGGACTGCGGAACGGCGTTGATGACGTCGTCAGACAACGACGAAACAAAGGGGATAATCATAATGCCCATCACGACGCCCGCCGCCAGGGCCGACTCGCTGGACACATCCAAACCCACGCTATCGCCAAGCTGGCGGAAGAACGGAGCTACCGTGAGCGCCGCAAAGAAGCCGTATACCACCGTAGGAATACCCGCGAGGATCTCCATCAGGGGCTTGACGATCGAGCGCATCCGCTGGGATGCATACTCAGACAGATAAATGGCGCTGAACAAACCCGTGGGAACGGCGACCAACAAAGCGATGGTGCTGATCAGCAGAGTGCCGGCAAACAGCGGTACCGCGCCGTAGTTACTCACGCCGACACCGGCGTTTTCACCAAATTCGATCTGGGGGTTCCACTTCAAACCAAACAGGAACTCCATCGGTGAGATCATGCTAAAAAAGCGAACCGACTCAAAAATCACCGACAGCACAATGCCCACGGTGGTAAAGATCGCGATCAGCGAACAGGCCGCCAAAATGACGGTAACGATGCGCTCGACCCAATTGCGTGCACGAAAATCGGGGTTGACCTGGCGGTAAGCAAAAAAGCCCAACACCGCACCCAGCCCTAGCACAAAGGCCGTCATCAACAACTGTGACAGCTCATCCCAACGAGCCCAGGCGATGGCTGCCTGGTCAATCCAAGGGGCAATCTCACCGGCTCGGATACCCATAAAGACGTTTTTGATCTGAGTCAGCGCAATGTCTTCGTTAAAACTCGCGTCACGGTCGGCAGGGAAGTAACTGGCCGCCAGCAACTTAAAGATGCTTTCCTCAAAACCGACCCAAACCGTCAGCAAAATAAAGGCCGGAAGTACGGTGAGCAGTGCGGCAAACGAGCCGTAATAGTGTGGCAGCGAGTGCATCGATCGCACGCCGGCTGAGCCGGACTGGCTAACCACTTGGCGGCGGGATACAAAAAACCAGGCCGCACCCATCGCCAGTAGTAAGATAATCAGCAGGTCAGTAGACATTCCTTGCCTCCAAACAAAAAAGGACCGGCGTTAAGCCGGCCCAGATAGTACACCAAGAACAAGGTCTTAGTTCAGCATATCCGCCGTCAGAGGCGTCAGCTCTTCGATCGCTTTGGCATAGGCCGCACGCTCGTCTTCGCTCATCGGGATCATACCCGCTTCAGCCAAGATACCGTCTTCGTCCCAGTGCTTAGTCCACTCCATTGCGTACTTTTTAACACCCGGAACAACACCGACGTGGGCTTGCTTGATGTAGAACCATAGGTCACGAGAGATCTCGTAGTCGCCTGCAGAAATCGCTTCGAAGGTCGGCTCAACACCACCGATCTTGGCGCCTTTAACAACGTCAGAGTTCTGGTCTAGGTAAGAGAAGCCAAAGATACCGAAAGCTTTATCGTCTTCCTGTAGCTTTTGAACGATCAGGTTGTCCTGCTCGCCTGCTTCGACGTAATAACCATCGCTGCGAATTTCACGGCAAGTCTTGGCTTTCTTACCTTCTGCTTTGAGGATCGCAGCGGCCACTTTACCCTTGCACAGACCTTTTTCGTTCACCATCTCTTCGAATGAAGCGCGGGTGCCCGAAGTGGTCGGCGGACCCATGACCTTGATTTCAAAGTCAGGCAGTGAGGCGTCGATGTCGCTCCATTTGGTGTAGGGGTTAGGGATGAAAGCCGTGCCTTCAGCGTTAGGGACGTTAGCGGCCAAGGCCAAACCTAGCTGCTCGCGAGTGATGTCCATCTCGACACCGCTGCGGATGTTAGCCAGAACGATTCCGTCATAGCCAACTTTAACTTCAGTCACCTTGATGCCGTTCTTTTCGCAACGCTCAAGCTCGCTCACTTTCATGCGGCTAGAGGCGTTACCGATGTCGATGAACTCAGTGCCGATACCTTCACAGGCGCCTTTCTTGCCTACTGAAGAACCACCTGACTCAACAACAGGAGTCTTCATGTCCGGCTGCTTGCCGACCTGCTCAGCGACGATAGTCGCGAAAGGGAATACGGTCGATGATCCGGCCATGCTGACATAGTCACGCGCCACAGCGGCGGTGCTGATCGAGGCTGCAGCAATGGCAGCTACACTTAAACGTACAAACATATGAACTCCAAAAATTCGTGTAACCAAGCTGTTTATTGCTTGGATGCACGCACTCTAGAAGCCAAATGTGACAGAAATATTACGGCGTGAGGAATTTATCGTAAGCCGCAGATGCCGGCTCCTGCATGGCCCACTGCTGCCACTGCTCAAGCAGGGGATGAGCCAACAATCGCTCGCTGTAATCCGCAAGCTCGCAGTGCGCCGGCGGTGCGTAGGTCCGCAGCCGGTATATTACCGGGGCATAAAAGGCGTCTGCGGCGGATAGCGTATCACCATACAGATAGCGCCCACCCCAGCGCTGCAACGCAGCTTCCAAAAGATCCTGGATACGGGATATATCCTGAAAGACCCCTTGGGATAATTCGAAATTCGGCGCACGGCCACGGATATTCATCGGGCACTCGCTTCGCAACGCCGAGAACCCAGAATGCATCTCGGCAATAATCGAACGAGCGTGCATACGGGCCTCAGGATCCACCGGCAGCAATGCGTCGGATTGCTCAGCTAAGGTTTCCATTATCGCCAGGCTATCCCAAACCCATCCGTGCTGGGTCTGTAACGCCGGAACCAGACCTCGGCTGGGCACCTGCTCGCGCCAGTCGTCCTGATCAAAGCGAACCCAATGCAGCTCAGGATCCAGGCCTGCGATTTTGCAGAGCAGCCAGCCGCGCAATGACCACGAAGAATAGTTTGGCTGGCCAATCCACAAATTATCCACGATGCAACTGCTCCAACAGACTGACGGTTTCTTCCCACCCAATACACGCATCGGTAATCGACTGGCCATACACCAGTTGGGAAGGGTCTTTGCAATCCTGCCGGCCTGCGACTAGATGACTCTCCAGCATCAAGCCGAAGATCTTGCCGGGGTGCTCACGTCGCTGATCGATCACACTTTGCACCACGCGGGCCTGATTACGGTGATCCTTTTCCGAGTTGGCGTGGCTGGCATCCACCATGACACTGGCGCGCAAACCGGCCGCGTCTAATCGATCGCAGGATTCACCCACCGCCCGGGCATCGTAGTTGGGCCCATCGGAGCCACCACGCAAAATCAAATGGCAATCGGGGTTGCCCTGGGTTTGCACAATCGCCGAAACCCCTTGCTTGGTCACCGACAAAAATTGGTGTGAGTGGCTGGCGGCACGAATCGCATCGATCGCAATGCCGACATCGCCGCTGGTGCCGTTCTTGAAACCAATGGTGGCGGACAAGCCACTCGCCAACTCGCGGTGGACCTGCGACTCGGTGGTGCGGGCACCAATGGCGCCCCAGCTGACCAAATCCGCAATGAACTGAGGGCTGATCGAGTCTAAAAACTCGACGCCGGTCGGCAGACCCATGGCGGTGATGTCGCGCAGTAAACCGCGGGCGATGCGCAGCCCTTGGTTGATTTCAAAGCTGCCATCCAGATGGGGATCGTTGATCAAACCCTTCCAGCCCACGATGGTGCGCGGCTTTTCGAAATATACGCGCATGACCACCTTGACCTTGTCGCTGATGCGATCGGCCAAGGGCTTTAGACGACCGGCGTATTCACGGGCTGCATCAGGGTCATGGATCGAGCAAGGCCCAACCACCACCAACAGGCGATCGTCACGACCCTGCAAAATATCTTGGATTTCGCGGCGGTGACCGGACACGGTGGCGGCCATCGACTCATCCGCTGGCAGATCCTCAAGCAGGATCGCCGGCGGAATAAGAGGCTTCATACGGGCGATGCGGACGTCGTCGATCACCATTTCAGAGTAGGACATTAAATCTCGATAACGGCTTAGCCGCGTTCTTTTTCTATTAGGTAATTGATCACTTCGAACAATGCCTGCTCACCGCCAGCACTGGTCGCGTTGACTCGGTATTTACCATTTACAATAAAGGCAGGCACCCCGGTAATGCCATAGGCATTAATCCGTGATTCAGTTTGCTTCAAGCGAGACTCGGTCGCAAACCCACGGTAATGCTGATCAAATTGGGCTTCAGTTACGCCGTAGTTGGCAAAGAATGCCTTGAGGTCATCCTCACGAACCATGCGTTGGCGGTCCAAATGGATCGCGTTGAAAAAGGCTTGGTGCGACTGCTCAAGCACTCCGGTTGCGGCCGCGACCCAAAACGCACGGGCATGGGGTTCCCATGAGCGGCCCAGCACCGCAGGGATCTGCTGGAAATCCACATCATCCGCAATACTGGCTTTCCAAGCGTCAACGCTGGGCTCTAGACGAAAGCAATGCGGGCAGCCATACCAGAACAACTCCACCACTTCGACTTTAGAGGCGTCATTGGTTCGTACTGGATTATCCAACTCAAAGTAATGCTGACCTTTCACAAAGGTTTGCGCAGATGCCAACTGAATTGAGAATGCTGCTAGGGCAGCCATCAACCATCTCATTGTGTTCTCCTAATGTTTCAAATCGAACGGGCGTAAAAAAGGCGATCAATAGACCGCCTTTGGGGTGTTCAGTTCAAGGCGTGCAACGATTCTTAACGCAGACCCTGAATATAGCTAGCTACCGCCTGAATGTCGCTATCGCGCATGTTCAGTGCAACCCCATTCATCATCGGGTGCTGACGGCTGCCATCACGGTAGGCCTTAAGCTGCGTCTCTGTGTACTCCGCCCACTGACCCGATAGGCGGGGGAACAAGGCACTGGCCACACCCAAACCCTGGGGTCCATGGCAAGCCTGGCAGGCAGCAACGCCACGATCCGCCAAACCATACTTATAAATCTGCTCGCCCGCATCCACCAAGGCAGGATCAGCAGTACCCGGAGCGATCGCTTGAGACTCGAAGTAGGCACCCAGATCTTTCATGTCTTGCTCTGACAGGGCTGCGGCAAATCCGTACATCAACGCATTGTCACGCTCTTTGCTCTTAAACGCCGCCAACTGATCGGCGATGTAGCTTTCATGCTGGCCGGCCAATTTCGGCCAAGCACCGGTTGGGCTGTTGCCGTCTGCACCGTGGCAACCTGCGCACGTCATGCTCTTAGCTTTACCTGCGGCGGCATCGCCCGGCGTACCCAATTCCGGAACGTCTTGGGCGGCGCTCGCTGCGATCGATACAAGGCCTGCGGCCAGAAGTGCGAATAATTGCTTCATCATTTTGTCCGTTAAATGGGAATGTCACTTAAAAATTTGCAGTAGTATAAACCGTTATTGCTCACACACGGAATGCATACCGCATGGCTTTCAACCTTTTGCGTACAGCGCAGTACCAGATCAGCGCTACGGCCCCTCATAATTTTCCGCCCGACGAAGGCATCGAAGTGGCCTTTGCGGGGCGCTCAAATGCCGGCAAGAGCAGCTGTTTGAACGTCATTGCCAATCAAAAAGCCCTGGCTCGCGTTTCGAAAACTCCGGGGCGAACTCAGATGATCAACTTCTTTGCCCTGCAGGACCCCCTGCTAAAGTTAGTCGATCTACCGGGCTATGGCTTTGCCAAAGTACCCGGACAAATGCGAGCTGACTGGGGTAAAAACATCCAAGCTTTCCTAGAAACTCGCCAGGCGCTAAAGGGTTTAGTGGTCTTGATGGATGTGCGCCGACCCTATGGTGAGCTGGATCAACAAATGGTCGGCTGGGCCGTGGGACGCGGCGTGCCGGTGCACGCGGTACTGACCAAAGCGGACAAACTGTCACGCAATCAGCAAAAACAAAGCCTAATGAAAACCCAAAAGCTGCTTCCGCCGGGCTGCACGGCTCAGCTGTTCAGCTCGCTCAAGCGAGACGGCATACCCGAGCTGGACGCTCAATTGGCGTTGTGGATGGGCCACACAGAAAAAACCCCAGAGGCCTAGTCTGGGGTTAACGGATTGAGCGGGGTTCTCACTCAGATCCAGGGAACATCCTAAGAGGTTTAAATGTTCTGGTAGTTCAGACACACCCTGTTTCAGATAGTTCCCTAAATTTTCAAAAAAATTTAATGCGCCTCGTACCAGCTATCGCCCACGCCGATTTCAACCTTCAGTGGCACCGATAACTCACTGGCTTCCATCACGGGTTTGAGCGCCTCACCAAAGGCCTGAACCTGGGCCGTGGGCACCTCAAACAACAGTTCGTCGTGCACCTGCAGCAACATTCGCACATCACTAAATTGCTGATCAATCAGCGCCTGCACTGAAATCATGGCCTGCTTGATCAGATCCGCGGCGCTGCCCTGGACGGGTGCGTTGATGGCCACTCGCTCGGCTGCTCGCTTACGCATTTGATCGCGCGCTTGAATGTCCGGCAAATACAAACGTCGGCCCGCGAGGGTTTCCACGAAGCCTTTTTCCGCCGCACTGGCTTTGGCCGATTCCATAAAACTCAAGACACCCGGATAGCGGGCAAAGTAGGTATCGATGTATTGCTGTGCCTCGCCCCGGGCAATACCCAGATTGCGCGCCAAACCAAAGGCACTCATGCCATAGATCAGGCCAAAGTTAATCGCCTTGGCGGCGCGACGATGGTCATCATCACCCTGACCAAAGACTTCACGGGCCGTCGCACTATGAATGTCCTGATCCTCGACAAAGGCTTGGATCATGCTGGCATCCTGGGAGAAATGCGCCATCACCCGAAGTTCAACCTGAGAGTAATCCGCGGCCATCAATTGATATCCAGCAGGGGCGACGAAGGCCGCGCGAATTTTGCGGCCCTCGGGGGTTCGAATGGGGATGTTCTGCAAGTTTGGATCCGAGGAGGACAACCGTCCGGTCGCCGTCACCGCTTGGTGCAGGCTGGTATGGATCCGGCCTTGCGCATCCGCCGCATCAGGCAACTTGTCGGTGTAGGTGCCCTTGAGCTTGGATAGAGTTCGATGCTCCATCAACAGCGCAGGCAAGGGATAACTCAACGCAAGCTCCGCCAATACCTCTTCATTGGTGCTGGGGGCGCCTTTGGGCGTCTTTTTCAACACCGGCAGCGCCAGTTTTTCAAACAAGATCTGCTGCAACTGCTTGGTCGAGGCCAGATTAAATTCCTCACCGGCCAGGGTGTAGGCTTCATTCTCAATCTCAGCCAGCCGCTCACCCAGCTGCGCGGACTGCTCGTGCAACGCTTGGGGGTTAATCAGTGCGCCCAGGTTTTCTAACCGAGCCAGGATGGGCACCAGCGGCATCTCCATCTGCTCGTATAGCTGATGCAGGCGCGGCTCAGCCTGCAGTTGCGGCTTTAACACTTCAAACAAGCGCAAGGTAATGTCGGCGTCTTCACAGGCATAGTCACAGGCCGCCTGTAACGCGACTTGGCTAAACAAAATCTGTTTTTTACCCTTGCCGCACAGGTCCTCAAATTTAATGGTTTCGTGATTGAGGTACTTCAGCGCCAAGGTATCCATATCGTGACGAGAGCCGGTGGCGTTGTGCACATAACTCAGCAGCATGGTGTCCTCAAGGGCACAACGGATCTGATAACCGGCCCGGGACAAGACGATCCAGTCGTATTTCACGTTTTGGCCCACCCAGCACATCGCAGGGTCCGCCAACAACGGCTGCAACTGAGCCATCACCTCCTCAGCACTCAGTTGCGGCTCCAGCACTTCATGCGCGATCGGCACATAGGCCGCCTGCCCTGGCGCCCAACTCAACGAAACACCCACCAGATGCGCCTGCGTCGGCGACAATGCGGTGGTTTCGGTGTCCAAAGCAAAGGTGCCCGCCTGTCGACAAGCGGCAATCACTTCGGCTAACGGCGCCAGCTCATCGATTAAGCGATACTGCGTCTGCAAGGCAGGCTCGCTGGGCGCGGGAGCAGGTTGTTCAACATCCAGCCCTGCCAACAACCCATGGAATTCATATTCGGTATACAGCTGAGCCAGCGCCTCAACGTCCTGGGGCTGGCGTTGCAAGTCCACATCCGGCAGCTCGCAATCCAGTTTGATCGTGACCAGCTCGCGGCCTAGCGGCAAAAAATCCAATGCCGCTCGCAGTTTTTCGCCCGCCTTGCCTTTGACTTCGTCGGCATGCGCCATCACCCCAGCCAAGTCACCATAGGCGGTTAACCACTTCACCGCAGTCTTGGGTCCACAGCTCTCGACACCAGGCACGTTGTCGACCTTGTCGCCCATTAACGCCAGATAATCGATGATGCGGTCGGGCTCGACGCCAAATTTCTCAACCACGCCCGCGGGGTCTAAGTACGTCCACTGATCACCCATCGTGTTGACCAGGCTGACCTGCTCATTCACCAGCTGCGCCATGTCTTTGTCACCGGTCGACACCAGCACGCGCTGGCCTGCATCACCATGAATCCGGCACAGGGTGCCGATGACATCATCGGCCTCAACATCCGGCACCATCAGCAACGGCAGCCCCATGGCGCGCACCAGGTTATGAATGGGCTCAATTTGTAAGCGCAGCTCATCAGGCATACGCGGCCGGTTCGCCTTGTACTGATCATACAAATCGTCCCGAAAGGTCTTGCCCGGTGCATCAAAGACCACGGCCACATTGGGTGGATCGGTCACATCCATGATCTTTTTCAACATGTTCAAAATGCCGCGCAGCGCACCCACCGGGTGACCCTGAGAGGTCGTCAGCGGTGGCATTGCGTGGAAAGCACGGTACAGATAACTGGAACCGTCAACCAAAACCAGATCAGGATTTTTCATACAGGCAGTGACTTATGTTGGGTGATGCAGGGATAATAACGGTTTTTGAGCGTGACGAATGAGCGTTTACACCCCGATTACCTCCGATGAGCTCGCCGACTTCATGTCGCGCTTTGATCTGCCCGCACCCACTCACTTTGAAGGGGTCGAAGCGGGTGTCGAGAACACCACCTACTTCGTCACCGCTGGCCGTGAATGGGTCCTGCAGATCTTTGAAGAACAAGGCTTTGATGAGGTCCCATTTTTTGTCGAGCTCAACAAGCGACTCGGGGATGCCAGCGTGCCGGTCGCAATCCCGGTACCGGATCATGACGGCCAGCGCTTGCATACCTTTAAAGATAAACCCGCCGTTTTGTTCCCCAAGCTGGTCGGACGAGCCCCGTTGGCGCCCAACGATCGGCAACGGGCTGCACTGGGTACAGCGCTGGCGCAAATGCACCTGGCCAGCGCCCAAATGCCAGAGATGCAAAGGGATAATCACCGCTGGCAGAGCTGGTGGGAGGGCAACGCTGAGCGGGTTCAACCCTTTCTAAGCGAATCCGCCAAAGCGTTGTTAGCGGATCAAATTCAAGATACCCAAGCCTGGCTAGCCACCCAGCCTGGATTGCCACAGGGCATCATTCATGGCGACTTGTTCCGCGACAACAGCTTGTTTGATGGGGACGAGATCGCAGGCATCATCGATTTCTATAATGCCTGCACCGGCTACTTTGTATTTGATCTGGCGGTCACCCTCAATGATTGGTGCTCAAACGAGGACGGAACCCTAAACCCCTCAGCCGCGCAGGCTATGCGGCAGGCGTACGAGTCGGTCCGCCCCCTTGGGCCAGAGGAGTTGGCCGCCTGGGATTTAGTGATGCAAACCGCAGCCCTGCGTTTTTGGATGTTGCGCTTAGTGGCGCTGGCTCGGCGGGCCGAGGGCGGCCCCGGTGCACCGCCCCATGTCAAAGATCCCATGGTGTTCGAGCAGATTCTGCGAGCTCGTCGCGCGGGCCGCTAGAGAATACCGGCCAACGCCATAGAGCGGACAATTTGTGATGCATTAAAGGGTGGTCGCACCCAGGCCACCAGTTGGTCCTGTGGATTCACGATCAGCACTGAGTGGCTATAACGCTCCCACTCGCCCTCAATAAACCAGCCCGCGGCATCGTAGCCACGAAAATCGGCATCCTGCGGCGCACTGATGAATAGGCTGTCCGAGACCGGCTGAGGGCTGAGCCACAGCAGATCGACCTGATCTCTAGGCAACTTGGTGGCGCTGCCCCACAAACGCTCAAGCACGTCCCGCGCCGGGTGGCATTGATTGGGCGTGCAATCCGCGCGGTCCATCAACGCCAAACGCCAGCGACCCGAGCCAGGCAACTGAACCAATGCACGCGGCGTTTCTAACACCACCAAACCCGGTGGCGGAGCTGCGGGTTTGACCACCGCCTCGCGATTGAGCTTCCAAAAAAACAAACCCAAAATAATCGCGATCAGTACGCCGAGATGTATCAGCGTTTTATGAATGCCTCGGCGTTGCTCGGCGGTTGTACTCACATGAACTCCTCAGACCAAGCGCAGGTAGTGATCAATCAGCAACACCACAAACAAGCCAAACAGATACCAAATACTAAATCCAAAGGAGCGCATCGGGTCCTTGGGGTCCCGGCTGACCAGCAACCGCACCGCCCAATACAGATAGCCCGCGTTCAACAGCCCAGCGCCTAATGCATAAAAGATGCCGCTCATGCCGATGAGATAAGGCATCGCAGTCACAAGCACCAACAAAATGGTGTATAGCAAGATATGCAAACGGGTGAATCGATCACCATGGGTGACCGGCAACATGGGCACATCGACCTTGGCGTATTCGTCCTTACGATGAATCGCCAGCGCCCAAAAATGCGGCGGCGTCCAGGCAAAAATAATCAGCACCAGCAACAAGGCCTGCGGATCCACGGAACCTGTCACGCTGGTCCAGCCCAACAGAGGCGGAGCCGCACCGGCTAAGCCCCCGATCACGATGTTCTGCGGCGTCGCCCGCTTTAGATACAGCGTATAAATAAAGGCATATCCGACCAGTGAAGCCACGGTCAGCCACGCAGTCAGAACGTTGACCCCCAGCGCCAGGATCGCGGCGCCACCGATACCGGTGATGGCAGCAAAGACCATGGCATGGGCCGGTGCGACCTTGCCGGTCGCCACCGGTCGAGTCGAGGTTCGAGACATGCGCTGATCGATGCCCTGATCCACCAAATGATTAACGCAGGCCGCTGAACCCGCACACAGGGCGATGCCCAGATTACCCAGGATCAAGGCGTCCAACGGAACCCAACCGGGGCTGGCCAAACACATACCCACCACCGAGGTGATCAGCATCAGTGCCACCACCCTGGGTTTGGTCAGTTCTAGATAGTCACGCCATCCGGCGGTCGTCATTACTACACTCATGCGCGAGCCCACCGGGGTTGGATCGATTGGGGCGCAATCGCATCGGCTGCCACTCGCCTCAGCGACCACACTGAAAGCACCAAAATTTGCAGCAGCACCGCCGCGCCAACGTTATGCAGTGTCGCGACCGAAAGCGGCAATTGATACAAGATGTTCGATAAGCCTAGGGCAATTTGAACCCACAGCGCCGCCATCATCAAAGCGCCGGCCCGGGAATAAAAACCACCGCCACCGCGCACCATCATCAAAAGCGAAAGCGCACCCACCAGCACCGTAACAACAATGGCGCCGATGCGGTGGGTCAAATGGATTGCCACCCGAGCATCATTGTCCAACTGCCCGCCTAAATAATTGGGACCGACATCCTGAATCAAATCAAAACCCGTCTTGAAATCGGTGGGCGGCCACCATTGACCCTGGCATTTGGGTAAATCCGGGCAGGCAAGTGCGGCGTAGTTAGTACTGGTCCAGCCGCCCAAGAATATCTGAATACACAGCGCGGCCAGTGCCACCCAGCCTAGCGGCAGCAGGCGAGCCAAGCCCGCCCGTTGAGTCGGCGAAACCTCGCGCTCCGGACTCCAACGATAAAAACGAGCTGATAACAGTGCCAGGGTGGTTAAGACCGAGAAACCACCGATCAAATGCAAAGTAACAATTTTGGGCAGCAGCTTTAGTGTCACTGTCCAGGCACCAAAGGCCCCCTGCAAGCAGACCAGGAACAGCAAAAAATAGAGATGTTTGCGCGGCCAACCCTGGGATTTATCGGTCGGCGCCCACTTTACGCCCAATACGGTAATCGCCACGATCAGCACACCCAGCAACGTGGCCATGTACCGATGGATCATCTCGACCCAGGCCTTAAAAGCTTCCACGGGGGTATCCGGAAAAGCCTGCTCGGCCAGTTCCACTTTGTCACCGCTAGGGACGGTCAAAAACCCGTAGCACCCAGGCCAGTCCGGGCAACCCAAACCGGCATCGGTCAGGCGCGTGTAAGCTCCCTTGGCGATCACCATTAGGGTGAATACCGCCGCCAACAGGGTGAGTCGGGCGAGGATTTGAGCGTGTCGTGCTTCCATCACTGCTTAACCTATTTTCGAGGCCTTCAGCAACCGTTTGAAATCTTTCAACAGCTGCTTGCCATTATTGTTGTTATAGACAAGCACCAAGTTACCTTGCGGATCGGCCAATACCAACCCCCCTTGAGTGGCAATCGCATCAGGCGCGCCACGGCGAATCAGCTCCGCCACCAATTCCGGCAGTGGGGCCTGGCTAATGATCAACTCGGGATGCTCCAGGGCGATGCTGGCGCGATCACTTTGAGATAACCCTTGCTGGGTCAGCAGCATCCGCCCCATGCGGTCCGAGTCGCGCCCCAGCGCTGTGACGACCTGACGAGATAGGTACAAATCCTGTTCGCGCGCCTGTGAATCCAGCACGATCAGGTACCACCGGTCCAGACGGCCGTCCTCGAGCCGGGGGTCTTGCTGGGCAAATTGCCAGGTCGCCGGCGCACCATTCCAAACCGGGTTTAACAACGTGCCTTCATTGGTCGAGCCACCGGGCCTAAAGCCGCCGAAATACATCGCGCTGGCCACCACCAATGGGGCTGCCGCGATGATGATTAACGCCAACGCAATGACTTTGTCACGCCGCATGTTGTTCTCTCCTAATTCCAACCCAGCCATATAAAATCGTCAGGGCCAAGGCCATGGCAAACCACTGCACGGCATAACCCTGATGACGCTCAGGACCCGATACGCTGACAACCCAGTCGGTTTGTTGCGCCAATCCCGATTGCGGATCGATCCGCACCTGATAGGGCACCAACTCGACACCCAATGCCTGTTCAATTTGCTCAAAGTCCAGGCGTTGCAACAACAACGGCCATGCCGGCGTTACTGTATTATCCAACACCACCCGTGGTTTATCCGGGCGGTATAGATACCCCTGCAAGCTCACCCGCTGCGGCAACACGGGCGCCGGCGGCAATTCAATCCGACCCGGCTTTGCCATAAAGCCCAGATTCACCAACACCCACCGGGACTCACTATTCATCGGCAGTAAGACCTCGACACCGGGGACCCCATCACGGACCCGATTATCCAAATAAATCAGCTGCTCTGGTTTTGATGGACCCTCGAGGGTAACGGGCTGAAAGTTGGGATCCTCTAAGGCCAAGGCCATCGCCAGGCTGGTGGGCGCCTGGGCCTGCGTGACCGCGACCTGAGCCAACAAGGCTTGCTTCTCTTGGGCGCGGAGCGTTTGCCAAATACCCAAACCGACGAACAACGGAATGAAAACACCCGCAAATAACGTAATGGGCCAACCGGGGCGAAAGTGACGCAGCATCACAGGTATACTGGTGAAAAAATAAGAGGCCTCATCATGTCCGCATTCGCATTGAAAGTGATCATCGTTGTTTTGTTTGTGGCGGTACTCGCCAGTTTGTCCAGCGGCCTGTGGTTTTTATTGAACGACAAACCCAATCAAAAACGTACGCTCTATGCCTTGGGTATTCGGGTCACCTTGGCGGGCCTTTTATTAATCACGGTAGCCTACGGCGTGCTCAGCGGAACATTGACCTTGCAGGCCCCTTGGGTCGGGGCCTACTAGGATGTTGGCGTGCTACAGAATGTAGACGAATAGGAACAAGCCCACCCAAACCACATCGACAAAGTGCCAATACCAACTGGCCGCCTCAAAACCAAAGTGATCATGCGGCTTGAAGTGCCCGCGACGATGACGCACCAACATAATCAGCAGCATGATCGCGCCAATGCACACGTGCAGGCCGTGGAAACCGGTCAAGATAAAGAAGGTCGCACCATACACGCCGGATTCCAGCGTCAGCCCCAGCTCGGTGTACGCCAGCACGTATTCCTCGGCCTGAAAGCCAACAAATACAAAGCCCAGGATAACCGTGGCCAACAGCCAACGAGTCATCGCACCGTCGCGGCCCGCTTTCAAAGCGCTGTGCGCAAAATGCACAGTCACCGAGGAAGACAGCAACAACAGAGTGTTGATCAATGGCAGCCCCGTCCAGGGAATGATTTCACCCGGACCTGCGACTCGGTTGGCCTCAACCACACCGGTCGTCGCTTCCAGCGCCTGCGATGGAGTTTGCATCAGCGGCCAAGTGGCCTCAAAGCCCTGCCATAGCATGTTAGCGAGGCCCTTTTCCCCTTCGCCGCCCAACCACGGGATGCTGAAATTACGCACGTAAAACAGCGCCCCGAAGAATGCGGCAAAGAACATCACTTCACTAAAGATGAACCACCCCATGCCCCACACGTAGGATTTCTGCAATTGGGCTGAATTCATGCCCGCTTGATGCTCTTTGATGACCGTGCTGAACCAGCTGTACATGACGGCCAACACGCCGGCCATGCCCACCGCGAACACCATCGGCCCGTTGGAGTAAACATTGCCCTGGCCGTTATCGACCACCCAGATCCCTGCACCTATCATCATCAGCGACGAAGCGATCGTCGCTGCAATCGGTAACCGGCTTTGCTCGGGAACGTAGTAACTGCCCGCCATGGTTTCTCCTTATTATTGCGTGCTGGCGCTTTCGCGCATCACCCGCTCAGTAATGTCGAACAGGGTGTAATTTAAGGTGATCGCCCGTACGCTGGCTGGCAGGTCCGGATCGACCATGAACTGCAGCGGCATACGGGTATCCTGGCCACCCGCCAAAGGCTGCTGCTCAAAACAAAAACACTCGATTTTATTCATGTGGGCCGCGGCATAGCCGGGGCTGACGCTGGGCACAGCTTGTGCCACCAAGTCCCGACCGGTCAGGTTTTCAGCAAAATACGCCGTGTCATAGACCTGACCTGGCTTGACGATCATTTCGTTCACTTCTGGCCGGAAACGCCAGGGCATTGCACCGCCATTTACCGACATAAAGATCACTCGGACCTCACGATCCTCAATTACCTCAGCACTGCCGGTGTAGGCCTGTGTGTTGGTCTTGCCATTGATGCCGGCGACCTCACAGATGATGTCGTATATCGGCACCAACGCGAACCCGAAGCCAAACATAGCAACCCCCACCATCACGCCCTTGATGAGGGTACGACGAATGCGGGTTGCTTGATTCACTTACTTCACCTCGGGGGGTGTTGAGAAGGTGTGATAAGGCGCAGGTGAAGGCAGACTCCACTCCAGTCCTTCCGCGCCTTCCCAGCTCTTGGCCTCTGCTTTCTTGCCGCCGCGAATCGTGATGATCACGATGGCGAGGAACAGCAACTGCGTAAAGCCAAACGCAAAGGCACCCACGCTGGCCACCATGTTGAAGTCAGCAAACTGCATGTTGTAGTCAGGGATACGGCGAGGCATCCCGGCCAACCCAATAAAGTGCATCGGGAAGAACGTCAGGTTCATCCCCACAAAGGACAACCAAAAGTGCAATTTACCCAACCACTCGGGGTACATGTTGCCGGTCATCTTAGGCAGCCAGTAATACATGGCCGCGAAGATCGCGAAGATCGCACCGGGCACCAAGACATAGTGGAAGTGAGCCACCACGAAGTAGGTGTCGTGATACTGGAAGTCCGCCGGCGCGATCGCCAACATCAATCCTGAGAATCCACCAATGGTGAACAGCACCACAAACGCCAATGAGAACAGCATCGGTGTCTCAAACGTCATCGATCCGCGGAACATGGTGGTGATCCAGTTAAACACCTTCACTCCGGTGGGGACTGCAATCAACATCGTGGCATACATAAAGAACAGCTCGCCCACCAGCGGGATCCCCACGGTGAACATGTGGTGCGCCCAAACGATGAAGCTTAGGAAGGCGATTGACGACGTCGCGTACACCATGGAGCTGTAACCAAACAGCGGTTTACGCGCGAAGGCCGGGATGACATGGCTGACGATGCCAAAGGCCGGCAGGATCATGATGTAAACCTCAGGGTGCCCAAAGAACCAGAAGATATGCTGGAACAACACAGGGTCACCACCGCCGGCCGCATCAAAGAAGCTGGTGCCAAAGTTAATGTCCATCAACATCATCGTGATCACGCCCGCCAACACGGGAATCACCGCCACCAACAGATAAGAGGTAATCAACCAGGACCAAACGAACATCGGCATCTTCATCAAGGTCATGCCTGGAGCACGCATGTTAAAGATGGTCGCGATGATGTTAATGGAACCCATGATGGAGCTGACGCCCATCAAGTGCATCGCAAAGATGAAAAAGGTCACGCTGGGCGGCGCGTAAGTCGTAGACAAGGGGGCGTAGAACGTCCAGCCGTAGTTGGGACCACCGCCTTCCATGAACAGCGTCGACAACAAAATCGCAAAACTAAAAGGTAACAACCAAAACGACCAGTTGTTCAAACGGGGCAATGCCATGTCAGGCGCCCCGATCATCACCGGGATCAACCAGTTCGCCAAACCCACAAAGGCCGGCATCACAGCACCAAAGACCATGATCAGCCCGTGCATGGTGGTCATTTGGTTAAAGAACTCAGGCTCGACAATCTGCAGGCCCGGTTGGAATAGCTCTGATCGAATAATCAGGGCAAACAACCCGCCCACGAAAAACATCGACAGGGAAAACCACAGATACATCGCGCCGATATCTTTGTGATTGGTGGTCGTCACCCAGCGCATAAAGCCTTTCTTAGGACCGTGGTCCTCGTGGCTATGAGTATCGATTACAGCACTCATATCAACTCCTTACTTGCTGGCGACGGTGGGAGTGATGCCCCGAGCCGCTGCCACTTGTTGACGCTTGTCTTCTACCCAGGCGACGTATTCGTCCTTGGGCACCACTTTGACCACGATGGGCATGTAACCATGCGCCTCACCACACAACTCGGCGCATTGCCCGCGATAGATGCCGGGCTCAGGCACGATGGTCCACGCTTCGTTAATAAATCCAGGGATCGCGTCTTTCTTGACCGCAAAATCAGGCACCCAAAACGCGTGGATCACATCGTTGGCACTGATCAAGAACCGCACCTTGGTGTCAGCAGGAATCACCAAAGGCTCGTCGACCTCGAGCAAATAATTGGGGTTTTTCTCGGCCTGGTTGTAGACCTCCTCGCGGGGCGTCGCCAGGTTGGAGAAAAACGCAAGGTTATCCCCGTTGCCAAGGTCCTGGCCTAGATACTCATAGGACCACTTCCACTGATAGCCCATAACCTTGATGTCGACTTCCGAGTCGCTGGCGTCGTACATCTGAATCAGCACCTGAGTCGCAGGAATCGCCATTGCCGTCAAAATGGCAAAGGGAACCGCGGTCCATAAAATTTCTAGCTTGGTGCTCTCGTGGAAGGTATCAGCGACTGCGCCGCGTGATTTTCGGTGGTGGTAGATCGAATAGAACATGACCCCAAATACCACTACACCGATCGCTACACAGATCCAAAAAATGGTCATGTGCAGGTCATAAACCGCCTGTGAAATTTCTGTCACACCCTGTCGTAAATTGACTTCCCACGCGGCCATCGCGTTAGGTGCCATCAGGGCCAAGATCAAATACCAAAATCGCATAGTGCCTCCGCAGTGCGAATAAATTCGCGCCACCAAGGACGGCTGAACCCCCGGTCTTTGGACCGTGGGGTTTGGATGTTTCACGCCGTTCTTAGGTTTATTATCAAGCGCGCGTTACTCTCGTAACCCAATAACTATCGTATAAGTTCGTCACAAACTGCAACCCCCAAGTAGGAGCCGCGGTGCAACCGACCCTAAAAAACACTGCTTTGCTGGCCTGGCCATTAATACTGGGCAATGCATCGATACCGCTATTAGGTATAGCAGACACGGCGATCGCCGGCAGGACCCCTGGTCCAGTTGACTTAGCATCGGTGGCGCTGGGTGCGGCCTGGATCACATTGGCATTTTGGGGCTTTAGTTTTCTGCGCCAAGCGACCGGTGGATTAACCGCCCAAGCGGTGGGTCGATCCGATCTGCACGCCATTGCGGGACTGCTACACAAAGGCCTGGTGTTGGCAGCCTTGGCTGGAGTCGCGGTCTTGCTGCTGGGTCAGGTTACGCTCAGCACGCTGTTGAAATGGGCTGCCGTTGACCCTGCAATGAGTGAAACCTTGGAGCAGTACCTGCGGATTCGTCTACTCGGGGCGCCCTTTGTGTTGGCGCTGTACGTGTTGCATGGATGGATGATTGGGCGCGGCGAAACTCGCCTGGCCGTGAGTGTGCTGATCACGCTTAACCTGATCAATATCGCTTTGAACGCATTATTTGGACTGGCATTGGAGCTGGGCGCGCAAGGCATTGCGCTGGGAACCTTGCTGGCCGAGGCCAGCACCGCGATCGGGTCCTTAATTTGGCTAACACGCCGCCAGCCGGGTCTGTGGGCGAACTATTCCCTGAGCTCGATGGGGTCGCTGATGCAGGCCAATGCCTGGGTAATGAGCCGAACCCTGGCGCTATTGGCCGTGTTCACCTGGTTTAACACCCAAAGTGCACAGCTAGGCGCAGAAACCGCCGCGATTAATGCCATTTTGTTAACGCTTTTGTCCGTCGCTGCGTACGCATTGGATGGCTTTGCCGACACGGCTGAAATCCAGGTTGGCCAAAACCTAGGTGCCCGCAAGCCGCATTGGGCCCGCATGGCACTAAAAAATACGGCGCTGTGTTCGGTGGCAAGCGCGATACTAGCCAGCCTAGCCCTTTATGGCATGGGTCACCTGGCCGTGTATTGGCTGGTACCCCAGCCTGAGATTGCCCAGCGCGTTATACCCTGGCTGCTATGGTTAGCGCCCATCCCACTGATCGCCTGGATCAGCTACTGGATGGATGGCGTGTATTTGGGCATCAATGCGTTTCGCTCGATGGCCCTGATCATGCTGATCGCAACCCTGATGGTGTATTTCCCCGTGAACTGGGCCCTTTCGGATCAGGGCCTGTGGGGGCAGTGGGTCTCATTTTGGGCGTGGCAAGTGGCCCGAGCCGGACTCATGCTGGGCTGGTTTATGGTTTACCTACGCACTAAACACTTTAGCGCGTAGCGGCCTCTTCGATTTTCTCACCCGCTCGCTGAATGTCTTTGCCCAGCCCCTCGACGGTGGCACAACCGGTTAGCGCCAATACACACATCAAAATAATAGGTTTCATCAGTCACTATCCGGAATAAATCGAATGGGTTTAACGTCATCTGCGGTGGTGGCTTCCTGCCGGGGCTGGTTAACACGAGTCACCAGATCCTCAGGCACATTGGAGTAAATCGCATCCTCAAAACCACAGCGAACGCACTCACGATACTGAGTACCCTCAGCATTCATCCAGGCACGCAGTTTGTCGCGTTCTGAGCACTTGGGGCACACCGCCCCCGCAATAAAACGTTTAATCATGCCGCCAATCCATTATGTCGAAGCAGGGCGTCCACCGTGGGTTTACGACCTCGGAATTGAACAAACAGATCCATCGGATCTGCACTGCCACCGCGCTCTAAAATGGCTTGGCGGAATGCCAGGCCGGTGTTGGAGTTCAATATGCCGTCCTCTTCAAAGCGGCTAAACGCGTCGGCGCTGAGTACTTCCGCCCATTTGTAGCTGTAGTATCCCGCAGCATAGCCGCCGGCGAATATATGACTAAAGCTGCAGGGAAAACGCCCGTACGCGGGACTGGGCACCACGGCTACCTGTTCGCGAACCCGATTTAACACCTGCATAAAGGGCTCGGGGGCCGTCGGGTTGTAGTGCGCATGGAGGGTGAAATCAAACAGAGCGAACTCCACCTGTCGTAGCGTCTGCATACCCGCTTGGAAACTACGCGCCGCGATCAGCTTATCCAGCTGGGCTTGGGGTAGGGGCTCTTGAGTCTGGAAGTGAGCAGACATCAACGACAGGCCCTCTGGCTCATAGCAGAAGTTCTCAAGAAACTGACTGGGCAGCTCCACCGCATCCCAGGGCACACCGGCAATCCCCGAAACGCCCAGGGTCTCCTGTGCAGTCATCATGTGGTGCAAGCCATGGCCAAATTCGTGGAACAGGGTGACAACCTCATCATGAGTCAACAACGCCGGCTGGTCGCCCACCGGGCGGCTGAAGTTACAGGTCAAGTAGGCCACCGGCAGATGCAGCTGGTCGTTCTCACGCCAGCGACTGCGGCAGACATCCATCCAGGCTCCGCCTCGCTTGTTTTCGCGCGCGTACAAATCCAGGTAGAAATACCCAACCGGTTGTCCCTGACGTTGGATTTCCCAAAAACTGGCCTCGGTATGCCACAGGTCGGCATCGTGGATTTGGCGAACACTGAAATCAAACAACCCACCGGTAATCGCAAACAACCCCTCCAGAACCTTGGGCAAAGGAAACCAGGGACGCAGCGCCTCTTGGTCGATGTCAAAGGTCTGTTCTTTCAAGCGCTCGCTGTAATAGCCATAGTCCCAGGCCTCAAGCTCACTAAGTCTATGCTGGGCGGCGAAATCCTTTAACGCTTGCACCTCGCGTTCCGCGAAGGGTTTGGCTTTGTTCGCCAGATCTTCTAAAAATTCGATCACCTGATCGTTGGACTGCGCCATTTTGGTGGCCAGTGAATAGGCCGCATAATCCTCAAAACCTAACAGCCCAGCTAACTCATGGCGCAGCGCCAAGATCTCATCAATGCGTTGGGCGTTGTCGAACTCGCCGGCGTTGGGGCCCTGGTCGCTGGCGCGAGTACTCCAGGCCTGATGCACCTGTGCTCGCAACTCGCGATTTTGGGCAAAACTCATGATCGCCATCATGACCGGAGCGTCCAAGGTCACCAACCAACCGGGCAAATCTCGAGCCTGTGCGAGGGCTTGCATCATGCCCATGGCGCTGGCGGGCACACCCGCCAGTTCTTGCTCGTCCGTAATGTTGAGTGTCCACGCCTGGGAAGCATCCAGCACCGCGTCAGAAAATGCGCTGGATAACTCGGACAAGCGCGCGCGAATTTCACCATAACGCGCCCGGGCCTGACCCTGTAAACCCACACCCGCCAATTCAAAGTCACGCACCGCATCGGTGATGACCTTTTGCTGGGCCTCACTGAGCTGAGCAAAACCCTCACCCTGTGCCAAAGTTTTATAGGCCTCATAGAGGCCTTGGTGCTGACCCATCCAGGTCGAAAGCTCGCTTAAAAGCGGCAGACATGCGTTGTAGGCATCGCGTAATTCCGGCGAATCCATGACGGCTTTTAGATGCCCCACCGGCGAGAACGCTTCGCTTAACCGCTCTTGCGCCTGTTCGATCGGAGCGACCAAGGCCTGCCAGGTGGCGGGCCCCTGTACCGCCTGCTCAACCGCTTGCTTAACCCCTTGGATCAAAGTTTCGACCGCCCCCTGAACGTGTTGAGGCTGGATCTGCGAAAACGGGGGGAGGGCATGCGACTGAAGCAGTGGGTTCATGACGGTGATCCTTGTGAATGACACTGGCATACTGGGAGCGAAACCCACTATTTTCAAGGACATCACCATGGCCGTACGACCCTGGAACGGGCACACCCCCAAACTCGGCAAAGACGTATTTATCGATCCCGCGGCGGTGGTGCTGGGTGAGGTTGAGCTAGGAGACCATGTGTCTATTTGGCCAGCTGCGGTGCTACGTGGCGATGTCAATCACATCCGCATTGGCAACTACTCCAATGTCCAGGATGGCGCCGTGGTCCATTGCACCCACAAAAGCGAGTCCAATCCGCAGGGCTGGCCAACCGTGATTGGTGAGAGGGTCACCGTCGGGCATCAAGCCTGTTTGCATGGCTGCACCATTGGCAATCGGGTCTTGATCGGCATCGGCGCCACAGTGTTAGACGGGGCTGTGGTTGAAGACAACGTAGTGATTGCAGCCGGCACCTTGGTGCCGCCAGGCAAGACACTCGAATCAGGCTATATGTACATGGGTTCACCCGCCAAGCAAGCCCGAGCGCTAACCGAAAAAGAACTGGCCTTTTTCGAGTACACCACCGATCACTATGTAAAGTTACAGGCCACCCACCGCGCCTGCGACTGGGCTCAGGACTGACTCGCCAAGTAGCGACCCACCCAGTCGCGGACGAACTGCTCGGCAATACGACCACCGCGCCCCCCTCGGGCGGTGGCAAACCGATGCGCTTCGATCGCTAGACGCTCGTCAAAATCCGGTAGCTTTTGGCCGATTTGCTGCTGCGTGCGTTGATAAATGGCCCGGCAAATATCCAGATATTGCTCAGGTGCGTATTGGTAAAATGACAGGCTCAAGCCAAATCGATCCGCCAGCGCAATCCTCTCCTCAACCGCATCACTTTGATGCAACTCACTGCCTTCCCAATGGGCTTGGCTGTTGTCCGAAACATACTCGGGAACAATGTGCCGGCGATTAGACGTCGCAATCACCATTAGGTTTTGCGGCATCTGGGCAAGCGAGCCCTCTAAGATCGATTTGAGCGCCTGATACCCCGAATCCCCCGCCTCAAAACTCAGATCGTCACAAAAGATCACAAAGTGATAGGGCTGATCAGCCAAGCCGCGAACGATTCGCGGCAATTGATGCAGATGCGACTTACCGACTTCAATCAGTCGCAGGCCTTGATCGCTGTAATGGGTTAACAGAGCGCGAACCAAGGTGCTCTTGCCCGTACCCCGGGCGCCCCACAGCAAGCAATGATTGGCTGGCCAACCTTTTAGGAACTGTTCAGCGTTGGCTCGAAACGCGGCCTTTTGGGACTCCATTGCTAACAAGTCGTCGAAAAAGGTGGGGCGAGGGGTACCCAGCGCTTCTAGCCCACCGTGTTGCTCAGAAAAAGGATGCCAACTCGCCGCTAGGGTTTGAGACCAGTCAATGGCCGGATAGGCCGGTGGTAACAGGGGATCAAGTCGGTCGGCAAGCGCCAATAGACGCTCAGCCCAAGGTGGAGTCTTCATTCACCAAACTGTGCTTCAACCCGTGCGGCTTTGTCGAGCACGATTTGCTCCATCGCCTTCAAATGCGCATCCAGTTTGCCGCGAATCGTCTCGTCAAAAGCGCCCAAGATACGCAGGGCCAACAACGCGGCGTTCGCCGAGTTATCAATAGCCACCGTCGCCACCGGGATGCCTTTGGGCATTTGCAGGATGCTGAGCACACTGTCCTGGCCCTGAAACGCGGTGATGTTCACCGGCACCCCAATCACTGGCAAGGTGGTCATCGCTGCAACCATGCCTGGCAAATGAGCCGCGCCGCCGGCCCCAGCAATAATGGCTTTTAAGCCACGATCCGCCGCCGTGCGTGCGTAGTCCATCATCCGGTCGGGAGTACGGTGAGCTGAAACAATGGTCAACTCAAAGGCAACACCGAACTCCTTTAAGATATCCGCTGCACCCTGCATCACCGGCAAGTCACTATCGCTGCCCATGATGATTCCAATTTGCTTCATGCCGGGTCTCGTCCTTTGATTTTCAACAATTGTTTGGCGCGATGCGCGCGTTCTAATGCCTGCTCATGGGTATCCGCAGTGACACTGAAGTGACCCATTTTCCGGCCAGCTCGGCACTCTTGTTTGCCGTACAGATGGACGCTTACGCCCTCGATGGCCAGGGCCTGATCCAAGCCGAGCACCTGAGTCTCGCCGCTCCATCCCTCCTCACCAATCAAATTGACCAGAGCCGCGGGCTTGGGTTGCTCGACGCTGCCCAGCGGCAGACCCAGCAAAATACGAGCTTGCTGGCCAAACTGGCTGGTCTGACAGGCTTCAATGCTGTGGTGGCCAGAGTTGTGCGCCCGTGGAGCGATTTCGTTAACCAGGAACGCTCCGTCAGGCGTTAGAAATAACTCAACACCAAATACACCCACACCATCCAGCTTCTCGATCACATCGCAAGCCAAAGCGCGAGCCGCCTGGTTTTGCTCAGGATCCAATCGAGCAGGCGCCACCAACAAATCCAACAAATTCAGTTGCGGATCCAGCACCATTTCGGTGGGCTCAAAGGCGCGCACTTCTCCGTCGCGCGTCCGGGCGACCATAACGCCGACTTCCATGGTGAACTCGACCATGCGTTCTACGAAACTGGGGGCATCTAGCCGCTTGTGCCAGTCCTCTGGGCCTCGCAAAACTGCAACACCACGGCCGTCATAACCACCGGTTCGGGTCTTTTGAACCAAGGGATAGCCAAATGCCTCAAAATCTTCAGGGCGGCTAGGGT
This sequence comes from Litorivicinus sp., assembly GCA_049609265.1. Lineage (GTDB taxonomy): Bacteria > Pseudomonadota > Gammaproteobacteria > Pseudomonadales > Litorivicinaceae > Litorivicinus. The sequence goes on along the minus strand of JBMYYI010000004.1, from coordinate 24,775 downwards.
CCACCGGAGCAAACTCAGAGGTAGGAATACCCAGGGAACGATAGGCTGATTTCTGAAGGAATTTGTCGCGGATCGTTGCGATCAGATCGGGATCGGGATACACCGGCGTGCCCGCATCGCGGATCTCGGCCAGGGTTTGCACACCCACATCTTCAAGCTCGACCGTCAACACATCGCACTGGGCAGCTAGTGCTCGCAAACCTTCTGGATCATGATAGCCAGCCACCACGACGCCATCGGCGTTGGCACAGGCAGGGGCATGACTGGAGGGATCAAGAACGATCAGTTGAGCGCCCAATGCACTCACTTCGGGCTGTAGCATGCGAGCAAGTTGGCCGGCGCCAACGACTCCAATGCGCGTTGTGGATGACGAACTCATCACTGAACCTTTCAAAAGGCCAACAGTGTAGTGCGCCTGGTGAAAACGCTCAACGCCTACGAAGGGCCTGGTAAACCGGTGCCGTATCCGGCAACTCGCCAAACCAGCGCTGGAAGGCGCGGGCCGCTTGAGCCACCAACATGCCCAAACCGTCAGCGTGATGCTCAACGCCCATCGTTTGGGCCGCCTGAATAAAGGGAGTCGGCCTGGATCCGTAAATCATGTCGTAGGCAAAGGTTTCACGTGAAAACCAGGCGGCCGGCAATGATGGCGCCGCCTCCGAGAGGCCTGCTGATGAGGCACTGATCACCACATCAAAAGCCTCGTCTTGGGGCTGGCACAAACGCCCAGCCTGCAAATCCTCGATCAGACGCTCGGCACGGGCCTGTGTGCGATTATGAATACTGACCTGGGCACCCGCCTGAACCAAAGGCAACAACGCACCCCGAGCCGCGCCACCGGCACCCAGCATCAATACCCGAGCATCGGTCAGGTTTACGCCCAGTCGAAGTAAGTCATCCACCAAGCCTGCACCATCGGTATTGTCACCCACCAGCTGGTCGCGATCCCGGTACAAGGTGTTGACTGCGCCGGCCGCCTGGGCCCGCTCAGTCAAGGTTCCACACCAGTCCCAAACCGCCTGTTTGTGGGGAACGGTCACATTCAACCCAATACCCCCCTGACCGAAAAACGCCTGCAAAAATGCATCCAGCTGCTTAGCCGTCACGTGCTCTTTGGTGTATTCAATTTCAATACCCAATTGCTGAGCAAAGTCGGCATGGATGATGGGCGATAACGAGTGAGCGATGGGATCGCCAATCACGCAGAGTCGATTCATACCCAATCCTGCCAGGGCAAGAAGCGCTCGGTTAGCGCTTTGTCTGCGGCACTGTCCGGCGCCCACTGATAATCCCAGCGTGCCATCGGGGGCATACTCATTAAGATAGATTCGGTACGACCTCCGGACTGCAGCCCAAACAGCGTGCCCCGATCCCAGACCAAGTTGAACTCCACGTAACGGCCGCGGCGATAGGCCTGAAAATCCCGATGCGCTTGCGTGTAGGGCGTGTCTTTACGAGCGTTGACGATCGGAATGTAGGCCGCGGCGTAGGTATCACCGACCGCCCGCATCACACTGAAGGCATGCTCAAATCCACCTTCATTGAAATCATCAAAAAATACGCCGCCAATGCCGCGAGCTTCATTGCGGTGCTTTAAAAAGAAATATTCATCACACCATTTTTTGAAACGTGGGTATAACTGCTCATCCAACGGATCCAAGGCGTCTTTTGCGGTTTGATGCCAAGCGCGGCAATCGTCCTCGTTGGCGTAATAAGGCGTCAAATCATAGCCGCCGCCAAACCACCAAACCGGTTCTTGACCATCGGCCTCGGCAACAAAAAACCGAACATTGGCATGCGAGGTCGGCACGAAGGGGTTAGTGGGGTGAATAACCAACGACACACCCATTGCCTTCCATCGACGGCCCGCCAGCTCAGGTCGCTGGGCTGTCGCCGACGGAGGCAAGGTGGCACCCTCCACGTGACTAAATCCCACGCCGCCTTTTTCGATTACCGCGCCATTTTTGATCACCCGTGAACGGCCACCGCCGCCTTCCTCACGCTGCCAGGTTTCCTCGGTAAAGTGCGCCTGTCCGTCGGCCTGCTCGAGCGCTTGGCAAATTCGATCTTGCAGATCTCTGAGGTAAGCCTCGACTCGAGTTGTCATATCATCCATTTATTGTCCACCGCGCAAATAGCGTCCGTCCCAAGATTGTCGTATCGGAGTGGGGTGACCCAGCCCGCCAAGAGGTGCTCGCATCCAACCATCCACCGTGGAGCCAAAATGAGTCAGCCAAGGACGCCCGCTAGGTGCGGCACCGCTTAAATTTGCCGAAGTCGAGATAATCGGAATGCCGATACGATCCAGCACACGTCGCATCGGTACATGCGTGGTGCATCGAACCGCCAAGCTATCACGAGACCCGGTCAGCAAAGGATCTATGCTGGGTGCCGCCTTGACCACCCAAGTACAAATCTCAGGGCCACTGGCGATGGCTTTTTCGACCTCGGCTTGATCCAGCACAAAATCCTGCAACTGCTCCGGATCACTGACCAATAAAATCAGGCCCTTGTTCGGCGCGCGTTTTTTAATCTGCAAAACGCGTCGAATCCCTGCGCTGTCATACGCGCTACAGCCAATACCCCAAACACCCTCAGTCGGGTAACCCAGTACCGCACCGTGCAAGAAGGCATCAGCCGCGGCATCGCAATTCATCTGTGTGTTAAATCTCATGCCCTCAGTGTACTAAAACTTCCAGGCATAGCGACCCGCGCGGGCCTCGACTTGACCGGCCATTTGCAAAGCCATGAGACGCTCGAGCACCTGCGGCAAGGCCCAATTTAGGTGGGCCGCCAGCTCGGTTGGCGTATGCGGATTTCCAGCCAGGGCCTGTTGAATAGGGTCAGCCGGCTCAACCGAGTCGAGGGATAGTGAATGCCAGTCCTCAGGCTCGGTGAAGGGTAGGGCCCCGTCACGGATCAGTCGATTGGGGCCCTGACACTGAGGATTTAAAGGACTGCCCGGCACGGCCCACAACTCACGATCCAGCTCCAGGGCGTACTGAGCGGTGATTAGCGAACCCGATTTATGAGTCCCTTCAACCACCAACAAACGCCGGCACAGCGCCGCGATTAACCGGTTGCGCAAGGGGAACAATCCGGCCCGCGGCGGCACATCAGGAAAGTGCTCGCTGACGACCAAACCGCTATGACTCAACCGCCTAAGCAAATCATGACACTGCGGCGGAAACAGATGATTCAAACCACCACCCATCACGGCAATGGTGTCAGGCTCTGCCGCCTCATGAGCGGCCTGATCCACGCCGCGAGCCCCACCAGAGATGACGACCTCACCGGCGGCTTGGGACGCGAGCCGCGCCAGGGATCGCCCATGCACACTGGCATCACGGGACCCCACAATGGCGGTGCCTGGGCGGGCCAGCAAATCTACCCGCCCCAAACACCACAGCTGTTTTGGCGGCCTGGGGAGCTGCCATAGAGCCTGAGGGTAGTGGGCATCCACGCAGCGAATCAGCTCCATCCTCTGGCGTGCTCGCATCCAAACCCGTACTCGCTCAGGATCCAGTGTTGCCCGCTTTAAGTTCTGCCCAGATTTGATGTCCGCGGCACTCTGCCCTCGAACTTGGCAATAACGCCAAAAAGTTAAATCATCCATCGCGGCAGACTGGCACAGCCGCACCCGCCATAAAAAAGGGCGACGCCTGATTCAGACGCCGCCCACATGGTAGTCGGACTGCGCCTACGGACTACGAATCGTATCCCCCAAGGTCATCGCACGACTCGCCTCGAGCACCAAGGCATAACTGAGCTCGTCAAAAACACGAAAAACCATAGCCAGACCGCTGCGCTCATCTGGCAGTTGAACGATTTCCTGGGTAACAGGATCCGTGACCCGTTCGCCCTCGCGGTTAATCGACACCACGTTGCCCGGCTGCATGTCGTGCACTGCACCCAGATCCACCACCACAATGTCGTACTGGCCCACCTGCTGAACGCCATCGATGACCGCCAGAATCTGGCCCTCGATGTCAGCGGGCGGTTTAGAGGGCACAAAATCGTTATTGGGCTGAGCCGGACGTGGCAGCAGTCGATCCGCAGAGCGAATTTCTCGCATGGCCTGGGATAAGGTCACCCGAGTCAGCCCCTGCTCACGGGAGTTAACCTGAGCATGGCCGACGAACATCGCCTCGACCCCAAGCACCCGATCGTCCTGGGGTGATCGAAAGGTCCGCCCTTTACGGTACACACCGTATTCAGGCAAACCGAACACGGCCTCGCCTTTGACGTAGGCGACATCGCCATCCGCACTTAGGATTTTGCTGTCTTGTTGGGCGAGCACATAGGGCGCGCTCTCCAGCTCACCGGCGGCGACAAACTGATTGCCACTCAAATACGGGCCAATGACATTAAACGGCAAGGTCGGGATGGCCCCCGCCAAGGGCTCCGGCCTAGCTTTGGGGGATAATTTGATCACCTGATTACGATCCACCACCAACCGCGGTTGGCCCTGGATATACACCAAGCGAACCTGATCGCCGGGATAAATCAGGTGAGGGTTGGCAATCTCGGGATTGGCCTGCCAAATTTCCGGCCACAACCAAGGCGTCTGTAAAAATCGACTGGAGATGTCCCATAGGGTATCGCCCGCCACCACGGTATAGGTCTGTGGGTGGTCTGCACGCAGCGCCGCCTGGGCCTGCATCACACCTGACCAAAAAATACCGAACCCTAGTAACAGGCTGGCTAATCTCATCACACTAATCCTTCGCACTCCGTCAGACACGGACTTAGTGATAAGATTAGCAACGAATTTTGAACTTACCGTTTTTGAGGTCTAGTACTGATGGCAGTGCTGAATATTCTGGAGTTCCCAGATAAACGATTGCGCAATGTGGCTCGCGAAGTTGAGCAGGTCGATGCGCGGGTAAAAACCTTGGTCAAGGACATGCTGGAGACCATGTATGAGGCCCAGGGCATTGGCCTGGCCGCAAGCCAAGTCGATGTGCATGAGCGTGTGGTGGTGATTGATGTCAGCGACGAGCGCGATCAACCCTTGGTCTTTATCAATCCCAAGCTCACTCCCCTAACCGACGAGATGTTCAGTTATCAGGAAGGGTGCCTGAGCGTGCCAGGATTCTATGAAGACGTGACACGTCCATCCAGAGTCAAAATTGAAGCGCTGAACGAGCAGGGCGAAGCCTTTGAGATGGAGGCGGATGGCCTATTGGCAGTCTGTATTCAACATGAGTGCGACCACCTAGCCGGCAAGTTATTTGTCGATTATCTGTCGAATCTCAAGCGAGATCGTATTCAGCGCAAACTGGAAAAAATCCATCGTCAGCAGCTGCGAGCCAGCTGATGCGGATTGCCTACGCCGGCACCCCGGACTTCGCCGTACCCGCCCTGCAGGGGCTGATCGGTCATAACGCCGACATCGTGGGGGTGTGGACGCAACCGGACCGCCCGGCTGGACGGGGCCGCAAACTGACGCCCTCGGCCGTTAAAAAGGCTGCTGAAACGGCGGGGTTACCCGTACATCAGCCACTATCCCTGAAAAACCCTGAGGATCAGGAGGCCCTGCTCAATAGTGGTGCGGACATCTTTATTGTTGCCGCCTACGGTCTATTGTTGCCGCCGCAGATCGTGCACGGGTTTCGGCTGGGGTGCGTGAACTTACACGGCTCGTTACTACCCCGATGGCGTGGTGCAGCTCCCATCCAACGGGCAATTCAGGCAGGTGATACGCACACCGGTGTCGGCCTGATGCGAATCGAAGAGGGATTAGACACCGGCGCCGTGATTGGCGAGATGCGCACCCCTATCGATCCGATGGACACGGCCCAAGACGTGCACGACCGACTGGCTGCGATGGGCTGGCCGCTGCTAAAGACGCACTGGCAGGATTTACTGGATCATGTTCCTGGGCAACCCCAGAGCACACAGGGCATCGAATACGCCGCCAAACTCTCAAAGCTCGAAGCCCGTTTAGACTTCAACGAACCTGCCGAGGTGATACAACGAAAAATGCACGCCTTTAACCCAGCACCGGGTGCTTGGATTGAAGGCGAGTTTGGCCGCATTAAGCTGCATCGTTGCGAGGTCCACCCCAACCCCAGCTTACAACCGGGCGAGATTGGACCGGCACCGGATCTGTTAATTGGCACCGGCACAGGCGCTCTACGGATCTTGGAATGGCAATTTGCAGGCGCCAAAGCTCAACCATTGCCGCGAATCGTACAAACCCAACGACTGGTGCCCGGGCGCTTTTTACAATGACACCGGGCAAAAAAGCACGCCAGGTCGCAACCGAGGCAATCCACGCCATGATGGCCCAACAGGGCAGCCTGGACAGTGTGCTCAGCGGCCCAGATGCCCGGCAACTCTCACCTGGCGAGCTAGCCCTGGCCCGGATGATTGCCTCAACCACCGCGCGGCACTTCTTTCACTTGCAACAGATTCTGCAGGATCTACTGGAGCGGCCATTTCGCGCCAAAGACCAGATCATTGAAAGTCTGCTGATGGGCGCATTGGCACAGCTGGCCTTTACCCGCCAAGCCGAACACGCCGTCGTGGCAGAAACGGTGGCACTGGCCCCACTGTTAGGCCGACCCTGGGCACGCGGGGTGTGCAATGCGGTGCTGCGTAATTTTTTGCGAGACAAGCCCTCGTATTTGATGCAAAAGCAATCTGAACAGGCCCAGCTAAACCACCCAGCCTGGCTGATTGGGAAACTCAAAAAAGCCTATCCCGATCACTACCAAAGTGTGGTGAACGCCAACAATCAACGCGCCCCCATGGTGCTGCGTGCCAATGTCCGTCAGCAAAGCCCGCAGGCTTATCTTGAAAAACTACAGGCCGCCGGTTTTGCAGCACAGTTGAGCTGGGCCGATAGTATTGTGTTGGAGAAACCGGTGGACGTCTCTCGACTACCGGGTTTTGAACAAGCCCAGGTCAGCGTTCAAGACAGCTCAGCACAATTTGCCGCACAGTTTTTACGCTGCCAACCCGGCGATCGAGTGCTGGACGCCTGCGCGGCCCCCGGGGGTAAAACCTGTCACCTGCTGGAACGCTATCCTGACATTGAATTGGTGGCACTGGACAATCAGCCTCAACGACTCAAACGGGTCGAACAAAACCTAGCCCGATTACAGCTAAACGCCCAGGTGGTGTGTGCGGACGCAGGCACCAACGGCGCTTGGTGCACCACACCCTTTGACAAAATCCTATTGGACGCGCCTTGCTCAGGCACCGGCGTCATCCGGCGCCACCCGGATATCCGAGTTGCCCGTGACCCAGAGCAGATCAAAGAAACCGTGAAGTTGCAGCGGCAGATTCTGGAGCACTGCTGGTCGATTTTGGCCCCAGGAGGCCAGCTTTTGTATGTCACTTGCTCGGTCCTTCCCGAGGAAAACACCAAACAAATCCAAGCGTTTTTGCAACGCCACCCAGAGGCTGAGTTAGAATCTCTGAGCGCGCCCAACAGTGTCCCGGTTCCCGCAGGTCTACAAATTCTGCCTGGCTCAGGCGATGTTGATGGCTTCTATTACGCCAGTTTGGTTAAATCGGCGCCGCAAACCGGAGAGAGCCTTTGAAAATCGTGATCCTTGGCGCAGGCCAAGTCGGCGCCACATTGGCCGAGCGCCTGTCCTTTGAACAAAACGACATCACGCTGGTCGACGCCAATAAGGCTCGCTTTAAGCAGCTACCGGATTTGGACGTACGAACCGTCCATGGCCATGCCTCCAGCCCGTCTACCTTGCGTGCGGCCGGGGTTGATGATGCCGAGCTGGTGATTGCCGTCACCAACTCCGACGAGGTCAACCTAGTGGCCTGCCAGATCTCTCGAGCGTTGTTCCGAACGCCTAGCCTCATTGCGCGGGTTCGCAGTTCCGAATACCTCGACCCCGAGTTCGAAGCCCAGGTATTTCAGCCTGAAGAAGCCTGGAGCAACACCGGCGGCGCCAAAGTGGCCCGTTTATGGGTACAAGAGCGCATCAGCCCAGAAACCGAAGTCACCAACTACATCGAACGCCTGATTGGCCAACCCGGTGCATTGCAGGTCAGTGATTTTGCCGGTGGCCGCGCACAAATGGCCTGTGTGACAGCCGTGTCGCCGGGCCCCTTGGTCGGCCACAAACTCAAAGACTTGGCCAAACACCTGCCTGACATCGATACCCGGGTCGCAGCGGTATACCGTCAGGATCGTCCGATCATCCCTGAGGGTGACACCATCATCCAAAACGGTGATGAAGTGTTCTTCATTGCGGATCGCAAGCACATCCGAAGCGTCATGAATGAGATGATGGAAACCGATAAACCCTATCGGCGTATCATGATCGCAGGTGGCGGCAACATTGGTGCCCGTCTGGCCTCCAAACTGGAGGGCAAATATCGGGTCCAACTGATCGAACGTGACGCAAACCGTACCCGCACACTATCCGAGCAGCTGAGCAAGGCCATCGTCAACATCGGCGATGCCTCCTCAAGAAAACTGCTAGATGAGTGCGGTATCGCTGAAACCGATGTTTTCTGTGCGGTCACCAACTCAGACGAAGCCAACATCATGGCCAGCATGCTGGCCAAGAAGATGGGGGCTCGCAAGGTGATGACCCTGATTAATAATCCAGCTTATGTTGATCTGGTCCAGGGTGGACTGATTGATGTAGCGGTGTCCCCTGAACAGGCCACGATTGGCAGTATTTTGCGCCATGTTCGACGTGGCGAAATCCAGCAAGCCTTCAGTCTGCGCCGCGGCGCGGCCGAAGCGTTGGAGCTGGTGGCTCGGGGAGATAGAAATAGCTCCAAAGTCATCGGGCGTAGTATCGAAAAGATTCGCCTGCCCGAGGGTGCAACGATCGGAGCGGTGGTCCGTGGTGATGAAGTGTTAATGGGGCACAACTACGTAACCATTGAATCAGACGATCATGTGATCGTGTTCTTGGCTGAAAAAAACCCCAAAAAGCTGCAAGAGATCGAACGCATGTTCCAGCCTAGTGCGGAGTTTTTGCTCTAGCCATGCGCTACATGATTATCGGTAAGATCCTCGGGTTATTGCTGGCCGTATTTTCGGTTATCGCAACCGCCCCCGCGATCGTGGTCGCACTGATCTATCAAGAGGACACGCTGTTGAACTTTGCAGCGTCCTTTGCCACCTTGTTTTTGAGCGGCGCACTGATGTGGTCGCTGTGCAAGGAATCCAAATCAGACCTTAGAAACCGTGATGGATTCTTAATTGTGGTTTTGTTTTGGACGGTGCTGGGCTTGGCCGGTTGTCTGCCGTTGGTTCTGGATACAAACATCAATCTGTCGTTGGTGGATGCCATTTTTGAATCGGTCAGCGGTCTGACGACGACCGGCGCTACGGTCATTTCCGGGCTGGATGACTTACCCAAATCATTGCTGTTTTATCGCCAGTCGCTGCAGTGGATGGGGGGCATCGGTATCATCGTCCTGGCGATGGCGGTACTGCCCTTTCTTGGCGTAGGTGGCATGCAGCTGTACCGCGCGGAGACCCCTGGGCCCATGAAGGACACCCGTCTGGCTCCACGCATTGTCACCACCGCAGCGGCGCTGTTTAGTATCTATTCGGCGCTCACAGTGGCCTGTGGCCTGGCCTATTACTGGGCAGGCATGAACGCGTTTGATGCCATCTCTCACGCCTTTTCCACCATCGCAATCGGCGGATTTTCGACCAAGGATGCCAGTATTGGTTATTGGGATAGCGCGGCGATTGAAGGGGTCGCCATGGTGTTCATGGTGCTGGCGGGAATTAACTTCGCCCTGCACTTTGCCAGCTACAAAAGCTTAAAAAGCGGTGTGGCACCTGGCTATGGCCGCAAACGGCGTTGGCCCAGCCTGCGTCATTACTGGCAGGACACCGAGGCCCGTGGTTACCTGATTTTCCTGGCGGTTTTGACTGTGGTGGTGGTCAGCGTTTTGATCCAAACCGGCACCTATTCCGGTACCGAGGCCCTAAGAAAAGGCGCATTCGAAGCCATCTCGGTGGCCACGACTACAGGATTTGCGACCGCAGACTACGCCAGCTGGCCCACGTTTTTGCCCTTTTTACTGCTGCTCAGTGCGTTTGCCGGCGCCTGTGCCGGCTCCACCGGTGGCGGCATTAAACAAATTCGCATGTTGCTGCTGTTTAAACAGGGCTTTCGCGAAGTCCGCCAACTGATTCACCCTAACGCCATAATCCCGGTAAAAGTGGGCGGTAAACCGGTTCCAGAGAGCGTCGTGGGCAGTATTTGGGGATTTTTAGCCGCCTACATTTTTGTTTTTGCCATTTTGATGTTGGTCATGATTGCGCTCGGTTCAGACCCGATTACCGCCTACTCCTCGATCGGGGCCACCTTGAACAACCTCGGCCCAGGCTTGGGCGAGGTCGCACTCAACTACGGATCGTTGGATAGCGCCGAAAAGCTCGTCTTGTGCTTTTCGATGCTGCTGGGGCGGCTGGAGCTATTCACCCTGCTGGTAATCTTAACCCCAGAATTCTGGCGCTCTTAATAGGGGCTGGGTTCGCCGTCGGGGCGTGTCTGAAATCGCTTGTATTCCCATTGGTACTGCTCTGGATAACGCCGCACCAGGGACTCAATGGCAAAATTCATCTGGGTCAAACCCGCCTGAGTCGGCTGCGCCCCAAACCCCGGCAGTCGCTGGAGTACCACTTGATAGTGACGCGCATCTAGCCGGACGGCAGCCGCGATAAAGACAGCGGCGCTAGGCTGTTTTTGAGCCAGCTTATGGGCCAGGGTCATCGTAAGTGCGGGTACGCCAAAGAAGGGTGCAAACTCACCGCCATCTAAATCGGGCTCTTGATCGGGCAAAACTGCAACAATTTCCCCTTTTTTCAATGACTTAAGAAGCCCCGCGACCCCTTTCACATTGGTCGGATGCATCTGATAGCCCTGCGCGACCCGACCATTGAGGATCAGCTCGTCAACGCCCTGCAGACGCGCGGGTCGATACATGGCGTTGAGCACACCATGCTCAGCCACCCAACCCCCTAGCAACTCCCAATTGCCCAGGTGCGGGACCAGTAGCAACATCCCTTCACCGGCCTCGATGGCCTGATTCCAGTCCTCAAGGTCGTCAGGGTCACGTAGCTGATCTGGGTTTTCGCTTCCCAACACCCAAACTCGTGCCAGACGGGCTGCCTTTTCGCCTAGGTCTTTGAGGCTTTGCCGTTCAAGCTCCAGACGATCCTTTAGTGGCATATCAGGATAGGCCAAGGCCAGGTTGATCTGAGTCCGACGCTGGTTGCGTGACCCCTTGCGATGCACGAAACGACCGATAAAGCGGCCTGTGGCATCGGCCACCGGAGCAGGCATGCGAGCTAACCAAGACAGAACGCTAACGGCGAATCGAGACTTCATCTGGGATTCCAAAACAGACAATTCAAGGCGTGCAGAGTATACTGCGCCGGCTTTTCACTGTAGCCGAAATGATATGAAAACGAATGCTTTAACCTTCCAGGACATGATCCAAACACTTCAGACATTCTGGTCTGAACAGGGCTGTGTCGTTATGCAGCCCCTGGACATGGAAGTGGGGGCCGGAACCTTCCACCCCGCCACCTTCCTCCGCTCAATTGGGCCCGAGCGCTGGAACAGTGCCTATGTACAACCCAGCCGTCGTCCAACCGACGGCCGCTACGGTGACAACCCCAACCGCGGGCAGCACTATTATCAATTCCAAGTCGTGATGAAACCGTCACCGGATAATATTGTTGAGCTGTACATGGATAGCCTCAAACGCTTAGGGATTGATCCCCAAGTGCATGATATTCGTCTGGTTGAGGACAACTGGGAATCGCCCACACTGGGCGCCTGGGGATTAGGCTGGGAAGTCTGGTTGAACGGCATGGAAGTCACCCAGTTCACCTATTTCCAACAAGCGGGTGGTATCGAGTGTTTCCCCGTGACCGGCGAGATCACCTATGGCCTGGAGCGTATCGCGATGTACCTGCAGGGCGTAGAAAGTATGTATGACCTGGTTTGGACCGATGGGGTCACCTACGGCGATGTGTTCTTGCAGAACGAGCGGGAACAGAGTGCCTATAACTTTGAATTTGCCGACATCGATCGCTTGTTCGCGACCTTTGAAGGGTGCGAGATTGACTGCAAAAAGCTGGTCGAGGCCAATCTTCCGCTGCCTGCCTACGAGCAGGTGCTCAAAGCCAGTCACACCTTTAACCTGCTTGATGCACGCCACGCCATTAGTGTGACCGAGCGACAGCGCTATATTTTGCGGGTCAGAACGCTGGCACGTGACGTTGCACATTGCTACTTCGATTCGCGCAAGGCCGCGGGCTTCCCCTTGGCGGACCCTGACATTCGGGCGTCATTTTTGCAGGAGGACCGCACATGAGCCACGCTGACTTTTTGTTTGAACTAGGCTGCGAAGAGCTGCCGACCAGCGCCCTGAAAAAAGCGGGTAAAGATCTACAGGCGAGCATTGAAAAGCGCCTAAACGAAGCTGGGCTTGAGTATCAGTCTATCCGCGGCATCGCGTCACCCCGCCGGCTAGGTGTACTGGTTGAAAACCTTACCCTGCGCCAAGCTGATCAAACCCTAAAACTGCGCGGCCCTAGCAAGGCCGTTGCCTACAAGGACGGCGCCCCGACGCCCGCATTGTTAGGCTTTTGCCGTAAACAGGGGATCGAGCCCAATGACTTGGTTGAAGTGGAAACTTCCAAGGGGATTTGGCTTGAGTTCAATGGCATCAAGGCCGGGCAAGAAACCCGCGCTTTACTGCCCAGTTTGCTGACCCAGGCGGTTGATCAGTTGCCGCTACCCAAGCGGATGCGCTGGGGATCAACGCGAGCTGAGTTTACTCGCCCGGTACTGTGGCTATTGGCTTTGCTGGGTGACGAGGTCTTGGATCTGACGTTGTTTGATCGCACAGCGGGCCGACAAACACGCGGTCACCGTGTGCATAGCCCGGACTTTCTCACCATTGAGTCCCCTGCCCGTTACTTTGGTCAGTTGCGGGAACAGCGAGTTATCGCAGACTTTGCCGAACGCCGCGAGCGGGTGCGTGAGTTGGCGCAGAGTTTGGCCACTGACGAGCTAGTGGTTGTGACCGATGATGACCTAGTCGACGAGGTCGCCGCCTTGGTGGAATGGCCCGTGCCCTTGATGGGGAAATTTGACCCGGCATTTTTGGATGTGCCCGAGGAAGCTTTGGTCAGCTCGATGAAGGAGCACCAGAAGTATTTTCACGTGAAACATCGGGCCGGCTCTTTGGCGCCGCACTTTGTCACTATGGCGAACTTAGAGTCAAAAGATCCTGACCTAGTGATTGCCGGCAACGAACGGGTACTCAACGCCCGCTTGGCCGACGCTAAGTTCTTCTGGGATACCGATCTCAAGACGCCCTTGGCGGATCGCATGCCCAAGCTGGACAACATCGTGTTTCACGAGCTGCTGGGCACCCTTGGGGACAAGACCCGTCGTGCCGGATTGTTGGCACGTGCCATCGCGCCGAGCTTTGGCGTGGACGCTGAGCAAGCCGCTCAAGCCAGCGCCCTGGCGAAATGCGATTTGCTGAGCGAGATGGTCCTGGAATTTAGCGACCTTCAAGGCCTAATGGGTACGTATTACGCCCGCCACGAAGGCTATCCCAGCGCAATCGCAGAGTCCTTAGTTGAAGTCTACAAACCCGCCGGTGCGGCGGATCAGATCCCTGCGACGCCGCTGGGCTGTGTGATCGCGATCGCCGACAAATTAGACACGCTGGTCGGGCTGTTCGCGGTAGGACAACCGCCGACCGGATCCAAAGATCCCTTTGCTCTGCGTCGCGCGGCACTCGGAATTTTACGCATCGTGATGGACCATGAGCTGTCTGTGGACCTGGCTCAGTGGGTGGCTCATGCCCTAACCGCCCTCGACACGCACGTCACACAAGCGGACGCGCACGAGCAAGTCACGCAGTTTTTGAATGAACGCTTGAAGGTGGTCCTTAGCGAGCGGGGAGTGACCGCTGAGATGTATAGCGCGATTACCGCTGCAACATCCGGCATCAACCCCGGGCTGATCACTGCCCGATGCGCAATTCTGGGTGAGCAGCTGGGCGGCGACGACTTACTGGCCGTCGCGGCCGGTGCAAAACGGGTCAATAACCTGCTGGCCAAAGCTGCGGGCACTAGCCAGGCGGTTGACGCTTCACTATGTAGCGAGCCGGCTGAGCAACACCTGCTGTCGGCGATCGATCGTGCGGAGAAAGCCGTGTCGGAGAGCGGCGATGACTACGCACAGTCCCTTGCAACCTTGGCCCAGCTGCGCGACCCGATCGACTCCTTTTTTGATTCGGTGATGGTTAATGATCCCGATGAGGCGGTACGTGCTAATCGTCAGGCCATGTTGCGGCGCTTACAGACCTTGTTTGCGGGTGTTGCCGACCTGTCGGTGCTATCCGCGGCATGAAGCTCTCGACGCTGCTGTTAGATCGGGACGGCGTGATAAACCACGACAGTCCCGACTACATCCGCAGCGCCGATCAATGGAAGGCCATTCCTGGCTCGCTTGAGACGATTGCCGAGCTGAGCAAAGCGGGCGTCTGGGTGGGGATTGCCACCAACCAAAGTGGACTGGCGCGGGGTTATTTCAGCACAGCCGACCTAGACCAGATGCATCAGAAACTTCGACGGGGTGTAGAAGCCCTAGGCGGGCAGGTGCATGCCATCGCTCACTGCTTTCACTTACCCAGTGATCATTGTGACTGCAGGAAGCCCAAACCCGGCTTGCTAGATCAGTTAATCGCCCTGCGTGGACCCGGGTTTGTTTCACATGAAACCGTGATGATCGGTGATACCGCAAAGGACCTTGAGGCGGCTGAGAGTCGCGGGATCTCAGCCGTGTTAGTGCGCACAGGAAAGGGTGCTGACACTGAGAAAAATCAGGCTATAAAAAACCCAGTGTACGATTCCCTCGCACACTGGGCCCGTGACACCCAGTCGCTGGACCTTTAGACGTCTAGGTTGGCCACGTTCAGTGCGTTTCGCTCAATAAACTCTCGACGGGGCTCAACTTCGTCACCCATCAAAGTCGTGAACATCTCATCGGCCTTAATCGCATCTTCGATCGTAACCTGCAGCATCCGGCGGTTCTGGCTGTCCATCGTCGTTTCCCACAGCTGCTCGGGGTTCATTTCACCTAGCCCTTTGTAACGCTGGATCATCGGCCCCTTACGTGCCTCTGCCATTAGGAAGTCAAAGACATCACCCATGGTTCTAACCGGACGGCCTTTCTCGCCCCGTCGAATTTCAGCACCTACCTCAATGGCGTCGCTCAACTCGCCACCAAGATTAATCATCCGCTGATAGTCTTGGTTTTCAACCAACTCAAGCCCTAACGGATGCTCACTGGTCGTCCCGCGCCACGTCAAACGAACCACAGGACGGTAAACCGAACGCTCCTCATCACGTTCAACTTCCACATTAACGATGAATCCGCTGCTGGGGTCATCCGGCAACCATTTACTCAGATCTTCTGCCCAGGACTCTAAGAATGCTTTATCGTCCAAGTTTTCACGTGAAACTTTAGGCAGGTAGGGCAAGGCTTTGGCAATCACCTCCGGGAATCGTCGTCCTAGACGTTCTACCCGAGTGTTAACTTCCAAATAACTGCGGATTAAACTTTCCAAGGGCGCGCCCGATACTGGCGGCGCATCCGGGCCCGGAATCAATTCCGCACCTTCCAGTGCCACCTGAACCAGCCAATCTTGCAACGCGGCCTCGTCTTTTAGATATTGCTCGTTCTTACCCTTCTTCACTTTGTACAACGGCGGCTGAGCGATATACACATGCCCCGCGGCTACCACGTCCGCCATTTGACGATAAAAGAACGTCAGCAACAGCGTACGGATGTGCGAACCGTCAACGTCGGCGTCCGTCATAATGATGATCTTGTGGTACCTGAGCTTAGCGATGTCAAAATCATCACGACCGATACCCGTGCCCAAGGCCGTGATCAAGGTGCCGACTTCTTGTGAACTCAGCATCTTGTCAAAGCGGGCCTTTTCTACGTTCAGGATCTTACCGCGCAACGGCAGGATCGCCTGTCCACGTCGGTCACGACCCTGCTTCGCGCTTCCGCCCGCAGAATCACCCTCCACCAGGAATAGTTCGGACAACGCAGGATCTTTCTCCTGACAGTCCGCCAATTTGCCTGGCAGACCCGCAATATCGAGCGCGCCCTTACGACGGGTCATCTCCCGTGCTTTACGAGCCGCGTCCCGTGCCCGAGCCGCATCGATCATCTTGCCGGCGATGACCTTGCCGGCGCTCGGGTTCTCTTCTAGAAATTCATGCAGGTAATCCCGCATATCCTGCTCAACGGCCGTTTGAACTTCTTGCGAGACCAACTTGTCCTTGGTTTGGCTTGAAAACTTCGGGTCCGGAACCTTGACCGAAACAATCGCCGTCAGCCCCTCCCGGGCGTCGTCACCGCTGGTGGCGACTTTGGACTTCTTCTGCAGCTGCTCGTTTTCGATGTATTTGTTCAACACCGCCGTCAGCGCCCGCCTAAAGCCCGACAGGTGCGTTCCGCCATCACGTTGAGGGATGTTGTTGGTAAAGCAGAACACGTTCTCTTGATACGAGTCGTTCCACTGCAAGCTCACCTCAACCCCAATTCCGTCTTCACGTTGGCTGGTGAAATGAAACACATCGCAAATGGTGGTCTTGTTTCGATTGAGGTATTCCACAAATGAACGCAGGCCGCCTTCATATTCAAATACTTCCGACTTGCCAGAGCGCTCGTCGCTCAGACTGATGCGGATCCCACTGTTAAGAAAGCTAAGCTCTCGCAAGCGTTTGGCCAGGATGTCGTAGTGGAACTCGACCAACCCAAAGGTGCCCTCGCTAGCATGGAAGCGCACTGCGGTGCCCGTACCCTGCGTTGTCCCAATCTTCTCAATCGGGGCCATGGGTGCACCATGCTCGTACGTCTGCTCCCATAGAGCGCCGTCGCGTTTGATGGTCAACACCAGCTTTTTGGAGAGGGCATTCACTACCGAAACGCCGACACCGTGCAGACCCCCCGACACCTTGTAGCTGTTGTCGTCAAACTTACCGCCGGCGTGCAGCACGGTCATGATGACTTCCGCGGTCGAGCGCTTCTCCTCAGGGTGCATATCGACGGGAATCCCGCGACCATCATCAGCCACGGTAATGGATTCATCGCTATGGATGATCACATCGATACTTGAGCAGTGTCCGGCCAGCGCCTCATCGACGGAGTTATCCACCACCTCGAACACCATGTGATGCAGACCCGTGCCGTCATCTGTGTTGCCGATGTACATCCCTGGGCGCTTCTGTACGGCCTCCAGGCCCTTTAGGACCTTAATGGAATCACTGCCGTATTCCGATTCGCTCATCTTGCCTCCACTTCCGTTACTGACCCGTTTTTCACGTGAAACATCTGTAAGGGTCTATCGCTATCCACAATGGGCTGCACACGTCGCGCATCCACCGATGTTAAAAAAACCTGTGCCCCAGTCTGGGTCATCAACTGCCACAAATGGGCCTGTCGATGATCGTCCAGCTCAGCGGCCAAATCATCCACCAACAACAACACCCGACGACCCCGCACCTGCCACAACAACTGCTGCTGCGCCAACACAAGCAGGGCCACCAAAACCTTTTGCTGTCCCCGGCTTAAGCTCTCAAGCGCTGGAGCGCCGCGACACACTAAGGACAAATCACCCCGATGAGGACCGCTGTAGGTTGAACCCATCAAACGGTCCCGGGACCAACCCCGTTTCAATGCCTGCAGCAAATCCCCTTTGTGACGGGAATACCCCGGCTGGTGAGTCAAGGTAATCGGTGGCAACCCTTCGACCGAGTCTGCCAGCGTTTGAAAGACCTCAATAAGCCTTGCTACGTACGCCTCTCGGGCCGCCACGATAGCCTCTCCCGCTTCGGCCAATACAGCGTCCCACACCTGAACATCGGACGCGCTAAGTGTATCATTTTTTAGCGCTTTATTGCGCTGTTCCAACGCTTTTCGATAGCGTGAGTAGTGCCCGGGATCCAGCTGTTCAACATGAAAAACACCCCAATCCAGGATCGAGCGCCGTCGGGCCGGTGTTCCAGCCAACCAACTAAGCCCTTCAGCGCCCACGACCAAAAATGGAAGGCAATGCGCCAGCGCAGATAGGGTGGCGACTCGCTCGCCATCAATGCGAGCATCGCTCTGCCCATTCAAAAAACGCTGTAGCCCGACCTGACGACAGTTCTCGCCTTCGCGGACACGGGCAGTCACCAAGAGATCCTGCTGATTGGTTTGGATTAGGCTAGGAAGGCGGGTGCCAAGAAAACTGCGCCCGGTGGCCAGAAAACTGATGGCCTCAAGCATCGAGGTCTTGCCCGCTCCGTTGTCACCATAGAACAAGACAACATCGGCGCTGGGCTGGATGTAAACCTGGTCGAGCGCACGAAAGCGCTCAACCCCAAGGGTCTCTAGACGCAAATCACAGGCGCATCGGCATGACGACGTACTGTGACTGCATATCGCCTTTACCCACCATCAACGCACTGCCGTTGGGATCTCCCAGCTGAAATTCGACCTGGTCGTTTTCAATGACACCCAAGACATCCTGCAAGTAACCCACGTTAAATCCAATCTCGTAGCTGCTCGCCCCATCAAACACCGCTTCGATGGTTTCTTCCGCTTCTTCTTGCTCAGTGTTTTGAGTGGCCACCGTCAACGCACCGCCGTCCAGCACCATACGCACACCGCGGAACTGCTCATTGGATAAAATCGCTGCGCGCCCCAGCACTTCTTTAAACAATTTGCGATCAACTCCCAGGGTGTTCTGGCGCCCCTTGGGCATGACCCGCTCGTAGTCAGGGAATCGACCTTCAATCAACACGCTGGTGAACGACAATCCTGCAATCTCAACCTGTAGATGCGAGGAAGAAAAACGCAGAGCAACGGGTTTTTCACCGGCGCCAGACAACAGTTTGGCTAATTCCAGTACCGCTTTGCGCGGCAGAATCAGCGAGGCCGTAGCCGCGGTATCTTCAATGGTGACATCACTCAACGCCAATCGGTGCCCATCCGTCGCCACGCATCGCAGTCGCCCTTCAGCCACCGACAAATGCATACCGTTTAGATAGTAGCGTACGTCCTGCTGCGCCATCGCGAACTGAACTTTACTCACCGCACGGGATAATGGAGCGGCAGGAACGGCGACTGCTGTTGTATCGCCTTGCATCTCGACGCGCGGAAAATCTGCTGCAGCCAACGTGGCCAACTTGAAACGGGAACGACCGCTCTTCAAAACGATGTGACTGCCATCGAGGCGGCACTCGATCAAGGCATCCTGGGGAAGCGCCTTTAAGATATCCACCAACTTACGGCCGGGCAGTGTGATCTCGCCGCCTTCGCGAACCTGATCCACCTCGATATCAATGCTAATTTCTGTGTCCAGATCCGTGCCGGTTAAGGAGCTGCCAGCACTATCGACCACTAACAGTACATTCGCCAAAATTGGCAGCGTCTGCTTACGCTCAACCACCGCGGCAGCAATGTTAGCGCGTTCTAAAAAGTGTTCTCGGGAGATCGTAAAGTCCATCTGGCGTTATCCGGCTAGCGATTTATAAATATTGTCATAGTCTGCCTTGATCACGGTGTCCGTGTTAAGCAGTTCTTTTACCTTTCTGCAGGCATGCAAGACCGTTGTGTGGTCGCGCCCGCCAAAGGCCTCTCCAATTTCAGGCAAGCTATGGCTGGTCAGCTCTTTGGCAAGCGACATCGCGATCTGGCGTGGCCTGGCGATCGATCGATTCCGGCGTTTACTCAGCAAATCACTCAGCTTCATTTTGTAGTAATCCGCAACCACTCGCTGAATGTTGTCCAAGCTGACCTGGCGATCGTGCACTGCAATCATATCGCGCAGCGTTTCAGCGATAAATTCCAAGCTAATGGGCTGGCTCAAGAATTTTGAGTTTGCAATCACACGTTTCAGTGAACCCTCAAGGTCCCTGACATTTCCACGTACTTTCTGCGCGATAAAGAAGGCGCACTCACGGGGCAGTTCAGCGCCCGCTTCTTCAGCCTTGTTGATCAAGATCGCCACGCGGGTTTCTAACTCCGGTGGTTCAAGCCTGACGGTCAGACCCCAACCGAATCGACTCTTCAGACGGTCTTCCATCTTGTCGATCTCTTTGGGGTAACGATCGGAGGTCAAGATGATCTGCTGACCCCCTTCAAGCAGGGTATTGAAGGTATGAAAGAACTCTTCCTGACTTTTATCTTTGCCGGCAAAGAACTGGATATCGTCAATCAGCAACGCATCCACATTGCGATAGACCCGTTTAAAGTCATTGATCGCATTGAGCTGCAAAGCCTTAACCATATCCGCCACAAACCGCTCAGAATGGACATAGATGACTTTGGCGTTGGGATTTTTACGAATAATTTCGTTACCCACGGCGTGCATTAAATGCGTTTTACCCAGGCCCGTGTCGCCGTATAAAAACAGCGGATTGTATTCACCGCCCGGATTTTCAGCGACCCGTTGGGCTGCCGCTCGCGCCAATTGGTTACTTTTACCCTCAACGAAGTTGTTAAAGGTGTGCAGCGGATTGAGACGGCTGGTGTGCTTTAAGGATCCTTCAACTGGCTGACGCTCTCTGGACTGTTGAGCCGAGACCGTTGTGGCAGGCTTGGGCGAAGCGATCGGTGCATTGGCCTTAGCCGCACTGCCCACTTCGATCGTCACCCGCATATCGCCGCTTTCGCCCACCAGCTCCTTTATTCGATTCAGATAGCGATCGGCCACCCAATCCTTAACAAAGCGGTTAGGCGCTAGAATTTTAACAAAGCTGGCGTTTGCCTCGACTTGCAACGGGCGAATCCAGGTGTTGAATTGATCCGCCGGCAGTTCTTGTTCTAATGATGTTAAGCACTCAGTCCAAGCCACTGTAAGCCTCGTATTGGGGTTCTTGATTGTTATCAGCACGCGCTCAGTGGCTGTCGACTTCGGCGCGAAAGCAATGGAGCAGGAGTGTGCCAAACTTATTCACAGGGGTTAATGGTTTTTTTCACTTTTACCCTGACAAATCAGCAAGCCTATGATTTACATGAACTTATTTTTCCACAGCTGCAAAAATCTGTGGATAACGTGATAATAACTAGGCAAAGACAGAGCGTTTGTGGCTTGGATGGCTGTGGATAACTATTCCCAGTGGATAAATCCGACAAAACCCTTGCAACACGGGCCCATCGCCCGTATATTTCGCGCCCACTTTTGCGTACTAACGCACAACGAGGAATAACCTGTGAAACGTACTTTTCAACCTAGCGTAATCAAGCGCAAGCGCACCCACGGCTTCCGTGCTCGCATGGCCACCAAAAACGGCCGTCTGGTTCTTAAGCGCCGTCGCGCTAAAGGCCGCAAGGTTCTCAGCGCGTAACATTGAGCTGCCCGCTTCAACCACTTTGCGGGGCCAGTCAATTCCAAAACGTCTTTTCGCAGCCTGACGCACGTCAGCATGCTAAAGACGTTTTTGTGTTAGCCCGAAAAAATGCCCTGCCACATCATCGCATCGGTCTGATCACTTCAAAAAAGAAGCTCAGGCGGGCAGTTGATCGAAATCGCTTTCGTCGGGTGGCTCGAGCCGTCCTTCAAAATGCGGCGTTTGATGATCCTATGGATGTCATCTTTATGGTTAAAAGTGCACCTTCAACCCTGCACTCTAGTGAGCTATCCGTGGAATTAACCGCCCAACTTAAACGGCTACAAGCCAAACTAAAATGAAACGCTTAGCGGCTTGGATCATCCGTGCCTATCAACTGGGGATTTCCCCATTGATCGGTCCACGCTGCCGTTTTATGCCGACCTGCAGTCAATACACCCTTGAAGCAATTGAGATTCACGGCATACTGCGGGGCGTAATTTTAGGTGCTAAGCGCGTCGGACGGTGCCGACCCGGTGGTCACAGTGGGTACGACCCAGTGCCACCCAAAACAGACGCTTCAAACGAGTAAAACTATGGACATTCAACGCATCCTCTTAGGTGGCGCCCTAGCCGTCACAACCTATCTGCTGATTTTGCAGTGGAACCAAGACTACGGACAGCCCGTGGTTCCCACCGCAAGCGTTGCTGCCCCTGCTTCATCAACCCCTGCACCCGCTGACATGGCCACGTTGGATCAGGCCCCTGTTTCCGCGGACGCGATTCCCGGCACTCAAGCGGTCACCATTGATCAAACCGCAAGTACTGGTGAATGGATTATCGAAAGTGATGCGCTGCGTCTGTTTATTGATCTCAATGGCGGGGATATCGTCCGCTCAGAATTGAAAAACTTTCCGGTAGTGCTCGAACAACCCGATATCGCCTTTGCGTTGCTGGATAACCGCGATCGAACCTACTTAGCTCAGTCTGGCCTAACGAACATTGACACCGCCCAGGGCCGTCCTCAGTACCAACCGCTGACCGACCAAACCCAAATGAGCGGCGATTCACTCGTCGTGCCTTTGGTGTATGAAGACGATCAGGTCAAAGTCACCAAAACCTTTACCCTGACACAGGGTTCACACACGGTTTTGGTTAGCCAGAAAGTCGAAAACAAGAGCAATGAAGCTCTACGTGTTGCGCCGTTCCATCAACTAAAACGTGACAATTCAGGTGACCCCAGCACTCAGACCAGCATGGGTGTTCAAGCTTTCTTGGGTTATGCCCTAAAAACCAGCGAAGAGCGCTATTACAAAGTCGACTTAGACGAAGTTGCCGACCGTACCTCTGTGGTTGAGATCAACAATGATCTGCAAAACACCTCGATCGCGGGCTCCTACTTGGCTTTGGTTCAGCACTATTTTGTCAGTGCCTGGGTGCCTGATGCTGCAGATACGCCCCGTTATAGCTTTACTCAGACCGCTGCAGGGGATCATGTTGGCCGCATTATCGGAACGGCCCGTGATATCGCACCTGGAAGCAGCGCGGAGTTTACCGCTACCTTGTACACCGGACCCAAGGATCAGGACGTCTTAGAGTCACTCTCTGATGGCTTGGAATTGACCGTCGATTACGGTTGGTTGTGGTTTATCTCACAGCCGATCTTTATGGTCCTCAGCTTCTTGCAGGAGTACCTGGGTAACTGGGGTCTGTCGATCATGGCGGTCACCCTGTTGGTTAAGTTGCTGTTCTTTAAGTTATCAGCGGCTGCCTACGCGTCGATGGCTCGGATGCGCAAGTTCACACCTGAGATGACTCGCCTACGTGAGTTGTACGGTGATGATAAACAGCGCTTGTCCAAAGAAATGATGGATCTGTACAAGAAAGAAAAGATCAATCCCCTGGGCGGTTGCTTGCCGATCTTGGTACAAATGCCGGTGTTCCTGGCTCTGTACTGGGTTTTGCTTGAATCGGTTGAGCTGCGCCAGGCGCCCTTTTTCTTGTGGATCGCCGATTTGTCGGTCAAGGACCCCTACTTCGTATTACCGCTATTAATGGGCGCCAGCATGTTTATCCAACAAATGCTCAACCCCACACCGCCGGATCCGATGCAGGCCAAAATCATGAAGATTATGCCCATTGCATTTACCTTCTTCTTCCTGTGGTTCCCCGCGGGCTTGGTTCTGTACTGGGTGACCAACAACGTATTGTCGATTGCTCAGCAGTACGTGATCACCAAGCGTATTGAGCGGGGCGACGACACCGCTACCAGTTAATGGCAGATACCATTGCCGCCATTGCCACAGCACCGGGTCTAGGTGCTGTGGGAGTGGTCAAATTGGCCGGCCCTGATGTCGAGCAAATCTTGGATGCGCTTGGCATTGCACCCCAGCCAAGAATCGCTCAATTTTGCCATCTCCGCGATGATCACCATCAGATCATAGACTCAGGTTTAGCACTCTACTTCCCTGCACCTCATAGCTATACCGGTGACAGCACATTGGAGTTCCAGGGCCATGGTGGGCCTGTTGTGCTCAATCGAGTGCTCAACCGCTTTATCCAGCTCGGCGCACGAATGGCCAGACCCGGGGAGTTTAGCGAGCGGGCCTTTTTGAATGACAAACTCGATTTGGCTCAGGCAGAAGCCGTTGCCGACTTGATCAGCGCTTCTAGTGAAGAGGCTGCGATCCGCGCCATTCAATCGTTACAAGGGGATTTCTCTGCCGCCATCAACCAGCTGTACGAGAAAATTGTCCATCTGCGTGTTTATGTCGAAGCGGCTATCGACTTTCCCGAAGAAGAAATCGACTTTTTAGCAGACGGCCATGTCTCATCTTTACTCACCCAAATCGAAAGCGACTTAACTGAGCTCAGGATACAGGCCAAAGCCGGCCAGCGTTTTAACGAAGGTATTCAGGTCGTCCTGGTCGGCAAGCCCAATGCTGGCAAATCCAGCCTTTTAAATGCGCTGTCCGGTCAGGACAGCGCCATTGTCACCGCGCGTGCAGGCACGACCCGGGATGTCCTTAAAGAACAAATCAATATTGCTGGCATCCCCTGTGAGGTCCTTGATACTGCGGGCCTTCGCGAGACCCCTGACGAGATCGAGGCCGAAGGCGTACGACGCGCCATCAAGGCGATGCACAGTGCAGATCTCGTACTGTTTTTGGCTGATCCAGCCGAAGGCATAGATACGCTGAATCGAGACCTTTCTGAACTGTTGCCCGATGACATCAGCCCGGATTTCATTGTCTGGAATAAATGCGACCTCACCCGTGCACCGACCCTGGACCAGGCTGTTTGTATCTCCGCCAAGACCGGTATGGGGCTGGAGGAGTTGCAACAGCGTATCGCTGATCATTTAGGGGTCAATACAACCGAAGCCCGATTTATTGCTCG
>JBMYYI010000003.1:0-99740 GCA_049609265.1 Litorivicinus sp. | reverse complement strand
CCGATAATTTTGGCTGTTTATCTTTTAACAAGGCAAACAGCTGATCCACTTCGGGAAACTGCATCCGACAAACTTTTTCACAATCATTGTGTCCCTGTCCGTCTAGAGCGGCGCGGATATTAATGGGCTGGCTGTCGCGAGTCAACCGCTCATCGACAAAGATATTTCGTGTGGGTACATGAACCGGCGGCATAAACAAATCAATTGAGGTTTCGGGCCACTCGATCGGTGTCAATCGCTCGCCGATTCCCTCGCCGATCGCACTGCGGCCGAAAATAAAGATCGGCACGTCTGCCCCGAGCTCGGCTCCCAGTGTCATCAGCATGTTATCGGATAGATCGACGTTCCAGAGGCTGCGCAACATCAGCAGTGCGCTGGCTGCATCGCTGCTACCACCGCCCAGTCCTGCCCCCGCAGGAACATGCTTTTCGATATAGAGATGCCCCCGTGGTTTTATGCCTGCGGTTTTGGCCAGGCGTTGGGCGGCTTGCCAGACCAGGTTGTCCTGTTCGGGTAAATCCAGGCCGGTGACCTGGAAGTCGTCAGCGTCTCGCCAGTGCAGCACGTCGCCCCAGGCCAAGAATTGAAACCCAGTTTGCAGGTCGTGATAGCCGTCGTTGCGCCGTCCCAACACGTGCAGGAAATGGTTGATCTTGGCGGGTGCATCGATCTGAAGCGTGAATGCAGGCTGTGTTGAGGGGCTTAGTCTGGGTTGTATTGCCATTGCTTGATGACCGCGCGTACGCGGATATCGTCCTTAATCAAATCTACAATTCGTGGTCGGCCCAGCTCGTCGCGCTTGGGATAGCTCAGTGTCCAGCCGTTCAGATCGGTCGGGTCAGCGGGCTCGCCCATCATCCATTGAGCGGCATGTTGCAGCGGTAAATCAACGCCCAGGGCGTCCCGGGCAAGTGCTTGCGGATCCTGTGCGCTGATTGATTCGCCTTTGCTGGGGTGCCATTGGGTAAGGTCGGGTTCAATAACGAGCTGGCCAAGTTCCCCGCCGGTGGGGCCAAAAAAATCCCACTGCTGACGTTGGCCCTGATGCCAATATCCAAAGCTTCCCGTATCTCGACGTTGGGGCTGAGTGATGCTGATGCGGCCTTCGAAACTCGCGCTGCTCACCACGGTTGCCGGTGTCGGAGCCTGGGTGCTGGCACAACCCGTGAGCCACGCGAGCGTGGCAACGATGAATAGTCTTAGGGCCATTCAACCCCCAAGCGCTGCAGGGTTTCCTGCAGGATTACGTTGTCGGCATCGAGTTCTTGGGCTTGCTGCCAGGTGACTTTGGCTCGCTCTAACTGCCCGTCACTCCACAGAACCTCGCCTAGATGTGCGCCGATTTCGGCGTCGGGCATTTGCTCAAAAGCGCGCTCTAACCAACTGAGCGCCTGGGCCGTGTTGCCCAGCCGGAAATGCACCCAGCCCATGGAGTCTAAAATGGCGGCGTCATCGGTTCGAATGGCCAATGCTCGGCCAATCAAGTCCAGCGCAAGCTCTAATTCTAGGTTGGCGTCGGCGTAGGTGTAGCCCAGCGCATTGAGTGCTGAAGCGTTATCTGGTTCGACCTCTAAGGCGGCTTGCAGGTCTGCGATAATCGCCTCGAAATCATCGCGCTCTCGATACAGGGCTCGGGCGTATAGCAGTTGAAACTCGCCGGGATGATCATCTAACGCTTGGGTCATCAGGCTGACCAGATCTGCGTCCTGTTCGGATTCACTCAGCAGCTGGGCCTGGGTCAAATACAGCGTCACTGATTGGTCAGGGCGAATGGCTCGGCCTTGGGCAAACCAGCGCTCAGCCGCCTTCAAATCGCCGGCCTCAAGGTAGGCTTGCGCTAATTGGGTGCGGGCCAGTAAAAACCGCTCGCCTTGTTGCGTTTTTAACAGGGATTCTGCCCGTGCCAGTTCCCCCTGGGCGCTGGCGACCAGCCCTAAAATCAGACGGCCATCGCTTTCGCTACTGGGGTCCGCGATTAATTGCTGACCGACCTGTTGAGCGGTGTCGAAGTCTTTGATCTCGATTGCCAGCATCCCTTGGCTGACGCGATAGCTAGGCTCTTGGGGATCCAGCTCTGCCAAGCTTTCAAAGCCCAAAATAGCCTGGTTGTAGCGCTCATCGGCTACTTGTA
Source organism: Litorivicinus sp. (assembly GCA_049609265.1). Taxonomy (GTDB): domain Bacteria; phylum Pseudomonadota; class Gammaproteobacteria; order Pseudomonadales; family Litorivicinaceae; genus Litorivicinus. Next base: position 97,609 of record JBMYYI010000003.1, on the reverse strand, counting down.
GCTGAGTTCGTGTCAGCAGCAATGACTGATCCTGCGGATGTTGCTCAATGCCTGCGTCCAATATCTCGATCGCCGCGGCAATGCCCTGCGCTTGCTGGGCTAAACGCGCCGCTTCGCTGTAGAGGCTAGCCCGTTGGGGATACTTGCGAGTGAGATTCAGAGCGATATCCAAAGCAGACTCGGCGCCGTATGCCACCTCGGTGGCGTATAGCCATGGAATTTCTAGCGCCAGTTGATCGGAGGGATTGAGCTGGTCGGCCAATTCACCGGCCCATTGGGGTTGTCCTTGCAACAGCCGAGGCAAGAAGCCCAGCACCTGAGAGGGGGAGAGCTCAGCGGCAGCACGCAGCTCGATGACGGCTTCGTCAACCTGGCCAAGGATGAGCCAGGCCCGCGCCAGTAATGCGCGGGCTTCATAGCTTTGGCTAAGGCGGGCCAGTTGCTGGGCGGCGGCCAGTGCTACGGCCGGTTCCAGCTGGGTAGCAATTCTGGCGGCGCGCAGCGCCAGATCTGGGTCTTGGGTCTGCTGGACCTGGCGCGCCAAACGCTCGTATGCGATGGCGCTGTCCCCTCGATTAAATGCGATTTCTGCCGTTAACAGATCTGCCAGGGCGCCGGGCTGTAATGGCTCGGGCTGGGCGGGTTCAGGGGTGGCCGGAGCCGTGGGGGCGATGGTGGGGGTCTGTGCACAACCCGTGATTAGCATCGCGATTATTAGCCATCTCATGAATGCACTATGCCAGCCACTGCGATCTGGCTCCAGCGGTGCTAGAATGCGGCGCAACAGATGATGAATGGGACTCGATTTTTGTGACTTTGCTCGCGATTGGTTTAAACCATGACACGGCGCCGGTGGCGTTGCGTGAGCGTCTGGCTGTCGCAGAGTCCGAGTTGCCAGCAGAATTAGCGCGCATCAAGGCAGTGACCGGTGCCGATGAGTCGCTGATATTAAGTACCTGCAACCGTACCGAAGTGGTCCTCAGTGGCCAGGCCAGTCAAACGGCGATGCTAGATTGGATCGCACGCCGCACTCAGCTGGACCCGCAGCGGGTTGCACAGCATGTTTATTGCTACAAAGACCAAGACGCGGCGCGCCATTTAATGCGAGTGGCCGCGGGCTTGGATAGTCTGGTGTTAGGCGAGCCGCAGATTTTTGGTCAGCTTAAAACCGCCTTGGCTGCGGCCAAGTCAGCGGGTGCAGCGGGTGCCAATCTGCATCAAACCTTTCAGTCAATTTTCGGTGCCGCCAAACGGGTGCGCACCCAAACGGATATTGGCAAAGAACCCGTCAGTGTGGCCTTTGCCGCCGTGCGATTGGCCGAGCAAGTCTTTGATCCCATCAGTGATTGCCATGCGGTCTTGCTGGGGGCCGGCGAAACCTGCGCCTTGGTGGGCCGTCACCTAAAGCAGCGCAACGTGCAGTCGCTGACCGTGGTTAACCGGGGTCTGGCAAAGGCTGAGCAGCTGGCCGCTGAGCTAGATGGGCGGGCACTGGCATTGAACCAGCTGAGCGACGCCCTGGAGCAGGCAGACATCCTGATCTGCTCAACCGCCGCGCCCCTGCCGTTGGTCGGCAAGGGCATGGTTGAGCGCGCGCTGAAAAAGCGTCGTCGCCCGATTCTAATCGTCGACGTCGCTGTGCCCCGGGACGTTGAGCCGGAGGTGGATGAACTCGCCGATGCCTATCTGTATAGCGTGGATGATCTGCGCGAGGTCATTGATAAAGGGCGTGCCCTGCGAGCTAAGGCGGGCGAGCGCGCTGAACTGATTATCGATGCCGAGCTTGAAAATTTAGCGAAGGACCAGGCTGTTCGGGCTGTGGGTGATCACGTCAGTGCCCTGCGCGCGCGCGGGCAGGCGCAGGCAGAACAGGCCCTCACCAAGGCCCTGGCACGTATTCGAAAAGGCGAAGCCGCCGAGGTCGTTATGGCGCGCTTGGCTCACGAGCTTTCTCAAAAACTACTGCACGAACCCTCCAAAGGTTTGCGCAACGTCGCCACGCACCCTGAGCAGCTCGATGTGGCTTTGCGTGTGCTGGGACTGGACAAGGACCCCTCTTGAACCCTGGTATTGAACGCCGTTTAGAGCAGCTCTTGGATCGCTTTGAAGAAGTCCAAGCGTTGATGTCTGATCCCGATATGATCTCCGATCAGCAGGCTTTTGCGAATCTTGGCCGCGAGTACAGCGAGCTGGAAACCCCAGCCAAGCTTTACCAAAGCTGGCGCACGGCGCTGGCCGATCTTAATCAGGCTAAGGAATGGCTCGAAGATAGCGATCCGGACATGCGGGCGATGGCCAAAGAGGAGCTGCCGGATCTGCAAACGCAGGTGTCGGAACTCGAAGACCAGTTGACCCTGGCCTTGCTGCCCAAAGACCCCGACGATGACAAAGATGTCTACGTTGAAGTGCGTGCAGGCACCGGCGGTGACGAGGCGGCTCTGTTTGCCGGCGACTTATTCCGGATGTATACCCGTTATGCCGAAACCCAACGCTGGAAAACGCAGGTCATGAGTGCGTCCAACGGCGAGATGGGGGGGTACCGTGAAGTGGTCATGAAAATCTCAGGCCAGGATGTATACAGCCGATTGAAATTTGAATCCGGCGCACACCGGGTTCAGCGAGTACCGGCCACGGAAAGCCAGGGGCGCATCCATACCTCTGCCTGCACCGTTGCGGTCCTGCCTGATGCCGGTGAAGTCAGCGAAGTCGCCTTTAAAAAAGAAGAGCTTCGCATCGACACCTTCCGCTCCTCCGGTGCCGGGGGTCAGCACGTCAACACGACCGACTCCGCGATTCGAATTACCCACCTGCCTACCGGTGTGGTGGTGGAATGTCAGGACGAGCGTAGTCAGCACAAGAACAAGGCAAAGGCCCTGTCGATGTTGCAATCGCGCTTGAATCAAGCGGCGAAGGATGCGGCCCACGCGGAGCAGGCATCGGCACGCAAATCCCTAGTCGGTTCCGGGGATCGCTCCGAGCGTATCCGTACCTACAATTACCCGCAGGGTCGGGTGACCGACCATCGCGTCAACGTCACCCTGTACAAGCTGCCCGAGGTCATGGAAGGGGACTTGAACCCGCTCTTGGATCCTTTGTTGAGCGAGTACCAGGCCGAGCAGCTCGCTAATCTGAATTCATGACCCTGGCGCAGGCCGTCAAGACGGCCCAGCATGCCTTGGCGCACCTAGCTAACCCAGCCGCCGAGGCGCTGTCGCTGGTATTGCAAAGCCAGAATTTTGATCGGGTCGAGTGGATGTTGCGACCGGATCAGGCGCTCCCCGATCCGATGCGCTTTCACGGTTGGTTGGAACGTCGGATAACCGGTGAGTCATTAGCGGTGATTCGTGGGCATGCCGATTTCATGGACTACCGTTTAGCGGTGGGTCCCGGTGTTCTGGTGCCGCGGCCGGATACGGAAACGTTTTCTCAGGTGACGCTTGCGCCAGGCCCTACGTTGGACCTGGGCTGTGGCAGTGGGGCGATTGCCCGGTGGGTCCAGGATCAAGATTTAGGAATCGTGATCGCCCTGGATTATGCCTTGATGGCGCTGAGTTACGCCCGGCGTAACTTGCCGCTCTCGGTCGGGGTGGTACGTGGTGATTGGGCTCGCTGTATTGCTGATTCCTGCATCGCCAACGTGCTGGCAAATCCACCGTACATTGATCGTGATGAGCCCGAATTGGCCGGCGATGGCGTTCGTTGTGAGCCCCTCAGTGCTTTAGTGGCAGCGGATCAGGGCCTGTCAGATATCAAAATGATTGCCCAGCAAGCGTGCCGCATTCTGCAACCCGGTGGCTGGCTGTGGATAGAGCATGGCTATCAGCAGGCACCGGCCGTGCAGGGCTATTTGACCCAGTTGGGGTTTGCTGAGGTACAGTCACTAACCGATTTGTTGCAGCACCCCCGCATTACAGGAGGCCAGTGGAATGGATGATCAAACCTTGGATCGTTTCGCGCGCCAGATTCTGTTGCCTAGCTGGGGTGTCGAGGGTCAGCAGGCACTCGCAACCAAACGGGTATTAGTCGTTGGGTGCGGTGGGCTGGGCTCATGGACGGCACACTTGTTGGCGCGTGCCGGTGTGGGCGAGGTGCATCTGGCAGATCCCGATTGCATCGAATTATCCAACCTTCACCGTCAGCTTTATTCGTCTTCTCAAGTGGGAGCCTTCAAAGCGCAGGCGTTGGCTGAGGATCTTGCTGAATTTACCTGCACCCAAGCCTATCCGATGGCAGTTGATGCGAGCTGGCTTGCGGATCACGGAGGGCAGTTTGATGTGTGGGTGGATGCTTCAGATCGCTGGGATATTCGGATGCAGCTGAGTGCGGCGTCAACACAGCAGGGCGTGCCATGGATCTATGGATCCGCTATTGCGCTGTCAGGTCAGTGTGCGGCTTTTGATCCGACGCAGACCGATTCCGCGTGTTACCACTGTCTGTTTGGTCATCAACAAGACCCTGGCCACAGCTGCGAGGCCTCCGGTGTGTTGGGTCCGGTTGTGAGTACTGTGTCGACCACCCAAAGCCAATGGGCGCTGGCCTATTTGTCAGGCATGGCCGCCTTGCCGGTCGGGCGGTTACGCCGCTGGGAGGGGGCGCTGTTGGATCCGCTCGAGCTGCAATTCAAAAAGAACTCGAGTTGTCATTGCTGACTGGAAACTCGGACATCCTGTACTAAATTTTAAATACAGGATGTTTCACGAGGACAGGACCATGCGAATCCTAGGGTGTATTTGCCTGCTAGCAGCAATGGGCGTCGGGGTCGTTTAGACCGCCGACTCATCTAGCTTCAGGCCCGCTTCTTTCCAGCCGCGCACGCCGCCGTCCATGCTAATGGCGCGGGTGTAACCCATAATTCGCAGATTATCCGCGGCCAGTGCGCTGCGATATCCGCCGCCGCAATACAAAATCAATTCTTGGTCCTTGTCAGGGAACGCCGCTTCGATATCCCGTTCGATAACGCCCTTGCCCAGGTGGACGGCACCCGGGAGTCGGTTGGCTGCAAATTCGCTTTGTTCACGGGTGTCAATCAGGGCTAGCTTTTCGCCCTGCTGTAGCCGTTCAGCGACCGTTGCGATATCGGTCTCTTGGATGCGCGCGCGAGCGGCATTACAGATAGCTTCAAATCCAGGTGAGTGTTGCATCTCAGCCTCCTAGTTTTTTGCGCAAAATTTGATTGACGGCCTGCGGGTTGGCTTTGCCGCCCGAAGCCTTCATGACCTGTCCGACAAAGAACCCAACCATTTTGCCTTGTTTGTCGGGTTCCGCTGCACGATAAGCGTCGACCTGGCCTGCATTGTCCTGTATGACCTGCTCAACGACCGCTTCAATCGCCGAGGTGTCCGTCACTTGTTTTAAACCAAGCGAGTCAATCAGTGAATCCACGTCGCCGTCGTCAGTCAGCATGGCTTCCCAGACCTTTTTGGCGCCTTTGCTGTTGATCGTGTCATCGGCAATGCGTCGAACCAGATCGCCAAGGCGTTCGGCACTGACCGGGCACTGTTCAATGCTGGCATCCGAATCATTCAGCCATTGGCTGACGGCGCCCAGGACCCAGTTCGCCGCCAGTTTGCCATTGCCGCTGTGGGTGGCGGCCCGCTCGAAGTACTCCGCCAGGGCTCGATCACTGGTCACAACCGAGGCGTCGTAGGGGGTGATGCCAAATTCCTCGATCAGGCGCGCACTCTTGGCCTCGGGTAGCTCGGGCAATTGCTGTCTGACTTGCTCCAAAAAGGCGTCATCCAGCTCGACCGGTAATAGGTCGGGGCAGGGGAAGTAGCGGTAATCGTTCGCTTCTTCCTTTGAGCGCATGGAGCGGGTCTCGTCTTTGTCTGGATCATAAAGACGGGTTTCTTGGACGACCGTGCCGCCATCTTCAATCAGCTCGATTTGACGCTCGACCTCGTGGTTGATGGCTTTTTCAACAAACTTGAAGCTGTTGATGTTTTTGATTTCAACCCGGTTACCAAAGGCCTCCTCGCCTTTGATTCGCACGCTGACGTTGGCGTCACAGCGGAACGACCCCTCGGCCATGTTGCCGTCACAAATGCCAAGGTAGCGCACGATCGCGTGGATTTTTTTCAGATACGCAACCGCTTCCCTGGCAGAACGCATGTCCGGCTCAGAGACGATTTCGATCAGCGGAGTGCCGGCTCGGTTAAGGTCAATGCCGGACATGCCGTCGAAGTCTTCATGCAGACTCTTACCAGCATCCTCCTCAAGGTGAGCCCGTGTTACGCCAATGGTGCGGGTCTCATCCCCCAATTGAATCTCAACGGTGCCGTGCTCCACGATGGGGTGAAACAGCTGGGTCGTCTGATAGCCCTTGGGCAGGTCGGGATAGAAATAGTTTTTCCTATCAAAGCTGGAGCGGCGATTCACCTGTGCGCCGATCGCCATGCCAAACATGGCGGCGTATTCGAACGCCTTGACGTTGGGGCTGGGTAGGATGCCTGGCAGGCCTAGATCGATGGCGCAGGCCTGGGTATTGGGCGCTTGACCAAACTCAGTGGAGCTGCCCGAAAAAATCTTAGAATCGGTGGCCAGCTGAGTGTGGATTTCCAATCCGATTACGGTTTCCCAAATCATCATTTTGCTCCCTGGGCGCGACGGGTGTGCCAGTCGGTGATCTGTTGGAACTGGTGCGCAACGCCAAGCATCCGAGCCTCATCAAAATAATTGCCTAACAACTGCAAACCAACCGGCAGTCCTTGTACTTGGCCGCAGGGGATCGATAGACCAGGAATGCCGGCCAGGTTGGCGGAAATGGTATAGACGTCCTGGAGGTACATTTCGCTGGGGTTATCGGTCTTCTCGCCAAGTTTGAAGGCCGGTGTCGGGGTCGTCGGACTGGCGATCAGATCCACCTGTTCAAACGCTCGCACAAAGTCGTTTTTAATCAATCGGCGGATCTGCTGCGCCTTGACGTAATAGGCATCAAAAAAGCTGGCCGATAACGCATAGGTGCCCACCAAGATTCGACGCTGAACCTCGGCGCCAAAACCTTCCGAGCGGCTGCGCTCGTACAGGTCATTGAGGTCCTTGGGGTTTTCGCAGCGATAGCCAAAGCGCACACCATCAAAGCGTGACAGGTTGGCGCTGGCCTCTGCCGGTGCAATGACGTAGTAGGCGGACAGCGACAGATCGATGTTGGGTAGGTCAATGTCGACCAGGATGGCGCCTTGTTTCTCGAGTTCGGCCAGCGCATCACGGGTGGCCTGGGCCACTGAGGTGTCTAGCGAATCGCTAAAGAATCGTCCGGGAACCCCGATGCGAAGTCCCTTAACAGGTTGATTCAGCAGACGGCTAAAATCTTCGCTGCCCTCGATCGCACTGGTGGAGTCCTTGGGATCGTGGCTGGCCATGGCGCTGAGCATCATGGCCAAGTCTTCTGCGGTTTGGGCAATCGGCCCAGCCTGATCAAGGGAGGAGGCGTAAGCCACCATGCCCCAGCGCGAGCAGCGTCCGTAGGTCGGTTTGATGCCGCTGGTTCCGGTAAATGCGGCAGGCTGACGAATACTGCCGCCGGTATCCGTGGCGGTTGCCGCAGCGACCATGCCGGCGGCAACCGCAGCTGCCGATCCGCCAGACGACCCGCCGGGTACTCGCTCTAAATCCCAGGGGTTCTTAACCGCCCCATAGGCGCTATTTTCGTTGGATGAGCCCATCGCGAACTCGTCCATGTTGGTTTTGCCAATGGAGACGGCGCCGGCCTGGGTTAGGTTCTCGACCACGGTGGCGTTGTACGGTGCGACAAAGTTTTCCAGGATTTTTGATCCGCAGGTGGTGATTTGCCCCTGGGTACAAAACAGATCCTTGTGGGCGATCGGCAGGCCCAGCAACGGTGCATTCGAGCCTGCTGCTCGCGCGTCATCGGCCGCCTGGGCTTGAGCCATCGCGCCCTCGGCGTCAAACGAAATAAACGCGTTGGTTTGGGTGTTCAGGGCTTGTGCTTGCTTGAGCTGTTCGCTCACCAGCTCAACCGAGGAAATCTGTTTGTCCTGCAAGGCTGCGCGTTGAGCGGCTAGGGTTTGATGGGTCAGGCTCATTAATCAATCACCTTGGGCACGAGGAAAAGGCCGTCTTTGGCGGCGGGTGCATTTTGCATCAGCGTTTCGCGCTGATTGGGTTCGGTGACCGCGTCGGCGCGCAGGACTTGGGTGCGGTCCAGGGGGTTGGTCAGGGGTTCTACACCCTGTGTATCCAGTGCCTGCATCGTGTCCAGCAATTCCAGAACACCATTGAGTTTGTTAGCAATTTCAGGGACGGCGGCATCGTCGACCGCCAGGCGTGCGAGACGCGCAACATGACGGACTTCGTCGGTGGACAGAGACATGGGTTACCTTTGGTCTGCAAATGGGGCTGTAAATACTTAATTTATCACGGGAAACAGTTGCCGGCATCCCGCGTGGTTGATATCTTTGGGCCCATTATAACTGCTAATGGGTCTGTCCACCGATGTTCAAGTTTCTGCGTGGGATGTTTTCTAGTGACTTGTCGATCGATTTGGGCACCGCAAACACCCTAATCTATTGCCGTGGCAAGGGGATCGTCTTGAACGAACCCTCGGTGGTGGCCATCCGTCATAGTGGCAACCAAAAGTCGGTCGCGGCGGTGGGCGAAGACGCCAAGCGCATGCTGGGTCGTACGCCGGGTAACATCGAGGCGATTCGTCCGCTCAAGGACGGCGTCATTGCCGACTTCCACATCACCGAAAAAATGCTGCAGCACTTTATCGCCAAGGTGCATGAAACCTCCTTTGTTGCTCCCAGCCCGCGAGTGTTGATTTGTGTCCCCTGTCAGTCGACCCAGGTTGAGCGACGGGCGATCAAAGAGTCTGCACTTGGCGCCGGTGCGCGGGATGTGTTCCTGATCGAAGAGCCCATGGCGGCTGCACTGGGTGCGGGTTTGCCAGTCGAGGAAGCCTCCGGCTCTATGGTGGTGGATATTGGCGGTGGCACGACCGAGATCGCTATTATCTCGCTCAACGGTATTGTCTATTCTGAATCTGTGCGGGTGGGTGGCGATCGCATGGACGAGGCCATCACCGCGTTTATCCGTCGTAAATACGGCACCCTGATTGGTGACGCCACGGCCGAGCGGATCAAGCACAGCATTGGCTCTGCCATTCAGGTGACCGAAGAAGTTGAAATCGATGTTCGCGGTCGTAACTTGGCCGAAGGGGTGCCCAAGCAATTTGTCTTGAGCACCAACGAAATTGCAAAAGCACTGCAAGAGCCCGTCGAGAACATCGTCAATGGCGTTAAAAACGCGTTGGAGAAGTCTCCGCCTGAGTTGGCCAGTGATATCGCCGAGCGCGGTATCGTCCTGACGGGCGGTGGTGGATTGCTACAAAATCTGGATACTTTGATCAGTGAGCGTACTGGACTGCCCGTGTTTGTGGCTGAAAATCCGCTAAACTGTGTTGCTGTCGGTGGTGGTAAAGCGCTTGAGCTAATCGACAAGCAGTCGTTTCAACTATTCAACACTGATTAAGCAGGCCTAGGTATCAAACAGGTTTTCCAACCCCACGCGAACAGTACAACGCAGCTAGTGTTTGCGGCGGTGCTCAGCGGTCTTTTGTTGACCGGTGACAGCCTGCTTGAGCCTGTGCAAGCCGCTCGGGGTTATGTTTCCAGTCTGTTTTCCCCCGTCCAGCAATTGGCCTCGAAACCGGTGGCTTGGTTTTTTGAGACCGCTCAGGAAACCACTGAGCTGGCTGAGCTAAAGGCGCGACTCAAGGCATTGGAGCTTGAAAACGAACGTCTGCTGGTGCGTCAGCATCGTATGCGTGCGTTGGAGTCAGAAAATGATGACCTGCGGGAATCACTGGCGGCGGCCCGTCGTCTGGATGATGAATTCCTGCACGCGACGGTGCTGGCACATTCGGCTGATCCCTTTATCCAGCGCTTGGTTGTCAACCGCGGTTATAACGCAGGTTCCGCCCTGGGGCAGGCTGTGGTTGACCGCAATGGCCTGGTTGGGCAGGTGGTCGAGGTCGGAGGAATCTCAAGCCACGTCCTGTTGGTCACCGATGCCAGCCATCAAGTGCCGGTCGTCGTAGAGCGCAGTGGTTATAAAGCGATCGCTCGCGGAACAGGACATCCGGATCAGCTGGAATTGATCAACGTGCCGCCTACGGCAGAGATCGCCGTGGGCGATTTGCTGCAGACCAGCGGCCTGGGGCAGCGTTTCCCAGAGGGTTACCCAGTGGCCCGTGTCGTCTCGATCAAACGAACCCCCGGACAGGCATTCGCTCAGATTCTGGCAGCGCCCGTGGCCCAAACCGATCGTCTGGATCGGGTCATGTTGGTTTACCGTACTCAAACTGCCCGAGACCGTGCATTGGCGATTCTCGAGGTGGCCCCCGGCGACAGCTAGATGACCCTGCTGTTTCCGGTTGGGGTCTTGGTGGCTTCGTGGTTTCTGGCCGCTGTCGCACTGCCTCCTCATCTTCAGTTTTATTGGCCCCATTGGATCGCGTTAGGCGCGCTGTGGTTCGTCTTGCATGCGCCGAACTATGCCGGCGTCATGATCGCTTGGTGTGTTGGCCTATCCTTAGATCTCTTGACCGGTGCCCCCTTGGCGTCCAATGCCTTTGGTTTGGCATTGGCGGTTCACCTAGCCGGGCTATTTCGTCGTCGCATCCAGCATCTTTCCTGGAGTCAGCAGATTGTTGTGGCTGTGGTGTTTTGCTGGATTGCACTGCAGGGCGCTGTGTGGATGCGATGGTTGGTGGGCCAAGAGGTTAATCCACTGATGAGCATCCCAATTTCCTTGGTCTCTGGCGCGATATGGCCGTTATATAGCTCAGCGCTCAAGCGTTTGTTGGCGAGGGCCGCATGATCGAACTTACCCTGGCCAGTCAGTCGCCCCGACGTCTACAGATGTTGCAAAGCTTGGGTCTCAATCCGCGGGTTCAGCCTGCGGATATCGATGAAACGCCCTGGCCTGACGAGCCTGCGCTGGCTCACGTTCAGCGCTTGGCCCGCGCCAAGTGCGAGGCAATCGACCACCCCTGTGTGCTGGCCGCGGACACCATTGTTTTGTGTGATGAGCATATCCTGGGTAAGCCTACGGACGCGGATGATTTCCGTGGCATGATGAATCAGCTCTCAGGACGCCAGCATCAGGTGTACACCGCCTGGCATTTGCGCCACGCAGCGCAGCATCAATTTGGAGTGGAGTGCACGCAAGTGCATTTCGCCACGCTCTCCCCGGATATGATCGAGGCCTACTGGGCCAGCGGCGAGCCTGCGGACAAGGCGGGTGGCTACGGTATCCAGGGCTGGGGTGGATTGCTGGTTGAACGCATCGAAGGTGATTTTAATAATGTGGTGGGGTTGCCACTCAAGGCAGTGGCCCAGGCGCTTGCTCAAATCGGTCTCAATCCGTGGAGGTTAGATGCGCGGTGAATTGCTAATTAACGTCACACCCCAGGAAACGCGGGTTGCGGTCATCGAAAACGGAATGTTGCAGGAGCTGCATACCGAACGCACCCGTGCCCGGGGGTTGGTCGGTCAGATCTACATGGGGCGGGTGGTTCGTGTGCTGCCGGGTATGCAGGCCGCATTCGTTGACATTGGCCTGGAACGCAGCGCCTTTATCCACGAAAAAAATCTACGCGGCGACGCCAGCGCGCCGATTACCTCGCGTATTCATGAGGGGCAGGCCCTTCGCGTCCAGATCGAGAAAGATCCAATCGGTGACAAAGGGGCTCGACTGACGGCACAAATCAGTCTGCCGGCGCGTTATTTGGTCTTTATGCCGGATTCGGATCATCTGGGGGTTTCGGCGCGCATTACCGACGAGGACGAGCGTGAGCGGTTAAAGGCCCTGGTGTTGCAAGAAGCGCCGGATATGGGCGGCTTTGTGATCCGGACGGCCGCCGAGGGGGTCAGTGAGGCAGAGATCTTGGCCGATCTGGCCTATCTCAAACGCAAGTGGGCTGATATTCAGGCCGCCACGTCAAAGAGCGGCACAGTGCCGCGCTGTTTACATCAGGAGCTGCCTTTGGCGCTGCGTGCCTGCCGGGATTTAATTCAGCAGGATACCGAAGTGGTGCGTATTGATAGCGCCGAAACCTTTGCGGCGGCCCAGCAGTTCTGCCGAATTGCCGAACCCGAAGTCCTGGACAAACTTCAGTGGTACCCCGGCGAGCGTCCCTTGTTCGATCTGTACTCAGTCGAAGAAGAAATTCGCCGCGCCTTAGCCCGCCGCGTGGACCTGAAATCCGGTGGCTATTTGGTACTCGATCAGACCGAAGCCATGACCACCATTGACGTGAATACCGGCACCTTTGTGGGTCAGCGCAATCTGGAAGAGACCATCTTCAAGACCAACCTCGAGGCCGCGGCAGCCATCGGCCGTCAGCTACGACTGCGGGGCTTGGCGGGGATTATCATCGTGGACTTCATTGACATGAAGGATGCGGAGCATCAAAACGCGGTGCTGCGGACCCTCGAGGCGACATTGCGCAAAGATCCGATGAAGCATCGGGTCTCGGGGATATCCGAGCTGGGGCTGGTCGAGATTTCCCGCAAACGAGTGCGCGAATCCTTGGGCGGGCAGTTGTGCGAGCCCTGCATTACCTGTGAGGGTCGAGGCCGGATTCGCACTGCCGAAACGGTTGCTTACGACTTGTTCCGAGACGTATTGCGCGAATCCAGAGCCTATTTAGAAACCAACGCCATGTTGGTTCTGGCCCATCCGCGGGTGGTCGAGTTTATCTTGGAGTATGAGGCTGATCAGTTGGCTGACCTGGAAGCCTTTACCCGGCGATCGATCCGCCTGCAGGAAGCGCCTGAATTCACGCCGGAGCACTACGACGTGGTGCCCTGCTAATGGCCTGGAGGGCCTTTCTGACCTGGTTCGTTACGCTGGTGGTTTTGCTGCTTGCGCTGACCAGTATCGGCTTGCGCTTAGTGTTGCCCAAGTTCCCCGCATTAACCGATGCGATCTTGGACCAGATTCATGCAAACGCTGGACTGCAAGTCGACGCTGAGCAATTACAGATCAGCTGGTTGGGCCGGATGGGGATTGTCCAGGCACAGGACCTGGTCATTAGCCGTGGTGGTTTACAGGTGGCTATCGGGTCGGCCCGGCTGTACATGGATTTGCTGCGTAGCCTGCGCGAGCAAGCACCCCGCTTTAATCATATTGAGCTGGGCCAGGTTGAGGTCACCCTAGGCCCATCATCGGGTACGGCGTTGCGAGTGGATCAAGTCACCGGTTTGTTGGCGGCCCCCTTGGCCATGGCCGATGATGTGCGGCTGACCGATTTGAGCATTCGGGCGCCGGCTTGGTCGGTGGAGGGGTTTAATGGTCAGCTGCTGCAGAGTGCAAGTGGTCCGACCTTGGATTTTTCCAGCCAACTGCGCCTAAGCCAAGCGGGCATGGGGCTGCGCGGGCAGGTGAGCCTGCTGGGACAAGATGTCCGCGGTTATGTGCGGTATCAGGCGCAGGGTGAGTACCAGTCCGAAGCCTGGGATTCCCAGGGCGAAACTTGGCTTAGGTTCGAGCAAGGTGTGGCGAGCGTGGATTGGCGGGGCGAGCTGCACTCGCTGGGCGATCGGCTGTCGGCCTTGGGTCAGCTTAGACAGGCGGATGAGGGTTGGCAGGTACAGCTCAATCGGGTCAGTGGGGAGGTATCGGGTCAGTCGATCAGCCTTGACGAGCTGCGGGTCAAAAACCACCCGACCTGGCAGGCTGAGTTGCTGGGCGCCAAGTTGCAGGGGCTGCCTACCCGAGTTTTACCCTACCTGTCGGATGATCTGGCTGAGCGACTGCAAGCCATCGCTCCGAGTCTCAATATCACTCAGGCTTGGCACCATGACGGTTTGACCTATGCGTTGTTGGGGGCGGGTGCCAGTTCGGCGCATGAGAACATCCCTGGCGGGCAATTTGGACAGGCTCGCCTGGCCATGCGTGGCGCCATGGGCGTGGTCGAGGTGCGTGAGATTACCCAGTTTGCCTCTAACCCCGTCGCGCTAGAGCCTCTAGCCTTTGATCGGGGAGCGGGATGGGTCGCCTGGGATCGTTTGGCGCCGCGTCGCTGGCGTTTGGCCGGCCAAGGGTTAGAGCTGCACCGCAGTGACTTTGATGCCCTCGGCGGTTTTCGGTTACAGCTCAGTCCCGATCCTCAGCAGCGCCGATTCAGCTTGCTGATCCGCGCTAACAGCCAGGGACAGCCGGCCCAGGACTTAGTGCCGATGCACAGCGTGGGTGAGGGATTGCGCAGTTGGTGGCAGCAAGCGCAACCGCGCGCGGTGTTAGACGACGGCCTCTTCTGGTGGAACGACGGCGTTGAGCGGCATCGAGTATTGGATCTAGATGCCCAACAGGTTTCTCTGACGCCTGCGCAGGATTGGCCCCAGGCCCAAGCACAACAAGGGCGCTTGAGCTGGGACGGTGAGTCCTTTGATATTTTGGCGATGCAGGCACAGATGGCGGGTCTTCAGGCGCCTCAGGTGCAGGTGATAAAAAGGCCCCAACAGCCATGGCGTCTAAGTAGCCAAGTACAGGCATCGGCTCAGGGCTACCGCGAGGTGCTGGCGCAGCTGCCGTTAACGCTGGGTGATTGGCCGCAGAATTTGAATTTGTCGGGGATGCTAAGTGGCTCGATCGACTTAGCACTCGAATCGCCCCTGGCAGGGCAGGTTCGCCTGACGAGTCAGGACCTAGACGCGCAGTGGTTGCCGCTGAATCTGGCAGCCCAGCAGTTGGCAGGTCAGCTGATCTGGGATTTGGACAAGGGTTTTGTTGATAGCCAATTCCAAGGCCAATACGCGGGTCGTCCAGTTCAGGTCAGCTTTGATGACGGGCCGTCCTTTGGGCTTGCGGTTCAAGCCCAGATCGAGGCCAAGGACGCCAGTGCCCGATTTTTGCCCCAGCTTGAGCCTTATGTTTCGGGCGTTCTAAGTGTTCAAGCCAGGGTGACGGATGAGTGGCAGGTGACGACAGCGCTGACCCAATCCAATACCCAGCTTCCCCTGCCGATGAATCAGGCGGGTCAGCTGACCCTCACTGGCAACGATGAGCGTATCCAGGTTCGCTTTGACGATCATCTGGACCTGCGATGGGCGGGCGACCAGCTGGCTGGCAACCTAGATGCGGCTGATCTGGTGGGCTGGGCAGAGGTGCTCAGCGCGAACTCCGGTGAGGGCGATTCCATCCAAGCCCAATTACGAATTCGGGATACCCGACTGGATCAGGTCAAGATCGGTGCCAGTCAGCTCGATTTCGCAGATTCAATGTTGCGGATCGAAGGCCCCAACGTGATGGTGCGGGTATCCTTTGACGAGGTCATTGATGCCCGGATTGAGCGTTTGATTGGGCAGGGGCCGCCGGAATCGGATGAGCCGCAGGAGCCGGTCTATCAACCCGCACCTACCGAATTCCCAGCCATCAGTCTGGTCGCTGAAAATATCGTCATCGATGATCAAAAAATTGATCGTTTGAACACCCAGATTCGCAACAGCTCCGAGGGGTTAAGGTTTGATCCCCTCGTCCTGAGCTTAGGCGGCGCGGACGTTCAGGCTCAGGCTTTCTGGAGTAACCAAACACCCCAGTCGTCTTTGACTGCCCAGGTTAGTTTCGCAGATTTGGGCGAGTTGTTGGCTAGCCAAGGGCTAGGGCGACCGGTCGAAACACGACAGGGCACGTTGCAGGCGGATTTACGGTGGGCCGGCTACCCCTGGTCCCCCCAGTTTAAAAATGCCAGTGGCGATTTGGTGCTCGAAACCCAGGCGGGCCGTTTCCTGGAGGGCAATAACTCCACCGAGGCATTACGCCTGTTGGGCGTCTTTAATTTGGCGACCGTGACCCGCAGGCTTCGCTTGGATTTTTCAGATCTGATTCAGCCGGGGTTGGCCTTTGACCAGCTAACGGGCACGGCGCGTATTCGTGCGGGCCGTTTGAGCATGGTCGAGCCGCTGATTTTGGATGGGCCCAGTGCAAAAATGTTCCTAACCGGGACCAGCGATCTGCCCACCTCCACGTTAGATCATCGTCTGCGCGTCCAGGTCCCGCTGTCAGCCCAGCTGCCGGCCGCGGCTTTGCTGGCCGGATTTCCTGCCCTGGCCGCCGGCGTTGTTTTGTTATTTGATCAGGTCGCCGGTGATACGCTGTCACGCATCGGCGAGACCAACTACAGCGTAACGGGCACCTTCGAACAGCCCTTAATTGAACCCATCAAGCCTGAGGCTACTCAATGAACCACCACTGGCTCGACTCGCTTTCCAACTCTGCTCTTACCTCGGTATTGGATGGGCTAAGCCATCGTCAAATCGACTTTGCGGATCTGTATTTGCAGGATCAGGTGATCGAAAGCTGGTCGTTGGAAGATGGCATCGTGCGTGACGGTGGCTACAGTCATGATCAGGGCGCCGGAATCCGAGTTAATTCAGGTGAGCGAGTCGGCTTTGCCTATACCGACGATCTCACCTTGCCGGCGCTCAACGCCGCTGCCAAGGCGGCCAGTGGTATTGCTAAGGCCGGCCAATCGGCGAGCGCGAATTTACGCACCCAGTCGCACACGCGCCTGTATACCGCCGCCTCTCCGATGGATGTGCCGCCAGCCGATCGGGTTGAGTTTCTAAAGCGCATGGATGCCTATACCCGTGGGCTGGATCCTCGAGTCCAAGAAGTCAGCCTATCGCTGGTCGCGCAGCAAGAAAAAACCTGGGTGTATAACACCGATGGAGTGTTGGCAGAGGACGTCCGTCCGCTCGTGCGCTTTGGCGTCAGCGTCATCGTCAAACAAAACGATCGCCGTGAACGGGGCAGTGCCGGTGGCGGTGGCCGAATTTTGCTCAGCCAATTGGTCTTGGGCGAGCAGGCCGAACACTGGGCTTGCGAGGCGGTGCGGGTCGCGCTGGTGAACCTAGAAGCGGTAGCGGCGCCGGCGGGTAATTTGCCCGTGGTACTGGGTGCAGGTTGGCCTGGTGTGCTGTTACACGAAGCCGTCGGCCATGGTCTGGAGGGCGATTTCAATCGCAAGGGCACGTCGGCCTTTAGTGGTCGCATTGGCGAGCAGGTCGCGGCCCGCGGCGTCACCGTTGTCGACGACGGTACGCTGGTTGATCGTCGAGGCTCATTGAGCGTGGACGATGAAGGCACCCCAACCCAGGAAACCGTGCTGATTGAAGACGGCATTTTGGTGGGCTACCTGCAGGATCGAATTAATGCTCGCCTGATGGGCGCTCAATTGACCGGCAACGGTCGTCGCGAGTCCTATGCCTGTCTGACCATGCCGCGTATGACCAACACCTTTATGCGCGCCGGCCAGCACGATCCCAGCGAGATTATCGCCAGTGTCAAAGACGGTTTGTACGCCGTCAATTTTGGTGGCGGCCAGGTCGATATCACCAGCGGAAAATTTGTGTTCTCGACCACTGAGGCCTACCGCATTCGTGACGGCAAGATTTGCGAGCCGGTCAAAGGTAGCACCTTGATCGGCGATGGACCTGAAGCCATGCGCAGTGTCAGCATGATAGGGAATGATCTTGCGTTGGATGAGGGCGTTGGGACCTGTGGCAAAGAAGGCCAAAGTGTCCCAGTGGGCGTCGGTCAGCCGACCCTTAAGTTGGATCAGCTGTTGATCGGCGGCGAGGGCTAGTCGGGAATATGATCGCGAATGGTGCGGAACAGGGCTCGGCTGGCGCCGGCTTTTTCTGCCTTGGCCTGACGGATCAAGCTACGCAGATGCTGAACGTCTGCGCCGGGATACTGATTCAGAAATTCGGTCAGAGCATCACTTTCTGCGATCAGGCGGTCGCGCCATTTCTCCAGCAAATGCATCCGCGCTGTGTTCTCGGCCGAGGACTGATCAAATTTCATCAGCGCGGCCTCGATCGGAGCCGGATCAATTTTGCGCATCAACTTACCCAGGTACTGCAATTGACGGCGACGCGCCTCACGGTTAAATCGCTGCGCATCTTTGACACCAATCGCCAGGGTCTCAGGCATCGGAACCTGACTCAGCTGATGCGGTGTCAATTCTACCAAACGTTTCGCCAGCTCTTGCAGCGCGTGCATCTCGCGCTTGATTTCGCTTTTACTGGGCGGCGCGTCAAATTCTTCAAAGGAGTCGTCTTGCATGACCACATCGTCGTCTGTTGATTGGAACCCGCAATTAGAACAGAAACGCCTTCAAGATGCCGCTGAGTTGCTCTTGGATCAGGCAAAAACTTTAGGGGCGGATGACATTGACCTCGGCGCGGGCAGCTCGCAAGGCCTCAGCGTGACGGTGCGTAACGGTGAGCCTGAGGTGCTGGAGTTTGAAAAGGACGGCAGCGTTGGGGTCACAGTTTGGGTCGACGGCTGCAAGGGCTCGGCGTCGACGTCGGATATTTCCCCGGCGGCGCTACAAAATTGCCTGCAGGCCGCCATGGATATCGCCAAGTATACCCAGCCAGACCCCTACAGTGGGTTGGCCGAGGCGGACCAGCTGGCGCGCGAGATACCGGATCTGGAATTGGATTTTGATTGGCCGATCGATAGTGACCGGGCCATGCAACTGGCGGGCGAAGCGGAGGCTGCCGCGCTGTCACATCCCGGCATTGTGAACTCTGAAGGTGGCGATTTAAGTACCCGTCGTAGTGTCCGTGTGCACGCGAATTCCAGGGGATTAATGGCACTGTCGCAGGGCTCGCAACACAGCCTCAGCGCGGTCGTGTTGGCCAAGGACAGCGAAGGCATGCAGCGTGACTATGCCTATGACTCACGCCGCAATCCGGCCCAGCTACAGGCGCCTGAGCAAATTGGCCATGAGGCCGCAGAGCGCACGCTGGCCCGCCTGAATGCACGGCCTATCGAGACTGGACACTATCCCGTCGTCTTTGATCCTCGCATGGCTCAGGGCCTAATCGGTACCCTGTCCTCGGCGCTCAACGGCAATGCCATTTGGCGCCAAAGTTCTTGGCTGATTGATGCGATGGATCAACAGGTGCTGCCTGAGTGGGCTGAATTGCAGGAGCGGCCGCATTTGCGATCCGGCAATGGAAGCTCGCCGATTGATGGTGATGGCTTGGCCACCCGCGAGCAGTCCTTTATCCAGCAAGGACGGGTGTGCTCCTGGGTTTTGGATGTTTATGCGGCCCGGCGGCTATCGATGGTCAGCACGGCGAACAGCGGCGGTACGCGTAATCTGTGGCTGCCCGGTGGACAAGGCTCGCAGGCAGACTTGCTGCGTCAGATGGATCGTGGATTGCTGATTACCGAAATGATGGGGCAAGGTGTGAACGCGGTGACCGGCGATTATTCGCGCGGTGCTGCCGGATATTGGGTGGAAAATGGGGTGATTCAGCACCCGGTACAGGGCATCACTCTGGCCTTCAACCTGCGCAGCCTGTGGCCTACGCTCGCTGCCGTGGCTGGGGATTACGATGACCGCGGTCGAATCATCGCAAGTTCGATGCTATTCCCCAGCGTGTCGGTGGCGGCTTAGTAGACCAGCGCGGCCAGTCCCAAAAAGGCCGAGAACCCCACCACGTCGGTAATGGTCGTCAGCAGCACACCGCCGGCCAATGCGGGGTCGATTCCCACCCGCTTGAGCAGGGTGGGCAGCATCGCCCCGGCGACCGCAGCGGTGGCTAGGTTAATCACAATCGCCGCGGCAATCAGGGCCCCTAGAATGGCCTCGCCAAACCACAGATAGGCGACCACGGCGACCGCAGCGGACCAAAAGGTTCCGTTGACTAACCCCACTCCCAGTTCGCGCATCACCAAAGCACGGCCCTTGGCTGGGGTCACCTGGCCCAGTGCCATGGCTCGAATCACAATGGTCAGTGTCTGCGTGCCGGCGATGCCCCCCATGCTGGCCACGATCGGCATTAATACGGCCAGCGCAACGACCTGCTGCAGGGTGGCTTCAAACAAACCGATGACGGCCGAGGCAATAAAGGCGGTGATTAGATTGACACCCAGCCATAGCCCGCGTCTGCGCGCCGTGCGCGAGACCGGTGCGAATAGATCCTCGTCTTCGTCCAGACCCTGCAGTTGCAACAACGAGTGCTCAGCTTGGCCCTGAATGACGTCAACCACGTCGTCAATGGTGATTCGGCCCAGCAACTTGTTGTTGTCGTCCACGACCGGTGCACTGATTAGATCCATGCGTTGGAAGCGGCGGGCGACTTCTTCAGATGAGGTATGGGGGTTGAGCACTTCGCACTCGGTGCGCATCACATCACGCACCACCAGACTAGGGTCAGAGACCAAAAGCGCGTTGATCGGCAATATCCCCAGGAATTCGTCCCGTCGGTTGACCACCAACAGATTGTCCAGCACATCCGGTAGCGTGCTGTGGCGGCGCAAGAATCGAAACGCCACATCCAAGGTCACATCAGGGCGCACCGTGATGGTGTCGATGTTCATCAGACCGCCCGCGGTGTCCTCGGGGAAGGACAGTACGGCCTCGACCCGTTCACGGTCTTGTACGTCCATGGCTTGCAGGACTTGCTCTGCGACCCGTTCGGGTAGCTCCTGCAATAGGTCAACCAAGTCGTCGGTTTCAAAGTCTGAGACGGCGTTGGACAGCTCATCCGACGTCATGCGGTTGACGATGTCGACACGGACTTCCTCGCCAAGGTACTGCAGCACCTCGCCGTCCAGTTCGTTGTCGATCAAGTTCCACAACACAATGCGGTCTTTTTGCGTTGAGGATTCGAGCAGGTGTGCGACGTCGGCCGGCGCCATGCCGCCATTGAGCATGCGCCGAATCTGAGCCAGCGCCCCGTTGGACAGGGCTTCTTCGACCAGTCTGAGTCGTTCTTCCGGCACTAGGCTGTCATGGGTCGGTGCGTTCACCAAGCTCTCCTAGTCCGTCGGCGATGAGTACAGTGATGGCGTCCAAGCAGGCTCGAGCTTGCGGCCCCTGACAGTGAAAGTCCAGCTCACTTCCCACCGGAGCAGCCAATAACATGACGGACATGATTTGCCGGCCATCGGCTGAGCGTTCGCCAAAGTGAATCTGGCACTGGCACTCAAATTCACAGATGGTCTGCACCAGCTTGTGCGACGCCCGAGCGTGCAGCCCCTTGGGGTTGACGAGTGTGAGGCGGGCCTGGGCATTCATTCGCGCAGCTCGCGATGGCGATGTGAAATGTCAAAGCTTTCGGACAGTCGCTGTTTGAGCATTTCGACCAAATACACTGAGCGATGTTGTCCGCCGGTGCAGCCAATGGCCACGGTGACACTGGGGCGGCCAGATTGGCTGATCAGCGGAGCCCAGCGACGAATCATGGCCTCGATGTCGCCCAGGTATTCGCCGGTGTCGGCGTGCTCACCTAAAAACGCCTGAACATCAGGATCCTGGCCGGTTTGGCTGCGCAGTTCTGGCTTCCAATAGGGGTTGGGCAAAAAACGCGCGTCAAAGACATAGTCCACCGTGGTCGGAGCACCATACTTAAAGCCAAAGCTCATGATATGCACGGCCGTTTTGGGCGGCTGATAGTCCGGATCCGCCAGCGTTAAAATTGCGCTACGCAGCTCGTGCACCGACATAGAGGTGGTATCTAGGTGTCGATCCGCCGCTTGCATGATCGGATCAAGTAGCGCCTCTTCACTGGCCAGGGCTTGCTCCAGAGATCCGCTCTCACCCAGCAGCGGGTGGCGGCGACGGGTGGCGTGAAACCGCGCAACCAACGTATCGGGGTTGGCATCCAGCCACAGGATGCGTGTGTGAATATTGTTCTGGTCGAGCTGCTCTAATACATGCGGCAGGACAGCGATGTCCTCGGCTCGTGAGCGAGCATCGATGCCTACGGCCACCAGCTTGGTTTGCGATCGCTCGTCCAAAATACTGAGTGTTGCGGGTAAAACACCCACCGGCAAATTGTCGATGCAGGTATAACCGGCGTCTTCCAGCGACCCCAATGCAGCACTTTTGCCACTGCCCGAGCGTCCCGAGATCACCACCAATCGCATCACACGCGCTCCTCGAAGAGTTTAACGACGGCCTTGTGCAGGCTGATTTGATCAAAGGCGCGGGTCAAGGGTTCGCGCGCGCTGGGTTCGCTAAAGACCTGAATCACTTCGCGTAGCAGGTTTAGGTGTGTTTCATTGGCTTCGCTGGGAACCACCAATACGCACAATAAATCGACCGGCTCTCCGTCCAGTGCGTCAAAGTCGACCGGTTCAGCCAGTGAGAACAGATGCACCACCGGATCCTGGGTGTCTGCGCGGCAATGAGGAATCGCAATGCCTTGGCCGACTCCAGTGCTGGCGAGGCGCTCACGGGATTGCAAACCATCCAAGAGTTGCTCGGCGGCATCCTCGTCGGCAGCAATGGTGCTGGCGACGTTTTCCAATAGGCGTTTTTTGCTGGTGCCTTCGAATTGAGGGTGAACGTGTTCGGGGGTGAGCAGTGAAGCAAGGGTGATGGACAATTTAAGACTCCGGTGTGCGGACTTGCACACCGGATTGTAGCGACCTAACGGTTATGCCGCACCATGATTTCGTGCGACGGTTTTCTCTTTATGCTTTAACAATTGCCGGTCAAGTTTATCGGTCAATAAATCCAATGACGCGTACATATCGTCATGTTCAGAGGAGGCATGTAGGTCAGCGCCAGAGACATGGATGGAGGCTTCGGCAATTTGGCGCTCTTTTTCGACACGTAGTACCACTTCGATGCGCGTAATGGCGTCAGAGTGACGGGTCAATTTGGTGAGTTTCGTTTCGGTGTAATCGCGAATGGCGTCTGTAACGTCAAGGTGTTGTCCGCTGATACTGATATGCATATAACCACTCCTTTTGTTATGAAGCCGGCCGATGGCCGACTCCTTGAACTTACACCTCAGCGGGCTGGGATAAAAGGGGGCGGTAGGACTATCCCAGCTGCTTACGCTCGGAGCTGCCCGGAATGCCTAGGCCTTCACGGTATTTGGCCACGGTGCGACGGGCCACTTTGTAGCCCTCGGCTTCCAATAGCTGCGTTAACTTATTGTCGCTGAGGGGCTTTTGCGGAGGTTCTGCGGCGATCAAGCGTTTGATGACCGCACGGATGGCGGTGGAGCTCGCCGCTTCCTTGTCCCCCGTCGAACTCAGCTGACTGGAGAAGAAATACTTCAGTTCGAATAGCCCCTGCGGGGTGAGGATGAATTTTTGAGTCGTGGCCCGTGAGATGGTGGATTCGTGCATCTCGATTTGCTGGGCGATATCCGCCAGGATCAGTGGCCGCATCGCCTCTTCACCTTTATCCAGAAACTCCAGTTGCTCCGCCATGATGGTTCGGCCGACTTTGAGCAGCGTGTCATAGCGACTCTCAACACTCTTGATCAGCCACTTCGCTTCACGGGTCTGGGCCTTGATGTAGCTTTTGCCATCGGCATCTGCGTGTTCCGCCAGATCGCTATAGGTGCGGTTGAGGTACAGCCGCGGCATTACCTCGCTGTTGAGTTCAACTCGCCACAGGCCTTCGACCCGTCGGACCACTAAATCGGGTATCACATAATCGCTATCGTCGCCGCCAATCGCACTGCCGGGGCGTGGCGAGAGGGTCCGAATCAGGCTAAGGGCCTCGTGCAAGCTCTCAGAGTCGACGTTCAGGCCCCGTTTAATCGCAGCCATGTCGCGCTTGGATAGGGCTTCGAAGCGATCATTGATGATCTGGAGCGCTAACTCGCGGCAATCGACGGAGTCATCCAGCAATTTAAGTTGGATGCTTAGGCACTCTTGGACATCCCGGGCACCGACCCCCGGCGGGTCCAGGTGCTGAATTTGTTTGAGTACCACCGCCACTTCATCGATCTCGGCGGGTTCGTCTAGCTCGTCTTGGGTCGCTTCGCACACCGATTCTAGGGATTCGCGCAGATAGCCGGCATCATCAATACCATCCACCAAGGCGACGAACAGGGCCTGATCGCGGGGTGTAAGGTGCAACTGCCACATTTGATCAAGCAGGTGCTGATGCAGATTCATCGGTGCGCTGGTGCGGGCTTCAAACTCAGGTAAGCCCTCGATCGCCGAGCCCTGGTTTACAAAGGTATCTTCCCAGCGACTGTCCATGCTGGGGTTGTCGCCAAAATCGTCGTGTTCTAGCAGGTCACTCAGCTCGGTCTCGCTGGTTTCAGATTCGTTGATGGCTTCATCATTGCCCTCAACTTCCTCTTCATGCAGCTCCAGCAGAGGGTTTTCGTCCAAAGCGGTTTGAATCTCTTGCTGCAGCTCCAGCGTAGACATTTGCAACATGCGTATCGCCTGTTGCAATTGTGGCGTCATTGCCAGCTGCTGGCCCATCTTGAGCTGTAAAGATTGTTTCATGCGGTGTCCTGACTTGATCTAGGAACTATAGCATTGTGTGGTCGAACTACATGCGAAAATCGTGCCCGAGGTACACATCGCGCACAGATTGGTTGTTTAGGAGAGCTTCTGGCGTGCCGCTGGCCAACACCTGGCCCTCGCTGACAATGCAGGCGCGGTCACACAAATCCAGGGTTTCACGCACATTATGATCCGTGATTAACACCCCGATGCCGCGTTGGGCCAACCCTTGAATCAGCTCTTTGATGTCCTTGACCGAGATCGGATCGACCCCGGCGAAGGGCTCGTCTAGCAAGACATAGGTGGGGTCCATCGCCAGTGCACGAGCAATCTCGACCCGGCGGCGCTCACCGCCGGATAACGCCTGTCCAGGGCTATCTGCGACATGGTTAAGCGAGAATTCATCCAATAGCGTCTGCGCTTTGGCCTTGCGCTGTGCGGCGGATAGGGACTTGCGCAGCTCCAGCACGGCCAGCAGGTTATCGCGGGTGCTTAAACGGCGGAAAACGCTGGCTTCTTGTGGCAGGTAGCCCAAGCCCGCCTGGGCACGCTTGTGCATGGCGGCGTCCGATAGATCCTGTCCATCTAACTCAATGCTTCCAGCGTCCGCTTTGACCAATCCCACGATCATGTAAAACGAGGTGGTTTTGCCTGCGCCGTTGGGGCCCAAAAGCCCCATGATTTCGCCACGCTGAACGGACACCGACATGTCTTTGACGACCTGCCGTTTGCCATAGGTTTTGGCGAGGTGTTTGGCGACCAGTCCGCTCATGGTTCAGAGCGGGTCGGGGTTAGACGCATTTCGACGCGCTGCGTTCCGTCACCTTGGGCTTCGATCACGCCATCACTTTGGCGATAGGTGACATTTTCACCTGAAAAGCGGTTCTCGGCTTGAGTCAGGACGGCCTGGCCGACCAAATTCATGCTCTCGTCACTCAATAGCCACTCGATGGTGTCGGCATTGCCGGTGACCTGGCCCTGTTCCATGCTGGGAATATCTTGGAAATACGCCTGTTCGCCCTGCGCGACCAAGCGCTCCACGGCGCCATTATTCAAATAGGCCGTTAGGCGCTGGGCCTCAATGCGCAGGCTGCCTTGCACTAAAACCACGCTGCCCCGGTACTTAGCCACGCCAGCCATCTCGTCAAACTCCGCCTGATCCGCGGTTACATCCAAAGGAAGATCGCGATCCTGCGGCAGGGCGTAGGCCAGCCAAGGCAGGCAAAACAGGAGGACTAACGTGCGGGCCATAAACGAGTTTCCACTTGATCGGTCAGGGTGACGACTTGGGTTTGCGTGTTAATAGTGACCTGCTCGGCTTGGCCGGTAAAGTCGGGTGAGTTGATCTGCCCCTGGGGGGCCAGCAAGACATCGCCGCGTTGACGGATGCTGGGCGCACGTAGCTCGCGTTGCGTGGCGGGCTGTAACGCAACGGCATTACCCAATAGCAGTGTCTCGTCAGGGCTGATCGAGCCCTGGTCACTGCGCGCCTGCCAGCCACGTTGCGGCCATTGTAATTGGGGGGTGGCGAGATGTGCCGGACGGGCGCTGCCGTAATCTGAGGCCTCCGGTGCCTGCAGAGTGGTATCCAGTAATCCTTGTTCGTTGAAACGACGCAGGGTGGGGTTCACGACTCGTAAGCGCAGATCCTCCTCGCCCTGGGCTAGCGCATCCTGACGAACGCTGGGCGTCGAATCCATGGCCAGGCCAATGAATCCAGCCAGTAGCAACAGCGCCAACAGGGCATAGCTCATGCTAGGCGCCAAACTGCTCAAGAATCTGGGGTTTGCGTCCCTGTGCCTCAATCAGCTGGTTGCAAACTTCACGCACAGCGCCCATTCCACCAGCCCGCTGGGTGGCCGGGATTCGCTCCAAAACCCAGGGGTCAGCACCGGGTACGGTAAACCCAGCGCCGACGGCTAGCAGCGCTGATAGATCAGGTAGGTCATCGCCCATATAGGCGCACTGATCTAGGGTCAGGCCGAGCGTGTCGATCAGTCCCTCAAGGGAGCTGAGTTTGTCATCGCGGCCCTGGATGACGTGGGCGATACCCAGTTGTTGAGCGCGGAAATCGACCATGGGTGATACCCGGCCGGTGATCAGCGCAACATCAATGCCAATCGACTGAACCAACTTGATGCCTAGGCCGTCCTGGGTGTGAAAGGGCTTGAGCTGCTCGCCCTCGCCGTCGAACCACACGCGGCCATCGGTCAAAATGCCATCGACATCCAGTGCCAGCAGTTTGATGGAAGCTAAATTCACAGTACGCCTGCCTTCATTAAGTCGTGCATGTTCAAAATGCCCAGCGGGCGTTCGTCCTGCGTTACCACCACGGCATTCACTCGGCTGGTTTGCATCACGTGTGCAGCCTCGGCCGCCAGAGTGCCCGGCGCGACGCGCTTGCCGCCTAGGGTCATGGCATTGCTGACCTTGGTCTGTTTTAAATCCAACTCGGCATCCAGGGCCCGACGCAGATCGCCATCGGTAAAGACGCCCATCAACAATCCCGAACTGTCCACGACAGCGGTAATGCCTAAACCACCGCGCGTGACCTCCATCAGTGCATCGCGCAGGCTGACATCGTGATCGACGCAGGGCAGCTGCTCGCCGGCGTGCATCAAATCATCTACTTTCATCAGTAGCCGTCGACCCAATGCGCCGCCTGGGTGTGAAAAGGCAAAGTCCTCGGCCGTAAATCCGCGGGCTTCGAGCAGCGCAACGGCCAGTGCATCCCCCATGGCAAGCGCCGCGGTGGTGGAGGCGGTCGGCGCAAGATTGAGGGGGCAGGCCTCGCGTTGTGCGGCCACCAGCAAGTGGGCGTTGCTGGCCGTGCCCAAGGGGCTGGCGGGGTTGGAGCTGACGCCAATCAAGGCGGTACCCATGCGCTTGATCAGCGGCAGGATCGCAACGATTTCACCGGAGGAGCCGGAGTTGGATAACGCGATCACCACGTCATCCTGGGTGATCATGCCCATGTCACCGTGGCTCGCTTCGCCGGGGTGGACAAAAAATGCGGGGGTGCCGGTGCTGGCCAGGGTGGCGGCGATTTTATTGCCAATGTGCCCAGATTTCCCCATGCCCGTTACGATCACCCGACCTTGGGTGTTCAGGATCATCTCGCAGGCCTTGGCGAATTGCTCATCCAGATCCCCGGACAGTTTGTTCAGGGCCTCGACCTCGATCTCCAGGGTGCGCCGGGCGCTGGCTAAATAGTCAAAACTCACAGGCTGCTCCATGCCAAATAACCTAGGTAGCTTAGATAGATTGCCAGCAGGGTTAAACCTAAGGGTTTGCCAATCTTGGCGGAGGGGCCCCGAAACCAAGCTGCAGCGCAGATAATCAGCGTCATGACCAGCATCAGTCCAAAGTCCCGTAACAGGGTGGTTTGGCTGATAGAGACCTCGGCCAGCAGGCCGGTCACGGCAAACACGCCGCCGATGTTAAAGATGTTGCTGCCGACCACGTTGCCGATCGCAATTTCAGATTGACCTTTAAGGGCGCCGGCGACACTGGCTGCGACCTCGGGCAAGCTGGTGCCAATCGCGACGATGGTTAGCCCCACGATGACCTCGGGAACACCCAATTCCAAAGCAAATTCGCTGGCGCCCCAGACTAATAGCCGTGATGAGGCCAGCAGCACCGCCAAACCCAGCGCTAAATAGGCCAGGCTGCGCGCCAAACTCATGCTCTCGACCCCCTCGGGTAACTCCTCGGCTTCGGCGCCCCGCGAGGCATACCAGGTGGCGAAGGCCCCACCGACCAAAATAATGATGCCATCGATCCAGTTCAGCGTGCCGTCGATTGCGATGGCAATGCCCAGCACGGTAACGCCCAACAGCGCCGGTACGGCATTGCGTCGAATGCTGCCTGCCAGCGGCACCGCTAGGACCAGCGCACTGATGCCCAGCGCCAGGCCAATGTTGGCGATGTTGCTGCCCACGGCGTTGCCCACGGCCAGGTCCGGTGCATCAGATAGCACGGCCATGACCGAGACGAGGACTTCAGGGGCTGAGGTGCCAATCGCAACAATGGTCATGCCGACCACCAATGGTGAGATGTTGAACTTTAGGGCGACCCCGCTGGCACCTTCAACGAACCGATCGGCGGATAGGGTTAGCGCCACAATACCTGCGATAATGGCGGCCAAATAAAGAAGCATGTGAGTTCCTAGCTTGCGTGCGCGCCGACAATGACGCTGAGAGTAGAAATCAGTATGATATCGCCTGCTCAAGCTGTCGAGTCTCACGTGTCTATCGAAATCCAAATTGAAAATCTGCATTTTGCCCGGGGTAACCGCGCAATCTTTCGCGGCATCGATATGACCCTGCAGGCTGGCAAGGTCAGTGGCATCATGGGGCCCTCGGGTACCGGCAAGACCACGCTGCTGCGTTTAATTTCCGGTCAGCTCAGCCCAAGTCAGGGCCGGGTTCTGGTCGACGGTGTGGACGTGCATCAGCAGTCCAAATCAGGCCTGATGGAGCTGCGCAAACAAATGGGCATGCTGTTTCAGTCTGGCGCACTGTTTACCGACATGAGTGTGCTGGAAAACGTGATGTTCCCGTTGCAGGTTCACACCGATCTTAGTGCCAGCATGATTCGTTCAGTGGCCTTGTTGAAACTCGAAGCGGTGGGGCTGCGTGGGGCCGCTGATTTACGCCCTGACGAGTTGTCCGGCGGCATGGCCCGGCGGGTTGCTTTGGCCCGCAGCGTCGCACTGGACCCTGCGATCATGCTGTATGACGAGCCCTTTGTCGGGCAGGACCCGATTTCCATGGGCGCTTTGCTGCGTCTGATTCAGGAGCTGAACTCTGCGCTGGGGATTACCAGCGTCATTGTGTCCCACGATTTGAACGAAACGTTTAGGGTCTGCGACGAGGTGTTCATCCTTAGCCAAGGGCAGGTCATCGCGGGTGGGCCGTCTGAGCAGGTGCAAAACAGTGATGACGAGCGGGTGAAGCAGTTTATCCATGGCTTGCCCGATGGCCCGGTTCCATTCCACTTTCCAGCACCCTCGTTAGAGCAGGATCTGCAGGCGGTGAGTCGTGATTAATGGGTTGGCGGCGTTGGGCCGTAGCACGCTCAAACAACTGGCGGGCCTGGGGCGCGCGTTCATGATTTTGATCCAGGCGGTCCTGCGACCCTGGGGCCCAGGGGCTTCGCCTCGCTTGCTATGGCCTGAAATCTACAGTGCTGGGGTCCTGAGTCTGGTCATTGTGGCGGTGTCAGGTCTGTTTATTGGCATGGTGCTGGCGCTGCAGGGATACAGCATTCTGGTTGATTTTGGGTCCGAGCAATCCCTGGGGCAGCTGGTGTCCTTGACCCTTTTGCGTGAGCTGGGCCCGGTCGTGACCGCCTTGTTGTTTGCTGGCCGCGCAGGCTCGGCCATGACTGCCGAGATTGGCTTGATGAAAACCACTGAGCAGCTGGCGAGCTTGTCGATGCTGGGGGTGGATCCGGTGCAGCGGGTGGTGGCACCTCGATTTTGGGCGGGGGTCATTTCCATGCCGTTGCTTGCGATTGTGTTTTCCGCAATGGGCATCTGGGGCGGCCACCTGGTCGGCGTCGACTGGTTGGGTGTCGATGCGGGCGCGTTTTGGGGCAATATGCAGGCCAGCGTGGATTTTCGTATCGACGTGGTGAATGGCCTAATCAAGGCCTTTGTATTTGGCATCTTTGTGACCTGGATTGCGGTCTATCAGGGAATGGACTTGATCCCAACCGCAGAGGGCATTAGCCGCGCCACCACGCGCACCGTGGTGTACGGATCGTTAGCCGTGTTGGCGTTGGACTTTTTCTTAACTGCCATGATGTTTGGGGACTATTAAATGAGTACGCGTGCACTAGAAGTCGCGGTCGGTGGGTTTGTAGCCACCGGGTTGGCATTGTTGGCATGGCTGGCGATTAGCGTCAGTGGGTTGGATTTTTCGCCATCCCAGGACGAGTACAAAGTCTCTGCTCGGTTTAGCAACATCGCGGGCCTCAAGCCCCGCGCCAAGGTGACCAGCGCCGGCGTCACGGTGGGTCGCGTCGATTCCATTAGACTCGATCCCCAGGACGGGCAGGCCATTGTCACCCTGGCGATTCGCGGGGAGTTTGACCAGTTTCCGCTAGATACGTCAGCGTCGATTTTGACAGCAGGCCTGCTGGGCGAGAAATACATTGGCCTGCGCATGGGTGCCGATTTTGACTACCTCATCGAGGGTGATGAGATCGAAGACACTCAGTCCAGCTTGGTGCTTGAGGATTTGATTGGCCGGTTTTTATTGAACAGTCAGGGCGACTGAGATGAACTGGGAAAGCTGGATTGAGCGGCAGCGCGAGCCGACCCTCGACTTACAGGGTCTCGACAGCTCCAGCGCATTGGTTGCGGCCTTGGTCCGTGTGCAAGTCACGCAAGCCCAGCCCTTGGTTCTGACAAATGCACCCGCAGGTTTGTACGGTTTGGCCCGGGTATTGGGCGTAGAGCAACGATTTAATTGGGAGTTATCCGATGGAACAACAGATTGAGCAGCACCTTCGCAGTGCCTTCCCTGATGCACAGATTCAGGTCGAGGGCGCAGGCGGCAAGTTTTTATTGACGCTCATTGACGATCGTTTTGATGGCCTCAATGCCGTTAAACGTCAGCAGGCGGTTTATGCGGGGCTGGGGGATTTGATCTCTTCAGGTGCCGTGCACGCGGTCACCATTGTGGCTCGAACACCGGCCGAAGCGGCCGCACAACAGGGATTGGATCCGCGTTAAATGGATAAGTTACAGGTTCAGGGCGGCGCACGCCTGCAGGGTGAGATTGAAATTGGCGGAGCCAAGAACGCAGCGCTGCCGTTGCTCGCCTGTACTTTGCTGAGTGCTCAGCCTACACGGCTGACCAATGTGCCTCATCTGGACGACATCACCACCATGATCAAGCTGCTCGGACAGCTGGGTGCGCAGGCGGTGTTTGATGATCAGGGCGGGGTCGAGGTAGACGCGAGCGACATCACCAGCTTGGATGCGCCCTATGATCTGGTCAAGACCATGCGCGCCTCGATATTGGTGCTAGGTCCTTTGGCGGCGCGTTTCGGTGAAGCGCGTGTCAGTTTGCCCGGGGGCTGTGCGATTGGAGTTCGGCCCGTCGACCTGCACCTCAATGCGCTGGCGCAGATGGGCGCCGAGATCGTCCAAGAAGCGGGTTATATCCATCTCAAGGTCCCCGGTGGTCGCCTGACGGGTGCTCGCATTTTGTTTGATATCGTGACGGTCACCGGCACAGAAAACATCATGA
Source organism: Litorivicinus sp. (assembly GCA_049609265.1). Lineage (GTDB taxonomy): Bacteria > Pseudomonadota > Gammaproteobacteria > Pseudomonadales > Litorivicinaceae > Litorivicinus. The sequence goes on along the minus strand of JBMYYI010000003.1, from coordinate 66,089 downwards.
TGGCGGCTGCGTTGGCGCAGGGTACGACCATCATTGAGAACGCAGCTCAGGAACCTGAAATTGTAGATTTGGCGATCCTGCTCCGTGCGATGGGTGCCAAAATCACCGGCGAGGGCACGGCCCGCATCACCATCGAGGGTGTCTCAGAATTGGGAGGTGCTCAGCATCGGGTGGTGCCGGATCGAATCGAGACCGGCACCTATCTGGTTGCCGGCGCAATGACCCTGGGTGACGTCACGCTACGTGGCACCGATGCGCGCCTGCTTGAGCCTGTGCTGTTCAAGCTAGAGCAGGCCGGTGCCAAATTGACGCTGGGCGACGACACCATCCGTTTGCAGATGGATTCGCAGGCCCGCGCGGTCAATATTTCGACCGCACCGCATCCGGCCTTTCCCACTGACATGCAGGCACAAATGCTAGTCCTGAACACGCTGGCCGCGGGCACTGCGACGGTCACTGAAAACATTTTCGAAAATCGTTTCATGCACGTGCCGGAACTGGTTCGTATGGGCGCGGATATCGAATTAGATGGCAACACCGCGGTTGTACGCGGCGTTCAACGTCTGCAGGGCGCCCAGGTGATGGCTACCGATTTGCGGGCCTCGGCGTCTTTGGTGATTGCCGGCTTGGCAGCCGAGGGCACTACGCTGGTCGATCGGATTTATCACATGGACCGGGGATATGAGCGTATTGAGGAGAAACTCAGTGCACTGGGCGGTCAGGTGAGTCGAATCAAATGAGTCAGCCGTTGATCATTGCGCTCTCCAAGGGGCGCCTGCTCAAAGAAACCTTACCGCTGCTGGCTGCCGCAGGCATCGAGCCCGGCGAGGATTTGGGATCCCGTAAGCTGATCTTTGACACCAATCGCGCTGATGTGAAGTTCATCATTTTGCGTGCGGTTGATGTGCCCACCTTCGTCACCCGAGGGGTCGCCCACATCGGGGTCAGTGGGTTGGATCAGATCGCCGAGCAGTCCCTGAGCGATCTTTATTTGCCACTGGATTTGCAAGTGTCCCGTTGCCGTCTGATGACTGCAGGGCCGGTGGGTGTGACCAATCCATCTGGCCGCCGCCGCGTAGCGACCAAGTACACGCGCCTGGCTCGGGAATATTATGCCCGCGAAGGCATCCAGGTAGAGCTGATCAAGCTATACGGTGCAATGGAGCTGGCGCCGCTAGTCGGCCTCGCAGATGAAATCGTCGATATTGTCGATACCGGCAATACGCTCAAGGCCAATGGTCTAGAGCCCCGCGAGTTGATCATGCATTCCAGCGCCCGATTGGTGGTGAACAAGTCGGCTTGGAAGACCCGTCATCAAGAATTAGCGCCGCTGGTGCAACAGATTGAAGGAGCCCTCACGTGAGCATTCAACGACTGAACTGGCAGGATCCGCACGCGCGCGCGGCGCTCGCTCAGGCCACTCAGTGGGAGGCCGTGGCGGACATCACGCTCAATCAGCGAGTCGATGAAATTATTCGCCAGGTCCGTGAATACGGTGATCCCGCGTTGCTGGATCTGACCGAAAAGCTGGATGGTCATCGCCCGGACAGCTTGGAAATTCCAAAGCCTCTGTGGGCTCAGGCTCGCAGTCGTATTTCCCCCGAGCTGGAGAAAGCCCTGGTCGATGCCGCCGCGCGTGTGAGTGAGTACCACCAACATCAGGCGGCCTCTGATTGGTCCTACACCGATGCGCTGGGTAATGAATTGGGCCAGCGTATTCGCCCGCTAGATCGAGTCGGTGTTTACGTTCCCGGCGGTAAAGCGGCGTATCCCAGCTCGGTTTTGATGAACGTTCTGCCGGCAAAAGTGGCCGGGGTGAGGGAAATCATCATGGTCGTTCCCACGCCGGGCGGTCAAATCAACGATGTCGTGTTAGCCGCAGCGGATATCGCCGGCGCCGATCGTGTGTTTTGTATTGGCGGCGCCCAAGCCGTGGCGGCACTCGCCTGGGGTACCCAAAGTGTGCCGGCGGTGGACAAGATTGTTGGCCCGGGCAACGCCTATGTGGCGGCCGCTAAGCGGGCGGTATTTGGCCGCGTAGGGATCGATATGATCGCTGGCCCCAGTGAGATCCTGGTGGTTGCAGACGACACCTCCAACCCCGAGTGGGTCGCCATGGATTTGTTCAGTCAAGCCGAGCACGACGAACAGGCGCAGCCGATTCTGGTTAGCCTGTCGCGATCGATGACGCAGCAGGTTCTGGATGCCATGGATCGCTTGCTGCCGACCCTGGAGCGCGCGGACATCATCCGTGCCAGTCTGGAGCATCGGGCGGTGATCGTGGATGTTGACGGCACGGAGCAGGCCATTGACGTGATCAATCAGGTCGCGCCGGAGCACCTGGAGCTGGCGGTCGATGACACAGCCGCATTGATGGATGGAATACGCCACGCGGGCGCTATTTTTGTCGGTCATCGGGCCCCCGAGTCCTTGGGCGATTATTGCGCCGGGCCTAACCACGTTTTGCCCACATCGGGCACGGCGCGTTTTGCCAGCCCCCTAGGTGTATACGATTTCGTTAAGCGCTCCAGCGTGATGAACATCAGTGAACAGGGCAGTCAGGTGCTGGGGCAAATCGCCTCGGTGCTGGGCCGCTCAGAACAGCTGACTGCCCACGCGCGAGCCGCTGAGATGCGGTTAAAACCATGACAGATTGGGTAAAGCGACTGGTCCGCCCTGACGTGCAGGCGCAAAGCGCCTACCATGTCGCGGATCCGGGCAACGCACTGCGCTTGAATCAAATGGAGAACCCCTACGGCTGGGATACAGCGTTGTGGGATGACTGTTTGCGTTTCCTGAATGGCGTTGAAATCAACCGCTATCCCGATGCGGCTGGCCGTGATTTGATTCAGGCCATTCGTGCGCATGATGCGTTGCAGCCTCACTGGGGGGTCATGCTGGGCAACGGTAGCGACGAGATTATTCAAACCCTGGTGCAGGCCATTTGTGATGGTACGCGCCCGGTGATGGCGCCTACTCCCACCTTTGTCATGTTCGAAGTCATCGCCAAGCAATGCCGAGTGGATTTCGTGGGTGTCGAGTTGGCCCAGGATTGGTCGCTGGATCTGCCCGCGTTCCAGGCGGCCATGGAGCAGCACAACCCAGCATTGGTGTTTTTGGCACAGCCCAATAACCCGACCGGTACGCTGTATGACGAGCAGGATCTGCGCGCGCTGATTCAAGCCTGCCCGGGCTTAGTCGTGCTGGACGAAGCCTACGGTCCCTTCTCGCCGCGTAATCACCAAGCTTGGCTGGACGAGTTTCCCAATTTGGTCTTGATGCGGACGTTTTCAAAGCTGGGTTTGGCGGGATTACGCTGTGGTTATCTGACCGGTCCGAACGCCTGGATTGAGCAGATTAACAAGGTGCGATTGCCCTACAACCTAGGCGTGCTGAACCAACGAGTGGCGCAATTCGCGCTGACTCAGGGGGCGCAGGCTATGGCCGAGCAGGCCCAGTCGCTGATCCAATCCCGTGAGCAGCTCATCCAGCAGTTCCGTGCCCGGGGCTGGGTGGCCTATGACAGCCATGCTAACTTTATTTTGCTCGAGGTTGAGCAGCCCAGTGACGTCTTTGCTGCGCTAGTGGCGCGAGGGATCTTGATCAAGGATCTCAGTGGCGCTCACCCATCGCTGGCTCAGTGTCTGCGGGTATCCATCGGTACCCCGGCGGAAAATCAGGCCTTGCTGCAGGCGCTGGACGAGTTACTTACCTAGCGCTGGGACGTGTCCCAATCGTGACCGGCAGTGTTAAACGCTGCTGGCCACGTAGCACGCCCAGTTGAGTGGTCTCGCCCGGCTTCTTGTCGGTGATCTTTAGCATGGCGGCCCGGCCGTCGGTGACTTCGATGCCATCAATTTCGACCAGCAAATCGTTAGGTGCCAGACCGGCCTGCTCGGCGGGGCTATTGCGATAGACCGCCGTGACCAGCATTCCGCCCGCCAGATTCAGCGATTCACGAACCTGCGCAGGAATCACACTAACCTCAATGCCGATAAAGCCTCGAATCACCCGGCCGTTTTGAATCAGTTGTTGCATCACATCCAGCGCCAACGAAGTGGGAATCGCAAAGCCGATTCCTTGGCTTCCGCCGCCGCGTGAAAAGATGGCCGAGTTGATACCGATCAGCTCGCCAAAAATATTCACCAGGGCGCCACCAGAATTGCCCGGGTTAATCGCCGCATCGGTCTGGATAAAATCCTCAAAGGTCGACAGTCCGGCAATCCGATCGGTTGCGCTTAGGATGCCTTTGGTCACGCTTTGGCCGACCCCAAAGGGGTTGCCAATGGCCAGGACAGAATCGCCAATCATGGCTGGCGTCTGGGCGATCGGGATCACCGGAATACCCGGTAATTGAATCTGCAACACGGCTAGATCGGACTCTGGGTCACTGCCAACTCGAGTCGCAATGGCGCTGCGGCCGTCACGCAGCTCGACGATCAGGTTCGGTGCATTGGCGATAACGTGGTGGTTGGTCAGCACATGGCCCTGGGCAGACACGATGACCCCACTACCCAAAGGCGCAATGCGCCGGTCCTGCCGGACCTGGGTATCCAAGTACTGGCGCATCAATGGATCGCTGAGCAAGGGGTGGTCGTTATCCAGCGACTCGATGGCGGTATGGATGTTGACCACGGCAGGGGCGGCCACCTGCACGGCATTACGATAGCTGCCCGGCGGTGGGGTCGTCATGCTGCGTTGATCTGCAGGTAGGGTCAGCAGTGAAATGGCGGGGGCTGGTGTTGATCTAGCTTGGTATAGGCCATAGCCAAGCGCGACGATGATGCCGATAGCAATGGCGGGAAAAAACGACCGAATGGATTCAACTAGCTGTCTCATAACGCTATCTTAGCCCGATTCGCTAGACGAGAGTGGCTATGACACCGACCCAGTTAGAAACTTTACTTAATCAGTGGTTGCAACCCGACCAGTTCAAGGACTACTGCCCCAACGGCTTGCAATTAGATGCCGGCCAGCCGATTTCGAATCTGGTCTGTGGCGTGACGGCGAACCAAGCCCTCATCGATGCGGCCGTGGAATCCGGTGCGGATGCGTTATTGGTCCATCACGGCTGGTTTTGGAAAGGTGAGTCTCAGCCCTTAACGGGATTGAAAGGGCAGCGTGCCCGCAGCCTATTTAATGCGGGCATTAGCCTGTTGGCTTATCACCTACCCTTGGATGCGCATGCCGAGATGGGCAATAACGCCGGTCTTGCGCAGGCGATGGGGTGGCAGCGCACCGGTCCGCTAGATAGGCAGGCACGGATCTCGATTGGGGATGTAGGGGTGCCGGCTCAGCCCTTGTCGGGTGCTCAATTACAGGCGCAACTCAGTGAGGTGTTGGGGCAGGAGGCGCTTTGGATTGACGGTGGCCGCCGCATTGAACAACTGGCCTGGTGCACCGGCGCGGCTCAATCCTATTTTCAGCAGGCGATTGATGCGGGGGTCGATGCTTTCGTCACCGGTGAGATCAGTGAGCCCATGGTGCATTTAGCCCGGGAGGCGGGCGTTCATTACTTTGCAGCGGGCCACCACGCCACCGAGCGATTTGGTGTGATGTCTCTGGGTCAGCGACTCGCTGAGCACGGGCTGAAAACGCAGTTTATCGACGTCCCCAGCCCGGTCTAGTTAGTTGGTGCTGGTGCGCTGGTTGGCCTCGGCCAGCGTGCCGTTCTGATCCGCGTAGTCACGGGGTTGGGCTTCTTGCTCCAGCAGGGTTTCAGGTTCCGGTGCCTTGGGCAGCAAGGCTTGGATCTGTTCCGCGGATTGGCCGTCGGTCAGTGTTTTCTCTGCGTTTGACAGATGCTCGTGCACTTCGCGGTATTGATGGCTCAATTGGTTGACCAGGCGCGCTGTCTCAGAAAAGTGTTCTTGAATTTGCATGCTCAGCTGGGCGTGTTTTTCATCGGCAGCACGGGCTCTTGCCTCTAACTCCGCGCGAATCTTGACGTCCGGTTGGCTGTTACGGCCCCAGTAAAATCCTGCCGCCAGGCCAATCAGGGCGGCTACCGCTGCATAAATCCAAACCAATTCCATTGTGTCGTTCCTGCGTTTGTCGTTTGCGCAGTGTAACAAGCCGTTTACACTTCGCGCAGTAATTTAAGGATTCAGCATGACACGTCCGATCGATATTCCGGTTCAGATTGATGCCCGACTCGAAGGTATTCTGAACGCCACCCCCGACCAACCGGCGGGTGATGTGCTGCTGGTGTGCCACCCACACCCTTTGCACGAGGGCACGATGCACAACAAGGTTGTCACTACACTGTGCCGGATGGGGCGCGATCTTGGGATGCCGGCGTTGCGATTTAATTTCCGCGGTGTTCAGGGCAGTGCGGGTGAGTGGGATCAGGGCGTGGGCGAGATTGACGATGCTTGTGCCGCCGCGGACTTTTTGCTGCAGCGCTATCCTGGCGCGCGGCTGTGGCTGGCCGGTTTCTCCTTTGGTGGCTATGTGGCTGCTCATGCCGGGCATCGTCGAACGGCGGCGGGGCTGCTGCTGATCGCGCCTGCGACGTCTCGGTTCGATATGAGCGCGGCACCCGTTCAGGTGCCCAGCTTTATCGCCTTTAACCAGGATGACGATACGGTTGATCCCGATTCGATGCAGCAATGGTTAGACGGTCAGGACCCCAGCCTGGTCCAAGAGTACATCCAGGCTGAGGGCGGCCATTTCTATCACGGTCAGCTGACGGCCTTAAAGCGCCAGGCTCAGGCATGGCTTGAGGCGCGGTTGTAATGGGACCTGGGGCACATTACCAAGCATTGATCGAGTCCGGCTCGATCGTCTCTGACCCCGCGCAAGCTCAGGCGGTTGAGTTGCTGGATGATTTACGTTCGCGCTTGATTGCCTTTACCCCGGCGCAACCGGCCAAGGGGTTTGTTAGTAATCTGCTGGGCCAGTGGAAAAAGCCGCCACCGCCACAGCCGGTCACCGGATTGTATTTCTGGGGCGGCGTGGGCCGGGGCAAGACCTTCTTGATGGATTTGTTTTATGACAGCTTGCCGTTTGATAAAAAACGACGGGTCCACTTTCATCGATTCATGCTGTCGATTCATGCGCAGTTGCGCCAGCTGCAGGGGCGGGAAAATCCGTTAGAGCAGGTCGCTGAGCAGATAGCCCAGGACACGACGGTATTGTGTCTAGACGAGTTCATTGTCACTGACATTACCGATGCCATGATCTTGGCGAATTTGTTCAAGGCCTTGTTTAAGCGTCAAGTGGCCCTGGTGACCACCTCGAACGTTGAGCCCAAGCACCTCTACAAAGATGGCTTGCAACGTCCGTTATTTTTGCCGGCGATTGATTTGCTATATGCCCACACGCAGGTGTTCAACTTGGATGGCGGGACTGACCATCGCCTGCGAGTGTTGACCTCAGTGCCGCTGTATTTGACCCCGTTGGGGGAGCAAACCCAGCAGCAATTGATGGCGGAGTTCAAGCAGCTGGCGCCAGGGCAGGGCAGTCATGATGTCGATTTGCAAATTAATGGCCGCACCCTGCGGGCACAGCACATCGCCGATGACGTGGCCTGGTTTACCTTTGCCACCCTGTGCCAAAGCGCGCGCTCCAGTGCCGACTATATTGAACTGGCCAAGTCGTTTTCTGCACTCGTGGTTGAAGATATTCCGATATTGACCCCAGTGCTGGACGATGCGGCCCGACGATTCGTCAACTTTATTGATGAAATTTATGATCGCAAGGTCAAGTTAATCGTCAGTGCCCAGGCGCCCATGAACGAGCTGTATCAAGGCACCCGCGTGACTTTCGAGTTTGATCGCACGATCAGTCGACTGACAGAAATGCAGAGTAAAGAGTATTTGGCACAACCCCATTTGCCATAGGGGGTTGAACTTGCCCCCCAGTTCTCTATAATCCGCCCCCTCGTTAATGGGGTGAGCCCCACTAAAGCAGCAGGAATTATGAAGACTTTCAGCGCCAAAACAGAAGAAGTCAGCCGCGAATGGCTGGTGGTGGACGCAGCAGGCCAGACACTAGGTCGTCTAGCGACCGAAGTGGCGCGGCGTCTGCGGGGTAAGCACAAGCCCGAGTACACACCCCACGTTGATACCGGTGACTACATTGTCATCGTCAACGCAGAGCAGGTTCAGGTAACCGGCCGCAAAGCAACTGACAAGATGTATTACCACCACACAGGTTTTCCGGGTGGCTTGAAAGAAGCCTCGTTCGAAAAATTGATCGAACGTCGTCCCGAGAAAGTAATCGAGCTAGCCGTGAAGGGCATGCTTCCCAAGAATCCTCTGGGTCGCGCCATGTACCGCAAGCTTAAAGTTTACGCCGGCGCGGAGCATCCGCATGCCGCGCAAGAGCCGAAGCCTCTGGCTCTGTAAGGAATAGCGAATTATGGCAGCAGTACAACATTACGGCACCGGCCGTCGCAAGACTTCAGCAGCACGCGTCTTCTTGCGTCCCGGTAATGGCACTATCACCATCAACCAGCGTCCGATCGACCAGTATCTGGGTCGCGAGACTGCACGCATGATCGTGCGTCAGCCGCTGGAATTGGTTGAAATGCTAGACAAGCTGGACGTATACGTCACCGTCAAGGGCGGTGGTGAATTCGGTCAGGCTGGCGCGATCCGTCACGGCATCACACGTGCCCTGATGGAAATGGACGAAACATTGCGTCCCGCTCTGCGTAAAGCGGGTTTCGTTACCCGTGATTCACGCATGGTCGAGCGTAAGAAGGTCGGTCTGCACAAAGCGCGTAAGCGTCCGCAGTACTCGAAGCGTTAATCGATATTTTATCGAACGCAAAGCCCGGCACGTCCGGGCTTTTTTTCGTCAAAAATCTACGCCCTATTGATAAGGCACGCTACTTGCGGTGAAGGCCCGCGCTCTCTACAATTTGCGCGGGAAATTTTTTATCTATCTATGACAGAGAGGACTCGGTATGTCCGATACCACGACAGGGACCAGTGGCGCCAGCAATGGACGTCGTAAGTTCCTTGTGGCTGCTACGTCGGCCATGGGTGCAGTGGGTGCGGTAGGGGTAGCCATTCCCTTCCTAGGCTCATGGAACCCTAGCGCCAAGGCAAAGGCTGCCGGCGCGCCTGTGCGCGTTGATGTAAGCAAGGTTCGCCCAGGTGAGCAAATTCGTGCGGAATGGCGCGGCAAGCCGGTGTTTGTTGTGCGACGCACAGCCGAAAACCTGGCTTCCCTAGACGCCACAGACGCAGTGGTTGCCGATCCTCAATCTGAGAATCCGCAGCAGCCTGCCTACGTAGATCCCAAGACCCGCTCAATCGACCCTGAGGTCTTCATCGCCGTTGGTATCTGCACCCACTTGGGTTGCTCTCCCCAGTTCCGCCCTGAGGTCGCTCCGGCTGACCTGGGTGATGATTGGAAGGGCGGTTATTTCTGCCCCTGCCACGGGTCACGTTTTGACCTGGCAGGCCGTGTCTACAAAGCCGTACCGGCTCCGTTGAATCTAGTGGTGCCTCCGCACCGCTATGAAACCGAGACGGTCGTCGTCATTGGTGAAGATGAGGTGAGTGCATAATGGCAAATCGTGAAACTACCGCGACAGGCGTGCTGGGTTGGATCGACCAGCGTTTGCCCGTCATCGATGCGTGGAACAAGCACGTCGGTCAGTACTACGCACCGAAAAACTTTAACTTCTGGTATTTCTTTGGTTCATTGGCGCTGTTGGTGCTAGTCAACCAAATTGTGACCGGTATCTGGTTGACCATGAGCTACGAGCCCAGCGCAGAGGGTGCCTTTGCGTCGGTCGAGTACATCATGCGAGATGTCGAATTTGGGTGGTTGATTCGCTATATGCACTCAACCGGTGCCTCGGCCTTCTTTGTTGTGATCTACCTGCATATGTTGCGTGGACTGCTGTACGGCAGCTACCAAAAGCCGCGGGAATTGATCTGGCTGTTCGGCATGGCCATTTACCTGGCCCTGATGGCTGAAGCCTTCATGGGTTATCTGTTGCCTTGGGGTCAGATGTCCTACTGGGGTGCCCAGGTGATCGTTTCACTATTCGGAGCGATTCCGGTGGTGGGTGCTGATCTGGCTCAGTGGATTCGTGGTGACTACCTGATCTCGGGTATTACCCTAAACCGCTTCTTTGCACTGCACGTCATTGCCTTGCCCTTCGTCATTGCGGGCTTGGTGTTCTTGCATATTCTGGCGCTGCACGAAGTCGGTTCAAACAACCCTGACGGTATCGACATCAAGCTCAACAAAGACGAGAACGGCAAGCCGGTTGACGGCATTCCTTTCCACCCCTACTACACGGTCAAAGATATCGTGGGCGTGGCGGTGTTCTTGTTCGTCTTTGCGCTGGTGGTGTTCTTCTTCCCCGAAATGGGCGGTTACTTCCTTGAGTATGCCAACTTTGAGCCGGCTAACCCGCTCAAGACGCCTGAGCATATTGCTCCGGTTTGGTACTTCACGCCGTTCTACGCAATTTTGCGTGCGATTACCTTCCCGATGTTTGGTCTAGACGCCAAGTTCTGGGGTGTGGTGTTCATGGGCGCTGCGATCGCAATGCTATTCGTGTTGCCGTGGTTGGACCGTAGCCCGGTTCGCTCGATGCGCTACAAAGGCTGGTACTCACGCATTGCGCTGGTGCTGTTCTGCGTCTCGTTTGTGGTCCTGGGTGTGTTGGGTGTTTTGCCTTCAACACCGGGTCGTACAGCGCTAGCCCAGGCCTGCACGGCGATCTACTTCGCGTATTTCATCCTGATGCCTTGGTATACCCGGATGGAGAAATGTAAACCTGTTCCGCAAAGGGTGACTGGCTAATGATCAAGGGAATTGTTTTTGCACTAAGTGCAATGGTCACGACGGCATTCGCTGCCGGTGGACCGGGGATCGCGTTGGAGCACATCGATGTTGATCCGCGCGACAAGCCTTCGTTGCAGCGGGGACTGGCCACTTTCAACCAGTACTGCATGGGTTGCCATAGCGTTGAATTCCAGCGTTATGAGCGCACCGCAACCGACCTAGAGATTCCGGTCGCCTTGTTCGAGCAGCATCTGCTGCCCGCGGACAAGAAAATCGGTGACCTGGGTACCATCGCGATGCCCGCTGATGCGGCTGGCGAATGGTTTGGTGCTCCGCCGCCGGATTTGACCCTAATCACGCGTAAGCGTGGTAATGATTGGGTTTACACCTATCTAAAAACCTTCTACACCGATCCGTCGCGCCCCTTGGGTGTGAACAACCAGGTGTTCCCCAAGGTGGGCATGCCGCACGTGCTGCAACCGCTTCAGGGTGAACAGCGCCTGGTGTGCAAGAACGCACCGGTACGTGAAGATGGCGTTGTAAAGACTGACCCGTTGACCGGCAACCCGATCCTAGAAGACCAGTGCGGTGTACTAGAAGTGGTTGAGGGCACCGGCCAGCTTAGCCCCGAAGAATACGATCGCGTGATTTATGATCTGGTTAACTACATGGCGTATGTAGCAGAACCCAGTCGTGTCGCGGCAGAGCGCATCGGTATTTATGTGCTGTTGTTCCTGTTCGTGTTCGGTATCGTTGGCTACTTGCTCAAGCGTGAATACTGGAAAGATATCCACTAATTCGCCGGGCAATTGAATCCGACCCCCGCCGGTTTTTCCGTCGGGGGTTTTTGTATCTAAGGAGTTTCCATGACTGTGGTCACCAAACGCTCTTCCATGACGTTTTTTTCCGATCCGAGTGATCTGCTATCCCACCGCGTACGCGTGGTGCTATTCGAAAAGGGCGTAACCGTTGATATCGTGGATTGCGATCCCGAAAACGTGCCCGAGGAAGTCCTAGAGCTAAACCCCTATGGCAAGCTACCGACGCTGGTCGATCGCGATCTGTCATTGTTCGAGCCCAACGTCATGATGGAATACCTCGATGAGCGTTTCCCCCATCCGCCGTTGTTGCCGGTTTACCCGGTGGCTCGCGCTAACAGCCGTCAGATGATCACGCGTATCGATCGTGAGTGGACTGCCCTGGCTCGCATCATCGCCAAAGAGAAAACCGGTAAGCGTGTTGATACCGCTCGCAAGGCGCTGCGTGATTCAGTGATTGCGACCAACGGGATCTTTGAAGAAAAGCCGTTCTTTATGAGTGACGATTTCAGTCTAGTGGATTGCGCTGTTGCGCCTATCTTGTGGCGCTCTGACATGCTGGAGCTAGACCTGCCTGCCAAGAGCACCACCGCGATTCGCGACTATTGTGAGCGGGTATTCAGCCGCGAAGGCTTCCAGCTCAGCTTGTCAGAGCTGGAACAGGAAATGCGTAAGTAAGTGTCTATGAAGTCCTCTCGCCCGTATTTGCTGCGCGCTCTGTACGAATGGATGATTGATGAGACCGCGGCAGGCGTTCAGGTGCCTTCAGGTTTTTCGCAGGACGGTATTTTGATTCTTAGTATCTCGCCCAATGCGGTGCGGGACTTGAGTCTGACGAATACGGATGTGAGCTTTTCGGCACGGTTTGCGGGTAAGCCAGAGCAAGTCTGGTTGCCCATGTGTGCCATCAAGGGGATCTTTGCAAAGGAAACCGGCGAAGGCATGCAGTTTATGACCGAGCCCGGTGGGCCGCCCGCTGAGTTTGGTGGTAATGATGAACCCGAGCCGCCAAAGCGCGGCCCGGGCCTTCGGGTGGTGCGTTAGTCGATTCGCTCGAACAGGGCGACGATGCGCTCCACTCCGCCCACTTTCTGGGCCGACGCGGTGACCTGTTCAATTTCGCTGTTGCTCAAAAAACCCATCAAATACAGGGTGCCATCTTCGGTGGTGACCTTGGTCCGATTGGCCAGTGACAGACCCAAGTCTTTGGCGATCACCGCATTCACCGCGGCGGTTAAATAGGCATCGTTCGCACGAACGCCGAGGCTGGTGGCGCCTGCCACCGTCAACGCATTCTCCACTTTCTTCACACCACGCACTTCACTCACCACTTTTTGGGCCGCGGATTGGCTCGCTTGATCCGGAACCTGACCCGTTAGCAGCGCGGTGCCGTTAAACACGGTGACGTTGATGTGTGACTCTTTTAGGGTCTCGCTCGTTTTGTTGAGGTTCACCGCGGCGATTTCTTCAATCAGGTTGTCGCTGACAAATCCACCAAAGGTGCGGTTGCCAATGTTCGGCTGGATCGGCTCGTCGACGACGCTGGATACCACGGTGGTGCAGCCAGTTAGCGCTAGCGAGGCGGCGATTAGAAGGGGAGTGATGTGCTTCATAGGGTTATCCAAATAGCTGTTGTTCGATAAGTTCGGCTAACAGAGTGAGGCAGGTCAGTTGCAAGGGCAAGACTTCAGCCGCCTCGGTGGCCGGAATTTTTAGCTCTTGATCTTCGTGGTTGATGATGGCGCCCAATTGCCCGTTGTCCTGGGCGCTGATCACGATGGATCCGACGTCACGGTCATGGGCGGCGGATAGGGCCTTCATGCAGGCCGGCTCGTTGCCGTGATGGCATAGGATTAGCAACAGATCGTGGGGCTGTGCGTGGGCGCGCAGTTGGTGGGCATAAATCTCGCTGCCCGAGCTGCCGGCGGCAATGGACGACATCAGGACCGCGTCAGCGTTTAGGCACAGGGCCGGTAGCGACGGGCGGTCTCGGTTCAGACGATGGTTTAGCTGGCTGGCGAACATTTGGGCCAGGGCACTTTGTTGGCCCACGCCACAGGTCAAGATGCGACCCTCAGTCAACAGGGTTTGGGTCAGCCGGGCGCTGATCTGGACCAGCACGGCACCCAGGTCCTGATCCAGATGAGTGAGGGATTGCGTCAGGGCCGTCGTGCGGCGAGTAATGTGTTCTAGCATCAGGACATGGTAAAGGCGTCGACGACCCAATCACAACGAAAACCGTGGCCCTGTGGGGACAGTGCGACGACATCGAAACGGCAGGGGCCCTGCCATGGGTGGTGCGCCAGGTAATGTTGCGCGGCCCGTTTCAGGCGTTGTTGTTTGTGTGAGGTGACGCTGGCGCGGGCGGTTGCCAAATTTTGACGCAGCCTGACCTCGGTAAAGATCACCGTACCCTGAGCTTTCAAGACCAAGTCGATCTCGCCCATTCGGCAGCGGTAGTTGCGGGTCAGAATCTCGACGTTGCGGGAGGCTAAGCGTTCAGCCAGCCAGCGCTCGGCAAACTCACCGCGCGCCTGCGAGTTCAACCGGTCGACCCAATCGCTGAAAACCGTCGCGGGTGATGCGTACGGGGGTCAAGGTGCGGCGAAGGCGTTCGCCCTCGCGCTGCCAGGTGCCGGTGCGGCCGGCGATCTGTAATTGGGTCTTGTCCGCCAGGGCAGAGCTGAGGCGCCAAGCATCGGCACCCAATTCGAACAGCACGTTACTCGATTCGCTATTAGCCACTTGCCAGGGCATCGCCACAACGCGGGCGCCCGTCAGGTCACCCCGCACCAGCGGCAGGTTCTCGTCTAGCGCGGCATCGGCCAGCCAGATCGGCAGGTCGCCTGCGTAATAGAAGGCCAACAGCGGCTTTAGCTGTGCCGCGGTAATCGCATCGGCATAGATGTAAACGCTGCCGATGTCTTGGCGGCGACGGGGAGTGAACTCCAGCTCAAGCCCTAGTTGTTGTTGCAGGGCGCGATGGCGCGCGCGGCTGGCGCTGATGCCCAGCGCATCGGCCACAACCTGGTTCTGATCATCGTTCAGATAGCGTTGGACAATCGGCATCGGCGGACGGGTATCCGCCGGCGGGACTAATTCGCCAGGGAGTGGCAAGTCCAGTCCGATCGGCGCGGGCAATCCCGTGGTCTCCATCACCTCGATGGGGGGCGTGTAGGCCATCCAGCTTTTAATAAAGGCCTCGCTGACCCGTTCGCCCCGAGTGTCGCCCGGTACCAAAACCAACGGGGCTTTGAGGTTTTCTGAGGCCATCAAGTACGCCGCGTCCCGCGCCCCGTCCTCCGGGGCCAGACCCATCAATGCCCGGGGGGCGAGTGCTTCGTCCAGCTCGCCATCAATGTAATTCAATGCCAATACGGCCTGCGGTGGGTTCAGCTCCAGCAGAGCGCTGACCTGGTCTTTGGGCAAGGGGCCTAAAATCAGATCGACCTGCTGGCCCTGTAACTCAGCTAGGGCTCCCTCGATCCCAGGTGCACCATCCACCACAACCAGCGCCGGTCCGTTTACGCTCAATTGCTGCTGCAGGATGCCGTCCAGAACGCTTTCCCCAACACGGCTCAGAGGGCCACTCAAGGGCAAAATCACCCCGACCCGCTGGGCCATCGGCCAGTCGGTGTTGAGTAAGTCGGCGATTTCCAGCGGTAAATTGTCCAGCGCGGGGTGGTCGGGCCAGCGTTGCAACCAGCTCTGCAGTGCGCGGATGTCCTCGCCGGCCGCTGCCAGCTCCAGCCACCCGGCAGACAACGAGTTGCTCTCGCTTGGCGCTTGATCAGCTAGGCGCTTGGCCCGTTGCCACAGCTCGTTTAATACCTGGCCATTTTCAGTCGCCGGCAGCAGGGTGCTCAGATACACCTGGTCGTCAAAAGCCGCCATGTCCAGGGACAGTGCGTCGCGCACTTGCACCCGTAATCGAATCAGATTGATTTCGTCGGCCAGTCCCACAAAGGCCTGCGGTTCGCTGAGTGTGGTGCTGATGGTGCGTTGCGCCTGGGCGGCGTTGCCAGTGCGAAATTGGGCCAGTGCGGTACTCAGCTGAAAGCTGGGATAAGCCTCGATCGAGGACGGGGCGATGGGATATTGCAGGGCCAGGCTGAGTGCCTCGGCATAGTCGCCCTGCGCATTGAGGCGTTGCATCAGGCCTACCAGTGCCGCATCCCGCTCCAGCGCAACCAGATTCGGCAGGTTGTCGATCTGTGTTTGGATGTCCCGGCCGAGTGTACTGCTTGGCGCAGTGGGCGTTCCTGCGCATCCGGCCAGCAACCCTGCTAGGATGCCGGCGACTAAAACTTGGCGAGCGGTGGGAGCTTTCATCTAAATGCAGATTCCTGAGCGATTAATGGCGCGGGGCCCGATTGATCCCGCAATCTACTTGGTCTCGACCCCAATCGGCAACTTGGGTGATCTGACGCTGCGGGCATTACGGGTCCTGTCGTCGGTTGAACTGGTCTTGGCTGAGGATACTCGCCGGGCGCGTCAGTTGCTGTCGTCCTACGGTCTTAACACCCGCTGCATTGCGGTTCACCAGCACAATGAAGAGCGCCTAGCCCCGGGGTTGGTCGAACAGGCCCGCGAAGTTCCGATGGCACTGGTTAGTGACGCGGGGACTCCGTTGCTGTCTGATCCTGGGTTGCCGCTGGTCCGTGAGGCGATTCGGCAGGGTGTTCCGGTGATTCCAATCCCCGGTGCCTCAGCCTTGCTGGCGGCCACCGTGGTGTCTGGCTTTGCGATGGATCACCTGCAGTTCTTGGGTTTTTTACCGCACAAGGGATCTGGGCGTGGTGATCGCCTGGAGCGCGGCGAGCGATCCGGCGGGGCCATGGTGTTGTATGAGTCGGCGAATCGGATGCCGGTGCTGATTCGCGATTTGTTAGCCCAGTGCGGCCCAGACCGGCGGGTGGCTTTTTGTCGCGAGATGACCAAGCTGCATGAGCAGGTCTGGCGGGGCACGCTGGATCAGGCACAAGCTTGGTATGACTCATCCAACGACCATACCAAGGGCGAGTATGCGGTGGTCGTGGAGGCCGGTCAGCGGATGGGCTCAGACATTGATCAGGATCGAGTGCTACGAGCCCTGGCGTCAGCCTTGCCCCCGTCAAAGGCGGCCAAGGTGGCAGCTGAGATTACCGGAGGATCACGCCGGGAGCTGTTTGAACGGATTGAATCCTTGAATAAAAGCGACGACTGAACCATCATCCGCCGCGAAGACGACTGGGCAATCGCTGGCCGCAAGGCGAGAGGAAAGTCCGGGCTCCATAGAGCGAGATGCCAGGTAATGCCTGGGGGGCGTGAGCCCACGGAAAGTGCCGCAGAAAATATACCGCCTTCGGGTAAGGGTGAAATGGTGCGGTAAGAGCGCACCGCGCCCCTGGTAACAGTGGGTGGCAGGGTAAACCCCATCCGGAGCAAGACCAAATAGGAACCCTATAGGCGTGCGCTCGCGCTGGGTTCGGGTAGGTTGCTTGAGCACGTTGGTGACAGCGTGCCTAGATGAATGATTGTCCACGACAGAACCCGGCTTATAGGTCGTCTTCATTTTTCCCACCGCATCCCACCGGGGGCGCGGCAAAAAATATATTTTTCCCAGAATTCACTTTCGAAGCGACTCGTAAGTCTTTGATTTTGCGTTTTTGATCCTCTTATTTTTGCCTCTATTGTTGTTATATACAGCTCCGTAACCTTCTGTTTTTGTTTAATAAGTCCTAGTCCGTTCGGGTATTTAACACGGTTGCTAGTGGCCCTTTGTGTTTTTACACTGCCTACGTGGGAAAAAAGGGGAAATTGTGTGGTTTTGTGAGTGATTGAGCTCCAACCCGCATTAAAACTATGTTTCGTGGCATTACACCGATCAACTTAGATGCCAAAGGGCGTCTAGCTATCCCGACGCGTTATCGCGACGAGATCCAGGATCGGTGCGCCCAAAAAATGGTGCTCACGGTCGATCACCGCGAGCGTTGCCTGTTGGTTTACCCCCAGCCGGATTGGCAGAGCGTCGAGGCTCAGGTCAATGCCTTGCCGAACCACTCCAAGACCGCCCGTCGTTTGCAACACATGCTGATTGGCCATGCCACGGATTTAGATTTGGATTCGGCCAGCCGTTTGTTGATCCCCGCCCTGCACCGCGAGCACGCCCATTTAGAAAAGCGGGTCGTGTTGATGGGGCAGGGTCACCGATTTGAGATTTGGTCTGAGGCCGTATGGCAAGCGAAGAGCGAAGCCTATTTGGCGGATGATGAGGACGACGTAACGGGCCTTGAGGATCTGCGCCTGTGAGTCAGCACGTTACGGTCCTGTTAAACGAAACCGTCGAGGCCATTGTGGGTCCGGCGGAGGGTTTATATATCGACTGCACTCTAGGCCGCGGTGGGCACACGGCGTTGCTGCTATCCAAGCTGGGGCCCCAGGCGCGGGTAATTGGCGTGGATCGGGACCCCCAGGCGATCGAATTTTGTCAGCAACGATTTGCTGATGATGCCCGGTTTGAGGCGATCGCGAGCGACTTTGGCAGTTTGGGTGCGGTGTTGGATGCCCGCGGCTGGGTGGGTCAGGTCGACGGCATCATGGCGGATTTGGGTGTGTCTTCACCCCAGTTAGATCAGGCTGATCGTGGATTTAGTTTTCAGCAGGACGGCCCCTTGGATATGCGCATGGATCCGAATCACGGCCAGCCGGCCTGTGATTGGATTGCCCATGTTAAGCATCCCGATTTAGCCCGTGTACTAAGAGAGTTTGGTGATGAAAAGTACGCCAGTCGTATTGCCAGCGCGATCCTAGAAGCCCGCGCGGTCAAGCCGATTACGCGGACGTTGCAGCTGGCACAAATCGTCAAGGACGCGCACCCCAAGTGGGAGCCTGGCCGGCATCCAGCGACCCAGACCTTTCAGGCCATTCGCATTCATGTGAATCAGGAATTGGCCCAGATTGATCAGGTGCTGCCGGAAATGGTGCGGGCGCTCAGTCCGGCTGGGTTGATGGCGGTGATTAGTTTTCACAGTCTCGAAGATCGCCGGATTAAACGCTTTATTCGGGATCAGGCGAATCCCCCCGGTGATCCCTTGGGCATGTTGCCGCAGCCTGCACCGGTCCTAAAGCCAGTCGGCAAGGCGATCAAACCCAGTGCTCAGGAAGTGCAGGCTAATCCTCGCGCTCGTTCTTCAGTATTGCGAGTCGCACAAAAGGTGGTTGCGTGATCCGCTGGGCATGGGAGTTGGCGCAGGTGGGTTGGCTGGCGATGACGACCCGGGCAGCCCTGGCTGCGTTGTTTTTGATCTCGCTGGTGGTGGCCAGTGCCTTTGCGGTGAATTACACCACCCACCAGACTCGCGCGCTTTATCAGACCCAGCAGCGTCAATTTGCCGAGCTGCAAACGTTGCAGAATGAGCGTTCTCAGCTGTCTCTGGAAGTCGGTGCGCTGGCCAGTCATGCCCGCCTTGAAGCCTGGGCCAAGAGCGCGGGTTTTGAGGTTATTTCTGAACACGAGGTGCTGCCATGAGTTTGCAGGTGGCACCGCGTTGGCGTTTGATCCTGGCCTACGTGGGTTTGGGTGCACTGGCGCTGGTGATTATCGGCCGCCTGTATGTTTTGCAGGTCCAGCAGCGCGATTCGCTTTTGGGTTGGGGCAAGCAAATTAGCGTTCGCACCGAGACCATTCCTGCGTTTCGTGGGGATATTTTGGATCGCAATGGCCGAGTGCTGGCGATGTCGACGCCGGGCATGTCGCTGGCTTTGGATCCTGCCAAGGCTCCACCGCCCGAGCAGTGGGTCGAGCAAGTGGCGCAGCGCGTGGGTATTCCAGCCAAGACACTGGCCGATCGGTTTGAGGCCGCTAAAAACCGTCGATTCATGTACATCCGGCGCAATATGACGCCGGCTCAGGCCAGTCATGTGATGGATCTTGAGGTGCCGGGCATGATCGCTCAGGCCGAATCTCGTCGTTTTTACCCGGCCGGTGAGGCTTCGGGTCACATCATCGGATTTACCGATGTGGATGGTCGCGGTCGTGAAGGTCTGGAATTTGCCTTTAACTCCTACATGGTACCGACCGACGGTGAGCGTAAGGTGCTGATCGATCGGGCCCGCAGTGCGATTCGCTACCTACCAGGCGGAAGTGAAGAGAAGTTCGGCAATGATCTGTTTTTAACGCTGGATATGGATCTGCAGTACGCGGCCTATCGCGCGTTGAAGCGGGCGGCGTTGCGCACCCGGGCCGAGGCCGGCAGCGCGGTGGTATTGGACGCCAAAACCGGTGAGATTCTGGCGGCCGCTAGCTTCCCGAGCTTTAACCCCAACGACACCACCACCCGGGCGCCGGACCGGACCCGCCCCCGCTTCGTCGGCGATTTGTTCGAGCCGGGCTCGACGCTAAAGCCCTTTGCGGTGGCACTGGCGTTGCAGGAAGGCGTGACGGAGCCAGTTGAGGTCATTGATACCCCTCGCTTTTACAAGGTGAACAATCACCGCATCTCAGACACCCGTGACTACCAGCAGCTAACGCCGGCCGGGATCATTCAAAAGTCATCCAACGTGGGCACCGCGAAGCTGGTTTTGCGCCTGGACCCGATGGCGCTGCCGAATTTGTTGTTCCGTGCCGGATTTGGCAACGACACGGGCCTTGCCCTGCCGGCCGAGTCCGAAGGCGGCATTCCTAGCAAAACCCGTTGGTCGGATCTGGAGCGCGCGACCCTGGGCTATGGCTATGGCATTTCCAGCAACGCGGTGCAGCTGGCACAGGCCTATACCGTGTTCGCGAATTCAGGCGTTATGAAGCCGGTTTCGTTGGTTCGTGGATTGCCGACCGCCGATCCGGTACGGGTGCTGCGGGCGGACATCGCTGATGACATGCTGGCCATGATGCGCGCTGTGACCGCCGAAGGGGGCACCGCTCGTCAGGCCAAGATTTTGGGTTACAGCTCGGCGGGTAAAACCGGTACGACCATCAAGGCCGGCACCGGCGGTGGCTATAGTGAGCGCCGTTACATTGGCACCTTTGCGGGACTGTTTCCCGCCACAGATCCTGAACTGGTGGTAGTCGTCACCATCGACGATCCCAAGGGATCTGACTATTACGGCGGTAATACCGCAGGCCCTGCCTTTGCTGAGATTACCCGCGAGGCCGCCCGGATTTTGAACATCGCCCCGGATGAGCCCGAGGCCCTGTTGGCGGAGCAGTCGAAATGAAGCTGTCAGCGCTGCTACAGCAATCTGTAGAAGGCGACATTGAGATCCAAGGCCTGTGCCTGGACAGTCGATTTGTGCATCCCGGTGAGGTCTTTGTGGCTTTATCGGGCGAGCGTGCCCAAGGCCAGGATTTTGTGTTGGGTGCGCGCGAGCGCGGCGCGGTTGCGATTCTGACCGATCAGCCGCTGGATGTGGCGCTGGATTGTCCGGTCGTGGTTGTGCCGAATCTGCGGATGCAGTTATCGGCCCTGGCGGCGCGCTTTTATGGCTATCCCAGTCGATCGCTGCATGTGGTCGGCGTCACCGGCACCAATGGCAAAAGCTCAGTCTGTGATTTGCTGCAGCAGGCCTGGCGCGCTTTGGGATTGTCAGGTGCCGCGATTGGAACCCTGGGTGTATACGGGCAAACACAGTGGCGCCGGCCGGGTATGACGACCGCCGATCCGATTCAGGTTCAGGCCGAATTAGCGATGTTACGGGATGCGGGTGTCACCCATGTGGCGATGGAGGTCTCCAGCCACGGATTGGTTCAAGGGCGGGTTGAAGCCGTCGAATTTCAGTGCGGTGTTTTTACCAATCTGTCCCGCGATCACTTGGATTACCACGGCACCTTGGATGCCTATGCGCAGGCCAAACAACGTCTGTTTACCGAGTTGAGCTGTGCCCATCGCGTTCTTAATGCGGACACGCCGGCCGCAGTGGCGGTGGCTGACCCGCAGGCCAGCCTGTATGGCAGCCAGGGCACGATTTCTATCAGCGATGCGCAGGCGGATAGCACAGGCTGGCAGTTCACGTTAAACGTGCAGGATCAAACGCGCGCCTGCCGGACGCATCTGCTGGGCGCTTTTAACCTGGACAACCTATGCGCGGTGGTCGCTGTGTTGCTGAATCAGGGGGTTGCGTTGGATGCCATCGCAAACCTGATTCCCCAGTTGTCAGCCGTCCCCGGCCGCATGGAATGGGTGTCTCATCAGCCCGCCGTGCTGGTGGATTATGCCCACACGCCCGATGGACTGAGCGCGGCGCTGATGGCGGCTCGGCAACATTGCCAGGGGCAGCTGTGGTTGGTGTTCGGCGCTGGCGGCGACCGTGATGTGGGCAAGCGGCCGATGATGGGGCAGGTGGCTGGCGATTTGGCGGATTGCATCATCGTCACCAGTGATAACCCTCGTTCAGAGGATCCCGCTCGCATTATCGAACAGATTCAAACCGGCATTGGCGGTCCCAGTCAGGCCGTCGAGGACCGAGTGGCGGCCATTCATCAGGCATTACAGTCGATGAGCCCAGAGGACACCCTGGTGATTGCCGGCAAGGGGCATGAGACCCAACAGATTCTAGCCAACACGGTTGTCCATCACGACGATCGTGAAGTCGCCAAGGCCTGGCTGGAGGGACAGACATGCTGATGTGGGATGCCACTCACCTCGCAGCCGTGGTCCGCGGGCAGCTGCAGGCTCCCGCGCAATTAGCCGTGGGCGATTTGCAGTTTAATTCGCAAGCGATCCTGCCGGGTCAGGTGTTTGTGGCCCTGCGCGGCGGTCAGCGTGACGGCCATGAGTTTTGTACCCAGGCGCTGGATGCCGGTGCCGCGCTATGTTTGGTTGAGCAGCCGATCGAAGGGCCTCACATTCAGGTTCAGGATACGCTGCAAGCACTGGTCGATATTGCCAAGGCGCATCGCCAGGCCGTGCCAGGCAGGGTCTTTGCAATGACCGGCAGCATGGGCAAAACGACAACCCGGCGTCTGTTAACGGCGATCTTGCGTCAACGCAGTGCCACGCTGGCGACCCAGGGCAATTACAACAACCACATTGGGGTGCCCCTGACTCTTAGCCGTTATGTCGACCAGCACGATGTGGTGCTGGAGATGGGGGCTAATCATCAGGGTGAAATCGCCCAGCTCCGTCAAATCGGACGCCCCGATATTGTGGCGATTACCCTGGCTGGCCGTGCCCATCTCGAGGGCTTTGGCGGTATCGCAGGGGTTATCAAAGGCAAGGGCGAGATTCTGGATGAACTGCCGCCGGGGGGATGCGCTGTCCTTAATGCTGACGACCCGGCCTACGACACGTGGCGAGCACGGGTCGGTCAGGGTCGAGTGGTCAGTTTTGGTCTAGGCCATGCAGATGTGATGGCCCGTAATATCAGCGGCGTCTCCTTTGAATTGGTGCTGGGCGAGCAGTCCATTGCGGTCACCTTGCAGCTGCCCGGGGTCCATCAAATCAACAACGCCCTATGCGCGGCCGCGATGGCCTATGCCGATGGCCTGACGGCCCAGCAGATCAAAGCGGGACTGGAATCCGTTGAGCCCGAAGCCGGCCGGGGTCGTCGTATCCAGCACGCCGGCATCACCCTGATTGACGATACCTACAACGCCAATCCCGACGCCATGATTGCGGCGATCTCGTCCCTGTTGGCCGAAGACCCCGCGGGTCTAGCGATTTTGGGTGAGATGAAAGAACTCGGCGAGGCCTCCGAGGCTGCGCATCACGAAGTGGGTGAGCGGGCCCGCGAGCTGGGTTTGACCCGGTTGTGGACGACCCATCCCGCCATTGCCCGGGGTTTTGGCCCGCAGGCACAACTGTTTGAAAACCCCATGGCCATCCAAGCGGCCCTGGATTCTTTGACCGGCCAGCACAGGGTGTTGGTGAAAGGGTCGCGCTCGGCAGCGATGGAAGGCTGCTTTGCTCATTGGACATCAGGAGAATAATCGATGCTGCTATGGTTCACCGAGTGGCTCGCACAGTTTAATCCCGCGTTTGGGGTCACCCAGTATTTGACCCTGCGGGCGATCTTGAGCGTATTAACGGCACTGGCGATTACCATGGTGGTCGGGCCAGTTCTGATTCGCCGTTTGCATGTGCGCCAGATCAACCAGCCGATCCGTGAATACAACCCCGACGGCCATCTATCCAAGAGCGGTACCCCGACCATGGGGGGTGCGCTGATTCTGGTCGGTATCGCCCTGAGTTGCCTGTTGTGGGGTGACCTTAGCAACCGCTACCTGTGGATCTTGTTGTTCGTCACCCTGGGTCTGGGTGCGGTGGGATGGGTGGATGACTGGCGCAAGGTCATCCAAAAGAACCCCGATGGATTACCGGCGCGTTGGAAATACTTCTGGCAGACCGTGATCGGATTTACCGCCGCCACCGTGCTGTACGTCACGGCCAAGGTGCCTGCGGAAACGCAGCTGCTGATCCCCTTCCTAAAGGACGCCGTATTTGATTTGGGTCCGGCCTACATTCTGCTGACCTACCTCGTCATTGTCGGCTCCTCGAACGCGGTCAATCTAACGGATGGTTTGGATGGACTGGCGATTTTGCCGACCGTGCTGGTGGGCGGCGCGCTGGGCGTGTTTGCTTATCTCAGCGGCAACGTGGTGTTCTCTGAGTATCTATTGATTCCCCATCTACCGGGCACCGGTGAGCTGGTGATTTTCGTCGGAGCCCTGGTTGGAGCCGGTCTAGGGTTTTTGTGGTTTAACACCTACCCCGCCATGATTTTTATGGGGGATGTGGGCGCATTGGCATTGGGAGGCGCACTGGGTGCCTTGGCCGTGATGACGCGTCAGGAATTGGTGTTGGCGATTATGGGTGGGGTTTTTGTGATGGAAACCCTGTCCGTGATCGTTCAGGTCGCCTCTTTCAAGCTAACTGGCAAGCGGGTGTTTCGCATGGCGCCGATTCACCATCATTTTGAACTCAAAGGCTGGCCCGAGCCCCGCGTGATCGTCCGATTCTGGATTATCACCGTGGTCTTGGTATTGATCGGTCTTGCTAGCTTGAAGCTGAGGTAATCATGCAGCTGATTGGGTCTAGCTACACCCTGGTTTTGGGACTCGGCATTGCCGGGATGTCCTGTGCTCGGCATTTGCTGGAGCAAGGCGTGCCGGTTGCGATCGCTGACACCCGATCCGAGGTCGCAGGCCTGGCTGAGCTGCTGGCCCAGTATCCCGACGTCAACCGTCGCTTTGGTGACATGTTGACCGGGCAATGGGTTGCGCAGGCGAGCGAAATTGTACTGGCGCCAGGATTGGCGATGGATCATCCCTTGCTGGCGCAGGCCCGCGCCGCCGGTGTTCCCATCATTGGCGAGATCGATCTGCTTCGCCGGGCGGCACCGGATGCCCAAATTGTTGCGATCACGGGCACTAACGGCAAAAGTACAGTGACTGCGCTGACGGGCGAGATGATTGCCGCTACCGGTGCTCGGGTCGCCGTGGGCGGCAACCTGGGGCGGCCCATGTTGGATCTGTTGCAGGATAATGCGGACTACCTGGTGATTGAGCTGTCTAGCTTTCAGCTGGAGCGGGCGCAGACGTTCTCCCCGCGGGTGGCAACCTGCTTGAATATGTCTCCGGATCATCTGGATCGCCATGGCGATATGCAGGGCTATTACCAGGCCAAACATCGCATCTTTAACGGAGCGGATGCCTGCGTCATTAACCACGATGATGCGCTATCGCGTCCGTTAGTCGCCGATGCCATGCGCATTGTTGAATTCACCACCGGACCTTCAGATTTTATCCGTTTCGGTATCGAGGTTATTGATGGGGCTGAGCACGTCGCGCTGCGATTCAAAAGTGTCATCCCGCTGGCCGAGATCCCATTGGTGGGCCGTCACAATTTAGCGAACGCGATGGCGGCACTGGGCATCGTTCACGCACTCGATCTGGACCTGCAACAGGCCTGCGAAGGTCTGCGCGGGTTCAAAGGGCTGCCCCATCGAATGCGGCGTTGTGGCGAGCGTGGGGGGGTCATCTTTGTTAATGACTCCAAGGGCACCAATGAAGGGGCCAGTGTGGCCGCTCTACAAGGGATGCTGTCACAGTCTGCCGGACGGGTGTTCTTGTTGGTGGGCGGGGATGGCAAGGGGGCAGACTTTAGCCTGTTAGCCCGTGCGGCTGCGGATCCCCGGGCCGTCCTGATTGGCTATGGCCGTGATGGTCAGGCGATCGTTCAGGCCTGTAACGGTCAGGGCTATGTCGAGACCCTGGATCAAGCGCTAACGAGCGCCGTTGAACAAGCCCAGTCCGGTGATTCGGTGGTGCTGTCGCCGGCCTGCGCCAGTTTCGATCAGTTCCCCAATTTCGAGGCACGGGGTCAGTACTTTGAACAGCTCGTTGCGGAGTGGTGCCAATGAGTGCCGTGGCTCCGCGCACGATCCAGGTTCCAGGCCTGCCGGATCCCATGCTGTTTTGGGCGGCTTTATCGCTGTCTTTGTTGGGTTTGGTGATGGTTGGGTCGGCCAGCGTCGAATACGCCGAGGATATCTCAGGCAATCCTTGGCACTTCCAGATCCGGCACGCGATTTATTGGTTGCTAGCGGCTGGCGCCGGTGGCGCGGCGGCAGCGATTAACCCGAAATTCTTCCATCAGCATTCGCAAAAGTTTTATTGGCTGGGTCTGGCCTTGCTGATTGCGGTGTTCTTGCCGGGGATTGGCAAAACGGTCAACGGATCCACCCGCTGGTTGAATCTGGGCATCCTTAATCTGCAGGCCTCTGAGGTCGCCAAGTTGTGCCTGACGTTTTATCTGTCCAGTTTCCTGGTGCGCTTCGGTAAAGAAGCGGTCGACACGCTGTGGGGCTTTATGCGCCCGGTCATTGTGACCACGTTGTATGGCGCGTTGCTGTTGATGGAGCCGGACTTGGGCGCCACCGTCATCATGTTCGGCATGGTGCTGTGCGTCTTGTTCCTAGCCGGCACCCGGGTTTGGATTTGGGCGGCCATGCTGCTCGCTGCGGTCTTCCTGATTTATCTGGCAATCCAGTTTGCCGACTACCGCACCAAGCGTGTAATGGTGTTGCTGGATCCCTGGCAGTATCGCTTCTCTGAGGCCTATCAGTTGACCCAGGCGTTGCTGGCGTTTGGTCAGGGCGGATGGTTTGGCACCGGTCTGGGCAACAGCGTGCAAAAGCAATTCTATTTGCCCGAGGCCCATACCGACTTTTTGTTCGCCATCCTGGCCGAGGAGCTGGGATTAATTGGCGCCGTCAGTGTCGTGTTGATCTTTGCCGTGGTGGTCTGGCGCTCCTTCGCCATCGCGCGGATGGCTGAGCACGCCGGACAATTCTTTAACGCCTATGTGGCGTATTGCTGCGCGTTGCTGTTTGCCGCGCAGGCAGCGGTCAACATGGGTGTTAACACAGGCTTGCTGCCCACGACTGGCCTGACCTTGCCCTTTATGAGTTACGGCGGCTCGTCTTTGTTGGTCAGCGGTGTGATGTTGGGCCTGTTGCAGCGGATTCGCTACGAGGTGGACCATGCCTAAGCTCGCCATGATCATGGCCGGCGGCACCGGCGGCCACGTTTTCCCTGCGCTGGCGTTGGCTGAACAGCTGGTCCAGCGTGGCTGGTCCATTCACTGGCTGGGCGGCAACACCGGAATCGAAACCCGAGCGGTGCCTGCGGCGGGCTATCCCATGAGTGTTCTGGGTACCCAAGGTCTGCGCGGCAAGGGGCTGATGGCCAAGGTGGGCGGTGTCATCGCGCTGCTGCGTGCGATTGCCAGTGCCATCATTGTCATGCGCAAGCAGCGTCCGGCGGTGGTGGTCAGTTTAGGGGGTTACACCGCAGGCCCCGGTGGCGTCGCCGCCAAGCTGCTGGGCATTCCTGTGGTGTTGCATGAACAAAATGCAGTCGCCGGCCTTACCAATAAATTACTGGCTCGGGTGGCCGTGGGCCAGGCCCAGGCGTTTCCGAAAACTCTGCCCGGCGCCCATACGACCGGCAACCCCGTTCGTGCTGATATTTTGCAGTTGCCAGCGCCTGGCCAGCGCGGTGTATCGACCCGCACGCCACCTCGATTGTTGGTGTTTGGTGGTTCCCAAGGGGCCCAGGCGTTGAACTTGGCCTTGCCCCAGGCGATTGCTGAATCGGGTCTCACGCTAGAGGTGCTTCATCAGGCAGGCCGTGAGCAGGTGGCCGATACCCAGGCGCGTTACCAGGCTGCCGGTGTTCAGGCCCAGGTTGTCGAGTTTTTGGACGATATGGCGCAGGCCTATGCCTGGGCGGATTTGGCGGTTGGACGCAGTGGTGCTTTAACCGTCAGCGAACTCGCTGCGGCGGGATTGCCGGCGATCTTGGTGCCCTTGCCAATTGCGGTGGACGATCATCAGACCCAAAACGGTCGCTGGCTTGAGCGCGCCGGTGCCGCTGAAATCGTGCCCCAGTCCCAGTTATCCGAACAGCTGCCTAAACGCCTCAACAGCTGGTTCAGTCAACCCGATGTATTGCTGGCGGCCGCCGAGCGCGGACACGCCCTGGCGATTCGCGACGCCGCGCCTCGTCTTGCCGATTTAGTAGAGAGTCATGCCCATGTTAAGTAACCCCATGCGCCGTATTCAGGGCATCCATTTCATCGGAATTGGTGGCAGTGGGATGTCGGGGATTGCCGAGGTCATGTTGACCCTGGGGTATCGCATCAGCGGCAGTGACCTGGCGCAGTCGCCAGCCACTCAGCGTCTGGTCGATCAGGGCGCGCGGGTTTGTTTGGGTCATGCGGCCGAGAACCTGGGCGATGCCGACGTGGTCGTGGTCTCCAGCGCGGTCAATGAAGAGAATCCCGAGGTCAAAGCGGCCCGCGCTAAACGCATTCCAGTGGTGCGCCGGGCGGTCATGCTGGCCGAGTTGATGCGCTTTAGACACGGTATTGCTGTCGCCGGTACCCATGGCAAAACCACCACGACCTCGCTGTTGGCCTCGATTCTCAATGCAGCGGAGTTGGACCCGACCTTTGTGATCGGTGGACGCCTTAATGCAGCCGGCACCAATGCTCGGCTAGGGCAGAGCGATCTGCTAGTGGCTGAGGCTGACGAGAGTGACGCCAGTTTCTTGGATCTGTTGCCGATGACGGCGCTGATTACCAATATCGAACCGGATCACATGGATACCTACGGAGGCGATTTCGAGAATCTCAAATCGGCGTTCCGTCAGTTTGTACACAACTTGCCATTTTATGGTTTGGCGGTGGTCTGCGGCGATGACCCGGTGATTCGTTCGATGCTACCCAGCTTTGAGCGCCCACTGCTGACCTACGGCATTGATACCGATTGCGACTACCGCGCCCATGACGTCCGGGTCGAGGGGTTGATGACCCATTTTCGAGTGGTTGGTCCCAAAGGCTTTGAAGCGGAGTTTGCGCTGGGCATGCCGGGCCATCACAACGTGCTTAATGCGATGGCCTGTATCGCGGTGGCCCTGGATCAGGGTGTGGCAGTTGAGGATATCCAAGCGGGCTTGTCCCACTTTGAAGGGGTTGGGCGTCGTTTCCAGTCCCATGGCCAGTGTGCATTGCCCCAGGGTGGGCAGGTGCATCTGATCGATGACTACGGTCATCACCCGACCGAGGTCGAGGCGACCTTAAAGGCGGCGCGGGCGGCTTTCCCAGGTCAGAAAATCAGCCTGGTTTTCCAGCCCCATCGTTTTACTCGAACCCGGGACTGCTTTGATGAGTTTGTCCGGGTATTAGAGGCGGTCGATCAGCTTGTGTTACTGGACGTGTATCCCGCGGGGGAATCCCCCATCGCACAGGCAGATAGTAGAGCACTAGCGACAGCGCTACGATTACGTGGCAAAGTGAGTCCTATGGTGGTAACACATCCGGAAGAAGTTGGTGCTACACTCATTCCACTACTGCAAGACGGTGGAATTTTGATAACCCAAGGTGCTGGGGACGTGGGACGTCTGCCCGGACTTTTGGCGCAGGAATTAAAATGATAGGCACAGTGGCCGTGCTCATGGGTGGAACCAGTTCCGAACGCGAGGTATCGCTGGCCAGTGGCCAAGCGGTGCTGCGCGCCCTGCATGCGGCCGGTGTTGATGCTTTTGCGATCGATCTGGGTGTCAATCGAATCCAGCAGCTGATGCAGGCTCAGTTTGATACCGCCTTTATTATCGAGCATGGCGGTATGGGCGAGGACGGCCATCTGCAGGCGATTCTGGCCGCGATGGGCAAGCCCTATACCGGATCTGATGCCGCGGCCTGCGCGTTGGCGATGAATAAACATCACACCAAATCGATCTGGCGGGATCTGGGTTTACCCGTGGCAGACTCGGTGGTGCTATCGGACTCAACCGATTTTCACGCAGCGTTCGAGCGCCTGGGCCCCAAGGTCATGGTCAAACCCGTCGCTGATGGTTCTAGTGTGGGCAACCATATTTGCCACAGCGCCCAGCAAATCCAAGACGCCTATCGGGCGGCCACGCAGTACGGTCAGGTCATGGCTGAGCGTTTCGTAGAAGGCCATGAATACACCTGCGCGATTTTGGATGGGCAGGCGTTGCCGATGATTCGCATCGAATCGCAAACCGGCGTTTATGACTACGCCGCCAAATACCAAACCGGTGACACCAGCTACCACATCCCCTGCGGGCTTGAGCCGCAGGTCGAGGCCCAGGCCCAGGCGCTGTGCGTGGCGGCTAACCAGGCCCTGGGATGCAGCATGTGGAGCCGGGTGGATTTGATTGCCGGCCCCGAGGGCTTCGTCCTGCTGGAGGTCAACACGGTGCCGGGTATGACGGCGACCTCATTGGTTCCCAAGGCAGCAGCGGCGGTCGGCATCGACTTCCCCCAGCTGTGCGTCAAGATTGCGGAGATGGCTCATGAGCGTTAGATCGCGCAAACGCCGCACGGGCGCACAGCCCATTCGCAAGTATCAGCGGCCGGCCTGGTTGCGTATGCCCAAGGTGGCGATTCAGTTCAACCTTTGGGGATGGGTGCTGTGCGCTGTGATGGCGGGCTTTGGTAGCGCCACGGTGATAGCCACGCAGCATTTGCTGGGCGATTTTGAAGTTTCTCGGATTGAGGTCGAGGGCGATCTATTGCATCTGCGCCCCGGCCAGGTTCAGGCCCGCCTGGACGAGCTGTTGCTCAATCAGCGGACGGGCAGTGACCTGCGCAATATTCAACAACAACTGCTCGAGCAACCCTGGATCTCTGAGGCGCGTGTTCGCCGCACTTGGCCGGATGGTTTGCAGATCGAAGTGATCGAGCAGCGTCCTGTCGCGCAGTGGAACGACACCCAATTCCTCGGCATGCAGGGTGATTTGTTCGAGCCAATCAAACAGCCACTGATGGCCCTGCCCAAACTTGCAGGTCCCAAAGGCCAAGAATCACAGGTGTTTGCACAGCACCAGCAATGGCGGGCCGAATTGGCCGAGCTGGGGCTGGAGCTGGTCGCCACCCAATTGGATCCTGCCCTGGGATGGAAACTCACCCTAGCCAGCGGTATCGAGCTGCAACTGGGCCGTCTTGCGCTGGACCAGCGCATGCAGCGCTTTGCAAAGGCCTGGCGTAAACGCCTGGCCAGCACCCCGAACCTGGCCCATGTCGATCTTCGTTATCGCCATGGTTTAGCCCTTAAATTTGTGAGTACAGAAAATGGATAAGTTGGTCGTAGCACTGGACGCGGGAAGCACCCGAGTGCGCGCCTTGATCGTTGGGCAGGAGCATGGCGAGCAGCCGCAGGTGCTGGGTCATGGCTTTGTCGATTCCAACGGGATTAATCGCTCGACCGTGGTGGATATGGAAGCCGCGACCCGCGCGATTGAGTCAGCCCTGAGCAAGGCCGCCGACAATTACAGTTTCCGTATCCAATCTGTGACCGCCAACCTGGGCGGTACGCATCTGGCGACCCAGCCCAGTGATGGCGCGGTTCCGGTCGCAGAGATGGAAGTGACCCGTGACGATGTGCAACGGGTACATGACGCCGCCCGTGCGATTCAACTGGTGCCGGGTCAGAGCGTCGTTGAAGTGGTGAGCCGTCAATATCTGATTGATGGTCAGCAGGGTATCAAGGTGCCAATCGGCATGAGTGGTGTGCGCCTGGCCGCTGAGGTCACTCTGGTGACGGGCTCGGATGCGACCTCTGCCAATTTTAGAAAGTGCATTAACTCAGCTGGCGTCGCCTGTGATCGGGTAGTGCCCAACGCACTGGCTGCGGCCACGGCTTGCCTGGCCGAAGCGGACAAAGAACTGGGCGTCTGCCTGGTCGATATCGGCGGCGGCACCACCGATGTGGCGGTCTTCAAAGACGGCGCCTTGCAGTACATGTCCGTGTTGCCGGTCGCTGGTGAAAATCTAACCAAGGACCTGGCGGTCGCAGCGCACATCGACATCACGGATGCTGAGGCTATCAAGTGCAAGTACGGCACCGCCTATCTGGACCCGGAACTGGATGCCGAGCGCATGGAAGAGTCCATCCCCGTGCGTCGCATTGACGGGGTCGAGTCCGCCGATTGGTCACGTCGTTTGGTGGTGGATTACACCCAGCCTCGGATTCGCGAAATTTTAGAGCTGGTCGCGGGGCAGATTGCGTCCAGCGGCTTGGGTGATGTGCTGGGTGCAGGCGTCGTCCTGACCGGCGGCACCGCTCGACTGGAGCGCATCGCGCCCCTAGCAAAAAGTATTTTGGGCTTGCCGGTTCGGCTGGGCCAAATTCACGGTCTCAATGCAGAGGCTAAATTTTTAGCCGATCCAGCCATGGCTGGTTTGGCTGGGCTGGCCATGACGGCTTGCAAAAACGAGCAAACGCAAGGGCGAGCCAAGCCCCGCCAAGCTCAGGGAATCAGTGGATTTAAAGCAGGTCTACAGCGCCTCTTTAAACAATTTTGATCAACAATAAAACAGCAGGATAAATAGCCATGAATTTTGATTTAGTCGACCAAAGCGGAAGCTCCGCAGTCATTAAAGTCATCGGCGTCGGTGGAGGTGGCGGCAACGCCATCATGCACATGGCTCAGGCCAACGTGACGGGCGTTGAGTTCGTCTGCGCGAACACCGATAACCAGGCGCTGGGCAAGTCATCCAACGTCACCAGTGTGCAGATCGGTCAGAACGTGACCCGGGGTCTGGGCGCAGGCGCCAACCCTGAAGTGGGCCGTAACGCGGCGATGGAAGATCGCGACGCGATCGCCGAGGCGATCCAGGGCGCTGACATGCTATTCATCACCGCCGGTATGGGCGGCGGCACTGGCACAGGTGCAGCACCTGTGGTGGCCGAGGTAGCCCGCGAGTTGGGTATTTTGACGGTCGCCGTGGTGACCAAGCCCTTTAGCTTTGAAGGCAAGCGCCGTATGCGCGTGGCCGAGGAAGGTATCGCTGGTCTAGAAAAGAACGTCGACTCGTTGATCACCATCCCCAACGAAAAACTGTTGCCGGTGCTGGGTAGCGACGCGACCCTGATGCAGGCCTTTGAAGAAGCCAACAACGTCCTGCAGGGCGCCGTTCGCGGTATCGCAGATCTGATCGTTCGCCCTGGTATCATGAACGTCGACTTTGCGGACGTGCGCACGGTGATGAGTGCCATGGGTCAGGCCATGATGGGTACAAGCACCGCGTCAGGCCCGGATCGTGCGATCGAAGCCACTGAAAAAGCCATCCGTTACCCCTTGCTTGAGGACATCGACCTTAAAGGTGCGCGCGGTATTTTGGTCAACATCACGGCAGGCGCAGGCTTTGGTCTGGGCGAATTCAACACCATCGGTGAGATGATCGAAGATATTGCCGATGAACAAGCCACCATCGTGATCGGAACCGTGATCGATGAAGACATGGGCGATGAGATGAGCGTGACGGTTGTCGCTACCGGCTTGGCCGAACGTGGCAACCTAAGTGTCGTGGACGGCGGTCAGCCGATCCAGCAGCCGCAGGTCGTTAACGGCTCACCCATTCAGCAGCCGTCGTTGACCCAGCCGCAGGTGCCTCAGGCTCCGCAAATGGCCTCAGCACCGGCTGCACCTAGCTTGGATGTGCCGGCGTTCCTGCGTCGTCAGGCTGACTAAACTCAGCCAAACCTGCTGTAAGCAACCCGTCTAGGTGGCTCCTGGACGGGAATAGGGCGATGCTGTAGTTCGCCTTTTGCGGCGGTCAGGGTACACTGACCGCCGATTATTTTTCGGGACCGCCATGATCAGACAAAGGACACTGGGTAATGTTATTCGCGCGACGGGCGTGGGTCTGCATTCCGGTGAAAAAGTCTATCTCACTCTGCGTCCCGCCCCCGATGACAAGGGCATCGTGTTTCGTCGTGTCGACTTGGATCCTGTGGTTGAAACGCCGGCTCACGCGCTGTCTGTCTCGGACACCCAAATGGCTACCCGACTGGGTACGGGTGAATCCAGTATTTCCACGGTCGAGCATTTCCTAAGCGCAGTCAGTGCCTTGGGTATCGATAACATGATCGTCGATGTTAACCGGCCTGAGTTGCCAATCATGGATGGCAGTGCAGCGCCGTTTGTCTTTTTGATTCAGTCCGCGGGTATTCGCGAGCAAACCTCGCCCAAAAAATTCCTGCGGATTCTAAAACCGATTGAAGTGCGCCACCCGGACAAATTTGCCCGCCTGCAACCCTTTGACGGTTATCGCATCACCTTCGAGATTGAATACGACCACCCCTCAATTCCCAAGGACCAGCAGAACATCAGCGTCGACATCAGCACCACCGGTTTTATCCGTGAGGTCAGTCGCGCCCGCACCTATGGTTTTATGCGGGACATCGAATTTTTGCGCAAAAACGACCTGGCCAAGGGCGGCAGCACCGACAATGCCATTGTGTTGGGTGAGGACGGCATTCTTAACGAAGGCGGCTTGCGCTACGCCAATGAATTCGTAAAGCACAAGGTGCTGGACGCGGTGGGCGATTTGGCCCTGGCTGGACACACCCTAATTGGCGAGATGGTGGCCAAGAAATCCGGCCACGGACTGAATAATGATTTGGTACGTGCGCTGCTGGCGGACCCGTCGGCGTGGCGGATCGAAACCTTCAATTCTATGGCGGACTGCCCGGTGAATTTCGCTCAGCCGTCGCTGGATCTTTGAAGGGCGCGGGCTAAAAAGTCTTCGATCTCAACCGGCTCCGGCGTTTCTAGCTTTTGAGCATGATGGGGCGGTGCATCCCAGGTCCGTCCCAGCACCCATTTGATCCGCTTCAGGCCTCGAAAATCTTCAAGGCAGCTCAGTTCCCGCACCAGTTGATCGTTCAAAAAGCGCGCTTCCAAGGCATGGGCGCGGTCATTGATGACCAGGGTCAGGGTGCCCGTTTGCAGGGCGCCGGCACGAACCTCGCCACGCCAGGGCACCTGCAATACGTCGTGGACTTGCCGGGTCAGTCGCTCCAAACGCGCCAAGGCGGCCATGCGCTCAGCGACGCTGCCCTGTTTTAGCAGGTGGTTAAATCCCGTGGGACCCTTGAATTTGTCCATGACCAACAGCATGACGGGTTAGGCGTCATCGGGCTATACTCGGCGGCCAAAAAAATTAGAAGCACCACCTGTATAAAGGACGAGCAATGCTAGGCTCTATAGCCAGGAAGCTGTTTGGCAGCAAAAACCAGCGTGAAGTCAAGCGCATGGCCCGCGTGGTCAACACCATCAACGCGCTTGAACCCCAACTCCAATCGCTTGATCTGGAACAACTCACCGCCAAACGAGCAGAATTTGCCGAGCGCCTAGCGGCCGGCGAAACCCTAGACAAAATCCTGCCCGAGGCCTTTGCGGTTTGCCGCGAGGTATCCGTACGCGTCATGGGGATGCGTCACTTTGATGTTCAGATGATCGGCGGTATGACCCTGCACGACGGGCGTATTGCAGAAATGCGCACCGGTGAGGGTAAAACCCTGGTAGCGACCCTGGCGGTCTACCTCAACGCGATCCCTGGCGATGGGGTCCACGTGGTCACGGTGAACGACTATCTGGCGCGTCGTGACGCGGAATGGATGCGCCCACTGTACGAGGCACTGGGTCTGAGTATTGGTGTGGTCCATGCAGGCCAGAGCGCACCTGAGAAACAGGCCGCCTATGCCTGTGATATCACTTATGGCACGAACAACGAATTTGGCTTTGACTATCTGCGCGACAACATGGCGTTGGATGTTAGCCAGCGTGTTCAACGGCCCCTGAATTTCGCGATTGTCGATGAGGTCGACTCCATCCTGATCGACGAAGCCCGTACGCCGTTGATTATCTCGGGTCCGGCTGAGGACTCGAGCGAGATGTACCGCGCCATGAACACCATCCCGCCCCAGCTCAATCGAGCTGAGATGCGGGAGGAAGGTCCAGGCGAGGGTGACTACATCTATGACGAGAAGCAGCGTTCAATCGAGTTCACCGAATCCGGCATGGAGCGAGTCGAGGGTATCCTGTCTGAAATGGGACTGCTGCCCGAGGGCGACAGCTTGTATGCCGCGCAGAACCTGATGCTGTTCCACCACGTCAACGCCGCAATGCGCGCCCATGTGGTGTTCCAAAAGAACGTTCAGTACATCGTCCAGGGCGATGAGGTCGTGATCGTTGACGAGCACACCGGCCGTACCATGCCCGGTCGTCGTTGGGGCGAGGGCAATCACCAAGCGGTTGAAGCCAAAGAAGGCGTCAGCATCAAACCTGAGAGTCAGACGCTGGCCAGCACCACCTTCCAGAACTATTTCCGAATCTACGACAAGCTGGCGGGCATGACCGGTACCGCCGACACCGAAGCCTTTGAATTCAAGCAGATCTATGGTCTGGAAGTGGTGGTGATTCCCACCAACGTGCCGCCCAAACGGATCGACCACAACGACCTGGTCTACCTGACCAAGGAAGAAAAGTACGACGCGATTATTCAGGACGTGCGCAACGAGCTGGAAAACAAGCGTCCTATTTTGGTGGGTACGGCCAGCATTGAGGCCTCTGAGATCCTCAGTGAGCGTCTAACCCAAGCCGAGATTCCGCATGAAGTGTTGAACGCCAAACAACACGAGCGCGAGGCCGACATTATTGCCCAGGCCGGACGCCCCGGTGCAGTCACCATCGCCACCAACATGGCGGGCCGTGGTACGGACATCAAACTGGGCGGTAACTGGGAAGTGGAAGTGGCCGCCCTAGGTAACCCCTCAGAGGAGCAAATCGCCGCGGCCAAGGCCGACTGGCAGGCTCGTCACGATGCGGTTATGGCGGCGGGTGGTTTGCACATTATTGGCTCAGAGCGTCACGAATCACGCCGAATCGATAACCAGCTGCGGGGCCGTTCTGGCCGTCAGGGCGACCCGGGTAGCTCGCGCTTCTTTTTGTCGTTAGAAGACGATCTGATGCGCATCTTTGCCAGCGCTCGTATTCAAAGCCTGATGCAACGCTTGGGCATGGAGCCCGGTGAGGCCATCGAGCACAAGATGGTCAGCAATTCGATTGAAAAGGCGCAAAAGAAAGTCGAGGGCCGCAACTTCGATATTCGTAAGCAGCTGTTGGACTTTGACGATGTGGCCAATGACCAGCGTAAGCAGGTTTACGCGCAGCGGGTTGAGTTGCTAGAAGCCGAGGACGTGGCTGAGCTGGTTCAGGTCGTGCGCGAGGATGTCGTGAACGATCTAGTCGCCAAGTTCATTCCGCCCGGCAGCATGGCCGAACAATGGAATGTGCCTGGCCTGGAAGCGGAACTGGCAGAAAAGCTGGACCTAGCCTTGCCCGTTCAGCAGTGGCTGGACGAGGACGCCGGTCTGTACGAAGAGACACTGCTGGAGCGTATCCAGGCCCAAGCCGCCGAGGTTTATGCCAGCAAAGAATCGATCGTTGGCGCCGACGCCATGCGCAGTTTTGAAAAGCAGGTGATGTTGCAGGTATTGGATCACCGCTGGAAAGAACACCTGGCGGCAATGGATCACCTGCGCCAGGGTATTCACCTGCGCGGCTATGCCCAAAAGAATCCCAAGCAGGAATACAAGCGCGAAGCCTTCGAGCTGTTCACCAGCATGCTCAGCAGCATCAAAGAGCAGGCGACCAGCGTGTTGTGTCGCGTTCAAGTGCCCAGCGCCGAGGAAGTGGAAGCCCAGCGCCGTGCCGAGGCCCAGGCCCAAGCTCAGGCGATTGCCGACCAGCAAGCCCAGGCTC
Source organism: Litorivicinus sp. (assembly GCA_049609265.1). GTDB lineage: Bacteria > Pseudomonadota > Gammaproteobacteria > Pseudomonadales > Litorivicinaceae > Litorivicinus. The sequence continues at coordinate 28,457 of JBMYYI010000003.1, read as the reverse complement.
GAGCCCAGGCCGAAGCGGATGCCATGCCCAAAGTGGGTCGTAACGAGCCCTGCCCCTGTGGCAGTGGCAAGAAATTTAAGCAGTGCCACGGAAAGGTCTGATGTCTGACTACAGTGTCAATGCGGTCAAGGCGAACCTATACGGCCGTGATCGCTATGATTTGGCGGCTTTTGTGTTCTCTGAGCAGACCACCATGGCTGGCGTGTTTACGCAAAATGCCTTTTGCGCGGCGCCGGTTCATATTGCCCGGGCCAACCTGGCAGGGCAGCCCCGGGCCTGGTTGATCAACACCAAGAGCGCCAACGCCGGAACCGGTCAGATCGGTCATCAGGATGCACAGGCGATCTGTGCGGCCTTTGCGCAGCACGCAGGCCTGCAGGCCGACCAAGTGCTGCCGTTCTCAACCGGGGTCATTGGCGAACGATTGCCGTTGGAAAAATTGCAGGCGGCCTTGCCTGCGCTGGTTAGCGATGCCCAGGATTGGGATGCGGCGGCCCAGGCCATTATGACCACAGATACCCGGGTCAAGCAGGCCAGCGCCACATTCGATGTTGCGGGCATACCGATTTCGATTCGCGGCATTGCCAAGGGCAGCGGCATGATCCAGCCCAACATGGCGACCATGTTGGGGTTTGTAGTGACCGATGCGGCTATTGCGCAGGCAGATCTGCAGCAGGCGCTGTCGCAGGCCGCTGATCAGTCGTTTAACCGGATTACCGTGGATGGTGACACCAGCACCAACGATGCGTGCATGCTAGCCGCGACGGGCACCCAGGTGGCCCTGGATGCTCAGCACCCGCAGTGGTCAGATTTCATCGCGGCCTTGAACGGCGTGATGATCCAGCTGGCTCAGGCAATCGTGCGCGACGGTGAGGGCGCCACCAAGTTTGTTGAAATCCAAGTGCAGAACGCCGCCAGCGTCGACGACGCCCACGCGGTGGCCAAGACCGTGGCACACAGCCCGCTGGTGAAAACCGCACTGTTTGCCAGTGACGCTAACTGGGGCCGGATTCTAGCCGCGGTCGGGCGTGCGCCGATCTCGTCGATTGATGTGTCCGGGATTCACATTTGGATTGGTGACGTCAAACTGGTGAGTGCCGGTGCCGCGGACCCCGATTACACCGAGCAGGCGGGTGCTGCGGTCTTTGCTCAATCCGATATCCAGATTCGTATCGATATGGGTGCCGGCGATGCCAGCACCACGGTTTGGACCTGTGACTTTAGCCATGAGTACGTCAGCATCAATGCCGACTACCGAAGTTAGGGTCGCCGCCGGCGTCATTGAAGGCGCTGATGGCCGGGTCCTGCTGACCCAGCGCCTGCAAAATTCCCATCAGGGCGGTAAATGGGAGTTTCCCGGCGGCAAAATCGAAGCCGGGGAAGAGGCCGAGCAGGCGTTATCCCGCGAGTTGTTCGAAGAATTGGGCATCCGTCCGACCCAGGTGCGGGAGCTGATCGAAGTGGCGCACGACTACGGGGACAAGCAGGTGCGTTTATTCGTTTACGTGGTCGAATCCTTTGATGGGCAGCCTGAGGGGCGTGAGGGCCAGCCGATGGCGTGGTTCACCTCAGCTCAGCTATCGGGTTTGGACTTTCCTGCGGCCAATGTGCCGATCCTAGCGGCCTATCTGTCAGATTGATCCGGCAGATCATCACTCATCAGCTCGTCCTCGGCCTTGGGGCCGGGAACGGCATAGGACTCGCTGGCCCAGGCGCCCAGATCCATTAGCTTGCAGCGTTCGCTGCAAAACGGGCGGTTGGGGTTGGAATCATCAAAACGGGCGGATTTGCCACATTCGGGGCATTTGACGAGTTGGGGTTTCATGTCAGGTCCTGGATCAATCGTTGATGCAGCCAGTCTACCCGCCGATGCAGCTCGGCCACAGTGCCCTCGTTGTTTAATTGATAATCCGCGATGGCCAGGCGCGCCTCGCGGCTGGCCTGGGCATCCAGCGTGCGCTGTGCGGAATCGGGCGTGACCCCATCTCGGGCCAACAGGCGTTCCAGCTGCGTGTCACGGCTCACATCGACCACGACCACCGCATCCGGCTCATCCTCCTGCCCGGTCTCCAACAGCAGGGGGATCATCCAAATCTGATAGGGCTGCGCACTGGGTTCCTCTAGCTGCAGCCAGGTCTGGCGCCGCACCGCCGGGTGCACGATGGCATTAAGGCGGGCCAGGGCATAAGGATCAGCAAACACCTGCTGGCGCATCCAGGGCCGGTTATAGCTGCCCTGATCCGTCAGCGCCTGTGGGCCAAAGGAATCAACGATCTGTCGCAAGACCGGTGAGCCGGGCATCATCAGTGAATGAGCAATCGCGTCAGCGTCGGTGACACGAATACCCAGGGATTCAAAATGCCGGGCGGCGGCGGATTTGCCGCTGGCGATACCGCCGGTCAGGGCCACAACAGGCGTCATAGACCCGCCATCTGAAAATACCAATCCTGAATCTGCTGCCCATACAGCAGGGCCAACAGGCCCGCGCCCGCCAAATAGGGGCCAAAGGCCATTGGCGCCTGTGCCCCCATGCGTTTTAGGGCAATGCAGGCCAGCCCCACGATGGCACCCACCAGCGAGGACAGCAGGATGATCATGGGCAGGTACTGCCAGCCCAGCCAAGCACCCAGGGCCGCCAGCAGCTTAAAATCCCCCGCGCCCATGCCGTGCTTGCCCGTCAGCAAACGAAACAGATGAAACACCAGCCACAGGCTAAGGTAGCCTGCGACCGCCCCCCACAGGGCGTCGGTGAGCGACACGGGCCACCAGCCGATGGCCGCGACGATCAGTCCCGCCCAGATCAGTGGCAGGGTTAACTGATCCGGCAGCAGTTGGGTGTCCCAATCAATCAGGGTCAGCGTCCACAGCGTCCAAACCAGCCCGATCGCCAAAATCGCATTCAGTGAGGGGCCAAAGATACTGGCCACCCACAGTCCTAACAGCATGGTGCCCAGCTCGACCAGCGGATAGCGCTTGGAAATTGGACCCTGGCAATGCCGGCAACGGCCGCGCAGTAACAACCAGCTGAGCAGTGGAATATTGTCGCGGGCCTGAATTTGGGTGTCGCAATGCACGCAGGTGCTGCGGGGGGTACTCAGTGAATAAGGGGCGGTATTGGGTTGAGTGAAATCCGGTTCGGGCTCGCCGGCATCAACCGCGGCTAGCCACTGACAGTCCAATCGCAATTCGTTGCGCATCATAATCGGCAGGCGGTGGACCACCACATTCAAAAAACTGCCAACTAGCAGCCCTAACACAGCGACACTGGGCCACCATAAACCCGTATCGACCAAGGCTTGAATCACAAATTACTCCAACAGCGAATCGCCAGTCTATTAGACAACAGAGCCCATCTGGAAGATCGGTAGGTACATCGCAATGACCAATCCGCCGATCACCACCCCTAAAAAGGACATGATCATAGGCTCCATCAGGCTGGTCAGGTTGTCGACCGAGTTATCTACGGCTTCTTCGTAGTGAGTGGCGGCTTTGTGCAGCATCTCGTCCAGCGCACCGGATTCCTCACCAATCGAGACCATCTGAATCACCATGTTCGGAAACAGGTTGCTGGCGCGCATACTGAACTGCAGCTGCTGGCCGGTTGATACGTCATCCTGAATGACCTTGATGGCATCAAAGTACAGCCGGTTGCCTGAAGCGCCGGCGGCGCTACCCAGGGCCTCGACCAGCGGAACACCCGCAGCAAAGGTCGTCGACAGGGTGCGGCAGTATCGGGCAATCGCCGAGTTGGTCACGATCGGTCCGACCACGGGGGCCTTTAGCAGGCCGCGATCGACTAAATAGGCGAACTTTTCAGACTTTTTTAGTGCGGTTTTGGTGGCGAAAATCGCCCCAATAATCCCGCCTAGTAAAATAAACCAATAGGCCTGCGCCCATTCCGACATCGCCACCACGATTTGCGTAAACGCCGGCAATTCGCCGCCAAAGCTGGTGAACATCGATTCAAACTGCGGCACCACCTTGATCAACAAAATGGCGGTTACGACAAAGGCCACGACCAATACCGCAATCGGATAGGTCATGGCTTTTTTGATTTTGGCTTTTAGCGCCTCGGTTTTCTCTTTGTAGGTCGCCAAACGATCCAGCATGGTCTCTAGCGCTCCGGCCTGTTCGCCCGCATCCACCAGCGAACAAAACAAATCGTCAAAGTGGGTCGGTTGGCGTTTTAGGGCCTGGGCAAAGCTGGTGCCGCCCTCAACATCAGATTTAATGGTTTTGATCAGCGCCTTCATTGACGGATTCTCCAATCCGTCCGCGACAATCTCAAAGGCTTGGACCAGCGGAACCCCGGCCTTCATCATGGTTGCCAGCTGGCGGGTAAAGACCGCCACATCCGCAGGTTTAATGGGCTTCTTGCGTTCGCCCAACAGCGGCTTGGCCTTTTTCTTGACCCGATCCGGCACAATGCCCTGACGCCGCAGCTGAGCGCGAACCAGCGCAATGTTGGCGCCGCCAATTTCGCCGGACACCTTGCGTCCACGCTTGTCCGTGCCGGTGTAGGTGAATACATCCGCCTTGGTGGCATTTTTTTGCTTGATGTCTGCTGCCGTGGTGGCCATCGATTAATCCTTGGTTACCCGGTTAATTTCTTGAATCGAGGTCACGCCCTCGAGCACTTTTTTCAGGCCAGACTGGCGCAGGTTGTCAAAGCCCTCGGCCTTGCATTGCTTGGCCAGCTCCAGTGCATTGCCCTCGCGCATAATGATCTCGGACAACTGAGGGGTGACGCGCACCACCTCGTACACACCCACACGGCCTTTGTAGCCGTTCATGCACTGATCGCAGCCCACCGGTTGGTAAAGCGTGTGGCTGGCAATGTCCGCCTCGGCAAAGCCCTCGGCCAATAGCGTTTCGGTCGGGATATCCGCCGGCTGCTTGCAGTGCTTGCACAAACGCCGGGCTAGGCGCTGGGCAATAATCAGCGACACCGAGGTCGCAATGTTGAACGCCGGCACCCCCATATTGCGCAAACGCGTCAGGGTTTCGGGCGCCGAATTGGTGTGTAGGGTGGACAGCACCAGGTGGCCGGTTTGTGCGGCCTTGATGCCAATCTCGGCGGTTTCTAGGTCACGGATCTCACCGACCATCACCACGTCAGGGTCCTGACGCAAAAACGCCCGTAGCGCCTCGGCGAAACTCAGGCCGACCTTGGCGTTGACTTGAACCTGGTTGATGCCCTCTAGGTTGATTTCGACCGGATCCTCGGCGGTGGAGATATTAATTTCGGAGGTATTCAGGATGTTCAGTCCGGTATATAGGGATACGGTTTTGCCCGAACCGGTGGGTCCGGTTACCAAAATCATGCCCTGCGGCTGGTTCAGCGCCTGCATGTACATCTCTTTTTGCTCGGGCGAATACCCCAGCGCATCAATGCCCATCTGCGCACTGGAGGGGTCCAAAATACGCAGCACGATTTTTTCACCCCACAGCGTGGGCAGGGTGTTCACACGAAAATCGATTGCCTTGTTCGCGGACAGCTTCATCTTGATCCGGCCGTCCTGGGGCACCCGACGCTCCGAGATGTCCATCTTTGACATCACCTTGATGCGGGCTGACAAACGGCCGGCCAGGTTGATCGGTGGGCGGGTGACCTCGTCTAACACCCCATCCACGCGATAGCGAATACGGTAGGACTTTTCATAGGGCTCGAAATGGATGTCCGATGCGCCCAGGCGAATCGCATCTAGCAGCATCTTGTTAACAAAGCGGACAATGGGTTGATCGTTGCTGGGATCGTCCTGGCCATCGCTGTCGTCGCTACCGCCGGCGCTGTCGTCCTCCAGATCGATATTGTCCAACCCCTCGTCTTCCAGATCCCCTAGGCTGGTATCCGACCCATCGGTAAAGGCCTGCAGCGCACGACTCAGCTTGTCCGCTTCGACCACGATGGCCTCGGTGCTCAGACCGCTGGCAAATTGAATGGCATCCAGTGCCTTGAGATCCGTCGGGTCGGCGGTGGCGACAAACAGCCGAGTACCCCGTTTGAATAGCGGCAGGGCACGGGCCTGGGTGACTACCTTGGGGTCCAGCAGATCACGCGGCGCCAACGACAAATCGTAGGCATCTAAATCCAACACCGGCGTGCCGAACAGGGCACTGGCGGACAGCGCCACGTCCCGTGCATCGGCCAGGTTTTCGCTAACCACGTGATCGGCAAAAGTGCGGCCAGCGGCCTTGGCGGCGTCCAGCGCTTGGCTGGCGGCTTCCTCGGATAAATACGATTGGGTGACCAGCTGTTTGGCCAGGCCCTGCAATACCACTTGTCCCATGTGACTCCCATTTCCAGTCCTATCAATATAGGAAGAAAACAAGGATTTGCCCCACCCAGGCGGATGCTGTGGGACGGTTTAGTACCTCTGGTCCGAGCAGTTCGAAAATTCTTTTCTAGGTTTACTGCATAGGCAGTGGCGAGAAGCGACCGCTGCGCTATTAACCCAAGTTTGGAGCAGTAACATGAAGATGCAAAAAGGTTTTACCTTGATCGAGCTGATGATCGTTGTGGCGATTGTTGGCATTTTGGCCGCGGTCGCGATTCCGGCGTACAGCGATTACACCACCCGTGCGAAGGTGTCTGAGGGGTTGGCGTTGGCTCAGGGCATGAAAACGACCTTGGCTGAGAACATCAGCATGGGCAACACGGTCACTGACGGAGTGACTGCAGTCGGTGCGGTCGGTAACGTGACCAGTATCTCTGTTGCTTCGGGTGCAACCGCAACCGCCGGGGAAATTGAAATCACCATGGCGGACCCATCAGGGCTACGTATTGACCTGGATTACGCGGTTACCAACGGGGTTATTTCATGGACCTGTGAAGCGCCCGACGCAAACCATGGTGTGGTTCCCGCGGATTGCCGAAACACCCTGGATTGATTTAACGGGGTTTTTGGGAAAGGGCCTACGGGCCCTTTTTTGATAACTCCATCACAGTTTTGGCCTTCCTTCGTTCTCATTTTCCATTCCTGTCCTAGGTTTATCGCATCAGAGGGCGACAAGGCACGCAGCCTGCGCAGACACCTGACAATGCGGTACTTCAGTTATACGGCAGAGGTTTGGCCATTCGACCGAATCACATAGGAGAGTCGTTATGCGCTCAACTCAAACACAAAAAGGTTTCACCCTAATCGAACTGATGATCGTCGTGGCGATCGTAGGTATTTTGGCGGCCGTGGCGATTCCGGCGTACAGCGATTACACGACCCGGGCCAAGGTCACCGAGGGCATCTCATTGGCGGCGGGTGCCAAGACGACCGTAACTGAAAACCTAATTGCGGGTGTGACCGCCAACTCCGGTCTGAACTTCGCATCAGGATCGACCAATCTGTCAGGCGTGGGCTCAACCACAGGCAACGTGAAAACAGTCTCGGTAGCTTCGGATGGAGACATTACAGTGACCTACGGTGCGTCGGGAATTGATGACGCAACCATTATTATGGAGGTCACGGACAATAGCGGCTCGATCACATGGACTTGCACCGGCGGTACGCTGGCTGCTCAGTTCCGCCCTTCGAACTGCCGACCCTAACGCAGGATATGAAAAAGCCGCACCCGACTGGGTGCGGCTTTTTTATGTCTGGGATTTGACATTTTAGTGGCGACTAAGTGATTCGCAGCTCGGCCGCGGTGTGGTTTCGACCCAAGCGTGCCCTAGACGTTCATTTCACTACAGGTTGCGCTTCGCCGCGTATTGCCACCGGCTCCCTTGGCCTCGTACATCGCCTGATCTGCCACCTGCATCAACTCAAACGATCGCCGATTGACATCCATGCTGCCGCCTGCGGGAATCAACGTGGCCACCCCGACGCTGGCCGTGACAATACCCGCCGGGTTGCTATCCGTTTTTAGATCCAGCTGACGTAGGCTCTCTAATACCCGATCGGCCACCGCATTGGCGCCGGCTTGATCGGTTGCCGGCAGGCCCAGAATGAATTCCTCACCGCCAAATCGTCCCAAAACGTCGGATTGGCGTTGCATACAGTCAACCAACGAATTGCCGATTTTGCGCAGGACTTCATCCCCCGCCAGGTGTCCATGCAGCTCGTTATAACCCTTGAATCGATCGACATCGATCAGCAGCAGGCTCATCGGGGTGTTAAAACGCCAGGACAGGGAAATCGCTTGGTTCAGTTCTTGATCAATACCACGACGATTCAAAATACCGGTCAGTCGATCGCGCCGGGCAACCTGTTCTAGGTGATCTTTGGCCTCTTTCAGGCCGCGTTGGGCTTCGACCAGTCGTTGCATGGCGCGCAGCTGGCCGATCAAGACCTCTGACTCGATAGGTTTGGTGAGCACCGCATCACCGCCAGCACGCAGTGAGCGACCCCGTGACTTGGCGTCCAGAATGCCGGTCATGAAAATGGTGGGTAACCAGGAGTCCCCCTGCAGATCGCGGACCTGCTGAATCATCTGTAGGCCATCCATGGCTGGCATGTGAATGTCTAGAATCAGACAGTCCAGCTCGCCTTTGGTGATTAGGGTGAGCGCGCGATCGGGTCGGTCGCACAGAGTGATTTCAATTTCACTTTCGCCGGCTAGGGCTCGCTCGACCTGTTGCAGGTCGTCGCGGTTGTCGTCTACTACCAATACACGCATGGGTTACTCCTATCAGAGCTTCCAGCGTATGTGTCCGTCTGACTATTGGCCGGACATGGGTCTCAAAAACGAGCGTGGTTACAGCCAGCCGCGATAGCGGTAAACCCAAATGCCGACTCGCTCACGCAAATATTGCTGGCTCGATTCCAGGACATCCACGCTGGGCAACCATTGCAACAGACTCGCTTGGCGCGGGACGACCTTGACGTCCGTGCTAAAGGGAATCCATTCAATCTGCGGCATCAGGGTCTGATGCGTCGCCAGGCTCCGTTGCATGTGAAATGCACTGGTCACCAACAGCACCCGCTGGGCGCCCATCATCTGAATGATCGGTGCTGAGCGGACGGCGTTTTCATAGGTGGTTTGGCTATCGCTCTCCAACACCACCTTATCGGCCGGCACGCCCAGATCCGTCAGAAAACGGGACATCCCATCGGCCTCGCTCTTGGTTTGGCCGAACCAGGGTTGGGTGCCGCCCGAAACCAGTATTTTCGGGGCTTTACCCTCGCGGTATAAGCGAGCGCCGGCCCACACCCGGTCGGCGGCATCGCCTAGATCAGCCTCGGCGCGGATCCCCGGAGCCGTGCCTTTGATTCCGCCGCCCAACACGAGGATTAAATCCGCCTGCTCTGCGCGGCTGGTCTCAATCGTGGGGTAGCGTTGCTCCCACCGCATCAGAATGGGTTCGGCAAAATACGGCGTTGACCAAAACCATAGCCAGGCGCAGGCAGCCGTGGCGCTCAGCCATGCGATGCGCCGAAATCCAATCCTGCGCACCAGGGCCGAGGCGATCAAAAGGTAAAGCGCGAAATTGAGTGGGTGGATCGCGCTGGAGAGTATTTTGCTGAGTAAAACTGACATCAGGCCAGTATTGAGCAACCCCGCATTGATGTCATGCTAGAAACCACAGGAAAGCTAAAAGGTTAGGTATGGTTTGGGGTGTAATAGTGCTGCTATTGAGCAGCGGGGCCTGGGCAGGCTCGCTGGATAGTCAGAACCGAATAGATCGTCACGCGGTGTTGTTTCAGCAGGCACCGGCTGAATTGCAGGATCGTTATCGGGTGGATGAGCCCCCGTATCGCTTGCTGGATTTGCCCGACGCGCCGGTTCTGGGCAGCTGCGCCTTCCCGGGTGCCCAGATTGAGCAGGTTAAGTATCCACGTCAGGGGCCCTCATGGGCGCGTGGTGACACCGTGGATTTGTGGGTTCGTGATCCTTCGCTGGGCGAGGCCTTTCAATCAGCCACCATCGCATGGCATCAGCCGCCGTTTTATGGGTTAACGCTGGCTAATGGTAAAACCCTGCGTTGGAGTGAATCTGCAACGTGGGCGCAACTGCTGATGCCACCTGCCCAATATCCGGGGCTGGAAGTGATCGGTCAGGCGTCGGATACATTGATCGTCCGGTGCGCGATACCCGGCCCGGTCTGGCAGGCCCAATACCACGCAGTGCAACAGGGCGATCAGATGCAACTGGCGTTGGACGCCGTCATTCAGGTGCCGGCCGATCAGTCGTGGGGCAACACCCGCCTAACACTCTCAACAGCGATCGGGCAGGCCAGTGCGCCGCGTGTGATGATGCGACTGGAATCCGCCATGGCTGATGCATCGCCGGGCGAAATTCAAGAAGGAGTCTGGCGCTATACCTTTGCCCAGCCGCAGTTACTGCAGGGCAACACGGCCCATCGAATATGGCAGCGTCAGGTTCAGATTCAGCGGGTGCACCGTCTGACTGGATATATCAGCGCGCGACAGGGTGATCAGCAGAGTCTGAGCGCTCGTCGTCAATGGCAACTCCAGAATACAGAGGAGTCGGGACTAGGATTGGCCATGCCTGCTGGTGGACTGCGAATTGATCGTCGGGAGGGGGTGTTGCTGATGCCCGCTGGGCAGGCGAGTCTGCCGGCCTTGGCGCCCGGCGCATCCCATTGGATCGATTTGGGTCAAAGCTTAGCCGTCTCGGGCCAGTTACAGCGCATTGGGATCGTGACGACCGAGCAACGCATCAACTCCACTTGGCGGCTACGATTGTCGAACCAGGACTCAGAGACAGCACTGATTCAGTGGCAGGCCCAGTTGCCCGCCAAGGCGGTCCTGTCCGGTTGGCCGGGCCAGGTTGAACTGGCCCCTGGGCAACAGGCAGAGTTCACCCTGCGCCTGTCTGAGGCCAACCGTTAGGCGCCGGGGCGGACCTCGCCCACAATCAGGCCAGCCCGGTTTTTCAAGGGTTGCCGATGCCATTGGGGCAGGGCATCGGCGCTCAGCAGCTGCAGGCGCTTGAGCACCTCGACCATGGCCACTTCGCAGGCGCGAATGGTGCCGTCCTCGGCTTTGATCGCCACCCCTAGGCCAGCCTTGGGGAACAGTCCGAAATACACGCCCTCGGCACCGTACTTGACCATGCCGTCGGTCAGGGCGGCGTTAATCGCCGTGCAACACCGGTCCGTGCCGCCCACCATAAAGGGCTGGCTGCGATGGGCTGCAGCGAGGCGTTGGACGGCTTGCCCGCGGACGCCCTGGGCACTGGCCAGTCGTTGCAGGCCACGGGCCAGATCGGCCAACTCGTTGGCATAGGTGGGAATACCACAGCCATCAATCCCGCATTCGCCTACTGGCGTGTCCAATACTTCGCTGATGCAGGTCTCAATCGCGTGCTGGACGGGATGTTCGCGCTGGATATACCCCGCCACATCCCAGCCTTGATCTTTGGCCAGGGTCATGAATCCCACATGTTTGCCACTGCAGCAGTTGTGTAGCTGGCAGGGTTCGTGGCCCAGAGCATGGGCCGAGGGTTCATGCATCGGCCAGCTGGGTCCACACTCCAGATCCGGTTCTGCCAGCTGGAGTGCTCCCAACCAGCTTTCAACGGCCTGGGTATGCTTCGCCTCGCCGCCGTGGCTGGCGCAGGCCAGTGCCAGTTGGACGTCGTTCAGCCCGGCGCGATCGGCTGCGCCACTCTCCACCAGGGGAAGGGCCTGCATTAACTTGGCGGCTGATCGTGGAAAGGTTAACCGGTGTGCATCACCCATCACGTCCAAACCGCTGGCCGAGGCAATCGCCACATGCACCTGGTGGCGGCTTTCGACGATGCGTCCGCGGGTTACTTCAACAGTCAGTGTGCTCATAGGTTTTCTAACTCACAGGCCAACCATTCGATGACCTGGTCAGCGTTTAACGGGGCGGACAGCGAGGCGAGGGCCTGATCCACGCGATCGCTACCAATGCGGTCGCGGCGGGCGCGGGCTAAGGCTGCGCTGTATTCCGGTGTAAATTCAGGATGTCCTTGCACGCCAATCATACGGCCCAAACGGAACGAAAAATTGGGGCAGAAATCGCTACCCATCAGGTGTTCGGCCCCGGGGGGTAACTGAGTCACCTGATCCCGATGCGATACCAGGATATCCGCGGATGCAAAAGGCAATCCGTGGGCCTGCGCAGGCATCCGCCCAACGCCCCATCCCGCCGCCGCGCGTTCAGCCTTGCCGCCCAGCGCGTGGGCAATAATTTGGTGGCCAAAACAGATGCCGACACAGGGCGTTTGCGCCTGGTGCGCCTGAACAATCCACTGACGCAGTGCCACGATCCAGTCATCATCGGCAAAGGAATCCGCCCGGGATCCGGTGATTAAATAGGCCGCACCGGATTCAATTTCTGGCAATACGCCATCAATGGTCGCGTGGATCTCAAAATCCCAGTCCGGCCGCGCCTGTGAAAAAGCGCGCACAAACATGTCACTGTATTGACCGCCGATCGGCAGCAGGTCGGGATCGACTCGATCGCAATCTAAAATATGCAGTCGCATCAGCTTTGAAAACCGAAAATGATGTAGGACAAAAAGGCCAGAACGCCGACAAAGGCAACCGAGTTAATCGCCACGTTCAGCGACGCCCCTGGCTCGTTATTCTTCACCCGTGGCCAGGCTACTGCGATCAGATATCCCAGCCACAGCAGCAAGGCTGCGCCGATGGCCATTGCGATATATCGAATCATTTCAACTCATCTCCACCCGTAGTGACAGATCCGTGGCACGTACATGTTTGGTCAGCGCGCCCACGCTAATCGCATCAACGCCGGTGTCGGCCAGCGTCTCTAGTTCGTTCATTTGGACGTTGCCGCTGGCTTCAAGTCGGGCCTTGCCCTGGTTGATGGCGACCGCTGCTCGCGTCTGGTCCAGATCAAAGTTGTCCAACATGATCCAGTGCGCGCCGGCCGCCAGTGCCTCTTCCAGTTCGGCTAAGGATTCCACCTCCACTTCGACAGGCACATCCAGCTCCATCTCGATGGCGGCCTGAACGGCGCCGGTGATGCCGCCATAGGCTGCAATATGGTTTTCTTTGATTAGGAATGCGTCGAACAGCCCCAGTCGATGGTTGGTCGCACCGCCCACCGTGCAGGCGTACTTCTGAGCCATACGCAGGCCCGGTAGCGTCTTTCGGGTATCCAACAGCAGGGTGTCCCGAGCGCCCAGAGCGGCCCGATAGGCCAGCGTGGTCGTGGCGGTACCTGAAAGGGTCTGAAGAAAATTCATGGCTGTACGCTCGGCACTCAAGATACCCCGGGCAGGCCCCTGAATGGTCAGCCAGGTGTGGTTGGCCTCGACCCAGTCGCCATCCTGCACATGCCAACTCAGCTGAATGCTTGGATCCACTTGGCGAAAGGTTTCCGCCGCCCAGGCGACGCCGCAAACTAGCGCGGGTTCACGACTGATCAGGCGGGCACTGGCCATTTGATCCGGTGCAATCAGCTCGGCGGTTAAATCCCGCCCGGATTCGCCCAGGTCCTCGTGCAGTGCGCCAGAAACCTGATGGACCAATGTGTCAAAAGCCAAATGCATAGTGCCGTTCTCGAGTGCAAAGGGCGCATTGTACGCCGCCAGCGCTAGGCGTCCATCGACATGCGACGGTTGGGGTTGGGCAGCCCAAAAAACGCCGCCATCAACTGCCCTGGCGACAGATGGTAATCCCGCTCGCCTTTCCACAGGGCGGTGGCCTCTTTGAACAGCGATTCACAATGGCGGTTGTAGGGGTGATGCATGTCATAGATGTCACCCTCGGGCAGCTCGCTCATTCCCAGCTGGCGTTTACGGGCGGCGAACCAGATCGTCAGCTGTGCGAACTCCTGCGCATGCAGTTCGTGATTGTTGGGATCGCTCATCAGGCTATAAACATCCATCACAGACCCTGCCCGTTGACCGCCACCGGATACACTGACGTGGTCATCCACTGCTCGTCAGGCTGTTGAGCCAGGGTCCAGATGTACCCCATGGCGCGCCCCTCTTTGGAGATCAGTCGAATTGGAAAAGTGACTTGGTTGTCGCGGGTTTCTGCTGGGCCTAGCACCGCGGATTGATGGTTTAACAGCTCCCCATAGGGATGGGCGCTAACCATTCGGATGAAACGCGGCAACGGGCCGGTCATGGCTTTGTTTTCAGGGGCAGCTCGGGCAAAGACCTCAACGATGCCGTCGTTGTCGGCGTTGTTATTTTGCAGGGCCGACAATAGATCGTTCATGACCTGTTCGGGTGACTGAGCCCAGGCCGGAAAAGCAAAAAAGGAAAGTAATAAAAATACACGCATAGGGCCTCCAGGCTTCACAGGATGGATCCGTCCGTGTTAACACTGTCCCTGCAGTGATGGCTCACTGTAATTCGATAACAACAATAACAGAGAGTAGCCGAGCATGTTCAAAGAAGAAAAGATGATTCCGATCGCTTTGATAGCATTGGTGATACCGGTGTTCGTGGTGATGATGTATTTCACCTAGGATGCCTTGAAGATCTGGGTCCCGGCGATGACGGCGACGTGATCCTCGGGGCCTTTCGGCATCAATACCCCATTTGAAAATCCGGTAAAGGCGGGCAAAACCAGTCGCTCGCGATTCCAGTGAAAACAGGGCAAGCGCAGCCGCTCCCCTCGATTTTTCACAACATAGGTGGGGTGTAAGTGTCCATGGATACCCGGACGCGGATGGTGATTTAGCGCGACACCCTCCACCTGCTCGCCCTCGGGCCACCACTCAAATCCCCACTGACTGACGATCGACTCTAGATGGCGATCATGGTTGCCTTCGATCAATGCCCGCGGCGGTAAACGTAGGCAGGCCTGGGCGATTTCTTCTCGAACGCTGTCGGTCAGTCCCTCGGGTGCATGGCACAGATCTCCCAGCACCCACAGATGCTGGGCATCTACCGATTCACACAATTGGATCAGCCGTTCCAATTCGTCGGCTAACAGTCCGCGCGACAGCGGAATGCCATGGGCCCGGAACGTCGAATCCTTACCCCAATGCAGATCCGCCACCAACAAAGCCCGTTGTTGCGGCCAGTACAGGCCGCGCTGGGGCAGGGCAATAAAGCGTTGTGACTGAAAGATTAATTCCATTGGGCAGTCATCCTGGCGACGCGTTCTTCCAGCGATTCGGAGCTGAGGGTGTCAGAGACCCGTTCCAGCATCAGCGGTAACGCCAGCGGCGAGGGTTGTTCGATGGCCTGCCAATGCCATTGTTGATCCGCCAGTTCGCTCAACACCGCATGCAGGCGCGAGCGTTCGAATTGCCGCTGCAAGACCTGCCAACGGGCCTGTTGCATCAACAGGTTATCCGGATCGTGTTGCTCGAAAACATCAAACAGCAAACCGCTGCTGGTTTGCAGCTGGCGGTTGGACTTGCGCGCGCCGGGATAGCCGTCAAAGACCAGGCCCGCGATTCGGGCAATTTCACGAAACTCCCGCCGGGCAAGCTCGCTTAGGTTCATCGCCTGGGCCAGTCCCTCGCTCAAATGCTGCAGGCTTAATGCCCGCTCAAGAACCGGTGGCCAATCGATCGGCTTGCGGGCCAGTACTTCAAAACCATAGTCATTGATCGAGCTGGAAAAACTGTTGCCCTGGATTTGTGAGCCATGCCAGGCCACCAGTGCAGCCATCCCCTCGTGCACCAGCCGCCCGGCAAAGGGGTACACGAACAGATGATGCCCCTCGCGGTCCTGCCAGGTTTCGATCAGCAACTCATCGGCCGCAGGTAGGTGCGAGCACTCACGCTGGGCGCGTGCCACCGGATGATCGGAGGGCGCCTGGGCCAGAACCTGCTTCAGGTGATGGCTTAGCCGCTCGCTGATGGGCAGCCGATACCCGCCCCAGCTGGGCAGTTGAGGCTTTTTACCCCGGGCACTTTTGACCTGGCAGACCATGTCTTTTAACCGGACAAAGGCCACCACGCGACCGGCAAATAAAAACCGATCGCCGGGTTTGAGTTTGGCCACAAAACTCTCTTCAATGTGGCCCAGACGCACGCCATTAACAAAACGCACAGCCACTGAGGCGGCCGAAACAATGGTGCCCATGCTCATGCGATGCCGCAGCGCGACCCGTCGGTTGCTGACCTGCCAGCGGCCATCGATACACTGCAGCCGATGATAGTCGGGATAGCCCTGCAAACACTCGCCACCACGACTGAGCAAGTCCAACACCCAATCGAACATCGAACGATCCAGGTCTTGGTAGGCCGCAGCCTGGGTAATCTCTTCAAACGCGTCCTGGGTCGTAAACCCGCCGCCTAGGGCCAGGGTCACCAGGTGCTGGGCCAACACGTCCAGGGGCTGATGGGGTGCCTGCGGCGCCTCGACATCCATCTGTTTCAGTGCCCGGTGCGCGGCGTCCACCTCAAACACCTGCAACGCATGGGTAGGCACACAATACAGCAGGGCTTTCTCGCCCGGGCGGTGGGCTGCCCGGCCTGCCCGCTGAATCAGTCGCGCGATGCCTTTGACGCTGCCGATCTGAATCACCCGTTGCAAGGGGGCGAAATCGACCCCCAAATCCAGCGACGAAGTGCACACCACACAGCAAAGTGCGCCGGATTTCAGGCCCTGCTCGATGCTGGCCCGCTCCTCGCTATCTAGAGATCCGTGATGCAGGGCCATGTGCTCGGCCAGATCAAAGCGAATGGTGCGCAGCGCCTCGAACCAGGTTTCGGCCTGGGCTCGGGTATTGGTAAACACCAAGGTGGGTTGATCCCGATTCAATAACGGCGCCACCTGACGCAACTGACTCAATCCGTAGTGCCCCGCCCAGGGCAAATCCAATAGGTTAGGCGGGGCCAGCATCGTCAGTTCAATCTCCCGCTCCAGCTGAGCTTGAATCAAGGTTCCGCCGGGTCCACACAGCTGCGCCATTGCCTGTTCGGGATTACCCAGCGTGGCACTGAGTCCCCAGATCTGCAGGCCTGGCCGCCAGCGCTTTAAGCGGGCCAGCGCCAGCTGAGTTTGGGTGCCGCGTTTGTTGGGCATCAATTCGTGCCACTCATCGACAATGACACAGGCTAGCCGGGCAAAGGTCTGTTCTGCCGCGGGGTAGGACAGCATCAGACACAGCGATTCCGGGGTGGTCATTAAAATCTGAGGGGGCTTTTTCAGTTGGCGCTGTTTGACGTGACTGGGGGTGTCGCCGGTCCGGCTTTGCACCTCAATACGGGGGTCCAAATCCGCAAGCGGCCGAATCAAGGCCTGTTGTAAATCGCGGCTCATCGCCCGCAGTGGGGTCACATACAAAATTCGCAGACCATCGCCGGGGTCGGCCAGCATTTGGGCCAGGGCGCCGCCATAGGCAGCCCAGGTTTTGCCGGCGCCGGTGGCAACCTGAACGAGACCGGAGTGGCCATTTAGGTGGGCCTGCCAGGCCTGCCTTTGAAAGGGCTGCGGCGTCCATCCCTGCGCCTGAAACCAATCTTCAATCGGCTCAATCAACCAAAGGTCTCCAGCAGTTTCTGAGCGTCCGCCAGGGTATTGGCTTCGCCAGCCGGTTTGTCCTGACGCCAACGCAGGATGCGCGGGAATCTCAAGGCGATGCCTGATTTGTGCCGGGGGCTGCGTTGAATGCCCTCAAACCCCAGCTCAAACACCTGTCCCGGTGGCACCTGGCGGACCGGGCCAAATTTTTCGGTGGTGTGGGCCTTGATCCATTTGTCGACCGCTTCCATTTCCTCGCGACTCAGCCCCGAGTAGGCCTTGGCAATCGGTACCAGTTGGGACTCGTGCCATACGCCTAGGGTGTAGTCACTAAACAGGTTGGCGCGGTTGCCGTGACCGGCCTGGCCGTACATCAGCACCACATCCAGGCTCAACGGATCCAGTTTCCATTTGAACCAGTCCCCTTTCTTGCGCCCCACGCGATAGGGGCTATCTAGGCGCTTAATCATCAGGCCTTCAGCCCGCACGGTGCGAGCCTCTTGTCGAAGCTGATCAAACCCCTGCCAGCTATCCGCCTGCAGGGGCGTTGATAGGGCAAAGGGCAAGGGCAATTTCAGGAGTTGTGCGCGCCGCTGGCGCAGGGGTTGGCTGCGCAGGTCTTGGCGGTTTCGCTCCAGCAGATCGTAGACCACTAGGTTGACCGGCAGCTCGGCCTGTAGTTTCGCGCTGGGCTTTTTGCGGCCCAGGCGCCGTTGCAAATCGTTAAAACTGGCCGGCCCGTCGCGCCAGACCACCAGCTCGCCATCCAGCACGCAGTCACCGGGTATGTTCTGCGCTTGCGCTAGCAAATCCGGGAAAGCGGCATCAATGCATTCCTCGCCCCGTGACCACAGGCTGCAGGTGTCCCCGCGTTTAACCAGTTGCGCGCGGATGCCGTCCAGTTTGTACTCGACCTGAAACGCGTCGACGGTCTCATCGCTGCCCTCCCAGGAGGTGGCCAGAAAGAACGGATAGGGCTGGCCTTCATAGCCACTCTCGCCAGCCTTCAGCGCTTGCCAAGCCGCCTCGCTGGGTTCCCAATGGCCCATCAGATGACCGAGCACCTGATCCGAGGTGCATCCCAGTACCTGGCCCAATGCTTGGCTTAACAAACCTCGGGCCACGCCGACTCGAAAGCCCCCGGTCATCAGTTTGTTCAGCACGAACAGCTGATCCGCGGGCGCTTGTTGCCATAGCGCCTGAATCGCTTCGACCTGTTCGGGCGCAGACAGGGTCTTGAGCCGTTGGATGTCCGCGATCCATTGGTGCAACGGGCGTTCCTGCTGGCCATGCTGACGGATCAGCAGCGCGCAGGTTTCGGCTAAATCGCCCACCATGGCGTAGGATTCCTCGATCAGCCACATCGGCAATCCAGTGGCCTGCTCAACGGCCTCGCGCAGGCGTGCTCCGGTGATGCGGGTGCCTGACTTTCCCTCATTCAGCAGGTGCAGCGCCCAGGCGGCGTCCAAATCTTCGGCGCTCTCGAAATACTCAACCAGGGCGGCGACCTTGCCTTTGTTCTTTTCGTTTTCGAGCCGCTGAAATAACTGGGCAAAGGCCTTCATTCGCCGCCCTCGCTATCAAATCCAGTCGCCAACTCGGCCGCCTGAATGCCATTTTCATTTAGGTAGCGCACCAGCAGCTGGCTACGGCCGTGGGTGCACAGCACGCGCTGGGCGCCGGTGTCCTGAATGGTAGCGATCAGCTCATCCCAGTCAACGTGGTCGCTCATGACAAAGCCCTGACTGTAATTGCGGCGCTTACGAATACCGCGCACCGACATCCACCCGCTGGCAAACGCCACGCTGGGGTTGCGGAATCGACGTAGCCAGGCGCTCTCTGCCACCGATGGCGGTGCCAATACCAGCCCCTGGGGCAGCAGGTCCCCCTTGTCGACTTCGCTGACGGCCTGGGTGGGTAGCATCTCAATGCCTGCTTCGCGATAGGCCTGAACCAATTTGACCGCCGCCCCGTGCAGATAGACCTTCTGGTCGGTCAGGCGGGACAGATGCGCCAGGATGCGCTGGGCTTTACCCAGCGAATAGCACAGCAGCACCGATGTCCGTTGTTGGCTCGCGTTGTCCTGCCACCAGCTTAGAATTTGATCGGCCACCAGATCCCCGGGCGGCCAGCGATAGACCGGCAGCGCAAAGGTCGCCTCGGTGACCAGGGTGTCGCAGGGCACCACTTCAAAGGGCTCGCAACTAGGGTCCGGGGCGCGTTTGTAGTCCCCCGTGAATACCCAGACCTGGCCTTGATACTCCAGCCGCACCTGGGCGCTACCCAAAATATGACCGGCGGGGTGCAAGGAGACCCTAACGCCGTTGATCTCAAACGGCTCGCCCCACGCATGGGTTTGGGTGTTGACCTCACCCAAGCGGATTTTGATCAGGGGTTCGCCTGCGGCAGAGGTGTGATACAGCTGGCTACCCCAGCGGGCGTGGTCGCCGTGGGCATGGGTAATGACCGCGCAGGACACGCCACGCCAGGGATCGATATAAAAATCGCCAGGCGGGCAGTATAGGCCTTGGGGCCGCGTTTCGATCAGGGCAGTGCTCATACTTGGTTCTCAACTCTTGCTCGCCTACTCTATCGTCCACGCGCGAACGTTAGGGATATCACAGCAACATGGGGACATTGACCCGACTATTCACCCTGATCGGCCTTTTGATCGGCAGCCAGCCGGTGGTGGCCGATGAAAAAATTGCCTTGGTGCTCAGTGGCGGTGGCGCCCGAGGCGGGGCTCATATTGGGGTGTTGCGGGCGCTAGAGTCCCACAATATCAAGCCTGACCTGATTGTCGGTGTTAGCTTTGGCGCGTTGGTGGGCAGTCTATACGCCGCCGGCATGGATCTGGATCAGATCGAGGCCAAACTGGCCAGTCTTAACCTAGCGAAAAACCTGCAGGACCGTCCCGGGCGCGATCAGATGAACGCCCGACAAAAAGAAAACTACGCCGGCAACCTGCTGAACTTCGATATCGGTGTCGGCACCGATGGCGTCAAATTACCCTTGGGTTTGCTTCAGGGGCAGGAGTTGTCGGTTCAGCTGGCCTCGGCCTTTTTGCCGGTTGCGAACGAATATCGGTTCTCGGATCTGCCCATTCCCTTTGTTGCGGTGGCGACCGATTTGGTCAGTGGCCAAGCGGTTCGACTGGATCGGGGCAATCTGGCGACAGCGGTGCAGGCGTCGCTGGCGGTCCCGGTGGTGTTTGCCCCGGTGGAAATTGACGGTCGCCTGCTGGTGGATGGCGGGGTAGCCAACAATCTGCCGGTGGATGTTGCGCGTGACCTGGGCGCCACTCGCGTGATCGCCGTTGATGCCTCGATGCCGCGTTATGCCGCCGAGGAGCTGACCAGCTTTGTGTCCGTGGTCGATCAAATTACCACCCTGCTGACGCGGGCCAATGCGGATCGCCAGCTAGCCCGTTTGGGGCCGCTGGATGTGCTGATCTCGCCTGAGTTAGGCGACATTGGCAGCCTGGAGCTATCACGCATCGCTGAGGCGGCGGCTGCAGGTCAAACCGCGGCGGTCTTGCAGTTGCCCGCGGGTATGCCACAACTGGCGCAAACCGACTATCAGGCCTGGCAGCAGGCTCGCCTGGCCCGCTTTGAGCAGCCTCAACAGATTGACAGCCTGACGGTGTTCAATGGCAGTCGCATGGACGGCAGGGTCATCGTCAACCAGCTCGATAGCAAAGCCGGTGGGGTGCTGGACCCGCAAACCCTATCTGCGGATCTGCGCAGAATTTACGCCATTGGCATATTCGACCGGGTCGAGGCCAGTGTGGTGGCTGACGGGCAGGGCGAGCGCAGTCTGGATATCCGAACCAGTGAAAAAAACTGGGGGCCGGATTATCTGAATTTCGGCGCCGGGATCGAGGACAACTTCCGCGGCGATTCGGCTTATTCATTTCGTCTGAGCTACACCGCAACCGGCCAAAACCCCACCGGCGGCGAGCTGCGCACCACGCTGGAGTTGGGTGAGTCTCCCTCACTGACCACCCAGTTCTATCAGCCGATCGGCTACGGCAGCCCCTGGTTCGCGGAGTTGGAACTCAAGGCCCAGCGTCGCAAGCTTAAAATTTTTGAGGACTCCAAGCCCATCGCCGAGTATCTGGTTGAAAACAGCGGCATTGGTTTCGACATTGGGCGCAAGCTGGCGCATTGGGGTGAGGTCCGAGTTGGCTTTAACCGAGGTCGCCCGCGTTCTAGCCTAGAACTGGGCCAGGCGGTTCTCGATCCCGCCGGCAGCGAGGCCAGCGTAGAAACGCAATTTAGCGCCGACACGCTGGATTCCTTGGGCTTTCCCTCCACCGGAGTCAATTTGCAGCTGACGCATATCAGCTCGCAGGTAAAGCTGGGTGCGGACCAAAACTACGAAACCGGCTCCTTGATGGCCTTGGCGCCCTATACCGGTCGCTTTGGCACGCTGATGGCACGGGCAGAGCTGGGCCGCGTGTTAAATGACGGGGCTCCGCCTGAGCGGGCCTTTACACTCGGCGGTTTCGGCCGGCTGTCCGGTTATTCGCCCGGTGAGTTGGCGGGCAGTGAGCTGACGCTGCTGTCGCTGGTGGGCTATCAGCCGATGGCTTCGGGGCTGGGCCTGGGGCAGATGTATCGCGGCTTTTCACTCGAGGCAGGCAATGTGTTTTTAGAAGGAGGCGATACGCGCTATTCTGACTTGCTGGCCGGGGGTTCGGTGTTTGTCGGATTGGATAGTCAGCTGGGGCCCCTATATTTATCCTTCGGTGCCAGTGAAGGGGGGCGCCGCAGTGTGTCGTTAACGTTGGGCAAGGCCCTGGGTGAATAAATGCGTTTTGTAGAAAATTTCGAAGTACGCGTACCGCCGGGGCAGGCGCTGGACTATATCTCGGACTTTGCCAATCTGGCCCAGTGGGACGCCAGCGTGACCGATGTTCGGTTCGCCCCGGATCAAGTCTTTGGCGTCGGCGCCAAGTACGAAGTTGACCTGGTATTCGCCGGCCGGCCACAGACGATGAACTATCACGTGCGCCAATACGTGGCGGGTGAATATGCGGAGTTGGTGGGCACGAACGAAGGCTCAACCGCGATTGACCGCATCACGGTCAAGGAACACCCCAACGGCGCTCGTGTGACCTACGAGGCCGACATCAAAATCCACGGTCCCTTTCGCTTTTTGGATCCCTTGCTCGCGTTGCTGTTCGCTCCCACGGTCAAAAAAGCCGTCCGTGCGATGCGCGACAACCTAAACGCTAAGGGTTAGTCGCCCGTCCTACCATCGCCAAAAACCAGCGCTGTGGCAGCAGCCGCCTTGCCCATAACAAGGGTCCGGCGAGGGCGCCGGCGTGATGGCGCAATCCCGACTTTTTAGTGCAGGCATCAAAGATCAGTTGCCCCAATACCCTAGGCGGCGTGCCCGTATTGCCGGTCTCTAGGCGCTTGGCCAGGGTGCTTAGGCCGGCGTCGTAAAAGGCCTCCTGGCGGTAACGCTTTTGCATTCGATGGGTGGCAAATTGGGTTTGCGTAAAGCCCGGCTCGATAATTCGGACTTCTAACGCGCTATGTCTCAACTCGTGATGCAGCGATTCAAAGGCCGCCTCTAATGCATGCTTGGTGGCGTTGTAATGGCCAAAGAACGGGAACGCCATGCGGCCGCCAATGCTGGTCACGGCTGCCTGCAATCCGGTGCCGCGAGCGCGCATCGCCGGCATCAAGCGACGCGCTAAATCCAAGGTGCCAAAGTAGTTGGCTTGGAACTGCTCACGCATGGCGTCCATATCAGCGGTCTCGATCGGTGCGATCAGACCGTACCCTGCGTTATGGACCACCACGTCAGGTACACCACCGGCCAAAACGGCCTCGGCGCATTGGGCGATGCTGTCAGGATCATTCAGATCCAGTGCGTGCCACTCGTAGTCTCCCTCACCTTGGCCCTGGCGGCTGGTGGTGATGACGTGCCAGCCCTGCTGAGCAAAGATCTCGCAACTGGCCTGTCCGATCCCGGCGCTGCCGCCGGTGATCAGCACCCGTTTAGATGCCACAGGAGGTGACGCCTTTCTTCTCCAGGTATTTCTGATGGTAGTCCTCGGCCAGCCAATAGGTCCCTGCGGGTTCTAGCTTGGTGGCGACGGGCAATGCGATCTTCAGCTCTTTGAGCATCTCGCGGGCAATCGCGTGCTGCTCATCGTCATGATAAAAGATCGCGGAGCGGTACTGACTGCCGACGTCGGGTCCCTGGCGGTTGTATTGGGTTGGATCGTGGGACTGGAAAAAGGTCGCCAGCAGGCGTTGATACTCGATCCGCTCAGGATCGTATTCAACTTGCACAACCTCGGCGTGTCCGGTGGTATCGGTACACACCTCTTTGTAGGTGGGGCTATCGGTATGCCCCCCCATATAACCGACTGAGGTTTGAAGAACGCCAGGCAGTTTTGAAAACGTCAGCTCAACGCCCCAAAAACAGCCGGCCCCAAAAGTTGCAATTGCCATGTCGTGATCACCTGAATGTCTATAGCTAGGATCTCGGGTGTGCCGCGACAAATTACAAGGTTACGAGGTCCTGCGGGCCGCAATTAACGCGAGACGTTCTAGAAAAGTCTTATAGTCGCTGGCGGGCAAGCAATCCAGCTGCTCAATCGCCTGCTGGGACAGGGTCTGCGCGCGATCCAGGGTGGTTTCTAGCGCATTGACACTGTTTAGGGTCTCAATCACTTCGTCGATCGCCTCGGCATTGGCCCGCGTGAACTGCATGTCCAGCCAACGTGAACGCTCGGGAGCCAGGTCGCTTTTTGCGATTAATATGGGTAGGGTGACCTTGCCCTCGGCTAAATCGTCGCCGACCGATTTTCCACTGTCCGCGTCGGGTTGGTAATCCAGCGCATCGTCTGCAATCTGAAAGGCCAGGCCCAGCAGGCGGCCGTACTCGGCCAGCGCCTGGGTCTGTTGCGCGCTGGCGCCGGCCAGCAAACCTGCGACCCGACCGGCGGCTTCAAATAGGCGTGCGGTTTTGGCGTAGATCACATCAAAATAGGCCGCCTCGTTGATTTCAACGTCGCCTTTGTTGATCAGCTGCTGCAGCTCGCCCTCAGCAATGGTGTTGGTGGTGTCAGCCAGCTCCCGCAGGATTTCCATCTCACCGACTTCAACCATCAGCTGAAACGCACGGGTATAAACGAAATCGCCGGCCAGTACGCTGGGCGCATTGCCCCAGACTTGGTTGGCGGTGTCACGCCCGCGCCGCTGGTCGGATTCATCGACAACATCGTCATGGAGCAAGGTGGCGGTGTGCAAAAATTCAATGCTGGCAGAGAGCAATACCCCGCGCGCATCGTCGCAACCCAATGCCTTGAGTGCCAGCAGGCAGACCAGCGGTCGCACCCGTTTGCCCCCAGCGCGCACTAAATAGGCACTAATTTCCTCGGCTAACCCAACCTTTGAGGCGATGCGATCTAGGATCAGCTGATCCAGTTCATCAAATTCGGTTTGTACGCTCGCAATGAGTGGCGCAATCGGGTGAGGCACGACGCTGGCTCCTTAAATAGTGCGCCCGAGTGTAGAGTCTGGCCCCGGTGTTGCAAGTGGTTGTGTTCTGGCGCCAAACCCAATAGACTTCGCGTCCCTGAATTTACGCCCTCGGGCATTATCCTCCCTAAACGGGGACTAGGAGACAGACACATGTACGCGGTTTTTGAAGCTGGCGGAAAGCAGCACCGTGTTGAAGTAGACGAAGTCATTCGCGTCGAGAAAATCGAAGCGGAAGTAGGCTCTACCGTAGACTTTGACAAAGTATTGATGGTTGCAGATGGCGATGCCATCGAAATCGGCGCCCCCCTCGTTGCAGGCGGCGTTGTAAAAGCAGAAATCGTTGGCCAGGTCCGTGGTGACAAGGTCAAGATCATTAAATTCAAGCGCCGTAAGCACCATATGAAGCGTATGGGTCACCGGCAGTGGTACACCGAAGTGAAAATCACTTCGATTGCCAAGTAAGGGGAGCAAGACCACATGGCACACAAAAAAGCAGGCGGTAGTACCCGTAACGGTCGCGATTCAGAGTCCAAACGCTTAGGTGTTAAGCGATTCGGCGGCCAAGAAGTACTGGCAGGTAACATTTTGATTCGTCAGCGCGGAACCAAGTTCCACGCCGGTGAAAACGTAGGTCTAGGCAAGGACTACACTCTGTTTGCGAAGGCAGACGGCGTGGTTAAGTTCGAAATCAAAGGACCTAACAAGCGTAAGTACGTTAGCATCGTATCTGCGTAAGGGGCTTCCCCCGGAAATCCGAAAGCCTCGCACCTGCGGGGCTTTTTTTATGGTGAAAAAACTATGAAGTTCGTCGATGAGGCGGTAGTTCGAGTCGAGGCAGGCAAGGGCGGCAATGGCTGTCTGAGTTTCCGTCGCGAAAAATACATTCCCAAAGGTGGCCCTGATGGTGGCGACGGCGGGCGCGGTGGCTCGATTTTTATCGAAGGCGATGACTCGCTCAACACCCTGATCGACTTCCGCTACCAGCGGCTGTATCGCGCCGAATCCGGCAAGTCAGGCATGGGCCGCGAGAAAAGTGGGCCCAAAGGCGAGGACATGACGCTTAAAGTGCCAGTAGGCACCAGCATCGTCGATGTTGAAACCGATACGGTCCTGGCCGATGTCACACAGCCCGGCGAGCGCATCTGCATCGCTGAGGGCGGTAATGGCGGACTGGGTAACACCCGCTTTAAGTCCTCGACCAACCGTGCGCCGCGCAAAACGACGCTCGGCAAGCCGGGCGAAGCCCGCGATCTGCGCCTAGAGTTGCAGGTTTTGGCAGACGTGGGTTTGGTCGGTTTGCCCAATGCCGGTAAAAGCTCGCTGGTCTCGATGCTCTCGGCTGCCAAACCTAAAATCGCGGATTACCCCTTTACCACTTTGATCCCTTCCCTGGGTGTGGTGCGGATCAACTCGCACCGCTCATTTGTGATTGCGGACGTACCGGGTTTGATTCCGGGTGCCGCTGAAGGGGCAGGTCTGGGTATTCGATTCCTAAAACACCTGACCCGCGCACGCATTCTGCTGCATCTGGTGGATTTGAATCCGCTGGATGGCAAGGACCCGGTCGAAGCGGTCGAGGAGATTGCCAACGAGTTGGAAATCTTCAGTCCGACCCTGGCGGGGCGCGAGCGGTGGTTGGTAGTCAACAAAGCCGACACCATGCCCGAGGACCAATGGGACGAAGCCCTGGATGCGATTGTCGAGCGTCTGAATTGGCAGGGTCCCGCCTACATTATCTCGGGTCTGTTAGAGCAGGGAACTGAGCTGTTGGCGCAGGATCTGATGATTCGCCTAGAAAGCATCTGGGCCGAGGAAGAAGCCACGCCCGATCTGGCTGACGAGGAGCGCATGACTCGCTTCCGCATGGCCGAAGAGGCCCGTGAGCGTCTAAACGAAGTTCGTGAGGCACGTCGTGCGGCTCGCTTAGCGGCCAAGCTCGGTATCCAGCCCGAGGACGAGGATGACGACGATGATGATGACAGCGATATGGAAGTGGTCTATCAGCCATGAGCCGGATCGTCGTCAAGCTGGGCTCGGCGCTGCTGACTCAGGAAGGATTGCGGCTTAACGAAGTCGGCATTCGCGGTTGGACTGCCCAGATTGCGCGCTTGGTGCAGGATGGCCATCAAGTGGTGGTGGTCAGCTCCGGTGCGGTAGCTGCGGGCCTGGGTGTCCTAGGTCTGACCCAGCGCCCCACGGACATGCCCACGCTGCAGGCGGCAGCCGCCGCCGGTCAGTCGGGATTGGCGACGCTGTGGGAAACCGGCTTTCGGGCTCAGTCCCTGGCCAGTGCTCAGATCTTGCTGACCCATGACGATCTTTCTGATCGCAAGCGTTACCTCAATGCCAGAGCTACCGTCCTGCGATTGCTCGATTTCAATGTCATCCCGGTCGTAAACGAGAACGACACTGTGGTCACCGACGAAATCCGTTTTGGGGATAACGACACCCTGGCGGCTCTGGTGGCCAATTTGATCCAAGCGGATCAGCTGATTTTGCTGACCGACCAACAGGGTATGTATCGCGAGGACCCGCGCAGCAACCCCAACGCTGAACTGCTCACTCAGGTAGATGCCAACGACCGTACGCTCGACGCCATGGCGACGGGTGGGGCAGGCACCCTAGGCCGCGGCGGTATGGTGACCAAGGTGCAGGCAGCGCGATTGGCTGCCCGTAGCGGGGCGGATACCGTTATTACCCATGGACTCACCGATCAGGTGATCCTGCGGATCGCTCAGGGTGAGTCCTTGGGCACTCGATTCATCGCACCTCAGCAGTCGCAAACCGCCCGCAAGCGTTGGTTGGCCGGCCACCTGCGAGTTAAGGGTCAGGTGTATCTCGACGCGGGCGCATCCAAAGCGCTGGCACAGCAAGGCAAGAGCCTGTTGCCGGTGGGTGTGGTGCGGATTGAAGGCGACTTTCAACGCGGTGAGGCGGTTGCGATCATTGATGCCGAAGGCGGCAAAATTGGCACGGGTTTGAGTAACTACTCAGCTGCTGATGCTCGATTAATTATGGGTGCTTGTAGCAGTGAGCTGGCCGACCGTCTGTCGTATTGCGGTGAACCCGAGCTGGTGCACCGTGATAATTTGGCACTTAGTTGAGCTTTCAGATAGACGAAAAAAAACCGGCACATGCCGGTTTTTCTTCGAAAGGCAGACGATTAAGCCGCCTTCAGGGCCTTGATGCGAGCGTTCAAGCGGCTCTTGGTGCGAGCGGCTTTGTTAGCGCTGAAGATGCCCTTGTTGACCATCGAATCGATGACCGGCTGTGCAGCGACGAACGCAGCAGTTGCCGCGTCAGCGTCGTTGGCTGCCAGAGCAGCTTGGACTTTCTTGATCGTGGTACGAACGCGCGAGCGAAGGCTAGCGTTTTGAGCGCGGCGACCTTCCGCCTGGCGTGCGCGCTTGCGTGCTTGAGGACTATTGGCCACCGTTGTAGCTCCTTTAGTAGTGAATCGTCACGAGCCGCACCCGCGGTCTCGAAAGGCGCGATAAGATATAACCCAAAGGCGGAGTTGTCAATTGAGTAGGCGGTTATTTCGGTCCGGGTCCATCGTTTCACTGATGACCCTGGTATCTCGGGTTTTAGGCCTGGCGCGCGATGTGGTGTTTGCGG
>JBMYYI010000002.1:0-105183 GCA_049609265.1 Litorivicinus sp. | reverse complement strand
GGTCAGACCACCGTGATCATGAGCCTGCACTACGACAGCAAAGGGACGCGGGACGGCGCACTGCAAAGCCTTCCGCCTTCGATATCGTGGTGGTCCACTCGTTCAGCCGCTTCTTCCGCGATCACTTCGAACTTGAATTCTACGTCCGGAAGCTCGCCGAGAACGGCGTGAAGCCCGTCTCGATGACGCAGGAACTCGGCGATGATCCGATGCACGTCATGATGCGCCAGATCATGGCGCTCTTCGACGAGTATCAGTCGAAGGAGAACGCCAAGCATACGCTACGGTGCCCTGCGGGCTGACGCTCAAATCACGCGTCCTGCGTGATTTGTCGAACCCTCTGCTCGGGTTCTCATCCCACTTTCCATCCACGCACAAAAAAAGCGCCCAATGGGCGCCTTTTTTATGCATGGCGGAGAAGGAGGGATTCGAACCCTCGATGCCTGTTACAGCATGCACCCTTAGCAGGGGTGTGGTTTCAGCCACTCACCCACTTCTCCGTGGCGGCGAAGTATAGCGACCCTGTGGACAAACGCAAACCCTGTCAGTGCACCGATTAAGGGGGCTACTCACGATAGTTATCGTGGCAGCCCTTGCAGCTTTGCCCTAAAACCTTAAAGCCGCTCATATCGGGTTTGGCCTCAACCGCTAGTGCTGCCCGCTCAAACTCGGCAGCGGCCTCAACAAATCCTTGCCAGTCCTGCCAAATGCGATCTTTGGCTTCACTCGGCGCAGGATTGGAATTTTCAGGGAACGATTGCGTCATCACGCTGGCCCATTGGGTGAGTGATTTGGCAATTTCGCGGGCTTTTGTCGCATCGTCCTGTTTTAGGGCGGCGCGCAGGGCCTTCATTTCTTCTTTGCTCTGCTCAAACCGCTCCATCCGCTCTTTGACCACGCCGGTCGCGCCTGAATGCGCCAAAACGATCGGGGGTATTAGTGCCAAAACAAATGTAAGTATGAATTTCATTGGGTGTCAGCCTCTGTGTTAGCGAGATGTTTGATGATGGGGCAGTCGGGACTTTGATTGCCGGGGCAGTGGTCAATCCAGGTTTGCAGGCTTTGCCGCAGGGTTTGCAGTCGAATTAATTGCTCATCTAGCTCGATCAGCTTGTTCTGGGCCAGCGCCTTGACGTCTGCGCTGGCCCGGCCGGGATTGCGGTACAGGCTCATCAAGTCGGCGCACTCATTCAGACCAAATCCCATCGCGCGGGCATGGGCCAAAAAGGACAGGTCTTGCAGGTCCCGGGCCTGATATTGGCGATAACCACTGGCCGATCGGCTAGGCTGAATCAGCCCCTGTTCCTCGTACAGTCGGATCGCCTTGGCTGTTAGTCCAGTTTGTTTTGCGGCTTCAGAAATATTCATGCGATCAAGATTGACCTTACCCTTGGGTGAAGGTCAAGGCTATGCCTATGAATACAACCTACCAATTAGCCATTGGCAATTTATCTTGCGCCGGCTGTGTCGGCCGTGCTGAACGTGCGGTGCAGCCTTTGCCCGGGGTAGACCGCTTTGAGATCAACCTTGCCACTCGACAGGCAGAGCTTGAGCT
Source organism: Litorivicinus sp. (assembly GCA_049609265.1). GTDB lineage: Bacteria > Pseudomonadota > Gammaproteobacteria > Pseudomonadales > Litorivicinaceae > Litorivicinus. The sequence goes on along the minus strand of JBMYYI010000002.1, from coordinate 103,628 downwards.
AGCTGAGCCTGCCGCGTATCCCAGTGTGTTACAGGCCCTGGCCCGGGCCGGCTATCCGGCAGTCGACCCGCCTGCGGACCCCAACGAGGCGCTTAGAGAAGAGCACCGCAGCTTAGGTCGGCAGTGGCGCTGGGCTGCCGTGCTGTGTTTGCCGCTATTGGTGATCGAGATGGGCGCCCATCTGTTTCCGACGTGGCTGAGTTTGCCCGCTGACCTGCGCGACATCTGGAATCTATGTCAGTTTGGTTTGGCGACCGGCGTGTTGTTCGGGCCGGCCCGCGCATTATTAAAGGGCGGCTGGCACAGTTTGCAGATTCGGGCCCCGGACATGAACGCGCTGGTGCTGTTGGGGGCGGGTTCGGCGTATGTGTTCTCAAGCTGGGTATGGCTGACGGATCAGCCCTATGGTTTGTACTTCGAAGCGGCGGCCGTCATCTGCACGCTCATTTTGCTCGGCCGGTGGTTGGAGCAGGGTGCGCGTGGTCGCACCGGTCAGGCCATCCAAAGTCTTATGGCGCTCAAGCCAGCACAGGCCCGTCGGTGGCAGGGTGATCAATGGGCGGTGGTCGATGCGGCCGCGGTTCAGGTTGGGGACCGAATCCAAGTATTGTCCGGTCAGGCGGTGCCGGCTGATGGGCGTCTGTGTACCCCCGGGTGGCTGGATGAGAGCCTACTAACCGGTGAATCTGAGCCCAGTCAGCGTCAAATCGGTGACCCTGTAGTCGGCGGTTCACTCAATTCAGGCCAGCAGGCCTTGGAGTTTGAGACCACTGCCACGGGGCAGGCCACGGCGCTGGCGGGCATTATTGCCATGGTGGCTCAGGCGCAAGCCACTCGCTTGCCTGTCCAGGCTCTGATTAACAAAATCACCCTGTGGTTTGTGCCGGCGGTGCTGCTGTTGGCGGGATTGAGTTTTGCCGTTTGGTTTGCGTTGGATGGATTTGAGCGGGCGATGGTCACCGCGGTGTCGGTGCTGATCATTGCATGTCCCTGCGCGATGGGCTTGGCCACGCCGATGAGTATCGTGGTGGGCATGGGGCGTGCCGCGCGGCTGGGTGTTTTGTTTCGCCGGGGAGCAGCGTTGGAACAATTGGGCCAAGTTCGCACCATCGCTTTTGATAAAACCGGCACGCTGACTCAGGGTAATCCTGAATGTGTGCATGTGCAGGCGTTTGAAGGATTTGAATTGCAGCAGATACAGGCCATCGCGGCGGGTTTGGAGTTGCACTCGACTCACCCCTTGGCACGGGCGTTGGCCTATTCTGATCCGGCCAACATGCAGGACAGCGCGCAGCTTGCGGGCCAAGGGATTGAGGGCGTTGATGAGCAAGGGCAACGCTGGCGTCTGGGTAAACTCGACGGGTTGGCTCAGATAGCCGGCTCGATTCCACAGGCTATCCCGCAGGACAGTCCGGATACGCTGGTGGGGCTGGTGTGTGAGGATCGTTGGGCGGGGTGGTTTCAGATCGCGGACCCGATCAAACCCGGCGCCCGGGAAGCTGTCCATTCGCTAAAGCAACAGGGCTATCAGGTGGCAATGCTCAGTGGTGATCGTGATGCCGTGGCCGACCACGTCGCGCAGCAGCTGGGGATCGATCAGGTCCATGCCGGACTCAGCCCCGCAGACAAGTTGGATCGCTTAAAGCAACTCGATCAGCCGGTCGCCTTTGTTGGCGACGGCATCAACGACGCGCCGGCACTGGCGCAGGCACAGGTCGGTATTGCCATTGGAACGGGCACACAGGTCGCGATTGATACTGCGGATCTGGTGTTGATGGGTGGCGATCCGCTACGAGTGGCGCAGGCCACGGATCTGTCCCGTGCCACGCTTAGGAACATTCGTCAAAATCTGGTGTGGGCCTTTGGCTACAACGTCGCACTGATTCCAGTGGCAATGGGGTTGTGGGGGATCAGTTTGTCCCCCATGTTGGCAGCGGGTGCGATGGCGCTCAGCTCGGTTTTTGTGGTCAGTAATGCGCTCAGACTTCGCTGGCGCTAGGAGAGAACAATGAAAATGCTCATGTTTGTTTTGGGAACCTTGTTGTCGTTGCAGGTGTCTGCGGCTGACCCCCACTGGTTAAAGGGCGTGACGTCCGAGCGGCACTCGATTCAAGTGTGGCGCAGTGAATCCTGTGGTTGTTGCAAAGCCTGGATCGATCACTTGAAAGCCCATCAGTTTGATGTGGTGGATACCGTGGTCAGCGACTTGAATGCCATCAAAGACCAATACGCCATTGCGCCCAATGCGCGCTCCTGTCATACGGCAAAGGTGGGTGATTTGTTGGTCGAGGGTCATGTGCCTGCGCAGGACATCAAGCGAGCCTTGGCGGGTGATACACCGGAACTATTGACCGTGCCTGGCATGCCCTCGGGTGGCCCTGGTATGGACTCGCCGGGCGCGCGGCGGGATGCTTTTACGGTATTTGCTGTGGACCAGGGGCAGGTGAGCGAATTTGCCCGCCACGAAAATTATTGAGCAGTACGGCGATGCCAGATGGCATGGGCCATCCATAGCCAGCTGGCGACCATCAACAAGCCCCCGATGGGGGTAACAAATACCAGCGGCCGCCAGCCGGCTAGCAGGTATACAAACAGGGAGCCGGAGAACAACCCGGCGCCCAGCAGCATCGCGGTGGCGGGCTTGTGATATCCGGCATAGGCCGCGATCAACGCAGCCAGGGCATGCGCCATCAGGTAGCGGCTGGCCGTGTCCCAGGTGGCTAACTGATCGGGGCTAAATACGCTCTGTAGGCTGTGCGCGCCAAAGGCACCCAGCGCGACTGCCAAAGCGCCATACAGCGCCGCTACAGCCCCAATTCGTCCCACATCGCATCGACTTGGGCTTTCACCTCGTCGCTCATCACAATGGGTTCGCCCCACTCGCGGTCGGTTTCACCGGGCCATTTGTTGGTGGCATCAATTCCCAGCTTGCCGCCCAGACCCGCCACGGGGGAGGCGAAGTCGAGGTAATCGATCGGAGTGTTTTCGACGATGGTGCAGTCTCTGGCGGGATCCATGCGGGTCGTCATGGCCCAGATCACATCTTCCCATGAGCGTGCGTCGACGTCGTCATCGGTCACGATGATGAACTTGGTGTACATGAATTGGCGCAGGAACGACCACACCCCCATCATCACGCGCTTGGCGTGTCCGGGGTATTGCTTCTTGATGGTGACAACCGCCAGTCGGTAACTGCAGCCCTCGGGCGGCAGATAAAAATCGACAATCTCTGGGAATTGCTTGATTAGCAGGGGCACAAAAACTTCGTTCAGCGCCACGCCGAGAATAGCGGGCTCGTCCGGCGGACGTCCGGTGTAGGTCGAGTGGTAGATCGGATCTTTGCGGTGGGTAATCCGCTCAACGGTAAAGACCGGGAATTCATCCACTTCGTTGTAATAGCCGGTGTGGTCGCCAAAGGGCCCTTCGGGGGCCATGTCGTCGGGATACAGATACCCCTCTAGGACGATTTCTGCGCTGGCGGGCACCTGTAATGGGACGCTTTGGCACTTAACCAACTCGGTGCGTGAGCCCCGTAAAAGGCCGGCAAACGCATACTCGGATAGCGTGTCTGGCACCGGGGTTACGGCGCCCAGAATCGTCGCTGGGTCCGCGCCTAGGGCGACCGCTACCGGGAATGGCTGACCGGGGTTGGCCTTTTGAAAGGCCTGGAAATCCAAGGCGCCGCCACGATGGCTTAACCAGCGCATGATCAAACGGTTTTTCCCGATGACCTGCTGGCGATAGATACCTAGGTTGGTGCGGCCCTCGGCATTTTGTGTGATGACCAGTGGCCAAGTGACCAAGGGGCCGGCGTCGCCGGGCCAGCAGGTTTGCACGGGAATGTTCGACAGGTCGACCTGATCGCCGGTCAGAACCACTTCCTGGCAGGGCGCTTTTTTAAGGACCTTGGGTCCCATATCCAGCACTTTTTTCCAGGTCGGCAGGTTATCTAATAGCTCTTTGAACCCTTTGGGTGGTTTGGGCTCTTTTAAAAAGGCCAGTAATTCACCCAAGTCACGCAGGGCGCTGACGTCTTCCTGGCCCATGCCCAGTGCCACCCGTCGGGGCGTGCCAAACAGATTGGCCAGCACTGGCATGTCGTAGCCAATGGGATTTTCGAACAGCAAGGCAGGTCCTTCGGCACGAAGCACTCGGTCCGCGATTTCCGTCATTTGTAGATTCGGATCAACCGGATGCGATATCCGTTTGAGCTCTCCCTGCGCTTCCAGTTGCGCTATGAAGTCCCTCAGATCCTTGTATTTCATACTATTTGACGCGCTTCATACTCTGGAAGAATTCTTCGTTGGTCTTGAAGTCCTTCATTTTACTGACGATGAACTCGATCGCTTGGATGTCTTCCATCGGATCCAGCAGCTTGCGCAGAATCCACATGCGCTGCAGCTCTTCTTCGGTGGTCAGCAAATCTTCGCGGCGAGTGCCGGACTTGCGAATGTTCAGGGCCGGGAACACGCGTTTCTCGGCCATACGGCGATCCAGGTGGACTTCACAGTTACCGGTGCCTTTGAATTCTTCGAAAATGACTTCGTCCATCTTCGAGCCCGTCTCGACCAGCGCCGTTGCGATGATGGTCAGGCTGCCGCCTTCTTCGATGTTACGCGCGGCACCAAAGAAACGCTTAGGTTTCTCGAGTGCGTTGGCGTCCACACCACCGGTCAATACTTTGCCTGAGCTGGGCTGAACCGTGTTGTAGGCGCGCGCCAGACGGGTGATCGAGTCCAGCAAAATGATGACGTCTTTCTTGTGTTCGGTCAGGCGCTTGGCCTTTTCGATGACCATCTCGGCCACCTGGACGTGACGGGCAGGCGGCTCGTCAAAGGTTGAGGCCACCACTTCACCACGCACAGTGCGCTTCATCTCGGTGACTTCTTCAGGGCGCTCGTCGATCAACAGGACGATCAGGTGGGCCTCGGGGTTGTTGCGCGTAATGGAGTTCGCAACGTTTTGCAGCATCAAGGTCTTACCGGCCTTGGGCGGGGATACGATCAGTGCACGCTGGCCCTTGCCCATGGGGCTGGTCAGGTCAATTACACGGGCCGTTAAATCCTCAGTTGAACCGTTACCAATTTCCATCACCAAGCGGTCCTGGGGGAACAGCGGCGTCAGGTTTTCAAACAGAACTTTGTTCTTCGCGTTCTCAGGCTTGTCGAAGTTGATCTCGTCAACTTTCAGCATCGCAAAGTAGCGCTCGTTGTCTTTGGGCGCGCGGATCTTGCCGCTGATGCTATCGCCCTTGCGCAGGTTGAAACGGCGAATCTGGCTGGGGCTGACATAGATGTCATCCGGTCCGGCCATGTAGTTCGAGTTGGCACTGCGCAGGAAACCAAACCCATCCGAGAGTACTTCGAGGACGCCATCGCCGTAGATGTCTTCGCCTGATTTGGCATGCTTTTTTAGGATGTTAAAAATGACGTCTTGTTTGCGAGAGCGCGCCTGGTTGTCCAGTCCCATGCCTTCGGCAATCTTGAGCAGGGCGGGGACGGGCATCAGTTTGAGTTCGGAGAGGTTCATAGATTTCTTCTGAAAGGGGATTACGGGCCGGTTAGGCCGATAAAGAAAAGGGGTTTAATCACGATGGTACTGGCGTTTGAGGTAACGCGATGACCTGAATATAGAGTGACCCTGCGGGCTTGTCTAGTCTGGGGTACGGCCTATTGCAGTCGTATGACGGCTCCACGGCCGTCATCGGTCAACAGATAGACCCGACCCTGAGCATCCTCGGCCAGATCGCGGATGCGGCCAAACTGTCCAGCAAAGTGACGAGCCAGCTCCTGCGTGCCGGAGGAGGATAGCTCTGCCACCAGCTGATATTTCAGCGCGCCAACCAGAAATTTGCCCTGCCACTGTGCAAAGCGCTCGCCGCGATATCGGATCAGGCCAGCCGGCGCAATCGAGGGTGTCCACTGATATAGCGGATCAACAAAGCCCGGTTTGGTCTCATAGTCGCTGATGCGGCTACCCAGACCATAGTTCCGGCCATGGGTGACCAAGGGCCAGCCGTGGTTCTCGCCGCCACGAATTCGGTTGAACTCATCGCCGCCCTGCGGGCCATGTTCGTGGGCCCATAGGGTGCCATCGTCGTCGACCCACAAGCCCTGCACGTTTCGGTGCCCCATCGAAAACAACGCCGGATGACCCGGCATCACGCCGGCGGGGTCGCCATCGAGGGTAAAGCGCAGGATAGAGCCGGCACTATCATCGGCATCCTGGGCTCGCTCGGGGTCACCGCGATCGCCGGTCGAGAGGTAAAGGTACTCGCCATCTTGAGCCAATCGCCCGCCAAAGTGACGCCCACCAAAGCTGCCTTGCATGCGATACAGCTGGCGAGATTCCACCAGTCGGTCGCCTTGAATGCGTCCGCTCCACAGCTCCAACCCCATTTGTGTGCGCGAGCCGCCGTTGAGCGCCATATACACTCGCCCGGTCTCGGAGTAATCCGGCGCGAGCAGAAGATCAAAGCGACCGCCCTGTCCGCTGGCAATGGCCGGCGGCAAGCCCTGAATCGGGGTGCGGGTGAGCAGGTTCAGATCCAACCGCTGAATGCCGGCGTCGCGTTCGACGACATAGGCGTAGTCCTCGGTCAGTTCGATCGACCAGGGGTGATCGAGGTTGGTGGCGAGGATCTCGATGTCAAAGGCGTAGGCCGGCAGCGCCAGCAAGGCAATCAGTAGTCTCATGAAGCATGAGCTGAGGGGTGTTTAAGAAAAACCAAGTCCTAGCGGTCGATCAAACGATCGGTCAAACCTGCAGCCAGCCACATAAACAACAAAGCGATCCACGCGGTCATCGCCATCACGGCACCACCGGTAACCCCGGCGCCGACGGCGCAGCCGCCCGCCAGCATGCCGCCAAAACCCATTAAGACCGCACCCACCAAGTATCGGCTGAGGCCTGTGGATTCGGTAAAGGACTGCCATTGGAACTGCCCGGTTAACAGCGACGCACACAAACTGCCGGCAAATACGCCCATCACGATGCCGACGTCGAAACTGGCAGGGACGCTGGGCATGTTGATCAGCCCCATTAAGGTGTCGGCAGAGGGGCCGGTAAAGGACACGCTTTTGACACTAACGATGTCAAAGCTCCAACTGGCGTGCCAGGCGGTCAACACCCAGCCCATAGCCACGGATCCGCCGACCATCGCAGCGCCGAACATAAAATAGCGCGGTACCTGGTGCCGCAGGCCTAGCCACAGCCCAATCATCAGCAACCCAATCGCCAAGGCGACGGGGGCCAGTGTGGGTAGATGCTCGGCCAGATTTCGGCTTTCAGGGCCGACCAGCCAGCCGCTGCCTAGCCATTCGCGGGCCGGACTGAGGCCGCCGCGCAGCGTGGCTTGGGACACCAGCGTCACGACCAGACCTGCGACGAGCGCGCGCAGATTCCCTGTGGCGGACAAGATTAATAAACGACTGGCGCAGCCCCGAGCTAGGACCATACCGACGCCAAACAGGCTGCCGCCGATGATGGCGCCGGACAAACTACCGGTGGTGACCAGTTGGCGGATGCTGCCCGCCTCTAAGTAGCCCAAATGCATAGCGGTCTGTGTTGCCAACAGCGCGCAGGAGAACGCCAGCAGCCAGATCGCAAACTTACCTGCAGGCTGGCCCCGCCAAAATTCAACGCAGGCGGCACGCAGGCAAAATCGACTTTGCTGAACACCAAGCCGGTGATGATTCCAATCAAAACCGAAACTTGGCCCGAAGAGAGCGATTCAATCCATTCCATAGGGTTATAAAGATAGAACGAATGGTTTGGACGTGACTAGGTGTCAGGTCAAGGTTTTTTAGATTAAGCCGCCGTTAGGGCGCTTGGGTGGAAAATGCGGTGTGCGGATCGAGACCGCAACTGGGGAGAGCGCCGGCTGGGTCATCCGCGCAGGGATGACCCAATCCGGGCGGGGTTCTTATAGCTGCTCTTCTAGGAACGCGGCCAGTTGTGACTTGTTCAGCGCACCGACCTTGGTGGCCTTGGCTTCGCCGTTATCAAACAGCATCAGGGTGGGAATGCCACGCACGCCGTATTTTTCGGCACTGGCGCGGTTAGAGTCGACGTCGATCTTGGCGATCTGGACGCGGCCTTGGTACTCGCCTGACAACTCTTCTAGAACCGGTGCAATCATCTTGCAGGGGCCACACCACTCGGCCCAAAAATCCACCAGGACGGGGCCAGATGCATTGATGACGTCGGCTTCAAAGCTGTCGTCGGTGATGTGCTTGATCAATTCGCTCATGTTTTTTCCTTTGCTTGTGTGGCGCGTGGGGTAATGATCGGGGCTTGTCGGTCAAACCTCAAGCGTTGAGTAAGCGCGCCGCGTCCAGAGCGTGATAACTCAAAATGGCGTCCGCCCCTGCACGTTTAAAGCTCATCAAGGTTTCGAGCATCACTTTGTCGCGGTCGATCCAGCCGTTGGCGGCAGCTGCTTCCAGCATCGCGTACTCACCGCTGACGTGATAAGCGGTGACTGGCGCTTTGAGTTCACTTTTTAGGCGGTGAATGATGTCCAGATAGGGAAGCCCGGGTTTGACCATCAAGAAATCAGCCCCCTCAGCTAAGTCCATAGCAGCCTCATGCAGGGCCTCATCGCTGTTGGCCGGGTTCATTTGATAGGTTTTTTTGTCGGCGCGGCCTAGGTTGCCGGCGCTGCCCACCGCATCGCGGAACGGGCCGTAGTAGGCGCTGGCGTACTTGGCGGCATAACTCATGATGCAGGTATGAATGTGGCCCTGCTGCTCCAACGCATCGCGAATCGCACCGATCCGGCCATCCATCATGTCACTGGGGCCGATAATGTCTGCCCCCGCTTGGGCGTGGGAAAGCGACTGCTGAATCAGCACCTCGATTGTTTCGTCATTCAGCACATAGCCCTGCTCGTCGATGATTCCGTCCTGACCATGCGTGGTAAAGGGGTCCAGCGCGGCGTCGGACATCAGCGCAATGTTAGGGACCGCGGCTTTGATGGCGTTTAGGGTGCGCTGTGCAAGGCCATCAGGGTTGTAGGCCTCGGCTGCGTCCAAGGATTTGACCTCGAGCGGCGTGACTGGAAACACCGCCATGGCGCTGATGCCCTCATCGGCGGCCTGTTTTGCCAGCTCAACACACAGGTCAATGCTTAAGCGCTCAACGCCGGGCATACTAGGCACCGGCGTACGCTGATTCTGGCCCTCTTGGACAAAGAACGGCAGGATCAGATCACTGGGCTGCAGAACGGATTCCTGCACCATGGCGCGCAAGGTGTGAGTACGACGCAGGCGGCGGGCGCGGGTCCGTGGGAATTGGCGTTCAATCATGGCTTGTCCTTTTGATCAATCTCGCAAGGGTACCCAGCGCGGAACAAAACCCCAAGTGGGAACACCAACGACGGCAAGTAAGGAATTCGAAAATGATGAAAAAACTAGGGATTGGGGTCATTGCACTCGCAATCATTGCCGCCTTTGTGGGGTTTGATCTGGCCCAATACCTGACGCTGGACAGTCTAAAAGCCCGTCAGGGCGCGCTGGATGCCTGGGTCGTGCAGCAGCCGTTGTGGGCGGGGCTCAGTTTTGCGCTGGCCTACATTGCGGTGACGGCGCTGTCATTGCCCGGCGCCGTGATTATGACGCTCGCGGGTGGGGCGCTATTTGGGTTGGGTTGGGGGTTGCTGTTGGTCAGCTTTGCCAGCTCAATCGGTGCGACCTTGGCCTTTTTGATCAGCCGCACGGTGCTGCGCGATTGGGTGACCCGGCGGTTTGGTCAGAACCTGGCGGCCCTGAATGCGGGGATCCAGCGCGAGGGCGGCTTTTATCTGTTTACCCTGCGCCTGGTGCCGTTGTTCCCGTTCTTTGTGGTCAACCTGGTGATGGGCCTAACCCCGTTAAAAACCCGAACTTTTTATTGGGTCAGTCAGTTGGGCATGTTGCCCGGTACGGTGGTGTTCGTGAACGCCGGCACTCAGTTGGCGCAGATTGAGTCCTTGAGTGGTCTGCTCAGCCCCGCATTACTTGGCTCGTTTGCGCTGTTGGGTTTGTTCCCATTGTTGGCGAAAAAGGCGGTGGATATGGTGCAGGCCCGCAAGGTGTATCAGGGCTTTACCCGCCCCAAGTCCTTTGACAATGACATGATTGTGATCGGTGCCGGGTCCGGTGGTTTGGTGAGTGCCTACATCGCCGCCGCGGTCAAAGCCAAAGTCACGCTGATCGAGAAAAACGAGATGGGTGGGGACTGCCTGAATACCGGCTGCGTTCCTTCTAAGGCGTTGATTAAGTCCGCGCGGACCGCGCAAACCCTGCGCGAAGCTGATCGTTTTGGCATCGCCTCGGTCGAACCGCAGATTGATTTTGCGGCGGTGATGGAGCGAGTCCACAGCGTTATCCAACAAATCGAGCCCCATGACAGCGTCGAACGCTACACCCAGTTGGGCGTCAATTGCGTAATCGGTGAGGCCCGTGTCATTGATCCCTGGACGGTCGAGGTCAATGGTCAGCGCATGACTGCGCGTAACTTGGTTATTGCCACCGGCGCACGGCCCTTTGTCCCGCCCATTCCGGGCTTGGATGAGGTGGGCTATCGAACCAGCGACAATTTGTGGAGCCTGCGCGAGCGTCCGGCACGGATGCTCGTGATCGGTGGCGGGCCGATTGGTTGCGAATTGGCGCAATCCTTTCAGCGGCTAGGATCGCAGGTGATCCAGGTTGATCAGTCTGACCGGCTCATGCCCCGTGAGGACGCCGATGTTGCTGAGCAGGTCACGCAGCGGTTTATCGACGAGGGCATTGAAGTGCTGACCTCGACTCAGCCTGAGCGTTTTGCGCGGGAAGGGGACACCAAGGTGTTGTACGCCCAACATCGGGGGGAGACGCGGCGCATTGAGTTTGACGAGGTCCTGATTGCGGTCGGCCGACGGGCGAACTCACAAAGCCCCGCACTCGAAGCCTTGAATTTGCCGGTTCGTGCGAATGGAACGCTCGAGGCGAACGAGTATCTGCAGGTCAAGTACCCCAATGTTTATGCGGTGGGCGACGTGGTGGGCCCCTATCAATTTACCCATGCGGCGGCGCATATGGCCTGGTATGCCGCAGTGAATGCGCTGTTTGGCACCTTCAAACGCTTCAAGGTCGAGTGGAATGCACTGAGTTGGGTAACCTTTACCGACCCTGAAGTTGCCCGACTAGGGCTGTCAGAGGATGAAGCTCGCGCCCAAGGTATTGAGTACGAAGTGACCCGATATGGCATTGACGATCTGGACCGAGCGATTGCGGATGGCGAGGCCCATGGCTTTGTCAAAGTGCTAACCGTACCGGGCAAGGACACCCTGCTGGGAGTCACGCTGGTGGGCGCCCATGCGGGGGATCTGATTCAGGAGTTTGTACTGGCCAAGCGCTGGAAGTTGGGCCTTAACAAGATCCTAGGCACAGTCCATGCCTATCCCTCGATGGTCGAGGCGAACAAATACGCCGCGGGCGAATGGAAGCGCGCGCATGTCCCTGAAACACTGCTGGGCTGGGTCGCCAAGTACCATGCCTGGCGTCGCAATTAAGTACAGATAAGGAAAAACGCATGAAGAAAAGTCTTGTGGCATTGGCCTGGGCGGCCGCGCTACCGGCCGTCGCGATTCAGCCAGACTCGCCCTGGGGCGAGGTGCTGGAAAAGGCCCAAGGGCAGACGGTTTATTTCAATGCCTGGGGCGGATCCGACCGCATCAATCAATACATTGACTGGGTCGGCGAGCAGGTGCTGGCAGACTATGGCGTCACGTTGGAACACGTAAAGGTCGGTGACATCGCCGAGATCGTGACTCAAATTGAATCGGCCAAAGCGGTGGGAAAAAACCAGGGCGGCAATGTTGATTTGATGTGGATCAACGGCGAAAACTTCGCCAACCTCAAGCAGGGGGATTTGCTGTTTGGTGACTTTGCGAATCATCTACCCAATGCCGCGTGGGTCGCGGACAAGCCCTCAATCACCTACGACTTCAGCGTCCCGGTCGAGGGACTTGAGGCCCCCTGGGGCGGCGCTCAGTTGGTGTTCTTGCACGATTCTGAGCAACTGCCTAATCCACCGAAGAGTGCCCAGGCCTTGCTGAAGCATCTGCAGGAGGGCGGCCGATTTGCTTATCCCGCTCCCCCGGCCTTTCATGGCACGACCTTTATAAAGCAGCTGCTGTCGGAGTTAACTCAACAGCCCCAAGCGCTACTTCAGCCGGTTGAACAGGCTGACTTTGAGGCGGTCACCGCCCCCTTGTGGAGCTATCTGGATCAGATGCATCCCTTGCTGCGTGGCCAGGGCAAGGTCTGGCCAGCCAGTGGCGAGGAGACCCGCCAGTTGATGGACGACGGTGAGATCGATCTGGCTATTAGTTTCAATCCAAATGAGGCCAGCGCTGCGGTCCGTGAAGGGCAGCTGGCGGATTCCGTGCGGACCTATATTTTTGAAGGTGGCACGGTGGGCAACACGCATTTTGTCTCGATCCCCTTTAACGCTCAGGCACCCGCGGCGGCCATGGTGGTGGCAAATTTCTTGCTCAGCCCCCAGGCTCAAGCGCGTAAAGCCGATCCTGCCTATTGGGGCGATCCGACCGTGTTGGATTTGAACAAACTCCAGGACGTGCAAAAGACCCGGTTCGAGCAAATCGATTTGGGGATTTGGGCGTTGCCGATTGAGCAGTTGGCGAACACGCTCAGCGAACCCCATGCCAGTTGGACCGCAGCCTTGGAGGCGGCTTGGGCGCAGCGTTACGCCCAATAGCAGCAGGCTTGATCCTGGGGGCCTTCGCGGTCCCCGTGGTGCTGGGCCTGTTGGGCACCCTGATGACTGCGCTGGGTGGATACCCCGGTGCCGGTTCAGGCTGGCATGTGCTGCAGGATCCGCGTCTTGTGGCAGCTGTGACCTCGACCCTGGTAACGGGCCTGGCGGCGACGGCTTTGGCTTTGTTGCTGGCGATCGCAGTGGTTGTGCTGGGTTGGAATCGCCCGTCGATGCGATTTTTGCGCCACCTCTTGGCGCCTTTTTTGGCGGTGCCCCATGCCGCCTTAGCTGTGGGATTGGTATTTCTGCTCGCGCCCAGTGGCTGGCTGGCCCGCTTGGTGGCCCCTCTAGCTCAGTGGGCTCGGCCGCCCGATAGTTGGGTCGTGCCCGACGCGTGGGGGCTGTCGTTGATATTGGGTCTTGCGCTTAAGGAGTTGCCCTTCCTGCTGTTTACCGCGCTGGCCTATTTGCCGCGCTTGGATCCCCAGGCCAGCCTGCGGCAGGGGCGCCTGTTGGGGTATGCGCCGTCGCAATGCTGGAGCCGTCTGATATTGCCGCGTCTGTTGCCCTTGATGCGCCTGCCGATCGGCGTGGTGCTGGCATACAACCTGACGGTGGTGGATATGGCGCTGATTTTGGGTCCTGGCCAGCCGCCCACCCTTGCCGTTGCGGTGGTGGAGTATTTCTATCAGCCCGGAGGGCGTGCGCCCGCTGCGCTCGCGTCGCTGGGGTTGTTAGGTGTGTTGGCGATTGGTTTTGTTCTCGCTCAGGTGGCGTACCGTCTGATCGCTCGGTGGCGTGCCCAGCGTTGCCTGGATGGTCAGCGGCGCGTGGCACGACCCGCTGTCGGCATGGGCGCTTGGGCGCTGTTGTGGGGTGTTTGGAGTCTGATCTCAGCCAGCCTTGCTGCCCTGGCGTTGTGGTCAGTGACCCAGCGCTGGCGATTTCCCGATGTTTGGCCCTCGACTTTAACCCTGCGTTTTTGGACCCAGCGCTGGGCAGATTGGTGGCCTTTGATTGAGAACACATTGGCGTTGGCCCTGTTCTCATCGTTATTGGCGGTGGCGTCGGCGCTGGTGTGGCTGGAGTTGGAGCGCCATCGTCAGGTGCCCCGACTCGATGGGTTGTGGTACGTGCCACTGTTTATACCTCAGGTCTGTGTGCTGTTGGGGTGGCAGGCGGGGGCTTTGCTGATCGGCGCGGATGCGCAGTTTTCAACGCTGGTGTGGGCGCATTGGGTGTATGCGCTGCCCTACGCACTGCTGGTACTGGCCGGCCCTTGGCGAGCGCTGGACCCCGGGTTTGAGCGGCAGGCGCAGCTGCTTGGGGCGGGGTACCTGCGGCGTCTGTGGCGCGTTCGTATCCCGTTGCTGTTGCGCGCACTGCTCAGTGCCTGGGCGTTGGCGATGTCGGTCTCGATTGCTCAGTATTTGCCAACGTTGTTGCTGGGCGCGGGTCGTTTCCCAACGCTGACGACGGAGCTGGTGACGAGTTTTGGAGGCGTGGATCGTCGTGTAATCGGGACGCTGGCGAGTTTGCAAATGCTGTTGCCATGGTTAGCCTTTGCGTTGGCGCTGGCTATTCCAGCTGGGTTATATCGGAGACGCCGGGGTGCTTAAAGTCACAGATCTTTCGATCACATTGCCCGAGCGTAATCTGTTTCAAGGCGTGTCCTTTGACGTGGCTGCGGGCGAGGTACTGGCGATCGTGGGGCCTTCGGGACTGGGCAAATCGACGCTGTTGGATTGGATGTGTGGGCTGCTGAACCCCCCGGCGCAGGGCCGGGGCGCGATTCAAATTGACGCGCGCGACATCACGGATCTGCCCTGTGAGCAGCGCCGCTTAGGCTTGATGACCCAGACGCCGATGTTGTTTCCCCACCTTGATGTGCTGGGGAACCTAAAATTTGCGGCCCGTCAGGCGGATACTGATTTTGGCGCGCTGCTAGAACAAGCGGGGCTCGCGGGTACCTTGCATCAGGATGTGGCGACGCTCTCGGGCGGTCAGATCGCGCGGGTTTCCTTGTTGCGTACCCTGTTGGCCCAGCCACAGGCGGTGTTGTTGGACGAACCCTTTGCGCGGCTGGATGCCGAACTGCGTAGCCACATCCGCCAATTCGTTTGGCAGCGTTGCCAGGGCATTCCCGTGGTGTTGGTGACCCATGACCCCGAGGACATTCCGGCAGGCTCCCGGGTTATTCAATTGCAGGACTATGCATGCTAGATCGCTATTTGGTGCCCCATTTAAAAGCGCCGCTGGGTCGCTGTGCAGAGGCCCTCGATCGCCGCGGCGTGCGGGCCGATCAGGTGACTTGGTTGGGCTTTTGGGTGGGGATTTTAGCCGTCATTGCACTGGCCTTTGAGGCCTATTCCTGGGCATTGGTTGGGCTGGCCCTAAACCGATTGGCAGATGGTGTGGATGGCGAGTTGGCGCGACGGCAGGGACCTACTGATGCCGGCGCTTTTTTGGATATCGCCTTGGATTTTGCGTTTTACGCGCTGTTTCCGTTGGGCTTTGCGTTGGGGAATTCCGACTGGGCGTTGCCGGCATTGGTTCTGGTGGTCAGTTTTGTCGGGACCGGATCTAGCTTTTTGGCCTTTGCCAGCCAGGCGCAAAAGCGTGGCCTGCAGCACCCTCAGTTCGGATACAAAGGCCTGTATTACTTAAATGGATTGGCAGAGGGCACCGAGACCATCGCGTGCTTTGTATTGATGTGTCTATTGCCCGAGCACTTTGCCGTGTTGGCCTATGGTTTCGCCGGACTGTGCGCGCTCACCGCCGCCAACCGGATCTGGGCCGGTTGGCGAACGCTCTAGCTTAGGCTGTGGTCAGTACGCCTTCGTGTTCAATAAACGCAATGATTTCGTCCAGGCCCTGATGGGTCTTTAGATTCGAAAAGACCCAGGGTTTTTCTGGGCGCATGCGGTTGGTATCTGACTCCATGACTTCAAGACTGGCGCCGACATAGGGGGCTAGGTCGATTTTGTTGATCACCAACAAATCCGAACGAGTAATGCCGGGTCCACCTTTGCGGGGAATCTTCTCGCCTTCGGCCACGTCGATGACCGCGGCCAAGAACATTCCCGCGGCGGGGCATGGTCGTCTAGCAGTAGGAATCCCCTCACTTCAGTGAGGGGAGGATGTCAAGGAGGGGAGATTTCGGGCTCCGGTTGCTGCGCATCATTGTGGTGCACTTTGGTACGTGCCCGCGCCCGATTACTGTGCGTTCTCTAGCGCCTCAGCGGCCTCAAGCCAATGCATTTCCGCCTCTTCCACGGCGTCCAGCAGGCTTGCCCGGCGCTTGCCATCCTCAGCCTGTTGCTCCAGCGGCTTGGATTGATAGTACTCCGGCTGGTGCATTTCCTGATCCAGTGCATCCAGTGCTTGCTGAGCGGACTCCAACGCCTGCTCGGCCTGTTTCAGAGCGCGGGTAAGCGGGGCCAGTTGAGCTCGATTGGCCGCTCGAGCCTTGCGCAGCTCCTTTTGGTTGTTGCTGTTGATGGTTGGGTTGTTGCGGCTCTCGCTGTGGGGTTGCCATTCCGATAGGGGCTGGGTGAAGGGCGAAAGTGTGCCGGCACGGATTGACCACAGCTCATCGCAGGTCGTCTCAATCAGGTGGCGATCGTGGCTGACCAACAGCAATGCACCAGGAAACTCGACCAGGGCTTCGGCCAGCGCTGCCCGAGCATCCAAATCGAGGTGGTTGGTCGGTTCGTCCAGAATCAATAGATTGGGTTGGCGGTACGCGATTAAGCCCAGGGCCAAACGAGCCCGCTCGCCGCCAGACAGACTGGCAATGGGCTGGTCGACTCGCTCATTCGAGAAACCCCAGCCACCGAGGTAGTTGCGCAAATCTTGCTCGCGGGCCTCAGGCGCCGCGCTGATCATCTCCATCAGCGGGGTGTTTTCGGCGGTCAGGATGTCCAGTTGCTCCTGAGCAAAATAACCCACTGAGGTGTTTTGTCCGCGGTGCAGGGTTCCATCGAGCGGCTTAATCCGGCCGACCAGGGTTTTCACTAACGTGGATTTGCCGGCCCCATTGGCCCCCAGCAGGCCAATTCGATCGCCCGGATTCAGTGCCAAGTGGGCGCCGGATAGGATCCGATGATCGCCATATCCCAAGCTTAGATCGGTGCCTGCCACGAGCGGGGTCGAGAGTTTCTCCTGACAGGGGATGGCAAAATTCAGGCTCGAGCGAGCCCGCACAGCGCTGGCTACGACCAGCTTTTCCATCGCCTTGACCCGGCTCTGCGCTTGCTTGGCCTTGGATGCTTTGGCTTTAAAGCGGTCGACAAAGGACTGCAGATGCGCTCGCTTCTTGTCGGTCTTGACCTGCTCGGCGGCGGCACGCTCAATCTCAGCCGCGCGCTGACGTTCAAAATCACTGTAGCCGCCGGTGTAGAGTTTTAACGTCTGGTCTTCCAGCGCGATGATGTGCGTACACAGATTGTCCAGAAACTGGCGGTCGTGAGCCACGATAACCAGGGTTCCGGCATACCGAAGTAAGGTTTTCTCTAGCCAAGCGATGGCATCAATGTCCAGGTGGTTGGTCGGTTCGTCCAACAACAGCAAGTCACTGGGCAGAATCAGTGCCCGGGCCAGGTTCAAGCGCATCCGCCACCCACCGGATAGTGCGGACACCGGCTGGGCTTGACGTTGCTCGTCAAATCCAAGACCCGCTAGCAGCTCAGCGGCGCGAGCGCGCTGGCTCCATCCATCAATGTCACCAAAGGCAGCGTGCAACGCGGCGTCCTCAGGGGCCTGCTCTAATGCCTGCTCTAGGCGCCGAAACTCGGGGTAGGCATCCAGCAGGTGTTCGATGACCGGCAAGCTCAGTGAGGGCGTGTCCTGCGCCATGCTGGCAATGGTCGGTTTGCCAGCGAGTGAGAACTCGCCCGCATCAGCGGCTACTTCACCGCGAATCAGCTTCAATAGCGACGATTTGCCGGCGCCGTTGTGCCCCACTAAGCCTAGGCGTGAGGGATTGGGGGCGCGTAGGGTTTGCTCGTCGATTAACAAGCGGCCGCCAATGCGCAGCGAGAGGGCGTGGAATTGAAGCATCTAACAGGTATCCTTGGTGTTTTAGGAGTTTACCAATGCCCGTGTCCCTGTGGGACTTTGCGCTCGATAAATATCGCGACCCGCTGATCGCCGATCTGTGTATCCGTCTGCAGGACGAACACCAAATGAGTGTGTGCGAGTTGCTGTGGACGGCCTGGTTAGCTAGCCAGGGGCGCCAGGTCGAGGCTGCATCATTACAGCATTTTCGAACGCTGCGGGGCGGTTTGTACCTCAGCATTGAGCGTCTACGCGGTGCCAGGCGTCTGCTAGAGCTAGATCCGGTCACCCGGGACCTTGGGCAGCAGACCCGGCCCCTTGAGATTGCCGCTGAGCAGCGGCTGTTGAGTGAGCTGGAGCAATTACCCAGCGAACCCATCGCGGGTAACCCCTGGGTTCATTTGCATCGCACGCTCCACCCTTTTGGACTGGAGCCGGCGCCGGCGGCGCAAAACCTATACACTGCATTACTCGAACGACTGACGCTTTTGGGTGTCCAAGTCACGACATCGAACTAAGGATCACACATGAAACCACTTATCTTGGCTGCGGTTATGGCCATCACACCGGCATGGGGCATGGAATTGGAAACACAGGAACAGAAACTCTCGTACGCATTGGGCATCATCGTCGGTGAGCGCATTTACCAAGATTTTGGTGAGTTGGAATACGACCAGCTGATTGAAGGTATTAAAACAGCGGCCAACCCTGAATCACGTTTGATGACCAACGATGAGATCAGTGAAGTCATGCAGGCGGCCCAGTCGCGTATGCAAGAGCAGCAGGCGGCAGAGCAGCAGGCCGCAGCAGAAGCAGCCAAGCTCGCTGGATCGGCATTCTTGCAAGCGAACGCCGAGAAAGACGGCGTTGAAGTTCAAGAGAGCGGGCTTCAGGTGCGTTGGATTACACGTGGCACGGGCGCAAGCCCCGCAGCCTCTGATCAGGTCCAGGTGCATTATCACGGCACGCTGATTGACGGCACTGTCTTTGATTCATCCGTCGATCGTGGTGAGCCTGTGACTTTCCCGGTCAATGGCGTGATCCCCGGTTGGGTCGAAGGTCTGCAGCTGATGAAAGAAGGCGACAAAGTAGAATTCGTGATTCCCCAGGACTTGGCCTACGGTCCGGGTGCAGCGGGCAGTATCCCGCCGTTCTCAACTTTGGTCTTCGAAGTTGAGCTGTTGAAAGTTAATCCCTGATTAGCTCGACGCGATGGCCCGTTGCTATCACGGCAACGGGTTTTTTTGTGTCCTTTGAAAAGCCCAGCAAGCGCGCGGATCCGGGGTTTGAGCCGGCCCGTGTGGGCATCCGCCAGGTCTGGGCAGGCTCGCTCAAATCCGCATAGTCCCAATACGCGGCGCGTTTTAAGCTGTTGCCTATCCAAATCCCGGTTGGGGTAATCCGTAGGGTCTCGGCAAAAACCGGGGTTGGATAATAGTGAGTTTCCTGCGCCAGAGCGGCGTTTTTCCCTTGCGGGCCAATCGCCAGCAGGCGCGTTGGCTGATCCTTGCTCGAAGCGGCCGCTTGATCGCCATCAATGGCCACGCTTTGGACTGCACCCTGCATTTGGAACTGATAATCCGGCCGACTGGCGCCCAACGCCCAGACGCTGATTTGACCGGCATCGTTACCCACAATGCCGCGCCGACCGTCCAGGGCCACCGCACGGGTGGCTAGGTTGGACAGCTGAAGGTTGTTGTCACCGGATAGCCAAAAGGCGCCCTGTAGCGTGCCAATGAGCAGCCGGGCCTGGTTGTCCACGGCGATGGATTTGATCAGTCCAGGCACGCTGCCCTGCTGCAGGCGGCGGCCACTTTGGCTGCTAAAGATGGCATAGCGGTTGCCGCTGGCGGTGGCGATGCGACGGCCATCCGGGCTGATCGAGGCGTCCTCGATGGCGACCGCCTGACCAGGTGGTTCTAGGGTGTGGGTTTTTTGCTGATCCACAAACAGCACAATGCCATTGTCGGTGCCGGCCAGTACGATGATGCGGCCGTCCTTTGAGATACTGCCCGCGTAGGCGTTCTCGCCTAGCAAGTCGACTCGGCTATCCGGGCCATCTTCACAGCCCGCCAGCATCAGCGTGGCAAGGACTAGTAGCGCACGAACCATGGCATTATCGCGGCTTTTAGGCTCATGCTGGCAAAGGCCACAGCCGTCCAGCCTGGAATAGATAACCCTAACCAGCGCCATTGAACCTCGGCGCAGTCACCTGACCCGGTCAGCATGGTGCTGATGACCTCAAGCAGGGGGAAGGATTGCATCATGTAGTAAATGCCCGGCGCACAGTCAGGCACCTGATCGGGCGGGAGTGACTGCAACCATAGCTGCCGGGCGGCCAGATACAGACCCAGCAGCGAGAATGCCAACCCTGCTATCGAGAGCGCGCGAACGCGGCCGGCGGTGGGTGGTGTTAACGCCGCGATCAAACCGACCAAGCCAAAGCCTGCGAAGGCTAGGCGCTGGGCCATGCACAGCGGGCAGGGTTCGAGGTACCACACATATTCCATATAAAACGCGGTGCCCAAGAGTGCGCCGCAGATCGTAAAGGCTAGCAATCCCAGGATTTGGGGGTGGCGAATTCTGTAAACCCAACTAGAACTATTCATGGAGGAACTACTTTATGCCTTGGTTGTTGTTGCTGTTGTTTTGGATCGGACCTGCCACTGCGGAGGACGTGTTCGATGCCACGGATCTCTACGTTGACTTGGTTGACCCCTTTTATTCAAGTTACGAAAAGTCACGAACGCAAATCGGTGTTGCCATGATTGCCATGGTCACCCTAGAGGTGGCCGATGCGACGGCGCGCGATCAGGTGATGGCGCATCGTCCCTTATTGCGTGACAGCTTTCAGCGACTGCTGTCGCAACAAAGCCGTGCGACCTTTATCAGTACTCAAGGTTGGCTCACGCTCGCCGAACAGGCTACCGATCAGTTCAACGAAACCCTAGCCCGTGAGGGCTGCACCAACTGCGTTCGCTCGGTGCTGTTCCCCGCCGGCATTATTCCCGAGGGTTAGCCGGTGGGTTGGTTGACGTAGTCGAGAATAAACTGATTAAACCCTTCGGGGCTCGAGCGCGGCAGTGTGCGCTCCGCCTCAATCGCCTGTTCGCGCATCTGGGCCATTTGCGCTAGCCGCTCTGGGCTGGTTTCGCCCTCTAACAAACGAGCCTTTAGCTTTTCTGCCCGTCCCAGGGTCCAGGCCATAAAGCCCTTCTCGTGTACTTTGCGTTCGATCCGCGCGCTGGGCAGGCCCTTGGGCATCAAGAGATGCTCTGCGGCTTCGTCGATGGCGGCAACGTGGGCGCCTCCGCCCTCGTGTTCATCCAGCATTTCAGCCACCTGGCGGCACTTCTTCAAAATATGCTCGGCGGCATCGGTCAGCTTTTGCTCTTCCCCACGCACCCAAACACGTTGGCCGTGGGTGCGGCCCTCGGTGGCGATACGGTGCTGGTTTTCTTCCAGCTGGAGGCACTCTTCGCTGCTGACCCGTGGGTTGTCTGAGAGCGCGCAGGCGAGCAGGAAACAATCCAGGAATCGAATCGTGTGGGTGCTGATGCCGGCGGGTGCCCAGGGATCAACGTCCAAGCAACGCACTTCAAGCCAGCTGACCCCGCGTTCACGCAGGGCTTTGACCGGGCGTTCGCCGGATTCCTGCAGCTGTTTGGGTCGCACGACCGAGTAATACTCATTTTCGATTTGCAGCAGATTTTCATTGAGCTGCTGCCACTCACCCTCCACCAGGGTTCCCCAGCTTTGGTATTCCGGCCAGGGCTGGTGAACCGCATTGGATAGGCTCTCAGCGTAGCTATCTAGCGCGTTAAAGCAGATTCCTAGCGTTTGTTGGGCCTTGTTGTGATAGCCCAAGTCACTCATGCGTAAGCTGGTGGCGCCGGACACCAGGCGGCTGGCATTGCCACGTTCGGTCTCACCAAAGAAGCTTCGGTCCATCGCCGGGCTGGCACCAAACAGCCACATCAACATCCAGTAATTACGACGAAACCCCCGTAGGGTCAGGAAGTAGCCACGATTACGGGCGGCCTGAGGGTCCTCGATACCGGTGATGTCCTGCCAAGCAGCCTCGGGCAGTGACCAGTTGTAGTGCACGCCTGCAATGGTTTGCATACGGCGGCCATAGCGATGCGCCAAGCCCTGCCGGTAAATGGTCTTTAGCCGTCCGATATCTGAGTCACCGTACTGCGCCAAGGGGATATCCTGCTCCTGCTCTGGCAGCCAGCAGGGCATGGAGTTGGGCCACAGCAGCTCATCCCCTATGACTTTTAGCGTCTCGCGCTGCATGTCCTCTAAGAAGGCGACGGCTTCTTCTGGGGTTTCACACAGGGGGGTGATGAACTCCATCAGGGATTCGGAATAGTCGGTGGTGATGGCAGGGTGGGTCGCAGCGGGCCCGAGCGCCTGTGGGTGCGGTGTTTGGGCCAGTTTGCCCTCGGGTGTGATCCGTAGGGCTTCGCGTTCGATGCCCCGGCGCATGCCAGACACCCAGTGATCTTCACGTACGGCGAGTTTTTTAAATTGCTCCGAGCTGATTTTCATGAGCGTCGGGCCTTGCTGAACGCAGCCGCCATGCTGGAGTTGCTGGGTGATTGCACCGTCTTGGGTTTCCTAACTGTCTGTTCCCGCACAGCCGGCTCTTCGGGGCCGGTTGCACTGAGGCTTATTCGGTTGCGCTTACTATCCACGTCCAACACCCAGACCTCAAGCGCGTCGCCGGTTTTAACAACATCTGTGGGGTGTTTAACAAAGCCATGGGCTAACTTTGAAATGTGGACTAAGCCATCTTGTTTGACCCCAATGTCTACAAAAGCGCCAAAATCCGTCACGTTAGTGACAATTCCGGGCAATTTCATGCCGACACTGAGATCGCTGACCTTTCGCACTGAGGCGTCAAAGCGGACTTGTTTGAATTCCGGGCGCGGGTCGCGGCCGGGCTTGGCCAGCTCAGCGATCACATCGTTCAAGGTCATCTCCCCTGCGCTGTAGCGTGAGCGATCAAGGCGAGTGAGCTTCTCTGCTGGAGCCGGCAGGGAGCTGAGCCCCAGGTCCGTCATGATCTGCTGGGCAAGTGCGTAGGACTCGGGGTGCACTGCGCTGGCATCCAAGGGGTTTTCGCCCTCTCGAATCCGCAGAAAACCGGCGCATTGTTCAAAGGCTTTAGGGCCTAGGCCGCGCACGGCCAATAGTTGTTCACGGGTGCGAAAGCCGCCCAACTCACTGCGCTTGGCAACAATCGCTTGGGCCGTCACGGGGCCGACACCGGCCACCTGCTGCAGCAGCTCGACCGATGCGGTGTTTAGATCCACACCCACGCTGTTCACGCAACGCTCGACCACCTGTTCTAGGCGCTGACCCAGGCGGGTTTGATTGACGTCGTGCTGGTATTGGCCCACGCCCAGGGCTTTGGGATCGATTTTGACCAGTTCAGCCAATGGATCTTGCAGTCGGCGGGCAATGCTGACGGCTCCGCGATAGCTGACATCTAAATCGGGAAATTCTTTGGAGGCCAACGCTGATGCGCTATAGACCGATGCCCCGGATTCGCTGACGCTGACCGCTAGGGTGTTTTGACGTCCGACGAGTGCTTGCTCGACCAGGTCCAGCGTTTCACGTCCGCCGGTGCCGTTACCCACAGCGATCAGTTCAATTTGAAATTGATCTACCCAGGCCTGGATTTGAGCGATAAAGCCGCGTTCGTCACACTTGGGCTGAAGTGGGAATAGGGTGGCATGCGCCATCAAGTCGCCATTGGCATTGACCACGCAGCCTTTGACGCCGGTGCGGATGCCCGGATCCAGCCCTAGGGTGGGCCGGGTGCCTGCCGGGGCGGCCATCAATAAATCGTGCAGGTTTTTCTGGAATACCACGAGGGCGTTGTCCTCGGCGCGGCTCCAGAGGGTAGCCAAGCATTCGCTCTCAATCTGCGGCAGCAACTTGGTTCGCCACGCCCAACGTACACATCCCAGGGCAAAGGGGTTTTGCGGGGCGCGCGCCAGCCGACCCAGCTCATTGAGCAGCTCGCCTTCGGCGGTGTTGGGCACAATTGATAGGTTCAGCTCACCGGCATCACGGCCGCGAAACAGCGCCATGGCTCGGTGCGGCGCCACCCGGCTAAGCGGCTCTGAATAGTCAGCGTAGTCCTTGAACTTGCTCTGCTCATCCAGCTCGCCCCGGCTGTGCACCCGCCCCTCGCGTTGTAACAGTTTGCGGGTCCACTCGCGCAACGCGGGCGTCAACGCCAGCCGTTCAGCGCAAATATCCCGAGCGCCTTTCTCAAGGCTGTCCAGATCAAAGGCCTCGCATACGTACTGGGCTTTATCGACGCTGTGACCCTGCCAAAGCGCATCTGCCAGCGGCTCTAGCCCGGCATCAATGGCCTTTTGGGCCCGCGTTTGACGCTTGGGCCGGTACGGCAAGTAGGCATCTTCTAACTCAGTGCGGGTGCGCGCGTTTTGGATGGTCTGCTCAAGCTGGGCGCTCAACAGGTCTTGATCCTGCAGGCTTTTTAGGATGCTGGCACGCCGGTCTTCCAGCTCACGCACACGGGTCAGGGTTTCGGTGAGGTCCCTAAGTTGCTCGTCCGACAGCCCTCCGGTGGCCTCTTTGCGATAGCGCGCGATAAAGGGGACGGTCGCCCCTTCCTCTAACAGGCGGGCGGTGGTTTGAACCTGCTCGACGCGAATGCCCAGTTGTTGAGCGACCGTTTGATGCAGGGTCATTGCAGTTGATCTGAGCCTGGAGCCGGCGCGTCGCTGGTCAACCAGCTCAAATCTGTTTGGTCATAATCGTAGACCTTGCCGCAGAACTGGCAGTCAACGCTGACCACGTCTTGTTCCTGCATCAGGGCGGTTACGTCCTCTTTGCCCAGGGATATCAGGGCGCGGGCGCTGCGCTCGCGTGAGCAGGAGCAATGAAAGCTCAGGGGGTGGCCATCGAACAGACGAATCGTCTCTTCGTGATACAGCCGGTGCAGAATCTCGGGGGCATCCAGGGTTTTGAGCTCGTCCGCTTTGATGGTTTCGGTCAGCGCAACCAGGTGATCCCAGTATCCCTCGGTTAGCTCTTCATCGGCATTGGGAGGCAGTTGTTGTAGCAGCATGCCGGCGGCCTGATGGCCATCCGCGGTCAGCCACAAACGGGTGGGCAGTTGTTCGGATTGGTCAAAATAGCCGTCAATGACCTCGGCCAGGGTCTCTCCCTCGACCGCCACAATACCTTGATACCGCTCACCATCTTTGGGGAATAAGCTGATCGCCAGATAGGCCTTGCCGTATAGACTTTTTAGGCCGGTTGAGCGGGTCAGTGCGGGATCGTTGTCGTCATGGCGGGCGATGCCGCGTAGGCGGCCTTTGTCATCACGCTCAACCATCAGGGTGTTAAGCGGGCCGTCACCTTTAATTTGCAGGATCAGGCTGCCCTCGAATTTAAGGGTGTCGCCTAGCAGCGCTGCGGCGACCAGCGCCTCACCGAGTTGCTCTGCAACCCGCGCCGGATAGGGGTGCTCGCCAAAGACGTCGCGCAGGGTGTCCTTGAGACAGGCCACCTGGCCGCGTACAGGATGTCCATCAAAGATAAATCGTTGGCCTAGATCGGGTGTCATGAACTCTCCTGACGTTGCAAGCGTGAAATCTCACGCCGGTCCTTCTTGTTGGGGCGGGTAGATGGGGCCATGATGCCGGCAGACAAGGCTTGGCGTTTCAGGGCGGCCTCTTCGCGGGCTTTGCGCGAGTCATCGGTTTCTTGGTAGAGCGCTTGAGCTTCCGGTGCTCCGCGCCGTTGATCGGATAGCGCCAGCACGTCGATGGTGAATTGGGTCTGGCCTTTTTGAATGCTCAGCTGTGCCCCCACTTCGACCGATTTGCTGGGCTTGGCGCGGGTGCCGTTGAGTTCTACATGCCCACCATCGATGGCGGCCCGGGCCAAGCCGCGTGTTTTGAAAAAGCGTGCGGCCCACAGCCACTTGTCCAGTCGAACACTCATGCGCGTAACACCGGAATCAGGTCGCTAAAATCTCGAATCACCGGTGCGTGCTCCAGGGTCCGTGCCGGGCGGTGTGAATTGGGATGTTCGATGCCGACGACCAAGCCCACCCCGTGACGCACCGCCGAGGCCAATACCGCGTCAGAATCGTCAAAAAAGGCACAGCGCGTCAGATCCAGTTGATATTGGTCGACGATGGATTGCCAAAAATGGCCGTCTTCTTTGGGTTTGCCGTAATCGTGGCTGGAGACCACCGCGTCCACTCGGTGAATCAAATCCAAAGTGTCGGCTTTGAGCTGCCAGACTTCGCGGTGGGCATTGGTGGCGATGATGATGCGTTTCCCAGCCTTGCGCGCGAGGCGCAAAAAATCGGTGGTGCCCGGACGCCAGCGGATCAAGTGCCGATGCCGAGCCATATCTTGCATGACGGGTAGATCCAGTCGCTCACTCCAATGGTCCACGCAATACCAGTCCAAACTGCCGCGCGTAGACTGCATCGGCTCGTAAAAATGGGTTTGCATTTGGTGGGCGTCGAAGCCATGGTTTTCTGGCAGGTTGGCGGGCATGTATTGCAACCAAAAATGGTCGTCAAAATGCAGATCCAGCAGGGTGCCATCCATATCCAGCAGCAGCGTATCAACGCGCGAGAGATCAATCATGGGTGCATTGTGCGGGTGTCTGGGATCGAATAAAAGTCACACTTAATTTTCCCAAGCTTAAGCCGTGCACAACGTGCTAGCGTTGCATGAGCATGAGACCGAAAAGATGTCGGTTGTATAACAACGTATAACGGTCTATTGGCACCGGTTTACCAAAAAATGTAGGATGTTTACTACATTTAAGGAAGTGATATGCCTGACACACAGACTCCATGGCTGGCACAGCCCTCTGACATCTGCCTTTTCGGCGCTACTGGCGACCTGGCGGGTCGTAAACTTTACCCGGCGCTGTATTGCCTGTTCCGGGATCAACACCTGCCCGCAGGCTGCCGAATCCTGGGGCTGGCCCGCTCGGACATGCAGCGTGACGAGTTTGTCGCCAAAATCCATGAAAAATTGCGCGAGCACGCTCCGGAAGATGAGTTCGAGGAGTCCGTTTGGAATGAGTTCAGCGCGATGCTGGACTACCAGACCCTAGACGTCGATGCGCCAGAGAGTTTTGAAGCGATCCAAGCGCATTTGAGCAACCGTGGTGATCGCCCGCTGATCCACTATTTGTCAACTTCCCCAAGTCTGTACGGCGCCATTTGTGCGGGCCTAGAACAGGTCGGACTGGCTGGCGCGCAGGCCCGAGTGGTCATCGAAAAGCCGATCGGAAAAGACCTGGCCAGTTCACGGGTGATAAACAGCGCGGTAGATGCAGTATTCCCGGAAACCAGTATTTACCGCATCGACCATTATCTGGGTAAAGAGACCGTCCAGAACTTGTTGGCCCTGCGTTTCGCGAATGGCATTTTCGAGCCCCGTTGGAACAGCGCCGGCATTGACCATGTTCAAATCACCGTTGCTGAAACCGTGGGTGTCGAGGGGCGCTGGGGTTATTACGATGACTCTGGGGCGATGCGCGACATGGTGCAAAACCATATCATGCAACTGCTCAGCTTGGTGGCCATGGAGGCACCGGCCAGCTTGGATCCTGATGCCGTGCGTGACGAAAAGGTCAAGGTGCTACGCGCCCTGCGCCCCTTAAAGGAGCGCGCCGAGATCGACGCCAACACTGTGCGCGGCCAATACCGCGATGGTGCAGTCGAGGGTCAGGCAGTGCCCGGTTATCTGCAAGAGCAGGGCTGTAATCCCCATAGCAATACCGAAACCTTTGTCGCGATTCGGGCTGAGATCAATAACTGGCGCTGGGCGGGCGTGCCTTTTTATCTGCGCACGGGTAAGCGTATGCCCAGTCGTTATTCAGAAATCAGTGTTCAATTTCGCGATGTTCCCCACAACCTGTTTGCCGCGGAAAACACCGACGTTCAGGCCAACCGCTTGGTGATTCGCCTGCAGCCTCAGGAAGGCATGCAGTTGCAGATGATGTACAAGGTCCGCGGACTGGGGGGTGGCATGCAGCTGCGCAAGGCCGAGCTGAACCTGTCGACCGATGAGTTCCGCCCACCGCGCAACGCCTACGAGCGTTTGTTGCTGGACGTGGTACGCGGCAACCAAACCCTGTTTGTTCGACGTGATGAGGTCGAAGTAGCGTGGAAGTGGGTCGATCAGATCATGGCGGGTTGGCAGTCAGATTCTGAAGGGCCCAAGCCCTACAACGCGGGCACCTACGGTCCCACGGCCGCCATCGCATTAACTGAAAAACATGGACATAGCTGGAATGAGTGATCCGATTCGTCACAATTTTGAAGACCGTGACCAGCTGATGCAGGCGGCGGCGGATCATATTGCTCAGGCCCTGTCTGAGGGCATTGAGCGCCGCGGCGTGGCTTTACTTGCGGTGTCCGGTGGCTCGACACCCAAAACGCTATTCCCCAAGCTGGCCAAAGCCGATATTGATTGGGCTGCGGTGCGTATTTGTTTGGTGGATGAGCGTTGGGTCGACCCCAGCGACGATGATTCCAACGAGCGTTTGGTGCGCGAGTTATTGCTCCAGGACAAGGCGGCCGTGGCGACGTTCGTGCCCATGAAAAACGCCGCCTCGACCCCGGGTGAAGGCGTCACCAGCCGTCACGCTGATTATGAGGCGCTACCCTGGCCTGCGGATGTGATGCAGTTGGGGATGGGCGAGGATGCACACACGGCCAGTCTGTTCCCCGGGGCGGATGAGTTGCAGCATGGGCTGACGACCCCTCGGCGTATCTTGGCGGTCACCCCGCCGATTGCACCGCATCGTCGGATGAGTCTGTCCTTGGCGTCGATTTTGGACACACGGCAAATCATGCTGGTGGCAGCAGGCGATTCGAAATTGCCGGTTTTGGACGAGGCTCTGGCCGGTGATGATGTTCGCGCAATGCCGATTCGAGGCGCCCTAAAAGCGACCGCGCCTGTGCATATTTTCTACGCACCTTGATATGACGCTGGCTGGCGATACCCAAAACGCTCTGGATCTGGCCACCCTCTATGTCGAGGGTGCTACCCAGGGCGGGGAACACGCCACCTTGCAGGCTTTTTTTGATGCGATCGAAGGTCTGATTCAAACCTATGACATCCGATCGGTCATGGCGCTGGTTTCGGAGTCCCACACCGAGGACCCCGTCAAAACCTTTGTCGAGCGCAGCTTGCTCGATTGCTTGGCTCGCAGTCCTCACCCCAGTCTCAAGGCGATGCAGGTGTTATTTTCCTGCCAGGATTATGAATCCCTGATCTCCCTGTCCAAGAATGCGGACGTGGACGAAATGAATCGTTCCCGCGCCCGCCGTGAAGCCCAGCGCATCAAACAGGCGTACATGAGTCAGTTTGATTGAACCGTTGTAAAATCCAGCTGTAACACTCAGCGACTTCCTGCAGCGGTCCAAACCGCCCGCTAGGTCCACTGTGCCCCAGCTCTTCCATGCGCAGATACACCGAGTTTTGCGAGCATTGAGCCAGGCGCGCGCAATACTTCATCGGCTCCCAGAATGTGACCCGAGGATCGGTCAGCCCGGCGGTTACCAGCACCGGCGGATAGGGCGCGGGGGCCAGGTTGTCATAGGGCGAATAGGACTGGATGCGCGCAAAAGCCTCGCTGGATTCGATGGGATTGCCCCATTCCGGCCACTCTGGTGGCGTCAATGGCAGATCCGCATCCAACATGGTGTTGAGCACATCCATAAAGGGCACGTCGGCTAGCATTCCGGCGATATCCTGTGGGCGGCGATTAAGGAGTGCGCCGACCAGCATCCCACCGGCGCTGCCGCCGTGGATCACCACCTGGGAATGGAGTGTTAGGCAATAATCCAGCGCGGCCTCAAAGTCATCAAAACTGCGCGGTTTGTTATGATCGCGCCCCTGTTCATACCAGTGCCAGCCCATTTCCATGCCGCCGCGTACATGAGCGGTGACATGGGCAATGCCTCGCTGGACCAACGATAACCGAGCACTGGAGAAACTCGGCTCCACTGACACCCCGTAGGCACCATAGCCGTATAGCACAACGCCTTGAATGGGGGCGCGCGACTGCAACAGGGTCAATGGCACATCACCGGCCCAGGCACGGGTGCACTGATAGTCATCGGGATCATGGCCACTGGGAATTTTTTGGGTTTTGAGAACGTCCAGCTCGCCGGTTTGCAAATCCAACTGCCAATGCTGTGCGGGGTGTCGTGGACTGGACCAATTCAGCCGTTGCCAGGCCTGATCGCAAGTGCGGGCGGGCGCAAGCGATAAATCGGATAGTGGCTCAGGTAACTCTAGGGTGCGCCATGGGTTGTCCCAGGCACACCAGCGCAGTTCGGGCGCCGCCTGAATGCTACTCAACACCACCAAATAATCGTTCAGCACCGCAAAATCATCGACCAGTCCGTGCGTTGGCACCCACAGAGGTTGCCAGGTGCCGCCGGCGATCGGTCGTCGATACAGCCCGAAATCCTTGCGCTCGTGGTTGGACTTCATGATCAGATGGTCATGATGCGTTTCGATATCCACATCCCAGCCCTGGGACCGTTCCACGACCGGGTCAGAGAGTGACAAATCCTGCAGATCCAACAGCCGCACTTCGCTGATTTGGTGTTGATGGCTGGCCAGCAGGCCGTAGCGCCCGTCCTGGGTTTCACATAAATCCAAGAAAAATCCGGGATCGGGTTCGTGATACAGCGTGCGATAGCGATTAGTGGCGGGGTGCCAGGCACGAATGTCACGTCCGCGGTTTTCTGCATCTAGTTGGATGTAAACCACCCACTCGCTGTCCGCGGACCAAATGACCTGGGGCTGACAATCATCGGCACACTCCAGCCAGCGCTCGGGATGGTCTTGAACACTCAGGCGATAACGCTCGTTGCCTTGGGTATCCAAAGTCGTGGCTAGGCGTTGATGGTTGGGTGCCATGACGAGACTGCCTAGGTCATAGAAATCATGGCTGTGGGCCTGTGTTTCGGCGTCAAAGTAGCATTCCCAAGGTCCCTGACCACGACGGCGCAAATACTGGGGGTGAGCGGCGTTTTCGGCATAGCGCCAGTGATACCACCACTCGCCATCAGGCAGTGGGACGCCCTCAAGAGAATCAGGCATACGTCCGCGTAGCTCGGCAAACAGAGTTTGCTCGAGGGGCAGGTTACGGCTGTTTTGATAATGCTGATGGTAATCATCAAGAACTCCGCGTAACACGGGGTCTAGCTGGCTCGGATCCTGAAGCACATCCCGCCAATTGTCAGGTTTGTAACCACCAAAGGGATCGATGCGTTCGATCCCATGATGGGTGGAGGAGGTAGGTAGCTGGGGCGGGTGAATGTTGGTCATCCCGCCATGCTAATTAAGAGTCGCGTTTTTGGCGACGTTTCTCCATCTTGGCTTTCATCTTTTCCATCCGCTGATCGAATTTGACGATCTGCTCGGGCGTCAGAACGGCGCGCATTTCAGCGAGGTGAGCCTCACGGATGGGTGCCATTTGAGCCCGGTGCGTTTCACGCAGCTCCATCAGTTGAGTCTGTTGTGCTTCAGATAGATCCAGGCCGCGCATCATGCGGTCTTCACCACCTTTTGCCAGGGCGCCCATGCTGAGTGTTGCGACCAAGGTACCTAGAACGAGTGCTTTCATCTTTTTGCTTCCTTGTTGAGTTGACGAGTGCAGTCTGCACGGAGCAAAGATTAAGTAGGGTAAGGGCGCGTTACGGTTTGTAACCAAAGGATGCGCAAAGTGAAGTCCTGATTCATTATGCGTTCTATGAATGGACACTTACTGTTAGTAGAAGACGACCCGGATATGGCTGATCTGCTCACGCAGGTATTGGCCTATGAGGGATTTAGTATCAAGCATGCCGCCAGCATCAAGGCGGCTAAGCAGGCGCTCACCGCAGACATACAATTGGCGTTGCTGGATGTCGGATTGCCCGACGGCAATGGCTTTGATTTGTTGCGGGACATCCGCGAATCCCATCCTAATTTGCCGGTGATTATGCTGACGGCCCGTGGCGAGGCGATGGATCGTGTGCTGGGGTTAGAGCTGGGCGCTGATGACTATCTGCCTAAGCCCTTTGAAACCCGAGAGCTGACGGCCCGAATTCGAGCGGTACTGCGCCGGGCCATGCCTGAATCCGCGGAGCCCGAATCGGTTATTGCGCTGGATACGCGTCGCCGCGAAGCCCGCTTTGAAGGCCAGCTGTTGGATCTGACCGGAGCTGAGTTCGATCTGCTGGTGCTGTTGATTCAGCATACGCCAGATCCGGTCAGCAAGGACGAGCTGTCCGAGCAGGCCCTAGGCAAGCCTCTGGGGGCGTTTGACCGGGCAGTCGACGTTCACATCAGCCGACTTCGTAAAAAGCTGGGCGAAGGTGAGAATAAACCCAAGATCGTCGCGATTCGTAATCGAGGCTATCAGTGGCTTGAGCCCGCATGACGCTGTTTTGGCGGCTGTTCCTCAGCCTGTTTTGCGCGCTGGTTGTGACCGCTGCCGCCATGGGGTTTATTACCCATGCCCTGCGCGAAATTCCAAGCTCGGATATTGACCCTGGCGGTGCCGCGGCCTTGGGCCGGCTGGCAAACGTGGTCAGCCAAACCCTGAACGCCCAGGGCATTGAGGGCGTCAAATCGATGGATCGTCGAAGGTTCCGCCCGTTGCTATTTGAGCTCGACGGTACGCCGCTGATGCGGGCCCCGCATTTCTTGGATCAAATTGCTAAAAAGGCCAGTCCCGCTGCACCCAAGGTCTGGATTAACGAAGGCCAAGTGGTATTGGGCCCGGCCCTGGTGGACTATCAGGATCGCAACGTCATGTTGTTTGTGGTGTCCCGTGCGCCCCAGGGCTCGCAGCCCCCTGCACCGATTGGTTTATTTGTGGTGATCGGTACGCTAGTGGCTCTGGTCTTGGCCTGGGGCCTGTCGCGGATTACGGCTCGCCGTATCGAGCGCCTAAAACAATGGTCAAGGGATTTGGCCAGTGATCTGAACACCCCGGCACCGGCGGATTTAGCCCAGCGACGGGATGAGTTTGGTGCTTTGACGCGCTCCTTTGAGGGGATGGCCGCGCAAATTCAGGACCAGCTTGAGGCTCAACGCGCCTTGACCCGTATGGTGAGTCACGAAGTGCGCTCGCCTCTGACGCGTCTGAAACTGGTGTTGGATTTGATGGAGCGGGCCCCGGATGCCAAGGCGTTGCTGCCCCGTGCGCACTCGCAAATCACCTCGTTAGATAGCCTTTTGGAGCAAATGCTCACGCTATCTAGACTTGAGGCCAATGCCTGGGCGCCAGAGGCACAGACTCAGCATTGGTCAGAGCGGTTTAAGGGCTGGGCCCAGGACTGGCAGGAACAGGCCGCTGAGCAGGGTGTTCAATGGCAGGCGGATATCGCGCCGCGTATTCAATTCAGTGGTGATGAAGCGTTGATGCATGTTGCGCTCAACAATCTGGTACGCAATGCGTTGAGCCTCTCCCAGGCGGGACAGTCCTTAAGCCTGAGCGTCGATGAGCATGCGCAGGTCGAGCTTACGGATCAAGCGGGTGGCATTGACGAAGCTCGTTTGAGTGAGGTGATGGAGCCTTTTGTACAGGGCGAGCGAGCCAGCGGGTCGAGCGGGCTAGGCCTGCCTATCGTGGCCCAGATTGCGCGCTTACATGGCGGCGAGTTGATCCTGAAGAATATCGAGGGCGGGCTGTCAGCGCGTCTGGTTTTGCGAGGTCTGGCGGGTTAACCGAACCGCGGTTTTGTATTTCTCCAGCGCTTCGTTGGTTTGTCCAAGCGCGGCTAGGGCGTCGCCCCAGCTGCGCCACAGTCCGGCATCCTGAATCTGTTCATTCATTACGCTAGCAAAGGTCTGATCCGCTGAGTGGTTGAGGCCTTGGTCGACCTGCAGGCGTCCTAGGCGCAGTTTTAGCTCATCGGTCCGTGCGCTTGCGGGTAACGTATCCAGTGCCTGTGCGGCTTGTACGGTCATGCCTGCCAGTTCAAACACGTCAGCGGCCAGCATCGCAAGCTTGGCATTCAAAGGCTGCTGCATCGCTTGTTGCGCCTGTTCGGTGGCGCGGTTCAGCTCGCCTCGCGCGGATAACGCGGAGGCCAAATACAGCCGGGGTTCGGGTGCGTTGGGGGCTAGCTGAACCGCCTGACGATATTTGGACAACGCGCCGGTTAAATCGCCCATGCCCTCGAGTAATTGACCCCAGCGAACGAACAAAGTCGGGTGGTTGGGGGATTTGACTAGGGCCGTGCGTATCCACTGCTCGGCGGTGTCATATTCGCCCTGAGCGACCCAGGCGCTGAGCAGGCGATTGAGATCCTCGCCGGCAAGATCACCGGCATAGGGCTCAAGAAACTCAATGATCTGTCCTGGGCGATGGAGCTGTTCAGCCAGTTGGGCCGCTTGCCGCGCGAGGGCCAGCGTCATTTCATCGCCGGTATAAGCCTGACGATAGGCATCTAATGCGGCTTGTTGCAGGCCCATGGCCTGGTAGCTCAGTGCCAGCCACTGCGCCATACGCGGGTCGTTGTCGCGGGTCTGTAGGTATTGTGCGGCGTGTTCAGCTGCCGCGGGATACTCACCCAGGCTCATGTGATGTTGGACCCGGGCCTGGGCGAGCCGGAACAGGCGACGTTGTCCGGGAGACAGCAGACCCTGTGTGTCGGGATATTGCAGTTGTGCCTGGTACAGAAGGATATCGCTGGCTGCGCCAATGTTCTTGAGTGACTCAGCTGCGGCCTGATCATGGCCGCCACGTAAATTCAGCTGCGCGCCTAACCAATTCGCGCGGTCGCTGTCCCATTGCGATAACGCTTCAAAGTGAGTGCGCATTTGCGCGATGTCATCCCGCGCCTCGGCCACCAGAGCCAGGTGCCAATGTCGCAATACCGGCGCCTGAATGTTCTGTGCGGCTTGTTGGGCAGAAGCGAATTGTTGTTTCGCTAAATACCATTGGCTGCTCAGGGCTTGGCGCGCATCTGAGGGAGGCAGTTGATTGAGGTGAACCTCGGCGCGGGCGATCTGATCATCCCAAATCAGCCAGGGGATTAGGGTCTGTTTAGATTTGGGCGTGTTGAGCGCCTCAAGTTGGGCAAAGGCGGCTTCAAGCTCGCCTCGATGAAACTCTAACTTGGCCAGCTCATAAGCGGCCATGTCCGCGGGCAGGTCGGCGAGTAGTTGGCTGGCACGGGGGTATTGTCCGGTGGCCTCAAAGGCCTGGGCCCAACGCAGGCGGTCCACGTCGGTCAGCTGGCTGGACGGCAGCTGGGCATAGCTTTGAATAACCCGCTCGAACTGTCCGCGCTCGTGATAAAGCCAAGCCCGCAACGACAGCCATTGATCGTGAGGTTGTTGGGCGAGCCAATCCGCAGCCCATTGCCACTGGCCCATCTGCAGAGCCAATTTAATGCGCAACCCAGGTTCGGCCTGCTGGGCATCCAGGAGTAGCTGTTGGGCTAGCTGGGGTTGCTGGTTGTGCCAGGCGATATTGGCTAATCCCAGCTGCGCCAGGGCGGAGACTGCAGCATGGCGTTCATACAACATCCAGGCTTCATCGAGCTGCCCCAGCTCAAACAGTGCCCGGGCGCGGGTCAACTCAGCCGCAGCCCCTTCGCGGGTTGCCAACGCCGCGAGAGCCAGCTGGGGTTCAGCGCGTAGCAAGTGGCGCTGAGCTGCGATCAACGGATCTAGAACATCCAAGCTGACCTGTCGCAAAGGTTCGATGAGCTGCAGGGCTTCGCCGGGCTCTAGTGCCTGCGATCGGGTCAACGATCCCAGGCGGCTTTGTAATTGCCAGCCATCCGCAGTTTGGATGGCATCTAAATGCAATCGCTCGACCGGCAGGCCCGCAAAGATCAGGGCTTGTGCGGTCAGGGTCTCCAGACGCAGTCGGTCGTTTAGGCAGCGACTTTTCCGGCGCACATCGTCCAGCGCAGGCAACCATCCAGAAGTGGCGTCTAGGCTAGGCTGCAAGTCCTGAATCATGCGCTGGCATAGCACCTGATCTAATCCGCTGGGGGTATCCGCGACTAGATTCGGGCCGTCGACAAACAACCAAGGTTGCTGGCTAAACCAGCCGCCGTAACCCGCCAGCATGGCGACCACAACCCAGGGCCAAAGGGCACGTCGTTTAGGCGCACTGGGCCCGGGCATGGCCAGGCGAACCGGCGTGCCGTCAGATAGGGTCAGTTCGGCGTCGAGTGCCGCTTGAGTCAGTGCATTTTTCACGTCCTAAAGTGTAGGACAGGGTGGATAAATTGCCGGCCCCTTAGTACTTGCCTAAGCTGGGCAGAGGAAAAAGGAAAATTCAGTGCTTGGATCGATACTCTTTATTGTGTGTTTGGGCAGCTTGTTGATGCTCAATTGGCGGCTTTTGATGAAGGTCGCTCGTCTACGTCGATCCAGCAGGGTGGCGGTTGGAATCCAGGGCGAGGCGATGGAGCGGGCGGTGGCGGCCCATCGAAATTTCATCGAAAACACTCCGATCAATCTAATCGCACCCAGCATTGTGTTCATCAATGGCCATACCTTGCTGGCCAGTGTGCCGGTGGCGCTGTTGCTGGCGGGGCGATTGTTTCATGCCCGCTCTGTGCAGCGTATGGATGAGGGGCAAACTCAGTACGTCGATCGCATTCGGGGGATGAAGCTGACCTTCGCAGCCACCCTGTCGGGTATTGGCTGCTTGGTGGTCAGTGTGGTGCTGGGTCCTTAGACGCCGCCCATCAGGATGTACTTGGTTTCCAGGTACTCTTCGATTCCCAGCGATGAGCCCTCGCGGCCCAAACCGGATTCTTTAATGCCGCCAAAGGGCGCCGCTTCGGTTGAGATAATGCCCTCGTTGACGCCGACGATGCCGACTTCCAGTGCCTCAGCGACCCGCCAGACGCGGGCCAGGTCCTTGGAATAGAAATACCCCGCTAATCCCACTGACGAGTCATTGGCCAGTTTGATGACCTGGGCCTCGTCGTCAAAGCGCATGACGCCTGCGACCGGGCCAAAGGTTTCTTCGCAACACAGCTGGGAATCTACCGCTAGGTCTGCGATTAGAGTCGGTTGGAAAAAAGTGCCGCCCAGGGCATCGGGCTGCCCGCCCAGTACGATGCGACCGCCGCGGGCAACCGCATCCGCCACATGGGTTTTCACTTTTTCCAGCGCAGCCTCCGAGATCAAAGGCCCCTGGGTCACGCCCTCATCCAGACCATTGCCGGTTTTAAGTGCGCCAATGGCAGCGGCGAATTTTTCAATAAAGGTGTCGTAAACCGCGTCGTGAACGTAAAAACGGTTTGCGCAAACACAGGTTTGGCCGGCATTGCGGAACTTGCTGGCCATGGCACCTGCAACGGCAGCATCAATATCGGCGTCCTCGAAAACGATAAAGGGTGCGTTGCCTCCCAGCTCCAGCGATACCCGTTTGACCTGCTGGGCGGACTGCTCCATCAGCAATTTGCCCACCCGAGTGGAGCCGGTGAAGGTGATTTTCCGCACTGTGGGGTTGGAGGTGAGCTCGCCGCCGATGTCCTGTGGATAGCCCGTCACCACAGACATCAG
The DNA here is from genome assembly GCA_049609265.1 of Litorivicinus sp. Taxonomy (GTDB): domain Bacteria; phylum Pseudomonadota; class Gammaproteobacteria; order Pseudomonadales; family Litorivicinaceae; genus Litorivicinus. The sequence continues at coordinate 66,255 of JBMYYI010000002.1, read as the reverse complement.
GCCTTTGGGTACGCCCGCTTGTTCGGCCAACTCCATCATTGCCAGCGCGCTAAAGGGCGTCAGCTCAGAGGGCTTGATCACAACGCCACAGCCCGCCGCCAGCGCCGGTGCTGCCTTGCGAGTAATCATGGCGAGTGGAAAGTTCCAAGGTGTAATCGCCCCGACCACGCCGACCGGTTGTTGTTGGACCACGATGCGTGCATCGGTTTTGTGGGCAGGGATGGTGTGACCATAGACCCGCTTGGCCTCCTCAGAAAACCATTCAGCGAAGCTGGCGGCGTAGGCGACTTCGCCGCGCGCCTCGGCCAAGGGCTTGCCCTGTTCGGTCGTCATCAAGACCGCTAACGCCTCGCTGTTCTCGATCATTAATTCATACCAGCGGCGCAGGACCTGGGCACGATGTTTGGCGGTTTGGGCGGCCCAACTCGGCTGTGCGGCGGATGCGGCTTCAATCGCTTTGCGAGTGTGCTCACGACCCAAAGCTGGAACCTGACCAATCACGTCACCGGTAGCGGGATTCGTAACCTGGATGTGAGTGTCCGCATCCATCCATTCGCCTGCGACGTAGGCCTGTTGCTTGAGTAATTTCATTGGTCAAAAACCCCTTTATCAATCAGTTGCTGGAACATTTCCCGAATGCCGGGGTGTACGTCCCTGAATTCCATCTGTAGCTGTGAGCGGATCTTGTCGGTATTCGAGGCAAAACCGTAACCGACGTTTTTGCTGATCACCTTGCGGGTGAACACGGGGTCCAACGCGGGACCTACCAACCACACCAGCCATTTCGGCAGGCGTCGTTTAGGCAGTGGGTACTGGGCATGGGACGTGCGCAGGGCCTGGGCAATTTCGAATAGATCGGTATCCAGGGCATTACACAGATAGCGACCTGAGGCGCTAGGTGTCATGGCCGCTTTGATATGCGCCTGGGCGACATCCCGGACATCGACCAGTCCGATCCCAAAATAGGGCAGGCCGGTCTTTAGCCGTCCGTCGCCGAATTGTTTGACGATGTCAAAGCTCTCAGAGGTGGTCTGATCTGAAATGGCCGGGCCCACGACCAGCGCGGGGTTGATCACCACTAGGTCCCAGCGCGACTGGGCCTCAGCGATGGTCCAGGCAGCCTGTTCGGCGAGTGTTTTTGACAGGGTGTAGGGTTGGTGATCCAAGCTGGCGCCGGTGTTCCAGCAGGACTCGTCCAGTGGTTTTGATTGACAATCCACAACATCGCTGTACATTGCGGCGACCGAGCTGGTCAGTACCACGCGCTGAATAGATTCGATCTGGTTGGCGCACTGCAATACATTTTGAGTGCCTTTGACGGCGGGCTCAATCAGATCCCGTTGTGGATTCGCGACCCGCATCGTGAAGGGGCTGGCAGTATGGAACACCGTCGTGCAGCCGCGCATCGCGGCGCGAAAGCTTCCGGCGGTCATCAGCTCGGCCTGGAATAACTCCAACTGATCCGGGTAGCGGTCTGCCAGCTCATAGAGCGCAGCCAGCTTGGGGGATTTAGACAGGGAGCGCACGGTTGCGTGGACTCGATGCCCGGCCATCAGTAACTGCTGGATCAGATGACCCGCGACGTAGCCGGTGCCACCGGTGACACACAGGGTTTGTTGTTGTTTTTGCATAGACCCAAGGGTGGGGACGATGCGTAAATTTCGCAAGCGGATTAATTGTCACGCAGACAAAGCACTCGATCCCCCTGCTAAAGTTGTAAATACGTAATAAATCCGCGTATTCTTCGCTCGTTCTAAAAACAAGAACGCTCAGACGTTTGGAGAAAAACAATGAAAAAGACCCTATTAGCCTTGGCTGCAGCCGCTGCCATCTCGACTCCTGCTATGGCCGAAGTGAAATTGGGCATCGCCCTGGGATTCACCGGTCCTGCTGAATCACTCGCGGAAGCTATGGCCCGTGGCGCTGAACTGGCGATCAAAGAAGTCAACGAAGCTGGCGGCATTTTGGGCGGCCAGAAAGTATCTTCAACTCGTGCCGACTCAACCTGTGTTGACGCCTCTGCAGCTGCTGCGGCCGCTGACCGTTTGGTGAACTCAGACAAGGTTGACGCCATCGTGGGCGGCCTGTGCTCAGGTGCAACCATTTCTATCCTGCAAAACGTTTCTATGCCGACGGGTACTTTGCAGTTCTCACCCTCGGCCACTTCACCGGCACTGAGCACGCTTGAGGACAACGACCTGTTCTTCCGCGCTAGCCCCTCAGACGCTCGCCAGGGCCAGGTCATCGCTGAAGTGCTGCAGGAGCAGGGCTTTGAGTCAATCGCAATGACTTACACCAACAACGACTACGGCAAGGGCTTGGCGGATGCGATCCAGTCAAACTTTGAAGCAGCCGGCGGCAAGGTCACCATCGTGGCGGCTCACGAAGACGGTAAAGGCGACTACGGCGCAGAAGTTGCGGCATTGGCCCAGGCAGGCGGCGACATCCTAGTGGTCGTGGGTTACCTAGACCAAGGCGGTAAGGGCATCATCCAGTCTTCGCTGGACGCAGGCGCTTATGACCAATTCTTCTTGCCTGACGCAATGATCGGCGACAGCCTGACGGCGGCTATCGGTCCTGATTTGAACGGCTCTATCGGTACCGTGCCGGGCACTGACTCAAACGGCGCTACCATCTACGACGAGCTGACCAAAATGGACGGCTTCGACAACGGCCCGTACAGCCCCGAGTCCTATGACGCGGCAGCCATGGTGTTGTTGGCGATGGAAGCTGCGAAAAGCACCACGGGTGCCGACGTGTCTAAGGTCATGTTCGACGTAGCAAACGCACCGGGTACTGAAATCCTGCCGGGTGAGTTGGCTCGTGGTCTGGAAATTCTGCGTAATGGCGGCGACATCAACTACGTCGGTGCTACTGCACTGGAGTTGATCGGTGCGGGTGAGTCTGCAGGTTCCTACCGCGAAGTCTTGGTTAAGGATCAGCAGAACACCACTGTTCGCTACCGTTAATCCTTAACGAGCCTAAGGCGACCCAATCACTTCGGTGCTTGGGTCGTTTTTTTATCTGACAGGTCATCGAATGATTAAAGTTCACGATTTACATAAAAGCTTTGGCGGTATTCACGCGGTCAACGGCGCCACGTTAGAGATTGAAACCGGTTCAATCACTGGCTTGATTGGCCCCAACGGCGCAGGGAAAACGACCCTGTTTAACGTGATCGCCGGGCACTATCAGCCGACCTCGGGTCGCGTCGAGCTAGACGGCGAGGACATCACCGGGCTGCCTCCGCACGAGCTATTTGGCAAAGGGTTGCTGCGGACGTTCCAGCTGGCACACGAGTTCAGCACCTTGAGCGTCCGTGAAAACCTGATGATGGTGCCGCCCAAGCCAGGCGAGAGTCTGATGGATACCTGGTTGCGCCCCGCGAAGGTTCGTGAACATGAAAAGCAGGTCCGTGCCAAGGCGGACGAAGTGATCGAGTTCCTGGAAATCGAACACGTGGCCGATGAGCTGGCGGGCAATTTGTCCGGTGGTCAGAAGAAGCTGATTGAATTGGGTCGAACAATGATGGTCGACGCCAAGATTGTATTTCTGGATGAAGTCGGCGCCGGTGTTAACCGCACCTTGCTGGGCAAAATCGGCGACGCCATCCTGCGCTTGAACCAAGAGCGCAACTACACCTTTTGTTTGATCGAGCATGACATGGAGTTCGTCGCGCGCCTGTGCGACCCCGTGATCTGTATGGCTGAGGGCGCGGTTCTGGCCCAGGGCACCATCGATGAAGTGAAGAATAACGAAGCCGTGATCGAGAGCTATCTGGGCACCGGTTTGAAGAACAAAGAGGCCGGCGCATGAGCTTTTTGATTGGCGAGAATATGACCGGAGGATACGGCAGCGCCGATATCCTTCATGACTGCACCATCGGTGTGGATAAAGGCGAGATCGCGGTCATTGTCGGTCCCAACGGAGCGGGTAAGTCGACCGCAATGAAGGCGACCTTCGGGATGCTGGATTTACGACTGGGCCGGGTCATGTTTGATGGCGAGGACATCACGCATCTCAAACCCGAGGAGCGTGTGCTCAAGGGCATGGGATTTGTACCCCAGACTCACAACGTGTTCACCTCGATGAGTGTCGAGGAGAACCTAGAGATGGGTGCCTTTATTCGCCGGGACGACATTCAGTCCACCATGGAGCAGGTGTTCGAGCTGTTTCCGATCTTAAAAGAGAAACGGCACCAGCCGGCCGGCGAATTGTCGGGTGGTCAGCGTCAGCAGGTCGCCGTGGGTCGTGCGCTGATGACGCAGCCCAAGGTTCTGTTGCTGGACGAGCCTACTGCAGGCGTCTCCCCAATTGTCATGGACGAGCTATTTGATCGGATTATTGAAATTGCCCGACAGGGCATCGCCATTTTGATGGTCGAACAAAACGCCAAGCAGGCGCTGAACATCGCCGACAAGGGCTATGTTCTGGTTCAGGGCGCCAACCGATTTACTGACACCGGCGAGGCCCTGATGGCCAACCCCGAAGTCCGCAAAGCATTCCTAGGGGGTTGATATGACGGACGTATTGAATGCGTTGGTGCTGCTCACCAACTTCCTGTTGTTGCCGGGTTTGACCTACGGCAGTCAGCTTGCGCTGGGTGCTTTGGGTGTCACCCTGATTTACAGCGTGCTGCGTTTTTCAAACTTTGGCCACGGTGAGCTGATGTCCTTTGGCACCATGTTCACGATCTTTTTCACGTGGTTGTTCCAGAGTTGGGGCATTAGCATCAAGCCCCTACCCACGGCGTTGTTGGCCTTGCCGATCGGCATCCTGGCGACCATGACCCTGGCTTTGATCATGGACAAAACGGTCTATCGTTATCATCGCGAGAAAAAGTCGTCCAACGTGATCTTCTTGATCGTCTCGATCGGCACCATGTTTGTGATTGGGGGCATTGTGCGTTTTGCCATTGGGCCGGCGGATCAGATCTTTTTTGACGGTACGCGGTTCCTACTCAAAGCCCGCGAGTTCAAGCAGATGACGGGCCTGGACGAGGGCCTGGCCATTCGTATGACCCAGGTGATTACCATCGTCACGGCGGTGGTCGTGGTGGCCTTTATCTGGTGGTTCTTGAACAAGACACGCACCGGTAAATCCATGCGTGCCTATTCGGATAATGAAAACCTGGCGCTGTTATCGGGTATCGATCCGGCTCGGGTGGTTATGGTGGCCTGGCTGTTGGTCGCGGCCCTGGCGGCCATCGCAGGCACCCTGTACGGCTTGGACAAGTCCTTCAAACCCTTCACGTACATGCAGCTGCTGTTGCCGATCTTTGCCGCGGCCATCGTCGGCGGCGTCGGCAACCCCTTGGGTGCGATTGCCGGCGGCTACGTTGTAGCGTTGTCCGAGATTGCCGTGACCTTTGCCTATAAGCGGGTGATTGGTTACCTGGTGCCCGAGGACATGCAGCCCGACACCCTGGTGCAGTTGTTATCAACCGATTACAAAATTGCGGTGTCGTTCATCATTTTGGTCATTGTGTTGATCATCAAGCCAACCGGTCTGTTTAGTGGGAAAACGCTATGAGCCAGTTATTTAATCAATACCGTGCGCCAATGCTGTTCGGCGTGATGGCTCTGCTGCTGATCGCCGTGGGTGTTCTGCAAAGCTGGGCGGTGACCTTCACCCTAATCAACCTGTGCTTGATCAGTGCGCTGATGGCGTTGGGTGTCAACATTCAGTGGGGTTATGCAGGGCTATTTAACGTCGGCGTCATGGGGTTTGCCGCGTTGGGTGGTCTGGCTGCGATTTTGGTTTCGATGCCACCCCAGCCGGCAGGCTATGCCGCCGGTGGCTGGGGCATTTTGGGTGGCCTGGCGATCGGTGCGGCGACGGTGTTTGCCTGTGTTTATACCTACCGCCGAACTCATCGCTATCTCTACGTTGGTCTGGTGGCCGCGGTGGGCTATGTATTGATGCGGGCGGTCATTGATCCGGCGGTCGCGGCTATCGAAGCCGTCGACCCGTCGGTCAGTGGCTGGCTGGGTGGTTTGGGCTTGCCTATCGTTTTGGCGTGGCCGGTGGGCGCTTTGTTCGCGGCTGCGGCGGCCTGGTTAATCGGCAAGGTAGCCCTGGGCTTGCGCTCGGACTATCTGGCGATCGCCACCCTAGGTATTTCCGAAATCATTATTTTCTTCCTAAAGAACGAGGATTGGTTGACCCGGGGCGTTAAGAACGTCAACGGCCTGCCACGTCCGGTTCCCTACGAGGTCGATCTACAGGAATCCGCAAGCTTCCAAAGCTGGGCCCAGTCGCTCAGCATGCCGGTCGACGATGCCTCGGGCTTATTCGTCAAGATCCTTTACACCCTGCTGTTTGTCGCGGTACTCGCGCTGATCATGTATCTGTCTGAAAAAGCGCTCAAGTCACCCTGGGGCCGGATGATGCGTGCGATTCGTGATAACGAAACCGCAGCGGCGGCCATGGGCAAGGACGTGACCTGGCAACACTTACGAGTCTTTGTGCTGGGCAGTGCCGTGATCGGCTTGGCCGGTGCGATGCTGGTCACCTTGGACGGTCAGTTCACGCCGACGACTTATAACCCGTTGCGCTATACCTTCCTGATCTGGGTCATGGTGATTATTGGTGGCAGCGGTAATAACTGGGGCGCGGTGTTGGGCGGTTTCTTTATCTGGTTCTTCTGGATCCAGGCCGAGCCCATTGGGTTGTGGTTGATTGAGGCACTCACCAGCGGCATGGATCCTGCCAGTGCGGTCAAGGCGCATCTGCTCGAGGGCGCGGCTCATATGCGTTTGATGACGGTCGGTATTGTTTTGCTGATCACGTTGCGCTTCGCACCCAAAGGGCTGATTCCTGAAAAGTAGGCAGACGCGTTGAGTAAGCTGCTTGCTCTGTTGCTTGGCCTGGCCGGTGTCGCGGTGTATCTGTACCGTCGCCGGTGGGTCCAGCGCCTAAAGAGGCAAACCCGCCAGGATGCCCAGCGCATCCTCCAAAATCGCATATTAAACGCCTGCCGATTTTCAGGTTTGGTGCCGATCGTGCGGGCGGGCCAGCCGGCGTGGCTTGATCTAGAGCTCGATCAGGTATGGTACGCTGATCCGAACGCTGCGGTGGATGATGAATTTGCTGAGCGTCTGGTTCAGCTGGCCGATGCGGTAACGATTGACGAGTTGTACACCAACGGGGCGGCCCAGGCGCCCATGTGCTGCGTGCTGGATTACCCCAACTCCCTAAGGGTCCGCGCCGATGACTGGCCTGCGGATGAGCAGACACCGATTACCCTTGATCCCGGCCCTTATCTCATCAAAGGCGATTGGCCAGTGTTGAGTCCGAGTTTGCAGGACCTGCGCGATTGAACCCAGTCCAGTGATTGATGTCACACTAGTGACTCGCACAAGGACCTTGATCATGAAACGAATCTTCGCTGTTATCCTCTCGCTGCCTCTGTTCGCGCACGCTGGGCTTTTTGATGACATCAAAACCGCAGTGACCGGACATATCGCCGATTTCCAGTCCCGCAGCCAGCCCGACCAGATCTTAGAAGGCGCCACCGTTGTCCGCAGTACTGCGTTTCGCACGGATGATCCGGGTCAGGATGTTTTGCATACCGGCCAGGGCGGCGTGTCCTTGGTACAACAGGACGGCATGACCTATATCCAGCTGCATGCAGATGTCGAGATCGGCTTGGCGCCGGATTTGTACCTGTACGTTTCTGACGCGGGCGGCATTAATACTGAGGCGCGCTTTAATGAAACCGATCAGATAGAGATTGCCCCCTTGGTTAAAGGCAAGGGCGCAAGTTACTACTCCCTGGGTGAATTAACCGACGAGCAAATTGCAGGGCTGGCTTCGGTCACGGTCTGGTGCAAGCAGTTTGGTGAGTTTATGGCCTCAGCCGATTGGTGACTGGTTGCTGCGGGTTTAGTTCGCCTAATGGGTTCCCTAAACTCGCCTCAGTACCCCCGGTTTAACCCCGTAAACTTCTTCGAACGCGGTGTAGAAACCGGACACTGAACTAAACCCGCATTCCAGTGCGACGGTCAGCACACTCGATGAGTTCTTGGCCAACAGGCGGTGGGCGTGGGCCAGCCGCATGCGCCGTACAAATTGATGAATGCCCATCCCCATGTAGCGCTTGAACAGGCGTCGAGCGATCGCGACGGATAGACCGGCACTGTGGGCAATATCTTCAACACGAATGGCCTCGGTATAGCGTTCCAATACAAACTGGGTCATCCGTTCGAGCCGATCTAGGTCAGCGGGCGGGGGCACCTCGGTTTGGCCCTGTGAAAATCCATCCATACTCATGCGGCGGATACGGGTTGCGATTTCCTCCAGCACCTGCGGCGCGGCCCGTTCAGGTCGGTTGATCAAATCGGTATGCCATTGCATGAATTGCAGGTAGTCATAGTGGGTAATCGGGACGCGGATCATCTGGCCCTGAAATAACCGACTTAGCAGATCCGAGGGCATGTTCAGCTCGCTGAGCTGCTCCAGCGGCAAATTCAGATTAATGATTTCCCCGTTGCCGACCACCTGTGTGGTTTGGTGCTCAAATTGGGCCCAAAACAGGGTGATTTGGTCGGGCTCGACCCAGACCTCGCCATGGGGCGTTTCATACAGCATACGGGCGCCGCGAATCAGATTGACCTCTAGGTGCGGATGGGTGTGCGCCTGTTCCATACAGTGAGGGGCATGGTGTTGGATGCTAAAGCCAGCGTTGGGTGTTGTTTCCATAAGGTCCAAGGTTGTTGTTTTTTCGTAACCATAGCCAGTTTTTTCGGAAGTGGCGAGTCTGGGTTGCAGGGCATAGTGCGTAAGCCGAATGGCTAATAAATATAACGAGGTATGCCGAATGAAGAAGACTCTGATCGCGCTTGCGACCGCCGCGCTGATGGCGTCCGGTGCGCACGCTCGCACGCTGGTCATCAACACCGATGACCAAAACCCTGCACCCAAAGAAGCCTTTACCTTTGCCGTAGAGAGCTTCAAGCAGAAGTATCCTGACATTGAAGTTGAATGGAACAACTTTGATCGTGAGGGTTACAAAACCCGCATTCGTAACTTTCTAACTGCAGATGCGCCGGACGTGGCGACCTGGTACCCCGGAAACCGGATGGCGCCGTTCGTCGATGCTGGCTTGTTCACTGATATTTCTGATGTCTGGGCTGCTGAGGGCTTGGACACCGAAATGGCCAGTGTCGAAGCCACCATGACCCGTGATGGCAAACAGTGGATGGTTCCCTATAGCTACTACCAGTGGGGCATCTACTATCGCAAAGACTTGTTCGAAAAAGTCGGTGTTGAAGTGCCTGAAACCTGGAACGAGTTGCTGGCCGTGTCAGCCACGCTGAAAGAAAACGGAATTACGCCGTTCACCATTGGTTCGAAGTTTAAATGGACCACAGGCGGTTGGTTTGACTACTTAAACCTGCGTCAAAACGGTTATGAGTTCCACATGGACCTGACCTCCGGCAAGGTGCCGTACACCGATTCACGTGTGCAGGCCACCTTCGATCGTTGGGATGAGCTAGTGACTAACGGTTACTTCATCGAAGATCACGCTACCTATAACTGGCAGGAAGGCATGGCGCCGATGGTGCAGGGCAATGCTGCGATGTACCTGATCGGTAACTTCGCGGTGGCGCCTTTCAAAGAAGCGGGCCTGACCGAAGACCAGTTGGGCTTCTTCCAGTTCCCTGAAATCACTGCGGGCTTGCCGATGGCTGAAGACGCGCCTGCCGATGCATTCTTTATCCCCTCAGGGGCTAAGAACGTAGACGACGCCAAGCTGTTCATTGCGCACATTGCATCACCTGAAGTGCAGACTGAAATGAACAAGATCCTAGGTCAGTTGCCGCCTTCAAGCGAAGCACAGGTCGCTGCGGATCCGTTCTTGGAAGCAGGCTTCGAGATGCTGTCCAACGCGTATGCGCTGGCTCAGTTCTACGATCGTGATGCACCTGCAGCCATGGCCAAAGCGGGCATGGACGGCTTCCAGGAGTACATGGTTAAACCCGAACGTCGTCAGCAGATCTTGGAAAACCTAGATCGCGTCGTCGACCGCGTCTACAAGTAAAGGAGTCGGCCCCGCCGCTTGGCGGGGCCATCCACTATGCTGACATCCCAACAAAAACGCGCACTGACTCCCTGGCTCTTTATGGCCCCGGGCATTGCGTTGTTTGCTATTTATGTCGTCTGGCCTATTGGTCAAAGCTTACGTTTGAGCCTTTACCAATGGGATGGCTTATCCCCGCCAACCTTCATCGGCTTCGAGAACTATATCGAGCTGTGGTATGACCCCACGTTTTTGGTGGCACTCAAGAACAACGTGCTGTGGTTGGTGCTGTATATGTTGGCGGTGCCCTTTGGGTTGTTTGTGGCACTGTTTTTGAACCAAACCGTGACTGGCATTCGCTTGGTAAAAAGCCTGTTCTTTTTCCCTTTCGTGATCTCGCAAGTCGTGGTCGGTCTGGTTTTCGCTTGGTTCTATGATCCGCAAAACGGCCTGCTGAACATTGTGATTGGCTGGTTTGGTTTGGATCCGGTTAGCATCCTGGCGGATGAGGATTTGGTGACCTACGGCATTATTGCGGCAGGGTTATGGCCGCAAACGGCCTACTGCATGATTCTGTATCTCACGGGCTTGAACTCGGTCAGTTCTGACGTGGTCGAGGCCGGAAAAATTGACGGTGCTGAGGGGTACAAGATGCTGTGGCACGTGGTGCTGCCGCAATTGCGTCCCGCCACCTTTATTGCGGTGGTCGTTACGGTCATTGGCGCACTGCGTTCGTTTGATTTGATTGCGATCATGACCCAGGGTGGGCCGTATCAGCAGTCCCAAGTGCTGGCGTATTACATGTACGAACAGGCGTTGTCTGAGTATGGCTACCGCATGGGTTATGGCAGTGCCATTGCGACGGTGCTGTTCGCCATCATGATGGTCTACATCGCAGGCTTCTTATACAAAATGTACCGTGACGAGCAGCGTAGCTAATGTTTCCTGAACCGATACAACGCCGCTCTGGGCTGGCGCAACTGACCTATAAAATCGCGCTGCCGATCAGCTTGATCGTCTGGCTGTTACCGCTGTTTGCGGTCATGTTGACCGCGGTTCGGCCCGGTGGTGATATTAATGCCGGTAACTACTGGGGCATGCCCAGCGAGATCCTGTGGTACCAAAACTTTGCTGAGGTGCTGTTCAACTCGGAAGTTGGGCCGTACATGCTCAACTCGATCAAGATTACCGTGCCCACCATGTTGGGCGCGGTCGGCATTGCCTGCCTAACCGGCTATGCCCTGGCGGTTTACCAGTTTCGTTTGAACTTGGTGGTGTTCTTCATGTTCATCGCGGGCAACTTCGTGCCGTTTCAGATTCTGATGGTGCCGGTGCGTGACCTGACCATCCAGATGGGACTGTTCAATTCGATGTGGGGGTTGGTGTTGTTCCACGTGGCCTTTCAGGCGGGCTTCTGCACCTTGTTTATGCGCAACTTTATCAAGGCCCTACCCTATGATTTGATCGAGGCGGCCCGGATTGATGGCGCCAATGAATTCACGATTTTCTCTCGGATCGTGTTGCCGTTGATGCGGCCGGCGATCGCAGCCCTGTGCGTGTTGATTTTCACCTTCATTTGGAACGATTTCTTTTGGGCCACGGTGCTGATCCAGTCCGAGGCGGACATGCCAGTGACCGGCGGTCTCAAGGCACTCAACGGTCAGTGGGTTGCGCGCTGGCACCTGGTCAGTGCAGGTTCGATTATCGCGGCCCTACCACCGGTGTTTATGTTCTTTGCGATGCAAAAGCACTTTATTGCAGGGCTGACGCTGGGAGCCACGAAGGGATGACCCATCTTTTTCACGCAGGACCGGTTCAAGCTGCGTTTGATCCGGCGGGTCATCTGTTGCATCTGGGGCCCGCGTTGCCCGATGGCGCGCCCGATTATCGGCCGGCCATTTCCCACGCGCGTATTGATTTGCCCAGTTGGCCCAGTGCGTTGCCACAGGCTGCAGACGGCTGGTTTGGCACACCGGGTATTAGCGTTGTCGGGGCGTTTCCCAATGCTCAGGTTCAGGTTGATCAGGCGATTCGTTATCGTGATGAGGTCGCAGGGCTCGCCTTTTCTCAACATTGGCAAGGCCTGGCCGATGGCGTATTTGAAGTGCATAGCCAAGCTCAAGGTCAGGGCGATCTTAGTTTTCTTGCCAGCGTGACCCTGCCGCTGACCCACTGCCAACGGGTGGGTTATCTGCGTGGGGGATGGACCCGTGAGGGTCAGTGGATGTGTCAGCCGTTGACGGCAGCGGGGCTGCACCAGCAAAGTCGAACCGGTCGCAGTAGCGCCGAAGGCTATCCAGGCGTGTACCTGTATTTTCCTGACCAGGTGGTCATCGTAGCCCTAGCTTGGTCAGGGGATTTTGAATGGCACTGTGATGTCGACACGACTGGGCGGGCTCATTTTACGATCGGTGAACGCCTGCAAACGCCCCTCTCCTTAACCGCAGGCCATCGCACGCCTAGCGCGTTGGTGGCGGTTGGCGCTGACGAGTTTGAAGCTCGGGCACGCCTGCACCAGGCGGTTCGGTCAAACTGGTTGCCGCAACATGGCCCGCGTGGCGTGCATCTCAACAGCTGGGAAGCGGTTTACTTTGACCATGATATGGCGGGCTTGCAGCGCCTGATTGATGCCGGTGTGCAGGCCGGCGCGCAGCGGTTTGTGCTGGACGATGGTTGGTTTGGTGCTCGCCGTGACGATACCCGCGGGCTAGGGGACTGGACGGTCTCAAACGAAGTCTGGCCTGAGGGCTTTAGGCCTCTCGTTCAGGCGCTGGATGCAGCCGGCATGGAATTTGGGTTGTGGGTTGAACCTGAAATGGTCAATCCCGATTCGGATCTGTATCGATCGCATCCTGAATGGGTATTGGCAGCCGAGGGTTATGCGCCGACCCTGGGACGCGGGCAGCTGCAGCTCAACCTGGGGCTGGAGGCGGTCATCGACTATTTGTTCGAGCACCTGGACGCGCTATTGCAGCGCTACCCCATTCGCTACTTTAAGTGGGATCACAATCGGCTGGCCCATCAGGCGGACACTCGGGCGTCCGTATTAGGCGTCTATCGGTTGTTTGAACGTTTGCGCGCTGCTCATCCGGCGCTAGAAATTGAATCCTGTGCCAGCGGCGGCGGCCGCACGGATTACGGGGTACTGCGGCACTGCTATCGGGTCTGGGGTAGCGACTGTAATGATCCCTTGGATCGGGCCCGTACCCATGCCGGGTGGTTCCGTTTTATGCCTCCGGAGGTGGTTGGCAGTCATGTGGGGCCGGCTCAGGCGCACACCACCAGCCGCCAAACCGCATTGGCGACGCGGGTGATCGTGGCCCTGCAAGGCAGTTATGGTTATGAATATGACCTGTCCCAGTCGCCCGAGGATATTGAGTGCGTGGCTCATGGTGCCGCTTGGTGGCGGGAAAATCGAGATTGGCTAACCCAAGCCATCAGTGAAATTCAGGATCAATCGCCGCGCATAATCCACGCCAAAATCGCCCGTGATGGTTCACGCTTTGCGCTGTGGGTGGTGCAGTGTGACTCCGCACCCCATGCAGTCGCCGATCCCGTGCGCCTGCCGCTGAGTGGCGATTGGAATATCCAGGTGGTGATGGATTCGGACGACGATGCCTGGGCTCGGGCCCGCGTCCCGGCCCCCGCGCAACCTCAGCGGGTCTCCGGTGATTGGATCGCTCGCCAAGGCCTACCCGTGCCGAGTTTACTGGTGGGGCAGGCGGTGTTGATCGAAGGGGTACGGTTGTGAGCGTAAAGGCCTTTGCCCCAGGCCGCGTAAATGCCATGGGCGATCATATTGATTACCTAGGCGGCTGGGTTCTGCCGCTGGCTTTACCGCTGGGCACTCAGGTGGGCATGCGCTGGATTGAGGGCGATCATCATCGGGTGTACAGCGATACCCATGGCGAGGTCAGCTGGCCCATTCAACAGCCCCCCGCAGCGGATCATCATTGGTTTGATTACTGCGTCGGTGCCCTGGCCGATTTGTCACGTGCTGTTGCTGTTGAGATCCACAGCGATCTGCCCCAGGGCAGTGGCCTGAGCTCCTCGGCGTCGCTGTTGGTGGCCCTGATCACGGCTCGTAGCGCGCTCAATGATGAAGATTTGAATCCACTGCAGATTGCTCAACAAGCTCGACAGGTCGAGGTCGAGCATATCGGTTTGAACTGCGGGATTATGGATCAGTACGCCAGCGCCCTGGGCCAGCATGGCCATGCCATGATGCTGGACTGTCAGGCGCTGACGCATCAAGACATCAAGTTTGAGCTGGGTGATGCGGAGTTATGGGCCATCGACTCCAAAGCGCCCAGAAAACTGGCCGGCGGCGTCTACAACCAGCGGGTTGAGGAGTGCGCCCAGATCGCAAGTCAATTAGGCAGCCAGGATTTTTTCACCATGCGCGGTGACTTGCCCGCTCCGTTGGATCGTCGGTTGCGGCATATTCAAAGTGAGCAAAAACGGGTTCAGTTGACGGCGAACGCGGCCAGCGGTGGCGACTTGGTGATGTGGGGCGAGCTGATGAATGAGTCTCACCAGTCGTTGTCCCAGGATTATGAAGTGGCCGGTGAGGCTCTGGATCGATTGCAGTCGGTGCTGGCCGAGCATGCCTATGGTGCGCGCATGACCGGAGGGGGTTTTGGCGGCTGTGTCATCGCCCTGATTGCCAAAGATCGAGTAGATCAAGCTCGCGAGGCCGTACGCCGGCAATACGGTGAAACCCACTGGATTGGATGCACGCCCAGTGATGGAGCTCGATTGTTATGAGCCAGTGGGAGAAGCGTTGGCATCCACTGCGCCAAGAATGGGTGATCGTCAGCGCCAATACCGGTGCTCGGCCCTGGAGTGGTGCGGTGGTCGAGGGGCTTACCGCAGAGGCGCCCAGGCATGATCCCCATTGCTATTTGTGTCCCGGCGTTCAACGGGCAGCCGGCTCCAGCAACCCTCAGTATTCAGGTCCTTGGGCGTTTGATAACGATTTTCCCTCGCTCGCTTTGGATGCGCCGGGCGAATCGCCGGCCCTAGGTCTGTGCCGAGTGTTGGTCTGGCATCCGGAGCACAATCAAACCTTGGCGAGTCTGGATGCCGAGTCGATGCGTGCGGCAGTGCGTTTGATGCGTGATGAGCACGCCCGTGCCATGGCGATCGAAACCATTCAGCAGGTGCTGGTGTTTGAAAATCGCGGGGCCGAGGTCGGTGTCTCCAACCCGCATCCGCATGGCCAGCTTTATGCGACAGGCCACATCACCGCCAACGCACGGCGGGCCCTAGCGGCCGATCCTGGCGATGTGCACCGTATGATGAACCAGGGCGGCGCCTTGGGTGCGGTGGGCCATTGGCAGGCGGCCGTTCCCTATTGTGCGCGGCTACCCTACGAAATCTGGCTGACACCCGACCGGGCAATGGCCAGCCTAAGCGAATTGTCCGACGACGACATCGAGGCGGTGGCAATCCTGTTGACCCGCAGCTATCGGGCCCTGGATGGATTATTTGGCCGGCTGACACCGCTGAATCTGTTGTGGTATTCCGCGCCCAAAGGGGTGGATCAATGGCAGCTGCATGCGGTGATCCAGCCTGCGCTGCGGTCGCCGGATAAGCTCAAATACTTTGGTGGGTTCGAGCAGCTATCCGGTGAGGTGGTGAACCCGGTTGAGTCGAGCCAAGCGGCTGAGGCATTGCGCGGGTTTTGGCCGGGCTAGTGCAGCGCCACTCAGTCCAACCCTCCGCCGGTTCTGACGCCTGGGCCTAGATTCGGGTCAAAAATCCAAACGCAGGGCATACTCATAACTCGACCGGTCCAGCAGGAACTGAGGATGAACGCTGGGTGTCCAGGAATCATCGCCGCCGACCCCCATGTGATAGCCATCCAGCCGAACCCATAGGCGATCCTGCGGCTGCAAATCACAGGTATGCCGTGCCTGTGCTAGTTGCATTTGGTCATAGCGGCTGACGGCAAAGTGAAACTTACCCGTGACCGTTAACTCACCCAGATTCAACCGAGACACATCGCATCGCAGACCATTTTCCGATGGGAAAATATAGGGCGTGTGCAGCTCAGCAATGCTGGCTTGATGGCGTCCTACGTGCGCGGAATCCTTGCGGTCCGGATAGTTCTCATGTGGCCCGCGTCCGATCCATTCGACCTGTTCAGGAAGTTGCGTCAGCGCAAACTGCAGCCCAACCCTGGGCAGAGGCGGCAGGCTGGGTGCCGGCGTCACCTGGATTTGGATCAATATCTGGCCGGCATCATTAATGCGGTAATGCCACTGAGAGCGGATCTGAATCTGATTTTGATAGCGATACTCAAACTCGGCACGAATGGCGACTTCAGTGCCCTGTGGGCGGTATTCAAATGAACAGCATTGGCGTTCAAGCTGATCTAGGCCGGCCGCATGCCATCGCGTCATCCATGCATTGGGGTCTACGCGATCGGCTTCGCTGGTGCCGATATCGTTATCCAGTGGCGCGCGATAGAAATTGTCGACGAGTGGTTCAGCGAGCGGTCGGTCGGCCGCTTGAATCAACATCCCGCGGGTTGTGTCGAATTCAAAACTGCCGGCATGGGTCGTAATGACTAACCGCTCGTTGTGAGGGTTCAGCCCAGGGGCGCAGCATCCCGGCGCGAGCGATAGCTCGATGGCAGCCGAGGACAGTTCGAACTGCTCGGTTGCGGTGATGTGGCCGGCATCGGCCCAGGGCGTAGCGCTGGTTAATACAACGCTTAGACTCAGGTGATAGGTTGCCGTGGTTTTAAATTGAATCGGGCTCGTTAGGGTCAGCTCTTGTTGCGCGCCAGGAGCGAGTGACAGGGGCAGGCGGCCGGATTTAATCGCCTCGCCATTCTCCAACAGGCGCCAGGCCAGTATTTCCCCGGGCCCCGAGGTGAACTGATATTCAGACTGAATGGCAATTCGTAGCGATTGGGCATCTAGCAAGCGGAACTGGTAGAACTGCTGGGCGTACTTGGCCTCGTAAAGGGTGGGGTGTGGGGTGCGATCCGGGAACATCAGGCCGTTGATGCAAAACTGCCGGTCATTCACCTGATCACCAAAGTCACCCCCATAAGCCCAGTAGCACTGCCCGGCGTCATCGGTTTTGGTGAGTCCTTGGTCCACCCAATCCCAAATAAAGCCACCTTGGAGTCGTGGGTGCTGTCGAAATGCCTTCCAGTAGTGGGTAAAGCTGCCCAGTGAATTACCCATGGCGTGGGCATACTCACATAAAATCAGCGGTCGAGTTTCACCTGGGGTTTGGATGGCTTTAATGATACCGACCCGGGGAGTGACCTCTGGCTGGTCAGGGACTACCGGTAAATCCCAATCGACCCGCGCATACATCGGACACAAAATGTCAGTCGCCGCTGTGTTGGCACCCCCGCCCTCGTATTGGATGGGTCGGGTCGGGTCACGCTGTTTGACCCATTGGTACATCGCATGATGATTGCCTCCGATGCCGGATTCGTTGCCTAACGACCAGATCACGACACAGGGGTGATTTTTGTCCCGTTCGACCAGCCGACTCATACGCCGCATAAAGGCAGGGAGCCATTCAACGTCGTCCGCCAGGCGGCACATCGGAATTTGGCCGTGGGTTTCGATGTTGGCTTCGTCCACCACGTAGAGGCCGTAACGATCGCATAGTTCGTACCACTGGGGGTGGTTGGGATAGTGGGCCGCACGCACCGCGTTGAAGTTGTTTTGTTTGAGCAGCTGAATGTCGCGAATCATGTCTTCGCGGGTGACCACATGACCCAGGGTGGGGTGATGCTCGTGGCGGTTGACCCCGCGAATCAGAACCGGCTGGCCGTTGATGCAGAGCAGGCCGTCCTGCACTGTGACCTCACGAAACCCGATGTCATAAGCCTGGCATTCCAATAGGCAATCGCCCTGCAACAGGCTGATGACGGCCCGATACAGGGTAGGGGACTCGTGACTCCACAGCGCCGGGTTATCGACCCCCAGCCCTTGATCGACACGCTCACGCCAGCCGCCGCGTTCATCAACAAAGAGGTGGCTTAGACCCTGCGTGCTCTCGCCCAGGCGCTGGCCTGTTGCATCAAACAGCTGCACGCGAACCTGCAGATCGTCCTGGGCTTGGGATAGCGTGCTGGTGACTTTGAGCTCAGCCCGTTGATATCCAGGTTCCAGGGCGGTGATGATCTGCACATCCCGTAGATACACAGGGGGTTTTTCAATCATCGTGACGTCGCGAAAAATTCCGCTCAGCCACCACATGTCTTGGTCTTCTAAATAGCTTCCGTCGCTCCAGCGAACCACCATCACGACCAGCTGATTGTCGCCGGCCTGTAGGTGTGGAGTCAGATCGAATTCCGCGGGTAGACGCGAGTCCTGTGAGTAGCCAACCCAAATCCCGTTACACCACAGATGAAAGGCGCTGTTGACCCCGTCAAACCGGAGGTGTGTCAGCCATTGAGGTTGTGGCACATGGTGGAATCGGTAGCGGTATACGCCGGTCGGATTGTCGCTGGGGACCCGCGGCGGGCAATCATCAAAGGGGTATTTGACGTTGGTATAAATCGGCTTGTCATAGCCCTGCAGCTGCCAATTGCCGGGTACATTGACGTACTCCCAGGATTGATCATCAAAGTCAGGCTGAATAAAGGCCTCTTGCATCTGTTCAGGCTGACTGAGCAGAGTAAATCGCCACCGACCATTAAGGCTATGCATCCGGGTTGAAGGCCCGCACTGCAATGCGCCTGACTCATTATCCCAGGTCAGTCGGGCCGCATGGGCGGGCAAGACGTTGCGGTGGGTGACAGCCTGATTTTCCCAGTCACGATCGGCCAGGATGTGTGTGAGTGCTCGGTTCACGGTTTTTATTGTCCGAAAGGTTGTCGCGACAGGATCGCATACTTCTAACCCTTGGGTTAAATCACAATATCCTCGTCATTGAGGCCGTTGAACAGATTGGGTAGGCGGTAGGGGTACTTGCCGATCATGTACTGGGCAAGATCTCGGTAAAGCCCTTTTGCCTCTTGTTTGCCAAGCTTGTGATTAATGTTCAGTCGGTGACCCTCGACGGTTCTGACGGAAAGGTGGCTGACTTGAGCAATTTCGCTATTCTCGTGGTACACCGCGCATCGCAGCGCGATTTTCCGCTCAGCGACGCTCAATATCTTGATTTGAGACGCTATTCGGTCGGTCAGTGTTAGCCATTGAGAGCGTCGACGGACATGGTTTAGCGCACGCTCGATCAACAGGTAGAGGTTTTCAGGATCTGCGGGCTTTTGGATGAAGTCGTAGGCGCGATGCATCAGTGAAGCCAGTTTGGAATTCATGATCCCTTGTGGCGTGTAGATCAAAAATGTTGCGCCGGGGTCGATCTCCAAAAGCCCCTCAATGGCTTGAGTATCGGTATCTGGCAGTGCCGCGGGATCCGCTATAAGCAGAGAGTGCCTAATGTTGATCTGCGTTCGATGCAGATCCTTGTATTTTTGGACGGTACAATTCAATCCCGCCAACAGGCGCTCAAGTTGATCCAGCTCGGGTGAATGGCTCTCCAAAGAGACGATCGCTAACGCTTCCATCTTGGCAGTTTGTACTGGGCTCGAGTCAAGTTGAGATGTTTCTTGTTCTCCGGTTGATCGCTGTGGATTAGCGACTAAACCGCGCCACCATCGACGCCAAAAATCCCTCGGGTGTTTGCGGTTGATAGTTCGGGGTATGTAGGGCACCAAACATTAAGTGACCGGCTAGGGCATGCACGAAAGCCATGGCGGTTTGGTCATACGGCGCAAAGCGACCATCGGGGTCGTGGCGCTGGAAGCTGCTGGCAATATGTCGGCGTAGAGTCTGGGGGCCGGCCTCATTGAATAGCTCTGAAATATGAGGATGCTGTTTGATCGACATGATCAGGGCGACTCGCATCTCGATCACCTCCGGGTCGCTCATTAAATCTAGGATGCGCTGGCCACGGTCCATCAGCTCGTCGGTCAAGGTTTGGCTGCGAGGCATCTGAGTTTCATCAAAAAACGTTGCCATCTTGCCGGCGATGACGTTTTCAAACAGTGCATCTTTGTTCGGAAAATGGCTGTACAGGGTTTGCTTCGAGACGCCGGCGTTCTGAGCAATCTTATCCATGCTGACGCCGAAACCCTGTGACATGAAGAGCTGGGCGGCGCTGTGCACGATGGCTTTGGCTTTTTCCGGATCTTTGGGCCGTCCTGGCCGCTGGGTCTGGGTCATGAGTTCACGTTTTCTAGACTGATGGGTTTGATATTAGGGCCTGCTTGCCCTAATAATCAAACTAGTCAGTCCACTTATAGGAATCAAGTCGTGAAACCTGCCCTGTTTGCCCTCGTGTTGTTTGCTTTGCCTGCTGTGGCTGAGCGCGTATTGCCCGTTAATGCCGTACTCGCCGAGCCCGCCAGCCTATTGCAGACGGAACAATCCTTGCTGGGTCAAATTCAAGCGCAGGATCAAGCGACTTTGGCCTTTGAGCTTTCTGGCCGAGTGGCTCAGCTCATGGTGCGTGAGGGAGCAAAGGTCACCCAAGGGCAGGTGCTGGCGGAGCTGGATACCGATTTAATCGAACAGCGCGTCGCGCAGGCCCAGGCTGAGCTCACTCGGATCCAAACCCAGCAAGCACTGAGCCGCTCCACCCTGAAGCGTTTGCGCAACGCCCGGGCGCAGGGGGCGATTACGGATCAGCAGATCGATGAGGCTCAACAGCAGCTGGCAGCTAACGATGCGGCCTTGTTGGCGGCACAGGCTCAGCTGGCGACGCTTTCGGTCGAAGCGGCCAAGCATCAGCTTCTGGCACCCTTTGAGGGTCAAATCACCGCTCGTCATCTGTCGATTGGGCAAGTGGTGGCGCCTGGAGCGCCGGTCTTTGACCTGGTGACCGAACAGTTGCGTGCGCGCATTGCCATTCCCCAGGGCATGCAGGTCGAGTTGGGTCAGCCACTTGAACTCTCCCAGGGCAGTCAGCGGGCACAGGGTCGAGTATACGCATGGCTGCCCGAGCGAGATTCGGTGACGGCGGCGCGCCACGCCTGGGTCGAGGTTGAGCAGGGCACGGGTTGGGTCAGCGGTGACTGGGTTCGTGCCCGTCTGCTTCAGCAGCAATCGGTGCAGGGTGTGTGGGTTCCGGTGCAATCACTAGCCCGAGATGCCGCGGGTTGGGTGGTTTACCAAATTGATGAAAACGAACGGGTTCAGCCCCAGGCGGTTCAGGTCTTGCACAGCGATGGAACTCGAGCCCTAGTGCAGGGGCAAATCATCGCCGGCGATACCCTGGTGGCCGATGGCCTCCACCGTATCGTTCCTGGACTGCAGGTTGAAGTCGCCAAGGTGGTTGGCCCATGAAATCCTTAGCCCGTTCGGTCTATCACAACCCCTACCAGCTATGGCTAGGTTTGATTTTGTTATTGGTGGCGGGTCTATCGGCCTTTAATAACCTTCCTCGGCTTGAGGATCCGCGGTTGCTCAACCGTTTTCCGGTTATTACCACGAACTTTCCCGGGGCCTCGCCCGAGCAAGTCGAAGCCCTGATCACTCAGCCCATGGAAGAAGCCATGCGCGAGGTCCCCCAGGTTGCCAAGTTGGAGACCACCAGCTCAACTGGGTTTTCGGTGGTTGCGATTGAACTTGATGATTCGGTGACCCGTGACAATCAGGCAGAGATCATTGCCAAGGTCCGTGAGGAAATGGAGCAGGTCGTGATACCCGCGGGCGCCATGACACCTGAGCTTGCCACGAACGATGGCGATGGAGCCTACACCTACATTGCAGGGGTGAAATGGGTGGCCCAGGGCGAGCCGGATCGCGCCCGGATGACCCGCGCAGCAGAGGTCATTGAGGAAAAGCTACGAAAGCTTAGTGGCACGGAATACGTCTCGCTGATCGGAGAAGTCACTGAAGAAATTCTGATCGACGTGGATCAGCGCCGTTTGGCGCAGGCCGGTTTGGGTTTGCCGGCCATTCAGCAGGCCTTGGCAGGCGCTGATATCAATGGCGCGGCAGGCACGCTGACACAGGGCGCGTCGCAGCTGTCGTTAAACCTGGCCGGAAGTTTTGACAACCTAGAGCGTATCCGTGATTTGCCGATACGCGTGGCAGACTCGAATGCCCTGCGGCTGGGTGACATTGCGAGCGTCTCCCAGGGCTGGAAAACACCCGAGGAGACCCGCACCCGGGTCAATGGCTTGGCGACGGTGATGGTGGCGGCGCGGGTCAATCCGCAGGTGCGTGTCGACAATTGGACTCAGGCAGCCAAATCGGCCGTGGCCGAGGTGGATGCGTCACTCGCGCAACCCCTAGAGGTGTTTGAAGTCTTCGAGCAGGCCAAATACACCGGCGAGCGGCTGGATGAGCTGGGCGCCAACCTGGTTCTAGGGGCCGCAATCGTGCTGGGTGTGGTGTTCGTCTTTATGGGCTGGCGGGCAGCCTTGGTCGTGGGTTTGGCGCTACCGCTGACGTTTAGCGGCGTGCTGTTCGGACTGTCGCTACTGGGTGTTCAGATCCACCAGATGAGTGTGTTTGGCATGATCATCGCCCTGGGCTTGCTGATCGATAACGCCATCGTCATGGTGGATGAGGTGCGCTCGCGCCTGCGTGCTGGGGATCCGCCGTTGCAAGCCCTAACCGGGGCGGTGGGGTTTTTGAGCGGGCCGCTATTTGCCTCGACCCTGACCACGGTTTTGGGCTTTGCCCCGATTCTGCTGCTAAACGGTGCTATCGGTGACTTTATTGGCGCAATCGCGGTCTCGGTCAGTCTGGCGTTGTTGATTAGCTATGGGCTGAGCATGACGTTACTGCCCGCGCTGGCTGCCCGCTACAGCGGATCGGTAGGAGCTGGCTTTGCTGCGAATGGCCTGCAAATCCCGGCCCTGAGTCGAGCGTTCCGTGGGTTGATTCTGCGTCTGACGCAATACGCCCCGGTCGGTGTCTTGCTAGCCATGGTGCCGGCCATTGCCGGTTTTGCGCTGGTCGGGACCCTGGGACTTCAATTCTTCCCGGCGGCGGATCGTGATCACTTCGAGGTCAAAATCACATTACCCAGCACCGCTTCCTTGGCCCAGACCGAGCAAGCGCTGGATCAGGTCGACCAGTTGGTGAGTGAGCAGCTCAAGCCGATCCAGGCGACCTGGAGCTATGGCGAATCGCACCCTGCCGTGTACTACAACCAAATCCGTGAGCAGCGTCGCAATGATGCCTATTTGCATGGCGTTTTGACCTTCGAATCGGCGGATCAGTCACGGGCGGCACTGGCGCAGATTCAGCCTCTGCTAGACCAGGCGCTGCCGCAGGCTCGGGTTGTGGCACTGCCCTTTGGACAGGGCCCCCCGGTCGCTTTCCCGATCGCCTTCAGACTCTTTGGTGAGGACCTCAAGATCCTGGCCGATTTGGGCCTTCAGATGCGCAGTGTGGTGCAGGCCCATCCTGAGATTTTGCACTCAAACGCGACGATTTCTGAGGACGCTTTGCGGATGGGGTTCGTGGCCGACGAGGCCCGCCTGCGGCAGGTCGGTATGAGCCTGTCAGATTTGGCCCTCCAAATGAGTGCGGCTAGCGATGGAATCCTAGCCGGCGATCTGATGGATGGATTGACCGATTTGCCCGTACGGGTGCGCCTGCAACCGGATCAACGGGATCAGCTGAGTGATTTGTCCGATCTGCAGATCCAAACGCCGAGTGGCCAGCAGATCGCACTGACATCACTGGGGCAGTGGGAGCTTCAACCAGAGCCGGGCTCCATTACCCGCTATAACGGCGAGCGTTTAAATACCATTGGTGCTTGGCTGGTGCCGGGTGCGTTGGCGATTGACGTCAGCGGCGAGTTAGCCGAGCAGCTCGCACAAATTCCGATGCCCCCGGGATATCGCTTTGAGGTGGCTGGCGAATCAGAGGAGCAAGGCGACTCTATTGGCGCGCTGGCGGTTAATTTGCCGATTCTGCTGGTGGCTATCGTAGCGACCCTGATCCTGTCATTTCGCAGTGTCCGTCTGGCAGGGGTCGTGATGAGTGTGGGCGTATTGTCGATTGGTGGGGGTCTGTTCGCGTTGGCTATCGCCGGCTACCCACTGGGGTTTAACCCGATTTTGGGGACGGCCGGTTTGCTAGGCGTCGCGATCAATGGCTCGATCGTGGTGTTGGCGGCCATTCAGGCCGATCCACAGGCTCGCCAGGGGGACCCAGCCGCACTGACGGATGCAGCGTTGAGTTGTTCACGTCACATCCTATCGACGACCTTGACCACCATGGGCGGATTTTTGCCGCTGATCGTGGGCGGTGGTTTGTTCTGGCCTCCGCTGGCGGTGGTGATTGCGGGCGGCGTTGGCTTTAGTGTGCTGTTGGGATTGGTGATGACGCCGGCACTCTATCGCATGCTGATCTGGGCCGGTGGACGACGCTTCCCTGTGGGGGTGGCGCTGGATCACTAGATACAAAAAAGCCTCGTAATAACGAGGCTTTTTCAAAGATGGTGGCCCGAGGCAGATTCGAACTGCCGACACACGGATTTTCAATCCGTTGCTCTACCAACTGAGCTATCGGGCCATCAAGAGGCGCGTATTATGCCGTGAGTCCTGCGGGTGTCAAGCGTCTAAACGCTCGGCCAGCCATTCAATGGGGTGCTGGGGGCGCGCGCCAGCCAGACTCTTGACCTGACAACGGCAGCTAAACCCGGTGACCAAAGCGTCGACGGGTTGTTTGTCAGCCCAGCTCATCTCAAAAAGTTTGACTGAGGAGGCTCGGTTTTTCGCCTCATGCCCATAGACGCCAGACATCCCACAGCAACCGGTTTGTTCGACGCTGAGCTCGGCTCCCAGTGCGGTGAACACCGCCTGCCAGTCGCTAGGCATCGTAGGTAGCGCAGTTTTCTCGGTGCAATGGGGCATCAGGCGAGCCTGCCCGGACAATCGTTTGGGCAGCGGTTGGCTAACAAGGAATTCTTGCAGGGACTGAATTTTCCAGCCGGCCACCGCGGCCGTTTTGGCTTCAGAGCGTCCGATCAGGTTAACCACGGCTTCCACGCCAACCAACGGCAAGCCGGTAGCCGCCAGGCGATCGAAGTATGCTTGGTTCGCCCGCGAGACCTCAGCAAAGGCCTGGCGCATCCCTTTGACATGCAGGCCCTTACCGTTTTGCCGCGGCGGCGGCACGATCACCTGGTATCCCAGGGCCTTGAGGCTGCGGGCCGCTGCGGCAATGACGGGCGCATCAAAGCAATAGGTAAAGCTGTCCTGAATCAAGATCACAGCGTTTTCTGGCGGTTGTTGCAATTGTTGCCAGTCAAATTCAGCGATACCGGCTTGCTTGAGCAGCGAAGCGGCGGTGGGCGTGCTAAAGCGCGGCAGCTCGACCAAGCCCAAAGCCCGCAAAACCGGTTTGCCCAAGCCCATCGCCAAGTTGCCCAAGCTCGGAACATTCGCCATCGCCAATGCGATGGGCTCCATCATCGCCAGCACCCGATCTCGAAGCGGGCGAGGATTGCGCTTGTGCCAGTGCTCCAGAAAAAGGGACTTCATGTCAGGGATATCGACTTTGACGGGGCAGCTTCCCGTACAGGACTTGCAGCTTAGGCAGTCATCTAGTGAGCGCGCTAACAGGGGCTCCAGGCTTTCTAGGCCGAGCTGATCGCCATTGGCCTGCAAGCGGCGCCATTCCTTTAGCATCATCGCGCGGCCTTTCGGGCTGCGAGTGCGGTCTCGGCTGACTTTGTAGCTCGGGCACATCGCCTCGTTGGCATCCCAACCAAAGCACAAGCCATTGCCATTGCACTTCATGGCCGTCTCAAAGCCTACTTGCGCCACCTGCGGGATTTGCTTGTCAAAATGGCCCCGCAGCGGCGCTTCGTCGATCGCAATCAAGGGAATATGGGCGGCGGGTGGCACAATCTTGTTGGGGTTAAAGCGGTTCTCAGGGTCAAAGGCCGCTTTGATTTTCTGTAGCTCGCGCCACAGCACGTCACCAAAGAACTCGGGGCTGAATTCCGCGCGGAATCCCTTGCCGTGTTCGCCCCACAGCAGTCCGCCATACTTCAGGCACAAATCTTTGACCGCGTCGGAGACCTCTCTAAGGCGGGTTTCATCGGCGGGGTCGGTTAGATCTAGGGTGGGTCGAACGTGCAGGCAACCCACATCCGCATGGCCAAACATCCCGTAGGCTAGGCCTTGGCGATCTAGAACCTCGCGAAATTCGGCAACGAATTCGGGCAACACTTCCGGTGGAACTGCGGTGTCCTCGACAAAGGGCAGCGCACGACGCTTACCCTGCAGGGCACCCAGCAGTCCGACCGCTTTTTTGCGAACATTCCAAAGGGCTTTGCGCTGGGCCTCGTCACGGGCACGGGTCCAGCTGATGGGGGCGCCGGGCTGGCCTTGGCGTGCGGCTAGATCATCCAATAGCCCCTGAACCTGAGTTTCCACGCTGGCCTCGTCGGGGCCCACAAACTCAACAAAGTTGACCGCAGCCAGATTGTCACCGCCAAAGACCTCGGCAATTTGGTGCCAGCTCTCATCGCTTTTGGCCAGTCCCATGATTTTGTCATCCAAAATCTCGACCGATTCAGGATCACGCTGGACCAGGGATTGCACGTCCGCGAGCGCTTTTGAGAAATCGTCGTAGCCAACGCTAACCAGTTTTACCACCGCAGGTTTAGGCACCACACGCAGGGTGACCTCTTTGATCAGCCCCAGTGAGCCCTCAGCCCCTGACATGAGGTAATTCAGGTTCAGCTGCTCGCCATTCCAGGTTTGTTTCAGGTTGTAGCCTGTTAAGCCGCGGTTCATTTTGGGGAAGCGCGCTTCGATTTCGTCCTGATGTCCGGTGATCGAGCGTTTCACCTGTTCGATGGCCGCCATCATGCGATCGGATAGCTGATCGTAGGTTTGAGTGCATAACGTGCTGCCGTCACTCATCACCATTTGCAGGCCATTCACATAATCCGAGGTCTTGCCATACAGCCGTGACCCTTTGCCGCTGGCATCTGTGGAGACCATGCCGCCGATGGTCGCCCGCGAGCTGGTCGAAACATTGGGCGGAAAGAACAATCCCAGCGGTTCAAGGGCCGCGTTGAGTTGATCCAATACCACGCCCGGTTGCACGACGACCTCTAGTTTGTCGGCATCGATCGACAGAATTTGATTCATGAAGCGGCTGGTATCGATGGTGATACAGCGGTTCAGGCTTTGACCGTTGGTGCCGGTTCCACCGCCGCGGGGGGCAAATTGCAGGCCGATAAATTCAGGTTTTTGAGCGACGCGCATCAGGCGGGTTAAGTCCTCACCTTCGGCAGGATAGATCACCGCCTGCGGCTCGACCTGATAGACCGAGTTATCCGTGCTCATAACCAAGCGGTGCGCCCGGTCTCGATGGCACTCACCTTTAAAGCCCGCGTGTTTTAGCGCGGTTAGAAAATCAGCGATGGTCAGGTCATTTACAGCCGGTGCGGTCATGCGTTCTCCTCGTTTGGTCGGTATTACAAATCATGACGCCGAATCAATCAATTTTAATAAATTCACGGATTATTAAGTTTATGTAATGATTTGGGCATGTTTAGTACTCGTCAGCTCAATGCGTTTATCGCGGTGGCCCAACACCAGTCATTCCAGCGGGCGGCGGATCAGCTTAGCCTGACCAGCGCGGCCATCAGTTTGACGATCAAGCAAATGGAGCAAGAGGCCGCCACCCAGCTATTTAAACGCACCACCCGTGCGGTTGAGCTGACCGATGCGGGCCTGCAGTTTTTGCCCTACGCCAAAGCCGCCCAGCAAAGTCATCAGGGTGCCGCGCAAGCGTTAAAGGATCTGGCACAGGGGCGTTTGGGACGGCTGCGGGTTGCCTTGGCGCCCTCGGCGGCTCGGATGCTTGCGCCGGGTATGGTTCAGGCGGTCCTGCAGCAGGCCCCGGACGCGCGGATTCAATTACGCGAGGGTACGGCGCAGCAGGTCTTTAGCTGGGTCGAGCAGGGTCAGGTGGAGTTGGGTTTGCAGGGCGACATTGCTGGCTTCGATTCGCTGCAACGCAAGCCTGCACTGCTGGATCCCTTTGTGAGTATGGGGAGTGGGCCGCGTATTGGTCTGACTCAGGATACGGCCATCGAGCAGGCCCTGTTGGCAGGTGGTTGGGCCCAGCCACAAATTCGCGCCAGCAGCCCCGAGGCGGCCATTGCCTTGCAGCGCGAAATTGGGGGGCTTTTGATCCTGCCGCAACTGAGCGCGGGTCCGGGGGTGCACCCGCGTCTGCGCGGGCTGAACCGTCAGCTGGTTTGGGTGTACCCCAAAAATGCGCAACTCGGAGCGCTGGCTCGGGTCTTTATGGCCGGCTTGCCAGCTTCGGTATAAGGGCGTTAGGCCTCGGGCGGAACATAGCCCTCAGGCTTTGCGTATTCCTCTCCGCTAAAGAATTTATCCATTTCGCCCTCCAGCCACTTGCGTGTCTGCGCGTCCATCAGGTTCAGCCGATGCTCATTGATCAGCATAAGTTGGTTGGCTTGCCATTCGCTCCAGGCTTTGGCCGAGACCTGTTCATAAATCTCAAGGCCTTTGGCGCCGGGGTAGGGCGGCGCGGCCAACCCTGGAAGTTCCTCGCCATACTTTTTGCAATGAACGGTGCGGCTCATTCGTGTTCTCCAAATAGATCGCCCGTTGGGGCTTCAATCAATCGTTTTAATAATCGGGCAACCGGTGCCGGCACACCGAGTTGTGAATCGGGCCAGGCCCATTGGCTGTCATTGTCTGCCGCCTTCAACCCCGGCGCTTTTAGCAGCATAGGTTTGGCCACCAGGTCGTAATGGCTGAAGCTGTGTTCGATGGGATCCAGCGGGGTAAATTTCAATGCATCCACGGGTGCGCCGGTGAGCGCCGTGGCGAGGTCTGATAAGCGGTCCAGCTCATCGGTTTCCGGCAGGCAGTACAGCCCACCCCACAGGCCCTCGCCGGGGCGCTTATGCAGAAACACCCGTTGCTTGGCATCTTGCCAAACTAACCACCAGCGGGTCTTTTTGGGTTTGGCTTTTTTTGGCTTGGGGTGGGGAATAATGGCTATCAGGCCCTGATGGTGCGACGCACAAGTGGGTTTAAGGGGGCAATTGCTGCACTTTGGCTTGCTTCGAGTGCAAATGGTGGCGCCTAGGTCCATCATGGCTTGGGCGTAGTCACCGCACCGTGATAGCGGTGTGTATTGCTCTGCCAGGTTCCACAGTCGTTGTTGTGCAGCGGTGCTGCCCGGCCACTGCGGCTCGGCGGAATGGCGAGCTAATACACGTTTGACGTTGCCATCCAAAATGCTGCCGTACAGTCCATGGCCCATCGCCAGGATGGCGCCGGCGGTCGAGCGTCCAATCCCCGGCAGGGCTTCCAGCTCGGCTAGCGTCTTGGGCATCTCACCGCCGTTCAGTAATTGTGCCGTTTTGTGCAGGTTGCGGCCCCGTGCGTAGTAACCCAGACCCGCCCAGTGGGCCAGTACCTCGTCGACCTCGGCATCGGCCAGCGCTTGCATCGTGGGAAAGCGAGCCATGAATCGTTCGAAATAGGGGATGACGGTGTTGACCTGGGTCTGCTGAAGCATGATCTCAGACACCCAGGTGACATAGGCGCCACGGCCCTGCCATGGCAAGTCGTGGCGGCCATGCTGGTCAAACCAATTCAGTACATCGCGAGCAAAGGGGTTCATGCGGCTAGGCTACCAAAACCTAGCCGCACAGGATTATTTAAATAAGCCTTTTAGCTTGTCCGTGGCTTTGGCCTTGAGTTCATCAGACAGCTCGGCCTTCTTTTCGTCGATCTTGGCCTGTGTTTTGGCCTTCAGCTCGTCTTCCTGAGCTTGCAAGGCGGCCTTGGCTTGATCCTCGGCCGCTTTGAGCTGGTTTTGCACCTGGCCAGCCAGACCTTGACCGGCAGCACTGCCTGAATCAAATCCGCATAACGAAGTGGGGTCGTCGCTGAAATTCCCCTGGCAACGAAGGGGTAGGGTTGCGTTGGCGATCAGGCTGGGAATGGCGCACCCCGTGATTGACTTGTCGCCTGTCAGGGCAGCCTGTAGGCCTAGGTCGAGTGTTTGCTGGGGCAGGTTTACGATGCCTGCCCCATTAACCGCCAGGTTCGCCAAGCCCAGTTTCAAGGTGTCGATGTTGGCTACACCCTGGGTGATATCAGTGTTAAAGCGAACTGCATCAAATGCGGTGTCCCCGCCGGCCAGTTTGCTTTGGCCGCCCATCAAGGTGGCAACACCGTCACAAATTAGGCTATCGACCGCGATGCCCTTGTAGCCACCGTTCAAAAGCTCACCGCTGGCCGTGCCGGTTAGGCTGGCCATCACGCTATCCGCGTCCAGGCCATTGGCGGTCAGCGATGTTTTTAATGCCGCAGTGCCGGTCAAGTCGGAAAAGTCCGCAAGATCGCGCAGCAAGCCCTGGATCTGCAGACTGCTAAGTTCGATGTCCGCGGATAGGCTGGGAATTGATGTGCGGCCGTTAATCACGGCATTGCCCAACAATTGGCCCTGATAGGCATTGGCTGCCAGCTGAGTCAGATGAATCCGGCGATCACGAATTTCAGCGACGGTTTCCAGGCTGCTGAGGTTAAGGCCCTGAACCGTGAGCGAAGCCAGGGTTATTCGGGCGTCCCCATTGATGCCGGCCAGCCCGGCTAGAGGCGATACCGCATCGGTGGTGACTCCTTCACTGGCAGGCGCAGCGCCGGTGGTGTTGGCCAAATAGTCGTCCAGCTTCAGCTGATCGCCGTTTAGAACCAAGTTAAAGTTCAAGGGATTGAGTGAGGTGAGACCTGCCTCCCCGGTAAACTGAGTGTCATCAAATTTCACGGTCAGGTTGCGGGCATAGATCGGCCCCTTTTCGCCAAGGGTGGCGTTTAGGCTGACCTGACTGAGCGCCTCTGGGTTCTGGGTGTCTAGCGTGACGCCGAGTCGTTGGGCCAGGGTTCGAGCATTAAATGGAGCCAACGCAAGGTTGCCACTGATCGCCAAAGGCTCGAGTGCGACCTCCAGCTGGCCACTCAGATTGACTCCCAAGGTGTTGAGTTGCAGGTTGCGCGCCGCGACACGGGTAAAATCAGCGGGCAGTTTAATCTCGCCATTCAGGGTGAGATCGATCGGATCGAGCGTGGGGTTGGCATAAGTCAGCTGTGCGCTCAGCGTTACCCAGGTTTCCGGTGCGATCGCGCCCAGTGTGATGCTGGGGATTTTAAGGTCGTGAACCGGTTGCGAACCCTGGAACAGCTGAATGTCTGCGTCGGTCAATTGCACGCCACCGATGGCCAGCGCCAACGCATTGCTGCTGCCGGCGTCCTCAGACCCTGCGCCTGTCGATGGGCTGGTGGTCGTTAGCGGGCTATCGAGGTCCCAGCGAATGACCGGCTTGTTCAGAATCAGCGTGCTGACCTCGGCACGTTGCTGGGTGATCAGCGGCATCACGGCCAGCGAAACCTGAGCATCCTGCACCGCGACGGATTGATTGGCTGTCAGCGACGACACCTGAGTGGGCGGCAGATCGATCGCGATGCGAGGCCAAAAGCTGAGTGACAGATCCCCCTCGATGGCCAGATCCCAGCCCTGCTCGCGGGCTTTTTCGATGGCCAGTGTTTTGTAGTCGTTGGGATCAAAGGTCGCGGCAATGAAGCCGGCCGCTCCAATGGCCACGACCATCAGCACACCCAAAATACTGAAAATCCATTTAATTGCACGCATGGTTTAGCTCCTCAAGCGGTGTGTCTCTAGACTAATGGCAAACCAAAATTCGAGTCATTGGCCTATAGAGTGGTATTATCTCGCCCGCTTAAAACTGAGGACGAGTTATGCGCACAGCCAGCATCAACCGCGACACACTGGAAACGAAAATCCAGGTCGAAATCAATCTAGACGGAACCGGCGCCAGCGAACTGGACACCGGCGTACCCTTTTTTGATCACATGCTGGATCAGATCGCGCGTCACGGCTTGATCGATCTCAAGGTCAAAGCAGTCGGCGACCTTCAGATTGATGCGCACCACACGGTCGAGGATACCGGCATTGTGTTGGGTGAGGCACTGCGAAGCGCAATCGGCGACAAAAAAGGCCTGACTCGCTACGGACACTTCTACGCCCCGTTGGACGAAGCCCTCAGTCGCGTTGTTGTTGACCTGTCTGGCCGCCCGGGCTTGTACACCGATGTCACCTATACCCGGGCTCGGATCGGTGACTTTGATGTTGATTTGCTGCAGGAGTTTTTCCAGGCTTTGGTGAACCACGCCCGAATCACACTGCACATCGACAACCTTAAAGGTAAAAACGCACACCACCAGGCGGAATCGATCTTCAAAGCGCTAGGACGTGCCCTGCGTATGGCGGTCAGCCAGGATCCTCGTCAGTCAGGAACGCCCTCGACCAAAGGCGCGCTGTGAAGGTTGGGGTCATTGACTATGGCATGGGCAATTTGCACAGCGTCTCTAAGGCGCTTGAGCATGCCGGGGCCGCGCACGTTGAGCTGATCGAACAGCCTGAACGCCTAAAGGAATTTGACCGGGTGGTTTTACCGGGCGTGGGCGCCATGGGCGCCTGTGTTGACGCGATTCGCCAGGCTGGTTTTGATCAGGCGTTGGCGGAATACGTTCAGCATCGCCCGATGCTGGGTGTGTGCGTGGGTATGCAAGCCCTGTTTGAAAACGGTGACGAAAACGGTGGCGTTGACGGGCTGGGTTGGTTTCATGGTCACGTAAACCACTTCCACCCAGATATTCGCGCGCAGGGCCTAAAAATCCCCCACATGGGTTGGAATCAGGTTCAGCATAACCAGCACCCCCTATTTGATGGCATCGCCCAGGATGAACGCTTTTACTTTGTTCACAGTTTCCGGGTGAGTGATTCAGCCGAGGCCATCGCCCGCGCCGACCATGGCGGGGAATTCGTCGCCGCAGTCGGGCGCGACAACGTGGTGGCAACCCAGTTCCACCCCGAGAAAAGCCAGCATGCCGGATTGCAGCTGTACGCCAACTTTTTGAAATGGATGCCATAAATGTTAGTGATTCCCGCCATTGATCTAAAAGACGGAAAGTGTGTTCGCCTAAAACAGGGCCGCATGGATGATGCCGATGTATTTGGTGATGATCCGGTGGCGATGGCCCAGCGCTGGCAAGACGCAGGCGCTAAGCGCTTGCATCTGGTCGACTTGGACGGCGCCTTTGCCGGCGAGCCGCGTCATCTAGAAGTGGTCGCGCGCATCATCAAGGCCTGCCCGGATTTAGAGCTGGAGCTGGGCGGCGGCATTCGCACCATGGCGACCCTGGAAACCTATTTAGAAATCGGTCTGCATCTGGGCATTATCGGAACGGCAGCGGTCAAGGATCCTGCGTTTGTGGTCGAGGCCTGCGCACGCTTCCCCAACCGCATCATTGTCGGCCTGGATGCCAAAGATGGCATGGTGGCGACCCACGGCTGGGATGACACCAGCGATGTTAGCGCCATTGATTGCGCGCAGCGGTTCGCTGATGCCGGTGTTGCGGCCATCATTTTCACCGATATCGCCCGGGACGGCATGCGATCCGGTGTCAATGTCGAGGCAACCGCGCAACTGGCTGAGGCCGCCGGCATTCCTGTGATTGCCTCGGGTGGGGTCTACACCATGGACGACATCCGTGCCTGTAAAGCGCAAAGCCATCGCGGTATTAGCGGGGTCATCACCGGCCGTGCGATCTACGAAGGCACCTTGGATCTGGCTGAGGCTCAAGCCTTCGCCGAAGCCCCATGAGCGTCGCTAAACGTATTATCCCTTGCTTGGACGTTGATGCGGGCCGGGTCGTCAAAGGCGTTCAGTTTGTTGATATCCGCGATGCGGGTGACCCAGTCGAGGTTGCTCGTCGTTACGATCAGCAGGGCGCAGACGAGCTATGCTTTTTGGATATCACGGCCACCCATGAAGGTCGTGGCACGACCTTTCAGATGGTTGAGCAAATCGCATCTGAGGTGTTTATTCCACTGACGGTCGGTGGCGGGGTTCGCGAGGTCGCTGACATCCGTAACCTGCTTAATTGTGGCGCGGATAAAGTGGGTATTAACTCTGCTGCGATTACCCATCCAGAATTCGTCAAGCAAGCAGCCGATCGCTTTGGTTCGCAATGCATTGTGGTGGCGATTGATGCCAAGCAGGTCGGCGATCATTGGGAAATCTTTACCCACGGCGGCCGCAAACCGACGGGCATTAATGCGGTTGAATGGGCGGCTCGCATGGTGGAGTACGGCGCCGGCGAGATCCTGCTGACCAGCATGGATGGTGACGGAACTCAGGCCGGCTACGATTTGGCTCTGACCCGGGCCGTGTCCGACGCGGTCAGTGTTCCGGTGATTGCTTCCGGTGGCGTGGGGAATTTGGATCACTTGGTCGAGGGTGTGACCCAGGGCGGCGCCGAAGCGGTGCTGGCGGCCAGCATTTTCCACTTCGGTACCTACACCGTCGGTCAGGCCAAGCAGGCCATGGCGGCGGCGGGGCTTGACGTTCGTTTGTGATGCCGGCTTTCCCTGGCAGTAAGGGTCTGAACTCGCGCTGTAAATAACTATATCGATTAGAAAAACTGGGCCCCACCTGACCGAGACCGTGATCCAGAGCATTGATCCTGCCCTAGGTGTACCTTAGGGTAGCCCTCATGTCGACAACTCAGAGCTTGGCCGAAACGGTAGACAGCGCTTACCGTCAGGCTTTTTACGCCAACCCAGAACACGATTTTGACCAGCGTTGGTTGCAAATAGCCATCACTCGTTTGCAGGCGCAATCGGGATCACTCTTTCGTGGCGTGGGTCAGGAGCCGGCGGCTCATTGGCCCAGCGGTCAAGCCGCCGCGATTTCCGCAGTTCAACAAGTTTGGCAAAACGGCCAAGGGGCGGTGTTAGAGGTCGGCTCAGGTCATTACCAATTGTTATGCCCGGCAACGTGGAAGGGTCAGGTGCACGCGGTTGCAGCATTTGATTTAGGTCTGGTCGAGCCGACAGCCTTGCCTGCACGGCTTGATGAGGCCCAATGGGCGGCAGGCTGGTTGGTGCTCTCCGATTTGCAACGCGACAACTTGCAGTTGCAACAGGGCAGTCAGATTCAAGCGGGTGCACTTGAAGTGATGGCTGAAGTGTTGGCGGAGTCGACGGTTGAGCTCGCTATTCGAGCGATGTTGGCTCGAGTGAGCCGAATGTTCGATGCCGATCGAGTCAGTTTTGGGTGGGTTTCGGGGCGAAACATTCAGCTGCGACACGTGTCAGACATGGCCAATCCCAAAAAACGCCAGGAGAGTTTGGAGCGCATAAAAGCAGCCATGGCCGAGGCGGCGGATCAAAATTCGTGCATAACCGCACCTGCGCACGACAGCATTAGCCGATTTATTGATCGAGCACACCGAACCCTGTTGTCTGATCAAAGCGTTGGTGCGGCGCTTAGCGTTCCGATACGTGTAGACGAGCAAATATTGGCGGTTATCACTTTGGAGCGTGATCAAGCGCGAGCTTTCGCACCGAGTGAGATTGAGCTGTTAGAGGCCGCAGGTGTCCTATTGGGTCCCGTCATTAATCACCGCCGTCAGTCAGAAGGTTCACTGCTTCGCCTGCTCGCAACCCGAGTTAACCGCATGTTGGGCGGGGTCTTCTCGCGTACCGGAGCGATTTGGAGTGCCGGTATCTCAGGTGTTGCTGTCTTGGCTTTTGCAATGCACTGGGTGCACTTGCCTTACCAGCTAGTGGGCGAGGCCCAAATTCAGGCGCGTGAAATCCAGGCCATCAGTGCCCCTTTTGATGGCTACATCGCTCAGTCAGTGATTCGCGAGGGAGATCGCGTTCATTCGGGCGACCTGTTAGTCGCACTAAACGTCGAGGAACTCGAGCTTGAACGGTTGCGCCGTGAAAGTGAAATCGCTCGACTATCCCGTGCGCGTCAGGAGGCTGAAGGCTCCTTTGATAGAGCGGGTATTCGCCGTGCAGATGCTGAACTGGCGGTTGCGCAGACAGAACTGGATCAAATTCAGACTCGCCTAGACCGTGCACAAATCCGCGCGCCGTATCCCGCATTGGTTATTCAGGGGGACCTTACCCAACGAATCGGAAGCGCGGTCGTTGGTGGTGATCCTTTGTTTAGCATCGCTCCAAACGACTCCTACCGAGTTGATATTCAGTTGCCAGAGAATCAGATTTTGGATTTACACCCTGATCAAATGGGATCGTTGTTATTGGCCGCCTTTCCGGACCAAACTTGGCCTGTTCGAGTCTTGCGGGTCGCGCCTAATACACAATTCCAAGACGGTCAGTCGTTCTTTCGAGTCGAGGCAAATTTGTTGGGTGAGGTGGGCGACTTGCTTCCCGGTATGCGAGGTGTGGTCCGCTTAGATGTCGACGAGCGCCCGGCATGGCAGGTTTTGGGCCGCGATTTGTTCAACTGGGTTCGACAGACTCGCTGGCGTTTTTGGGGATGAGTGAACGACTCTTTTCGGCCGAGTGGCACCGTGTTGGAGGTCAGGCATTTGCGCTGCGCACTCATGCGCAGGTGGCACGCTTGGCCAACCGTGGAGAGGTTGAATACGTCGTACAAAATTCGCTGGATGGTCAGCATTTTAGGTTGTCCGAGGCTGCTTATGAGGTCATTGGCCGCCTGGATGGGCGGCAAACGCTAGACGAGGTTTGGCGTGAGGCGTTGGATCGCCTAGGCGAGTGGGTCCCCACGCAACACGAATTAATCGGACTGATTAGCCAGCTGTACCGCGCCGGGCTCATCCGTACTGCAGGGGCCCCAAATTTAGAGCAGCAACGCCAAGGTGAGGTCAAGCAGGTTCGGCGCCAGTGGTTAGCCAAGCTCAAGAGCCCTTTGGGTATCAAGATTCCGCTCGTGGACCCCAATCAGTTTCTGAATAAAACTCAATGGGTAGGCCGTTTTTTGTATGGACCGGTTGGGTTTGCGGTGTTTGCGATCTTGATTTTCGTCGGCGCCACCCTGGCATTGATGAATGGGCAGGCGATTGGTCAAAGCGTTTCCGATCAGTTGCTGGGCGTTCAGAACCTGCTGTGGTTAGCCATCCTCTACCCCCTTGTAAAAGGTATTCATGAGCTCGGCCACGCCTATGCAGTCAAGCGATGGGGTGGTGAGGTTCACGAAATCGGGGTGATGTTGCTAGTGTTCTTCCCGGTTCCCTACGTGGATGCGTCTGCCTCAGCTTTATTCCCGAATAAAGGTCACAGGATGATGGTTGGGGCGGCGGGCATCTTGATGGAGTTGGGCCTAGCAGCCTTGGCGACATTGGTTTGGGTGGCCGCAGAGCCCGGCCTTGTTCAGGCTCTGGCCTATTACGTCATGATTTTGTGCGGAATCTCTACTTTGGTTTTCAACGGTAACCCGTTGCTAAAGTTCGACGCGTACTATGTTTTATCCGACTGGTGGGAGGAGCCCAATCTGGCGTCTAAATCCAACCAACAACTGGCCTATTTGATCAAGCGTCATGTGCTACGACTGGATCAGGCTGCGGGTCTCGCCAGGACGCTGTGGCAAAACATACGCTTGGTGGCATACTCGGCGGCCAGTTACAGCTATCGAACTTTGATTACCTTTGTGATCGCAATTTACGTGGCCACTGAGTTCTATGTGGTTGGCATCGTGCTGGCGGCGATGTCAGTATTTTTTGGTGTGATCAAACCACTTGGAACCCTGCTCGTGGCGCCGGTTAAAGATCCAGATCTCAAGTCGGCACCCGGTCGAACGACTTGGGCTTATTTGCTGGCCACCGGGGCTTTGGTTGTCGCATTTTTGCTATGGCCGGCTCCGCGCTCGTTGACTGTTGATGCCCTCGCAGTACCCGCCAGCTCGGTTGAGGTTCGGGCACCGCTGTCCGGCCTTATCCGAACATTGCCTCAGGAGGGCGATAAAATTGAGCTTGGCCGGGTACTAGTCGAGATTGATCCGACCGAGGTTGTCGAGCGGTTGGAGCAAGTCGATGTTCAAGTAGAAAAAGCGGCCATGGACCTGGCATTAGCTCAGGGGGATACACAGGCTCAACGCGAATCACAGCGCATCTTAGGGCTGATTATGGAGCGTCAGCAGACATTGCAGCGTCAAGTGGATCAGCGTTTTGTTCGTGCCGCGCATTCGGGTCGCTATCTGTCTCCGATGCCTATCGTTCGCGTGGGTGAATTTGTCCAGCGAGGGCAGTCGTTAGGGCAGGTTGTCGATCCCGATCAATTACAGGTCGAAGCCTGGGTGCCGGAGAGCGCGGCGCCGCAGTTGTTCGAGGTGCAGAGTGCGCGTGCGTTATCACTGCCCCGTTCGATTGAAATGGAGGTGGACATAATCGGACAGTCTCCTCAGAGCACGCGCGTGATTGATCAACCTTTGATGACTATTGATGGGGGGGGTGCGATTGCCGTCCAGTCGGACGGAAGCGGTCAGCCGGTCGCAGCAGAGGCGTACCTTAAGGTTAGGCTGCATGCGCACACACAGCTGCTCCCTTATGAGCGACTCTCGATTCGCTTCCAGTTGCCCCACGAGCCGATGGCGTATCGTGCTTATCGAGCACTGAGACGAAATTTCTTATCTTGGTTCGGTCGATGATACCTGTCTCACGGTTGGTGCCGGCCGGCCCACAAGTCTTGTTTCCAGCTCTGGCGCGCATGCGCGATTCCAAATTGTTCGCGTTGGCAAAAATTTGCCAGCCTGAACCCTCCGCAATGGGTTGGCGCGGCCACCCCGTAGGCACGCTTACAGAAACTCAGTTTTTGATCCAGCACTGTATGTGGATTTGCCAGACGCAGCTGGGAATGACTCCGTATTGGACTCAGGTGGCCGCGGCCTTGGGATTGTGCACAGGCCGCGTCGTCGAGATGAATACAGGCGAGGGTAAGACCTTAACGGGATTGCTTGCTACGTTACTGGCCACAAGTCAAGGCTGGCCTGTGCATGTCATCACCGCTAATGACTACTTGGCTGAGCGCGATCATGCAGTGGCCGAAACAGTTCTAGATTCGCTGGGTATTACGCATGCAGCTCTGGTGGCAGGTCAGTTACCAGTCCAGCGCGCCAGCATTCTCACGTCTCAGGTCATTTTCACGACCGGCAAGGAGTTGGTATTTGAGGCCCTGCGCGATCG
Source organism: Litorivicinus sp. (assembly GCA_049609265.1). GTDB lineage: Bacteria > Pseudomonadota > Gammaproteobacteria > Pseudomonadales > Litorivicinaceae > Litorivicinus. Next base: position 27,175 of record JBMYYI010000002.1, on the reverse strand, counting down.
TCTTGCCTTGGGCGATCGCCGTGATCCCATTCGACATGCCGCATTGCGTTTATCTTGTACGCCGGAGCAGCGTCCTTACGTGCACGCGCTTGGTTTGGCGATTCTTGATGAGGCGGACAGCGTGCTCATTGATGAAGCGAGTACGCCTTGTGTGATCAGTGGTCAAGGTGGGCACGCCTGGCCGCTGTCTGATTTGTCAGCTGCGTTGGAACTGACGATGCGCTTGGACCCTAAAAGAGATCTGCTGTGGGAGGGGAAAAATGTCCAGCTTTCTCCACGCGGGTTGAAGCAGGTGCATTCCTATTCAGACGCTCGCTTGAGCAATCCGATCTACCGCCAAACGCTCGTAAATATGGCTGTCGCCGCGTGCTATCGCTATCAACGGGATGTGGATTACGTGGTCAGCGACAACAAGATAATCATTGTCGATGCTTTGACCGGGCGATTGATGCCCGATCGTCGTTGGGAGCAGGGGTTGCATGAGCTCATTGAGGTCAAAGAGGGACTCGAACCCAGTCAAGCACAGCAGACCTTGGGTAAAATGACGTACCCCCAGTTTTTCCGGGGGTACGCGCTCTTGTCTGGAATGACCGGCACGGCGGCCGAGGTTCAAGCGGAGTTAAAGAAGGTGTATGGGCTGGGTCTGCTCAAGGTGGCTGCGCGTTTACCCAGTGCGCGCTGTTTTGGTGGAATTAAATACGCTGAGAGTTTGGAAGCAAAATATTCAGCGGTATTGCACTCTGTCCGCGAGGCGATTGGGCGAGGTCAATCGGTGTTAATTGGTACCCCTTCCATCGAACAGTGCGAAGCTGTCTCTCGACGCTTGCTTGAGGGCGGGATCCCGCATCAATGCCTCGATGGGCGGCAGGATGGCGACGAGGCTGAGCAAGTCGCGAAAGCGGGGCAGCTGAAGCAGGTTACCGTATCGACGGCCGTGGCGGGTCGAGGAACCGACATTCCCTTGTCAGATGAGGTTCGACGGGCCGGCGGTCTGCACGTCATTGTGTTCGAACCGCATTTCAGTTCGCGCTTAGATCGGCAGTTGGTGGGTCGATGTGCTCGGCAAGGGGATCCGGGCAGTTATGAAATGTTTGCTGCAAAGACCGATAGTTTGTTAGAGGAGGCAGGGTTTCGTCCTTGGGGTGTGCCGAGTGAAGCGGCCGTCATGCGTGTAATAGCTCGTCAGCAGCGAAAAAACGAAAAACACGCAATGAGGCGGCGGAGTGAGTTGTCAGATTTTGAAAAGCGGAGAGCTGAATGGTTGCCATTCTTAAAGCAGGATTAGTTTTGAGTGCTTGGGTTGCCCTATCGGCAAACGCAATGGAGAGCGAAAGCTGCTTACTTCAGCCCAGTCGAACGATTGAATTAAGCTCCTCTGTGCCAGGCGTTGTCGCCGAGGTTCGAACGAGTCCGGGTCAGACTGTTGAGCGAGGGGAAGTGCTCTTTAGGCTAGAAGCTCGCCCTGAGAGAGCAGCAATGGAGGTGGCGAGGGCTCGGTTGGAATTTGCTCAGCGTCGCATTGAGCGCAATGAAACCCTGTTGTCGCAAAATTTGTTGGCTGCCCAGGAACAGGATGAACTCGAAACCGAGAGGGCCCTTGCCGAGCTGGAGTTAAAGCAGGCGCGCACACTGGCGGATCTAAAGTCTATTCGGGCTCCAGTCACCGGAACCATACTGGCGTTGGATGTAGATGTGGGTGAGTACGTTGGCGCAGAACCCTTAGCGCGGATCGTAGTTCTGGACCCTCTTGAGGCAAAATTGGTTTTCTCTGCAGAGTATTTAAAGGCCTTTGCGCCGGGGCAAGTGCATCGTCTGCAGGTCCAGGGGAGTGATCAACTATTGCAAGGCGCAGTGAGTTTTGTTGACCCCGTGGTGGATCCCACATCCGGCACCTTCGGGGTGACCGTTGAAGTCTCAAATCCACTTGGCGAATACACCGCGGGCCTGCGCTGCGGGTTCCAGAAAACTGTTCCGCAGTAGGGTGTTGTGATACTTTTTCAAAAAAAACGCCGGTCAGGCGCGGTAATTAACAAAACTAGGGGTGTCAGGATGAACAAACGTTGGGGCATGGCGTGGGCCGTTATTGCTTTACCCGCGTGGGCGATGTCGCTGCCAGAGGCAATCCAGCACGCTTCAACGTCTGATCCCTCGTTCCAGGCACGAGCGGAACGGGTGTTGGCGAACGAGGCCGCCGTGCGCGAAGCACGCTCAGGTCTATTTCCGCAGATCAGTCTACGTGCCGAGCGCGAGTACCGCGATCGGCGCCTGCCATCTTCTACCAGTGCCGGTACGAATGCCTCGTACAATAATGCCGGCTCATCCGAGGGCTGGGATCAAATTGATGAGAGCGAACTCACGATCGATCAGGTTCTGTGGAACCCGGTTATTGGTCGAGAAATTGATCGAGCAAATGCTGATGTCGCTTTGGCACTGGCGTCGCTTGAGCAGGCCCGTTTAGATCTGATCGATTCGACCATTGATGAATATCTGCAGGTTTTGAAGCAGGCGGAGACTGTCCAACTGCTTGTGTCAGAAATAGACGCTGTAAACCAAGGCTTGAAACTGGCCTGGGCTCGTTTTTTGGATGGCACCGCGCGGGAAGCGGATGCGCTTCAAGCGGAAGGTCGCGTTTTAGCCGTGGTTAACCAGTTGAGATCAGCACAGATTGAATTGGCCACACTGACGAGCGGACTGTCTCTGCGAACGGGTCAGCCGGTTGAGCAGGTATTTAGCGCTCCTATCGAGGGGCAGGTAGTTTTTGAATCCCTGGTGGACTGGAAAGCAGCCCGCTTGACCAATCCAGAGTTGTTGGTCGCCCAACGTCAAATCGACGCCAATGAATCGCAAGTCTCGGTTCGTCGCGCCACCTACAGCCCGACCATCCAACTGCGGTTGGGTGAGCGTATTGAGGAAGGTCGCCGGGATATTTTGCAATCAAACGGGACCATCCGATCAGAGTTAGATGATGTGAGGGATACCACGGCCCGTATAGAGCTGCGTTGGGATCTATTCGATGGCGGCCGGCGCAAGGCCCAGGTTGAGCAAGCGGAAGTCGAAGTGCGTGCGGCTTCAATTGAATATGCGGCAGTAGAAAATCGTTTTCGTTCGGATGTCCAGCTTGCACAGCGTCGGGCCGAATTGGCGTTGGGTGCTCAGCGCTCTACCCGGGCGACGCTAGACGCCTTTCAACGAGTGGCCCGTGAGCGTCGCGCTGCTTATCGAGCGGGCTTGGTTTCGATCACGGACCTGATTCAGGCGGAGCGAGAGCTCAATGCTGCCCAGACCGAATTTATGCGTGCAAAATACGATGCCATCTCCGCCCAGGTTGCGTTGGGGCGTCTGGCGGGAGCGCTGGATGAGGAGTTTTTGCTCGAGTTGGGCGGGATTTTGGTAGAGCCCGTCGGCCTGGCAGGCTTGTTGGATGCCAGCAGATGACGCCTTGGAGGCGACTGCGGGTCCTTGCTCAGGACTTGCAAGGGCCCCTGCGGGTCGAGCGGAGTCTAAAGCTAGGTGATGAGGTCAGTCGACGTTTTCTGGTGATGTGCCCTACCGATTCCCGTAACCAAGCATTGATTCAACAGTATGCCGAGCGATCAGGTCTGGATGTGTCGCAGTGGCTAAGCTGGGCCGTTTCGTCCGATCATTTGGGTGTATGTGTGTCTGAATTCGGCGATATTCGCCTGTATACCCAGCACATGAAACAACCAGATCAGCCGCTCTATCGCGGCTACAAATCCTATCGAGATCAAACCAACCGGGTTGATGAATATTGGAATGCGGCTATAGCCGACGACGACTGGCACCTTTCGGATGATGGGCCCATCGCTAGTCTATTGGGCGCCTTGCGGGACGGTGTTGGGGCTCGTGACGACTTGCTGGTCACCAAAATTCAAGGCGATCAGCGGCAGTCGGTCTTGGTGCAGTGTGAGTACGCTCAATGGCTGGCCGCTGGTTTGGGTAAATTGTACCTCGGTGCTAAACTGTGGGATCCCGACGAGGTCGTTCGGCACTTTGCTTGGGGCCGGGATACGCGCGATACCGCTTTTTTGAATTTGTATTTTGATAGTAACCCGGGTCGGCTCAGCGCCGCCGCATAGGGACAACAAGAGGCCACCGTGGAAAAACAACTACTTATCTATTCGGACGTGAAACCTGTCACCAAGGCAGATCACGGGCAGCATTCGTTAAAGGGTACGGGCGAGCTGGGTTTTGCTCGTGAGGTCAATTCGGTGCCGCTAACACTTCCTGAAATGCCAATGATCGCGCACGAGTTGCCGATCGTTTTCACCGGCGGTGATTCGGTGGTCCCGGCAGTCATCATGGGTATGCGTGATGGTGAAAACCTTGTGATCAATGCTGAGGGCAAGTGGCAGGGGCGCTACGTGCCTGCATTCCTACGCCGCTATCCCTTCGTTTTCTCTAAGGTGCCGGAGGCAGATCGCTTTACCCTTTGCATCGACGAATCCTATGCCGGTTGGAACACCGACAATAAAGGCGAGCGTTTGTTTGATGGCGACGGCGAACAAACTCAGTATCTGCAGGGCGTTCTGAACTTTTTGCAGGAATATCAAGCTCACTTCACCCAGACCCAAACGTTCTGCGATCGGTTGCAGGAGCTGGATCTGCTCGAGCCGGTTACCGCGAATTTCCAGTTTGATGGCGGCGAGCGTCAGTCGCTGGGCGGTTTTATGGCCGTCAATCGCGCCAAGCTCAAGGCGCTGCCGCAAGAGCAGTTGCTGGGCATGTTAAGCCGCGACGAGCTGGAGCTGATTTATTTGCACCTGTTCAGCATGAATCGCTTTAACCATCTAATTGAGTTGGCGGGTGCATCCAATGCGTCTGCGCAGGACGATCAGGTTCACTAAATTATGGCACGCCGCACGCCCCCTCGCCGATTGCCGACATGGCTAAATGCACTGTCGCAGGGGGTTCGTGCGTGTAACGCCCGTAAAAAGCTCTACCAGCTGGAGAATCTAGAACCACGGTTGCTGTTGTCGGCCACTGAGTTGACGCTTGCGGCGGGCATTACGGAGCTCAAATTAGACGTCGATAGCACGAACGTTCGTTTGCTTGATCAGAGCGACAACGTCATTGCGAACTCCACCCAGGCGGCTAGCGGATTTGGCGGCTACAGCATCACGGGATCGAGTTCGGCCGACACGATTGAGGTCAAAAAGCACGAGGCCGGCGATTCACTCGGCACCTGGACTCTGACCTTCAACGGTGGGGCGGGTGCGGATACCGTCAGCTTTAACTCGGCCGCTGACTTCGGAGGGGTTAGTTTTTCAATCGTCGCCGAGGCGATATCGCTAGGTGCGTCGGCTGACATCGATACTACCGGTGACTTCAGCCTGACCGGGCAGGACCATTCGGATAGCTATTCAGACTCAACCCCCACGGCCAGTATCAGCATCGCCAACGGCGCATCCTTGGACGCGGCGGTCATCACGCTCAGTGCATCCGCTCGTCTATCGAACACGGCTGGCGATGCTGCGCTGAGCGAATCGCTCAGTGACGACGAAACCAAGACCTTAGCGCCGAGCGCGCAGGTCAGTATTGCCGGTGCGGTAAATGCCAGCCGTGCGCTGACGACTTCGGCGACCGCCAACACCCAGCTGGATATGGACATCAACCAGCATGGCGCTACGTTGACGGTCGGCCCGCAGGCACAGGTATCTGTGGCGGGCACGGCAGATGTGGATGCGGCCAGCTGGACTGCTGCCACAACGCTGTCTGGTGAGCTCGACATCGGTGGCACCTACGCCTCTCGTTTGGCGATGTCAGGGACGCAGTTGAGCCAGATCTCGTTGGCGGATGCGGCGGATGTGGATGTTACGGGTAACGTGACCCTGACTGCGCTGAACGATTTTGATGTGCTGGCCAACACGGACGGCATATCGGGCACCTTTGACGGTGTCATGACCACACGTGTGGCGGCTGGCTCAGCGGCCGACTTGGATCTGGGCTCCAATGATCTAACAGCCTGTGCGACAAACCGAGCGGTTCAGCGCCTGGATATCGCAGGGCCACTTTATTCGGTTGCGTTAAATCAGCAAACGATCAACACGGAGGTTGATTTCGCAGGCAGTCTGGTGACGGCCCATGATGTCAGCTTAAGTGCTATTGATCAGTCTGAAATGGTCGCCAAGGCGCGCCTTGCTCAGAACGTTGCGCTGGGTGCTAATCGCGTCGATCTGGACAGCGCGACTTTTACCTTGGGCGGCGATCTAGTTGCCGAGGCCCGCGACGGCCTGCAGATGCAGGCATTGTTTGACAATGTGTTGCCGCCCGCCTCGGGTCTGGCGTCGGGTACTGCGCCCACTGAATCTGACATCACCTACGTCAAATCCTTCTTGCCCATTGGGCTTGAGGCAGTGGTTGCGCTCAACCATGCCAATCGTAATTCGGTGGCCAGCGGTGCCGGCACAACACTCAATGTCACCGGTGATGTCACGGTGGACGCGAAGCGCAACGGGGCCATGGATGCCACGGTTCGGCTAGCGGCCGACGCATCGGTGGCGGCGCTGGGCGCAGTGATTGCGGAAAACCGCGTGGGCTACAACGCGGCCAAGATCAGCAGCTTTACTGGCATTGCTAATTTCTTGCGGCCGACTCAGTCGACTTCGACTGCCATAACGGCTTCGTTGACCGGCGCGGCAACCGATCTGGATGTTGGCGGTGCTTTGACCTTGCGTGCTATGGACGCGGTGGCGGTGAATGCAACGGTGTCCTCGGCAGTGGGCGTCAGCACCAGTGGGCTGAGCGGCTATGGTCTGGCAGCTGGCGCCGTCTACGCCCAGACCCTGATGGATGTGGATGTCACGGCCAGTTTGGACGATGGTGCCGGAACCACGGCACAGAACGTGGGTGGGCTGACTGTCTCGGCGATCGAGGATACCTTCGTCAATACCAACGTTCTGGTCTCGACCGTGGGTAGTGTCGGCACGGACGGCAGTGTGGCGGTGCTCAGTAGCGAGCTACAAAGCTTGGCCTCTGACTACACGACGGTAACCAACGCCCATTCATTGGCAGATCTGATCGGTGTGGCCAAGCAGTTGCCAAGCAGTGTTGATTTCGGCGACACCATCTTTGTTATGCGCGATTACGCGGGCGTCGGAACCCCAGGCAAAACCTATCGTTTCATGGGGCCGGACAATACGGCGACCAACTCTGGATTTCTGCTGGATAACGGCCTGATTGATTTTTCCAATCAGGACTACTGGCAGCCGGAAACCTTGTCGACTGCACTCGATGAAATCCCCAATCTGAGCGGTGGCTACGGCGCTGCAGTTTCAGCGGCCTATGCTCGAAACTACATCGAATCAGAACTTGCGGCTGATCTGACGAACACCATTGTCGATGCTGGCGGTGCTGTGAGTGTCACCACGCTTGCAGACGGCGAGCTGACTGCGGATTTGGATATCAATGCCGAAGTTGAGGCCTCGAACGAGGTCACCGCGGAAGGTTTGGGTGTCGGACTGGGTGGTTTGCTGGCGATCAACCAAGTACTGGGCGCGGCGACCGCTGAAATTACCGGATCGACGATTGCTATCGATGATGCCGATGGCGCCAGTGCCGAGCACAGTCTGACGGTTCAGGCGGACCAAAGCCGCACCGTGACCGCGAATAACAGCTCAGCCATTGTCAGCTCTGGAGATAGTGTCAGCGCTAGCGTCGCTCTGGCTTTCAACCTGATCGGCTATGAATCCGCCACAACGGGTGTGGATCTGGTCGACATGACCATTGATTTATTCCTGGGTTCCGGGACAGCACTGCGGCAAGTGGACGCGCAGGCCTCGGCATCGATCAGTGCCTCGATCATTACTGGCGCGGATCTGAATAATCTGTCTGTGCTAGCCAACAACAGCGCAACCATTAACGCACTGTTTGACAACGATACGCTGTCCAAGCCCAAGGCCCTGTTCACCCAATCCAACGGCAAGGCCTTTGGGTTTGGCCTGACCAGTAACCTGATTGCGTCCAGCACCACAGCCAATATTGCGCTGGCATCTGCGGGTCAGCGCATTGACGCGGCCGGTGCTGTTCGGGTTGAGGCGACCAATACGTCTGATATTGATGCCGCCAGCACCGTGCGCAACGTAGTTAAGCCGCAGTCTGGCAATAACGCGGGAATCAGCCTGGTCGACCGATTGATCGAGGACGTTCTTGGCGATTACGACTACTCGAGTGTATCGGGTACTCAGACGCTGGATAACGGCAATCTGGTTCGCATAGCCTCGACCCACGGAGCGGGCGGCACGGCTGGCACCCTTTACCGCTACGTCGGTGCTGATGGTCAGTCGATTGATCTGTCGCAGGTTAACTATCCCGCATACGACGCAGCCATTGATCTGGATGCCGTTTTGCCGGTGTCGACAACCATTGCCGGTGTAACAGCGCTCGCTCTGGGAAGTGTGGTTCGAGTTCCCGGGGCAACGGCGTCGTTAGATCGCTATTACCGCTACACCGGGGATGTTTCAAAGATCATGCAGCCGGTCGACTTGTCGACCTTCTTCACGGCAAATTCGGACGACTTTACTCAGCTGTCAGCGACTGATATCACCCGCATGACTACGGTGCAGATGGCGCCTGGTCGTTTGCTGCGTATGGATGACGGCGGCACCACGCGGTTTTATGAGCTGGCCAGTGGGGAAAGTGCCCAACTGGTTGATCTGTCACAGGTCAATTTCGCGACGGATGCGCGTTTTAACGACGTTACATCGAGCCACCAGCTATTTGCCCGCGCCACCACCCTAGAGCAAGTGTCGAACATTTTGCCGGATTGGAACCTGTTTGGCGGCAAGGGTCATTCTGGCGGCGGGCTGCTGATTCGCAACGAGATCAGTGGCAACGTCGAGGCTTATATCGCTGGTGGCAATGGCTACGACGCGGACATTGATGCGGCATCGGTCAATATACAGGCTGACAGCAATCAGCGGATTGACGCACAGGCCGATGGCTTTATGCACTCAGCTACTGGGCCAACCATTGGTGGAATGCCTTGGAATGCCTCGGGCTCCTCGGCGTCGGTCGCAGCCGGCGGCGCGATTGCCACCAACAATGTGGTCTCTGAGACTCGGGCGTATACGGTGCGTGTGGCCCTGACCACCACGGGCGATGCGAACATTGAGTCCACCAATCAAGCGGTCATTGATGCAGAAAACACCGTCGAGATTAAGGGCGACAACGCCACAGCCATCGTCCTGGCTTACAACCAGATTGGTTACAAAAGCAGTGACATCTTTACCCAGACTCTAAATGCCATCTTGGGTGGTGATTACTCAAGTCGTCAGTACACCTCGGCACAGGGTGTTCAGGATCTGGTTACGTACGATCGTGTTCAGGTCAGCAGCGATCACTTTGCCGGCGGTCAGGCAGGTGCAACTTACCTGTATGTGGGCAGTGGTGTCAGCGCCCTGGATCTTGGCGCTGTGGATTACACCAGCGGGGATTGGGTGGCGGTCGGAGGATTGGAATCCCTGACCACCGCCTCGGTTAGCGCGACAAATACTCTTAACCAATACGATTTGGTTGAAGTAGCCGATAGCCACTCAGCGGGCGGGCGCGCCGGCGAGGTCTATATCTATATCGGCACGGCGACGGTCAGCGATGTATCAAGCGTAGACTTCACTGCGGATGCTGATTACGAGTTGGTCTCTGACGGGCTTGCGCCAATCGTCGAGACGGGCTTTGGTGTGCATGAGCTGAACCCAGGTCAGCGAGTACAGGTCAGCGCCACACATAGCGCCGGCGGGCAGCAAGGTGTGGTGTATCGCTACACCGGCACCGAAGCGCTGCGACTGGACTTGAGGGAGTACAACTTCGCTACAGATTCGGGTGTTGATTTTGCCGGTCAGGCGATCTCGAACCTGTTCGAAAAGGCTTATGCGCTGTCCGATGGTGGACTCATTACCCTGCAGCAGGGGGATTTGGTTGCGGTCAATTCGACCGTGGCGGGTGGTATCGCAGGCCGTACCTATATGTATGTCGGTGAGGATCCGCTAACCGCTGATTTGACCGCTCAGGACTATTCTCAGAGCGTCGATTTGCTCGAAGTCGCGCTCGAAGCACTGGGTCTGTCGATGTTTGGCGAGGGCAACACCTGGGCCCATGTGACGCCGATTTCCGCCGCTGGCGCAATGAGCTTGGCTCCTGGCGCCGTCGTTTATTTTGACGGCGGATACTACCGATTCACAGGCGATGAGGCGGCGGCATTTGATTTCTCAACCATCGATCTGAGTGACGAGCCAGAGTTGGTTAAGGTGGCCTTCCACCACACGGGTGATTCGCTGACCACGGTGACGAATAACGACATCGTGATTGTCGATGCAGATCACACTGCGGGAGGCACGCCAGGCGCTAGTTACCGCTACACCGGCACGAGCCCTGCCGGTATTGCATTGCATGGCGTGGATTATGACAGCGGGTCGTGGGAAAAAATACGTGACGATGCGCTGCCCAGCGCTGACATCATTGGTGCGAACTTTAAGTCGGCCATCTTCGGCCAAGAACAATCCAATCACGCCCTGGCGTTTGTGCGTGATAGCCAGTTGGATGTCGGCGGTGACCTGAATGTACTGGCCACGAATTCCAGCAGCATTACCGCAGCTCAGAACAACACTGCAGACAGTAGCTACTCGGCGTTTTACACCAGCACGGATCTGACGACGGTCACTGTGACCGTTGCGACGAACTTTATCAGCGGGGCCTCGCTGGCGTACATCGCCGATACAGGCGCCGACGGTACGTTGGATATTGATGTTGACGATCACATTCGAGTGGTCGCGCAGGACAATGCGACGGTGGTCAGTGAATCACGTACCAAGGTGTTGTCGGTTATCGATGCCAACACCGGTGACGAGCTGCTGATCAATACACTGTCGAACTTTCTACCCTGGGATTACACCTCCGATGACGACACCGTTTTGTATTTCGGTGATCGAGTTAAAACGACTGACGGCATCTTTAAGTACATGGGCGTTAGCTCGTTTGAGCGCGCGGGCGCGGGCGCCGTCAATGCCAGCGGCATCGTCGATTTGGCGACCGAGGACTACAGCAACCGAGATTATTGGCAGCCCGATTGGAGCCAGTCCGCTACGCAGCTGGGTTACAACATTGCCCGGGCGGCGGGATTCTTGGTCGGTGGTATTAGTGATCGTTCGTCGTCTGCCAAAACCATGGCGGGCTTGGTGGTCCGTAACGACGTCAAGGGCGGCGCGCGGGCCTACGTTAGTGACGCAGATGTTCGGGCCGGCGGCGCGGACCTGAACGCCGGTGACACAGCGCTCGAGATCGCAGCGAATGCATCGCAAACGTTAACTGCTACGGTGGACGTGTCTTTGTTCGCGGCGGCAGACGCTACCCTGGGTAAGAGTAAAAACTCGACGGGCGGCGGCATCATTGCTACGAACGCCTTGCAGGGCAGCGCTGAGGCCTTTGCGACCGGTGCAGATTTGGTTGTTGGCACCGCTTCCGATGGCGGGCGAGATGCACGGGTCGTGGCGACCAACAATGCGTCCCTGACATCGACAAATAAGGCTGCTGCGGTTGACGAGCTGATCAATGGAGCCAGCGGTGGCGACACCGCAGGCGCGATGGTGGTGCTGTCGTTTAACTCACTGGGTTACCGGCCGACCAATATCCTGTTCGACACCATTAACACCTTGATAGGCTACAACGCGGATCGCTTCTTTGACGATCGTGAGTCTCGAGCGGGCGCGTATTCGTACTTAGAAAACACTGAGACCCGAATCACCGGTGACCTGGATTTGTTGGCAGACAACTCCGCCAATATGACCAGCTCGCTGACCAACAAGGCCAGCTCGACCCAAAACGTTTTGGGGATGGAGGGTGCCAAGGGTACTCGCGTGGCGGCCCAGATTGCCTCGAACATGCAGGCCAGTGAGGCTCAGGCATTCATTAAGAAAGACTCGGGTTCGTCCACCATTGGCCTTGACGGCCGCCTGCGCATTGATGCCGTCGAAACCAGCGAGATGTTCACCGATGTCTCGACCCAGGCCAGTTTTGTGGCCTCGAGTGATGGCGGGATCGGACTGATCAACGAGGGGCTCAACGGCCTGTCGGATCAGTATGCCTACACCAGTAAGTCGGGCATCCAGCTGATTGATGCTGGTGCTGTCGTCCGCCATGACGGCCACAACTACATGTACCGCGGCACCAGCGGTGCCATCGATCTGGGCGCCCAGAATTACACTGAAACAGGCGGAGATTGGTGGCAGGTCTCCTACGACACCACCAGCCTGATTCCATCCTTTAACTTCCTGGAGTCTGAATCCACCTCTGCTACCGGTGCCTTGACCCGCAACCAACTCAAGAGTGTGACGCTGGCGCACATTGATGGCGCGACCGTGCGCGGCGGAGACGGAACCGGTGCGGCCACAGCCGTTCACGTCAGTGCAGATGGCCGTTCGATTCTGCAATCAGATAACACGAGTAATAGTCAATCGGTTGGCGGCCATACCTTCTCAAGTGGTGGCGGTGAGTTGGCTGTTAATGCCAGCATCGTGACCAATCAGTTGATGGCACAGACCGACGCCTACGTCACCGATTCGGACATCCGAACCGACGGCACGGGTTCTGAGTCAATGGGCTATGCGGACTTCCGCCGTTTGGATTTGTACAGCGCCAACGGTGGGTTGGGCCTAGACGAATTTGACCGTTACCTAGAGGTCGATGATAGCGGCGATGCCGTTTATCGATTGGATTCTGCGGCCGGCGCGCCTGCTAGCTTGGACAATGCCATTGTCCGCAATTTAACGCCGAACGCTTATGCAGTGGATGTGATCGCCGAAAACGATTTGGGCGATGAAAAGTTTCACCACGAAGATATCGACACCACCGATACAGACGCGACCTATCAGGGCCGGATGTACCGCGGCGACTACGTGGTCGTTATGGAAGGCAGCGTCGAAAAAACCTATCGCTATGTTGGCGAGGAAGGGCTGGAGTTTTACTTCAACAATACCGCTGATAGTGAAGAGCCTTCGCAGGTTAACGCGGACTTCACTGACACCGGTAGCTGGCAGCTATACCAGGAATATACCCTCGGCAAGCAGGTATACCATGCGGATCGCTTTGGTCCCGGCACGAACAGCCTCAATGGCAACGTTGCGATTACCAAGAATGACTACGCCTCTGATGGTCGTCAGTGGTATCGCTACATTGGTGCCGATGCAACGCTGAGCGGCGCACCAGACTTTGAATCTACCGATTGGCAGGCGATTGATACCTCGAGTCTGGGCGAGATCAAAATCGCTGTGGGCTTAACGCCACCGGATTTGCTGGGATACCTAAAGGCGACTTTCTTCAAGAATGATTTGGTGCTGGGGTCGAACAATACCTGGTATCGCTATATCGGCCCGGAAAACCAAGACTGGTATTTCGAGAAGCCGAGTAATGACATTTTGATCTCTGATGATCAAATGGCAGATCTGACCGACGATGAAGTATGGCAGACAGTTAGCGTTTACACCGGTGCTCAGGTCGACCGTCATCTGGTCAAGGACACCGTGGATTATCGCGGATTTGGCGCTTGGAATTTGCAGCGGGCGACTGACAATGTGTCGACGACCGGTATCGATGAGAGTCAGTACTTCACCACGGCCACCCGCGAGGACGGTGTCAGCGTCACTGCGAATCAGGCCTCGATCCTCGAGTCGCGCAACCACGCGACGGTATCGGGCGCTGAATCCTACGGTGTTTCGATTGCGCTTAACACGCTTGGCTATCCTGAGCAGGATTTGCTCACGCTTTCGTTTGAAGCACTGATCGGTCAAAGCTTCCTCGAGGACCTGGGTTACACCGACGGCATGCGCTGGGGCGATGCGACGGCCAAGATTACCGACAGTGTCATCGATGCTGGCGGTGGTGATGTTGAGGTCCTAGCAGACAACTCCGTCGCCGCCGATGCGACCATTACCAACGCCACGAACGGCGTGACCTCGGGCGTAGCAGGTCAGGCGACCCAGGGTGCTACAGGTATGCTGATTAGCAACCTGGCCCGTGGTGAGGCGATCGCGCTGATCGAGGACAACTACGCAGGGTCCGGCGCGGTTGATATCACCGCAGCGGATGTGGCGGTCACGGCCAAGCAAAATGCCCTGCTCCATGCGGAAACCATTTTAGTCAACCAGAGCGTCACCACCTCCGATGGTGGCGCAGGCATGCTCGACGAGTTTATTGGCCGGGCGACCTACGCGGATTATCTGTCAACGACCTCCAACGTTAGCCTGAAAAACGGCGATCGCGTTCGCGTTCTGGATCAGGGTGATGAGAACTACGGCAATGTCATGGTGTTCATCGCGGCCAGCGATGACATCCCAACCTATACAACGGGTAATACGGCGCCAACCAGCGGGCCGGTTGACCTGACCAAAGTCGACTACTCCGATCTAGATTTCTGGTCAGTCTCGCCCGAGACCCAAATCGTGCCGCTGGGCATGAATATTGATGACGCGGACTCTGTATCGGTCGGTGCGTTGGTCGTCCGTAACGACATGACGGGCGATGCGACCGCCGCAATTCGCCAAACCAATATCGATGCGTCTGGTTCGGTCAGTGTAAACTCGGATCAGTCCTCAGATATGTATGCCCTGATGGATGCCAACGTAGTTTCCTCCGGTGGTAGTGCGTTGGGTGACGGCACATCGTTGGGTGTCAACGCCTCCATCGCGACTAACTGGTTGCAGGGAGACTCGCACGCCTATATCGCCAAATCCAAGGTCGATGCTGTCGCGGACCTGTCTGTCATCGCGCGCAATTCCGCTGTGTTGGATGCCGAGGCCATTCAGCAGACCGAATCAGGCGACAAGGCCATCGGCATTCAAATGGCCTTTAACGCCGTCGGTTGGTTGCCGCAAAACCTGTTGTTTACTGCGATCGATACCTTTATCGGTAGCGAAGAAATTGCTTCTGCCTTTGATGCCAACCAACGGGCTAGTGCATTTGCGCACATCGATGGTTCGGACATTGATGTCGGTGGTGACCTGACGGTCAAGACGGATAACGTGGCGCGCATCAATGCGTTGACCAGTAACGATGCGATCGGCACGGCGATTGGTATCAAGGACACCGGCAGTACCACGGTTGGCGTTATCATCGCCAACAACCGAGTCTCGGGCGAGGGCCGCGCGTATATCAGCGATCGTGCATTCAGCGATTATGCAAACTACGACTATGACGAGATTGCCAGCACCACACTGACCACCAATGTCGCCTACGCCGACATGGACGTGACGGGAGACGCGGTGGTGGCGTCAAGCAACGCCTCAGATCTGTTCAGCGACCTGCACATGCTCAGTCAGTCGACTGCGGTGAACGATGGTGGCGCAACGGTCATATTGGGCGGACTAGAAACGGTCGTAAATGCTTATCGTTACAGCTCCAAAGCTGGCGAGCAGAACCTGATCCC
Source organism: Litorivicinus sp. (assembly GCA_049609265.1). Lineage (GTDB taxonomy): Bacteria > Pseudomonadota > Gammaproteobacteria > Pseudomonadales > Litorivicinaceae > Litorivicinus. The sequence goes on along the minus strand of JBMYYI010000002.1, from coordinate 11,745 downwards.
GGGCGAAGTGGTTTACGTAGCAAGTGATTACAGTATTGCGAACCCGCTCGCGGCAGGGGATGCGCGAGGTTATCTGTATCGCTGGGTTGGTGCCGTCGACAGCACGGGCGATGGCGTAGTCGATCAACAAACGCTCGACCTATCCACAACCGATTACACAGATACCACCCAGTGGTTAAAGGTCGTCTCGATTATCGACCTGCTCCAGAACGTTGCGGACTACGTCAACATCGGCATTTTGTCCTCCGAATCTGCGGCCGGCGGTGTGTTGGTCTCGTTTAACTCTGTGCAAGGCGGGTCTGATGCCCAGATCATTGGCATGGACACGGCCACTGTTGGGGATGATTTAACGGTTCAGGCTACCGATACTTCAACCTTGGATGCGGTACTCGACATCGTTGTGTACTCCTCCGGTGGTGGTGCCACGGCCGAGGGTAGCTCGACCGCGGTGGGTATTGTGATCAGTACCAACCAGGTCGACACAACCACGCTTGCTCGGATTCTGGATTCCAACCTGACCGTTGGAAATAGCAACACGGCCTCCGCAGACGATCAGGGTGTTAGTGTCTTGGCCAACTCCAAGATGGCCCTGCATTCGGTGGTGGACAGCGAAGTTCGCTCGAACGACACCTCGATCGGTGTGGTGCTGAGCTTTAACAGTGCAGGCTTTGGCGGCAGCAACATTTTGTTTAGCGCCATCGATACCCTGGTGCCAGAGGATCCCACCGGCAATGGTGGTTTTGGCAGCGACGACAATCATGCCAGCCTCAGTGCAACCCGCAGTGGCAAGACTGCCCGGGGCATCAATACCCAAGCGATTATCGAGAGCTCTTCGGTTACCGCCAATAATCAGGGCGATATTCAGGTCAAGGCGACCAGTGAAAACTGGGTCGATGCGGACGTGACCAACGCGGTCATGGCGTTTGACTTCACCTTGGGCAGTGACTCGACCAACAACTTGGTTGTTGCCCCAGTTATGTCGCTGAACCGATTGAAATATAACGTCGAGGCATACCTGCAGGACAATACCAGCCTGATTGCCGACGACGATTTGATGGTTCACGCCCGAGATGTCAGTCGCATTGATGCTCAGGTCTTTGCTCCTGCGGTCACGGGTGGTTTGGCCACTTCGGGCAGTACCCGCACCATTAGTATTGGTGTGGGTCTGGCTCGCTCAGCGATTACCGGTGACGTGCGCGCATTCGTCGATAATGATCTGACAAGCCAAACGACAGCGATCACCGCTGACAACGTTAGTGTCTTGGCGGAGCGTTCGGTCAAGCTGAAGACTAATGCGGCCGCCGCCGCGGTCTCTATCTCTGCCAGTGGATCGGGTGACGGCCTAGCGGTCGGTGGCGGTGGAGCGATCGCATTAAACGAATTAAATGGCAACGCCATCGCATTCATTGATCAGGCCGCTATCGATGATGGCAGCAACGGCAATATCAGTGGCGATGTCGCCGTTAAGGCGCTGGATGTCTCGCAGATCGATGCGCGCATTATCGCCGCTGCGGTGTCGGCGGGCGTGAGTGCCAGCTCAAGCGCAACGGCTGTCGCGATCGGATTTAGCCTGGCCTACAACGTCATTGGCTGGGGCATGAATCCGGGTAACCCCGGATCACCGGATCAACTGACCGCGTACATCGGCGATGTCGACATCCTTGCTGCGGGTGACATTTCCATCCAGGCCATGACTGGTGAAGCGGGCCAGTTCCGCAAGATTGAGGCCTTTGTATTGGCCGTTGCGGTAGGTGTTGGTGCCTCTGGCAGTGGCAACGCCGGCGCAGGCAGCGTCGGCGCGTCGATTGGTTTGAACCGTATCGCGGGCAATGTACGCGCCTACTTGGGCGGTGCTAGCGCAACGAACAATACGGTTGTCAGCGGCGGGACAAATGGTGTCAGTGTGTATGCCCGCGACGAGAGCGCCATTAAGTCGCACACCATTGCAGCCAGTTTGGCGGCTGGATTGTCCGGCGGTGGCACAGCGACCTCCGTTGCAATTGCCATCAGCTATGCCGAAAACCTGATTCAAAACAGCGTAACGGCCGAGATTCGAAATGCCACGCTAACTGCGACGGGCAATGTCACAGTCGATGCCGATCAGGTGAATTCGACTCGGGCCTTTGGTTTGGCGGCCTCGGTATCCGCAGCAATCGGCGGCGGTGGCAATGCGATTGCTATCGCAGGTGGCGGCATATTGGTTCGTAACGTCACAACGGGCGATACCTATGCCCAGATCATCAATTCCTCCATCAGCGGTGCGACGGACGTTCGGGTTACCGCTGACAACGACAGTACGATTATTGCCACGATCCTAGCTGTGTCGGGTTCTTTGGCCTTTAGCGGCAGTAATACGGGTGCTGCAGTAGCGATCGGTGCTGGCGCCGCGCTGAACTACATTGGTGTAGATCAGCTGGGCCGCGGCATGGCTGATGTGCATGCTCGCGTTCTAAATTCAGACATCTCTGCGACCGGCGATTTCTCGATGACTGCTGATTCCAGCATGAAGATCGAGTCGGTAGTCATTGCCGGATCCTTGGCCGTTGCGGCCTCGGCTTCGAACTCTATCGGTGGTGCAGGCGCGGGTGCTGGATCCGGAAATACCATCGCAGTTAGTACCTTGGCCTTTGCGCAAACCACGGATCAAGCGGACGGTTTGCAGGCCGGAACGATCACAATTCAGGCCACCAACAACAGTGACATTGACGCGGTCACGGGCGGCGTCAGTCTGGGCGCTTCCATTGGTGGATCGGCGTCTGTGGCGATCTCTATTGCCGTTGCGGCTGCGGTTAATACTGCGCATCTGAGAACGGCGGCCTATGTGTCCGGTTACGGCAACGACAATAATGGTTCGGCTGTCGGACTGCGGGCGGCGACCGGCGATATTTTGGTGTCGGCAGCATCCAACGCGTCGATTTATGCAGACACCGTTGCAGCCTCGATGGCGATCGCTATCGGCGCCGGCAAGGTCGGATTCTCGCTAGCGGGCGCGGGGGCAGGTGCTCACAACGAAATCTTGGGTTACACCAAAGCCTACATTCACGACACCGATGTACGCGCAAGCAACGGCGATGTCACGGTTACCAGCACTCAGGGCAATGTCATTAATGCGCTGGTGTTGGGTGTTGCGGCCAGCGTCGGCGTCGGCGCCAAAGTGGGTGTCGGTATCGCACTGGGTGCGGCCGCGGCCAGTAACCAAATCCGGGGTGACGGCGGTCATGGACCATCAGATACCGCCACCAGCATTACCTACGATGCGCAGACTTACAGCGGCAACCAGACTGAAATCCTGGCTCGTGGCGATCTTGTGAAATTGACCGGTGGGCGCCTGTATGAGTACGTAGGCCCAGGTGGCGCCATCAACATGGCGGCGTTGAATACTGCAGACTTGAGCACGGATTCCAATTGGGAGCGCCAGGTCAACCGTTATGACGTGAACTTCACCCACAAGGCTCAGATGTTGCGGGGTGATCTGTTCCGCGCAGCCGATGGTCAGTGGTACGAATATGTCGGCTCGGATCAGACCGGTTCAGCAGTGACCTACTTCACCGACAACGATGCCTCCGATGATGACGAGGACATCGAAGACCAGTCGACCCCGCTGACGGATCTCACCGAGCGAACACTTTGGCGTCCCTATAATTCAGACGTTCAGAATGCCGTATTTACGGGTGACTTTGACGTTCGCTCTTCGATTACCGAGGGCGATATCGTCGCTCACAATTTACGAGTCAATGCCTCGACCGTAAATTCTATCTTTACGAACACCGCGGCCGGTGCGGCCGCCATTGCCGGTGGCGGCAAGGTCGGTGTGGGTGTCGCGGGATCCTTTGCCTTTACGCTGAACACGGTGCAAGTCGCAACTCGAGCTTTTGTCGATGGCGACGCGGATTCGTCTGCAGACTCGGCCTTTACCATTGCTGCAAATGATATCGATGTCACAGCGTCTGATTTGTCAGTGTTATCGACCACCACTGCATCGGCGTCCGTGGCCGCAAGCTTCGCTGGTCTGGCCGCGGTCAGTGTCAGCTTTGGTGGCGCTGTTTCGCGTAACGTCATTCACAATACGGTCGAGGCTTACATCGCCGACATGGCCAGCGTGACCGTTGCCAGCGGGGGTCAGCTCGATGTGACGGCTACGCAAACCGCAGTGGCGATTACTGAAGCCTGGGCTGCCAGTGCGGCCTTGGCAGTGGCCGGTAAGTTCTCGCTCGCGCTTGCCGGTGCGGGCTCTGAGGCCAACAACATCGTCGACAACGTGGTTCAGGCCTATGTTGACAATGCTACCGTGACGACCTCGGGCGCGACTGGCGATGTCAACGTGCAGGCACGCAACGACCTGACGGTGCGTGCTAAATCCGGCGCGATTGCCTCGGCGGTCAACGGGGCACTGGCAGGCGGTTCGGGCGCCATCGGCGCGAGCATCGCCCGAAACTACGTGGGTCGAGGCTTTAACATTGATTTGATTACCGAAGCAGAGCGCGACCGGGTTGACGGCGATGCGAGCCGAGGCGGCGATAGTTCTGGCGGGGTCGATAACCAAGACGAGATGGATCACCTGCTTGAGGTGGCAGAGGCGCTGGTTCATCAGAATACGGCGCAGGCGTTCATCAGTGATTCGACCCTGACCGTGGGTGGTGATCTGAACGTTAAGGGAGAGTTGACTCAGACAGCGACCACTGAATCCTATGCGGGCTCGCTTGCTGTGGGTATTTCTATTGGTGGTGCGGTCGCAGCGGCCGGTGCAGAGTCGACGACCAAGTTCTCGTCTAAGTCCGAAGCCCTGGTGCTGAACAGTACGTTGGATGTCGCGGGCGATATTAACGTGCTCTCAACATCGGACTCTCTTGTCGATAGTGCGGACGCGATTGGTGCGAGCTTGGGCGGCGGTTTGGTCGGTATTTCAATCGGTGTGGCATACATCGTGGTCGATATCGCCAACGACGTTGATGCAGGTATTCGAAACGACACCGGAACGAATCGCGTCGATGTCGATGGTGACTTAACCGTCAAAGCCGATGTGACTCGCGCCGAAGTACGCGATCTCGAGGCTGTCATGGCCAGCGTAGCCGTCGGTGGTGTGGCTGCTGCAGGCGGTGGCTTGGGCTTCGGGCTGACCGTTGATAACGACGTAGACGCAGAGATTGCGGGTTCAAATCTGACGGTTGCCGCCGTCGGTGACGTCAATGTTTTAGCAGAAGAAGACGCAGATCTGCGCGCCGATGCCTATGCCGGCACCTTCGCTATTGGTTTGGGTGGTGCCTTTGGTGTCAGTGGCGTCGTTAACACCATCAAATCAAACGTCAATGCACGTATCCACGATACAACGGTTACGGGATACAACGTCACGGTTAAGGCCTACGCGGACAGCCGAATTCACGAGACCACCTCAGTCGCGTTCTCGGGCGGTTTGGACGTTGCGGTCCAGTTGAATACGGCCTTTGCCAATATCAATACAACGGTCACCGCGGAAACCAGTGGAGCGGCCGCGATCACCGCCACTGACACCCTGACCGTGTATGCAGACCAGTTTAGTTATCTGCGCGCGCATGGTGCCGGTGGTGCATTCAGTAACGTGGCCATTGGTGGCCTGTTGGTTCAGGGAGCCGTCGGTAAGGGGCTGGTCGAATTCGATCAGGATGAGGTCCAGGTAACCGACACTGACGCCGAGAAGTCTGCGGCATACACCTATACCACCGATGATACGGCCGACGTTGTAGCTAGCATCGCCGGCAACGTCACAGCTGGATCGGTCGTACTGCGAGCCGACTACGCCGACGATCTGTTCGCCGATGCCACGGCCGCGGGCGGTGGTGCGATTTCCTTGTCTGGTGCGTTGACCGTGCTTGAAAACGTTGTGCTGACAGACGCTCGCGTGGCCGATAGTGCGGTGATCAATGCCGGTACGTTTGATCTGATTTCGAGTCAGGATCAGACCAACGACCTAAACGCAGACAGTTACAGCATTGCATTGGCCAGTGGCGCGGGCGCCATGGCCTTTATGAACAATACGTCCAAGGCCAAAGCGAGCGTGGGCAGCGCGACCATTAATGCGCGCCGCATTACCTTGGATTTGGATAACGCCCTAGACAAGAACCGTTTCCAGGAAGAGGGCTACACGCTTCGCACCGGTAGTGCGGCAATCGGCAACGTCGGTATTTTGGTCAACCGCGCGGACATCCTAAATGCCACGCAGGTCGATATTGCTAACGGCGCCGCCCTAACTGCAACTGGCGATTACGCATCTCCCGGTCGAATCGACATCAATGCGACGACTGATCTAAGTGTCTTTAACAAGACGTTGTCAGAATCAGTATCGGGTTTCGGCGTTAACGTTGCGGTGACCGAAACCACGGTGGCCACCCATAACGATATCAATATCGGCAGCGCAACCCTGAACGCAGGTGTCGGTAACGTTCAGATATTTACCGATCACGAAGCACTGGTCGTATCGGACACCAACCTGATGATGGTGTCCGCGATTTCGGGTTTTGCTACGGCTATATCGAATGCTCGCTACGCAGGCATCAATAGCGTGGATTTAACCGGTTCTGAGCTGCAGGGCCGTAATGTCGAGATCTATGCCGGCCAAGCCAGCGACGCCACCAATAACGATTTGTTGGCAAACGGTGTTTCAAACATCTTTGCTGCCAGCATGTACCCGAATATTTCGGTACCCGTGGCGTTGGGTAGCGTGGTTGAAAATAACCAGATCAACGTCAATGCGGGGTCACGTCTGACAGCCATTCAAGACGTATCGCTACAGGCGTTCGAGGGACTGGCTGCGGACAATCGTGTTCGTCTAAGCGGATCGGTGCTGAGTCTCTCGGCAATCCCTTACGGCGTTGATGCCGTCAAAGATAGCTCTGAGAGCAGCCTAAATAGTGTAGTCATCGCAGACAGCGCACGGGTCACGGCTGGCGCACAGAGCGATCTGTCGTATCTGATTTTTGCCACCGATGGTGTCGGGTTTAATCCAGCGGGTAACGTTGGCCTGCCCAGCGGAGTAGACTTGAGTAGCGGCCCGGTTGCGATTGATGCGACGACTCACGCATCGTATCTGAGTGATTTGGCGTCTGCGGGACATGACCTGAGCGGTGGCGACTATCAGTTTGTCGAGTTGAACCTGACAGATGTTGCGCTCGACGCAGTCCAGGGTGTCACAGTCATCCAGTTGGTTAATAACGATGGCGGCACGACCGATGCCAGCACGCGCGGCGAGGTGGACGAGTACTATCTCTTCCGCGATCTGACCGGCGCGACCGAGTCGATCAATCCGAATGAGATCAATTTTGGCACCAGCTCTGCCTGGCAGAAGCTGACCGGCGACGCAAAAACCGCAGTGGTCAACAACACAAACAGTGATGTTGTTGTCTATCAATCGAATGTGGTTAATCAGTTGGTTAATGATCTGGATGGTGCGTTCTATGCCATCACTCCTCAGGGTATCGAGGCGCCTAAACTGCGTTACACCAACGTCGCTAATAACCTGCTTGAGCAGCGAAATACCCTGCTGGGTTACATGGCCAGCCACTCGAATGAGCCGAAATCGATAGCCCGTTATCAGGCACAGATCGATGAAATTGATCGTGCGTTGGATAGCTATGGGCTTGTGACGTACGAGGACGTGGATGGCGACGGCGACCTGACCGACCTCTCAACTGGCGGTGCTATTAAGGTTATCAAGCGCGATCTGGACGTGTTGGTCCTTGACCTGCCGGATCTGTATGCGGGTATCGGTAGCGTGGTGATTCGTGCGGACGGTGATACCACAGCAGCGTCCACCTACCAGACGCAGTGGGCGACGCAGCTAACCGCCAATTCATCTGCTGATGTCGACATCCAATCCGTTGTCCCGCTGACGGTCGAAGTCGGCGACGCTATGGTGTTGGGCAATAACCGCACCATGACCGTTGGTGACCAGTTCTATAGCCTGGCTGCCGGCGGTGTCTACTTCAATGGCCAGACGCTTGAATCGGCAGTAGTCGGTTCGAGCACCATTGATATTGATCTTAATTACGACAGCTCGAAAGACTGGAGCACCCATCTGGATGTGAGCGGCGCAGGTGCTGTGACGTCACTGAATATTGTCGGCAATGTTTACAACCAGAGCGGCTCCGTTACGGCCGCTAACGCCGACGGCGGTATCAGCGTGTCGGGTAATGTGCGCGCAGCAAGCGTGAACATCGATTCGTCGGCTGGCTTGTCAATTAACTCAGACGACATTTATCACACCAACCGTGATCCGCGTCAGTACATGGACTACAGCTTTCTAGCGGGTCAGGCCAAGGCGCGAGATACCGGCAATGCCAACGCTTACTCACTTGCTGAGGACCTTGCCGAAACAAGCCTAGCCTCTTCGATTGCACAGGACACCGCCAAGATCCAAGCGCTAGGCGACATCACCATTAACGCCCGTGTCGTCAACGTGAACGGCCTGATCGAGTCGGGGATCAAAGATTATGGTCTGCTGATTAACGAATATTTCGCGCCTACTCTGCGAGCCGCTCAGGAAGGTGGATTTAATGTCCAGCTGGTCGAAGACATCGTCGGCGTTAGCTTTACCAATGACGGTAACGGTGGACAGGCGTTCGACGCGATTTATGACGCATCACGCAATGCAATTGTTGTCCGCAACCTAGTGCCGCAGGCCGGCAAGGTTTACATCACTGGTACCGTGATCAGTACCGGAAATGGCGAGATTAAGGTCGCCTCGGGCTATGCCAGCCTAGATGTCGATATCGACCTGGGTGGTGGTGCAGATCTGGACGTGGTGTTCGAGGGCGTTGACCTGACGGTGAACCGCGCAGGATTGATTCAGATTACCGACGTGAATCGATTGTTGGTTGATACTGATGATAGTGCGAACAGTAGCGTTGGCTATGGTGCAGACGTTCGAACGACCTATAGCCTGAACGGTGCGAACGTTCAAAAGGTGACGGAGGGTGGTCGCGTTCTGCTCGAAAACGGCCGCTACACCCTCGACTATCAGGCGGCAGTGACCGACAACACGCTGGTGGGTGCAACAACCGCATGGAACCCGATCAGTGGATCCCGCTACGTATGGGTCGAGGGTCAAGCGACCGCCGAACAGACTCGCTACGAGTACGAGCAGCGTTCATTTACCTGGTCGACCATTGATGCCTGGAACGATGGCGTCGTAGGTGACGTTGAGGCGCGCAGCATTACCACGACGACGCTCGATCAGACGCCGTTATTGGAGTCTGAGTCGGTCGTCGTGAGCGCCGACGGTAGTGAGCAGTACAACAGCGCGTGGACGGGCACCAAGATCCACGTCGGGTATGAAGAAAAAGCCGATTTCGCGGTGGACGTCTCCGCGGGCGACGTTGTTTTTGTTGAGGCGTTGACCTCCGATACGGTTAACACAGTTCGTCAGTACAAGGGTGTGACTCCAAGTCTTGCAGCGGCAGCCAATACCGGTAGTTACTACAGCTATACCGGGGTGGATACTCGGATTGAATTGTTCTCCACCGACTTTGCAGCTGACACAGCGAACTGGACGCTGACCAATCAAGCCGACTATGACAACAACGTCAACAGCGCGAAGCACACCACCAATGACCTGCGCTATGACTACACCATGGAGCAGTACACCACTGGTGGTGGCTACATGCGCCACAAAACCGCGCATACCATCATTACCGAAACGCTAGGTAAGAAAGACTACTTCACCTATTCGCTGGATGCGGACGAGGCGATCGCAATCACCTTTGATCAGGCGACCACTCAGTCGATCGACATTAATACCGATGGCTCGGTACTGCTAACCGATAACCTGCAACTGGCAGCTGCTACGGCTACGGTTGCGATTAACGCAGGGGCAGGCATCCGTGGTGAGGGCGCTGCGGGTATTTTGGGTGCCAGCAGGTTGGATCTGGATGCCGCCGGCGCGATTGATCTGACGCTGGAGGGTGGCGCTTCGGTGAGTGCTGATATCCGCACCACCACCGGCAACATTGACTTGGATATCGTCAGTGAAACAGCGGGTGAAGCGGATTTGGCAGTCGACACCATTCGCACGGACGCTGGCGATGTGACCCTGACTGTCGGCAACGACCTGACCTCAGCGTCAGGCACGTCACTAATCCAAGGTAACCACGTGCGATTGACCAGCCAGGCGGGTTCAATCGGAACTAGCTCACAGGCACTGCGCATTGATTCGTCCGTGACTAGCAGCGCGCCCGGTGGCTTAGCTGCTTTGGCCAGCGGCGACATCTATATTCAGGAAACTGCCGGCGACTTGACGCTGATTGACCCAATTGGTGTGGCTACAACAGCATCTGTGACCTCGACCGGTGGTGACGTCACGCTGTCTACCGTTGCTGGAAATATCTTGGACGGCTGGAGCGAGCAAATCGCAACGCTGACCGATGCTGAAGCCGAGGCGAAAGCTCGCGAACTGGGCATCGACGCCAGCACTGCAACGCAAGACCTAATTAATGGTCAATTGGATAGCGAAGAGCAAACTAAAACCTCGGCCTATCACACCTATTGGAAGGATTATCGCGGTGCGGCTCAGTCTGGCAACAGTGGGTTGCTGACAATCAGCGGTACGGATTTGTCGGTCACGCTCAGCAGTATCTCGAACAGCGATTTGGTCGGTGCGGACTATGCAGCGGTGAATCTGACCGAAAGCGATGATGCAAAATCTGTTGCCCTGACGGCAGGGCAGTTGGTTCGCGATAGCCAGGGTAACTACTATACCGTTGATAATGCGGGAACCTACGTGTTGGCCGGTGCGGATTTGTCCAGTAACACGACCGACTTTACGGCCGCTACGACGACGCACAATGCCAGTGCGGACATTCGCCTCAGCGTCACTGCTGGCCAAATCATTCAAGTGGCCGATACCGAACTGCAGGCCAATGACGTTGTGGTTACCACGGGCAATGAAATCCTGCGCTATACCGGCGCTGCGGGTTGGGTTTACCTACCATTTGCCTCTGCCGATCTATCCGAGTTCGAGACTGACACGGCCGACCACACAGCTGCGGGCGGGGTGGCGATGACCGCCAGCTTGAACACGCATGATCTGGTCTATAACAGTTACTCGCAGCAGTACTTTGTTTATCAGGGTGCGGCAACTAGCAGCTGGAAGGTCCCGACCGGTGAAACGTCTGACTGGCGCGCTGCGCGTCAGGCCAGTGTTGTGCCTGCTGAGACCTCACGCTACGCCGTGGTGAGCAACCAAACGAATCTGGATCTGAGTCAGATCGTTAATTTTGCCGCCAGTAGCTTCTTCGAAAATGAGTCCTTGGATGCGGACCTTATTAATCCGGTATTCCCAAATGTGGCGACCAATGACTTGGTGCTTGCGAGTTCTGGAACGCTCTGGAAATACACTGGGGCTGGCCTGACCAACCCGGATCTGAGTCGGGTGAACTTCGCCGATTCTGTGTGGACTGAGCAGAATTTGACCGACCTATATGCGGTTAAGACTCAAAGCATCGGGGCTGATGAGTACGTGGTTGACACGGACGGTAGCGTGTACCAATACGATGGCACTACTACCACATCGATCGATCTGTTGGCTGAGGATTTCTCTACCGGCTGGACCTCCGTCACGATTGATCATGATTTGTCGAGCACGGTGGGAACGGACACGGTCGAGGCATACGAAATCGTAGAGCTCGTTGCCGCAGATGGGTCAGTTAGTTACATCCAGAAAGACAATAGTCAGTCCACGACTGAGAATCTGTTGACGCTATCGGTTAGCAGCTCTGG
>JBMYYI010000001.1:0-154594 GCA_049609265.1 Litorivicinus sp. | reverse complement strand
GAATATCCCATGCGTGCAGCAGTTACCCCCTCGCCTACACGGATTGATGTCCTCGGCAGAGCTGGAGCGACGCCTGTATCAATGGCGGTTGCGCCGTGGGGATTTGCAGGCCGAGCGTCTATGTCAGGCCGGATTTAGTTCGGACTTGGTGTCGGTATTCTGCCGCCCTGTGGCGTGATCAGCATTGCAGCCTAAATAGCGTGCGCGTTTTTTAGGCTTTAATTTTTCCAAGTCGACTAACACCAGCCCGTCAATCGCATCCGAAAAGTCGGGATCGCTGCCGAATTCACCAAACCACACCCCATCGGCACGAGCGATTTCGCTGTATTGCTTGAACAGGGTCGGAGGAGCGACGCCCATGTTGGCTAACATCGATTTGAGCTTCTTAAAATCGCTCTCATAGTCCTCGGCGGTGAAGCAATCTAGCAGGGCATAGACCTGATCTTGATTGAAGGCATAGGGGTGGCGGTGATGTGCAATGCCCTCGGGCGCCGGAAAGTACAGCTGGTAAAAATACACCAGCAGGTCCTTGGCCGGTGCGGGCAATTGCTGACTTAGGCTGACGCCACCAAAGAGGTACCTGGGGTGTGGATTGTGGCGTAAATAGGCACCGATCCCCTGCCACAAGTAATCCAAGCTGCGCTTGCCCCAATACTTGGGCTGAACAAAGCTGCGACCCAGCTCTAACCCATGCTCAAAGTACGGCGCCATGCTGGGGGAGAACTCAAACAGGGTGTGGGTGTATAGCCCCTCGATCCCGTGTTGTTGGATGATGCTTGCGGTATCAGCAACGCGATAAGCGCCGACCAACTCCAACTCCTGTGGGTTATACAGCACGATGTGTTCGTAGTGGGTATCAAACCCGTCCATATCCCGGCGTTTGCCACTGCCGGCACCGATCGCACGGAACGACACTTCACGCAGGCGCGCAATTTCCCGCAGGATGGGTGTGTTCTGAATGTTTTGGCACAAATAAATGCGCTGACCATCCGGAGTCTCACCCAACACGGTGTGCTGCTCCAGGGCATGCTTTAACGCCACCTTGGATTCGGGGTGGGCAATAGATTGCGAGGTCGTGAATAGCCCCGGTTTGCCTTTCGCAATTCGGTATACGTGCTGGCGAAAACGTGCGGCGAGTTGGCGTAAATCCCGTTCTTGCACGTAATCGCAGTGGTCGACCTGCTCGCCTACTCGGATTTGCAGGGTGCGGCTGGATTGTTTGAACATTTCTTTGATCAGCAACAGCCGCGATAGTGGCTTGAACATGGCGCTGACCCAATAAAAGACCGCCGAGTTGCGGCCATCCACATAGACCGGAACAATCGGAGCGCGAGCGCGCCGAGCCATTCGTAGAAAGCCGGTCTGCCAGGGCCCGTCTTTGACTCCGGTGGTGCCTAGACGGCTGACCTCTCCGGCCGGAAAAATAATCAAGGCGCCATCGTTTTCTAGATGCTCGTGAATCGCAGCCAACTGACGTCGAGCAGTTTGCCCACCCATGTTATCGACCGGTAGCAGCATCGATTCCAGGGGCTCGATCGCCGTAAGGATCTCATTCGCAACAATTTTCACGTCCCCCCGCAGCTGGCTGACCAACTTGACCAGGGCCAGGCCATCGAGGCTGCCTAGCGGGTGGTTGGCGGCGATAACGACTCGGGCTTGCGTGGGAATACGCTGAAGATGTCGATCGCTGATCTGGTAGTCGAAGTCAAAGTACTCCAGTACCTGCTCGATGAAATCTAAGCCTTTTAGGTGCGGATAATCCTGGGCAAATCCCTGAAAGGCTTTCTCATGGGTTAAATACCGCAGTGCTAAATGAGCGAGACGGCCCAACCAAGGCCGCTGAGCGAGTCGCGGGGCGCTTTGATTTAGCCACTGTTCGACTTGAATCATCGCTGGTGCGTCGCGAGTGAGTCGAGAATTGCCATGATGGACCTCCTTGGATAGCCAAGGGTGTCAGCCAAATGTGTCGAGTCGGTGACGAGGTGATGACAGGCGCATTAAAAAAGGGAGGCGCGGGCCTCCCTTTTCGTGATTGGTGGAGTTAACTGACCAATCAATGATTGGGTTGATACAGAACCCGGCGGCGTTATTCCGCAGGGGCCTTATAAAAACCGATGCCAGATAAAACCATTCCAAATTCACTAGACATTAGATCACCTCCCAGAATTTCGCCGCTAAAGACACCTAAAACATAGCGGTTTTTTTCCACGGCGCAAAGTAAAAAGTTGTGCATAAAAAAGGGCGCCGAAGCGCCCTTGGATGGCTGGAGTGCCGCCCTAGTATTTGTAGCTTTCCGGCTTAAACGGGCCTTCAACGGTGACGTTGATGTAGTCGGCTTGTTGCTGGGTTAGGCGCGTCACGACACCGCCAAAACCTTCGACCATGGCCAGTGCCACTTCCTCGTCTAGTTTTTTGGGCAGGACTTCGACGGTAATCGCAGCGGCTTTTTCCTCGGCGGGTAGGTTTGCAAAGCCGCGGTTCACCATCTCGATTTGTGCCAAGACTTGGTTAGCGAATGAGCCGTCCATGATGCGGCTGGGGTGGCCTGTGGCGCAGCCCAAGTTGATCAAGCGACCTTCGGCCAGCAGGATCAGGTAGTCGTCCTGATCGTCTGAGCGGAAGACTTGGTGGACCTGAGGCTTCACCTCTTCCCAACGCCAAGCTTTGCGCATGTACGCCGTGTCGATTTCATTGTCAAAGTGGCCAATGTTGCAGACCAGCGCGCCGGATTTAAGGCCGGTCAGGATCGCGCTATCGCATACATTGACGTTACCTGTGGTGGTGACCAGCACGTCAGTATCGTTCAGCAGGGCACGGTTCAAATCTTCGATGCGGCCCGTGGTAATGCCATTGTTGTAGGGCGAAACGACTTCAAAGCCGTCCATGCAGGCCTGCATGGCACAGATCGGATCGATCTCGGTGACGCGTACAATCATGCCTTCCTGACGCAGCGATTGAGCCGAGCCTTTGCCGACGTCGCCATAGCCAATGACCAGGGCGCGCTTGCCCGAAAGCAGCATATCGGTGGCACGCTTGATGCCGTCGTTCAAGCTATGGCGGCAACCATACTTGTTGTCGTTTTTAGATTTGGTAACCGAGTCGTTCACGTTGATCGCTGGGATTTTCAGGGTGCCCGCTTCGAGCATCTCAATCAGGCGATGAACACCGGTGGTGGTTTCCTCAGTCACGCCATGAATGTGGTCCAGCATCTCGGGATATTTTTCATGAACCATGCTGGTCAAATCGCCACCGTCATCCAACAGCATCGTCGCGTTCCACGGCTTGCCGTCTTTGAGGATGGTTTGTTCAACGCACCACTCGCCTTCTTCGTTGGTTTGACCTTTCCAGGCATACACCGGGATGCCTGCGGCTACCATCGCCGCTGCGGCGTGGTCCTGGGTGCTGAAAATGTTGCAGCTCGACCAACGCACTTCAGCGCCCAAGTCAACCAGCGTCTCAATCAACACGGCGGTCTGAATGGTCATGTGGATACAACCGATAATGCGTTGACCTGCAAGCGGTTGCTCGGCGCGGTATTTTTCACGCAACGCCATCAGCGCGGGCATTTCGCGCTCGGCCAAGGCAATTTCGCGGCGGCCAAACTCGGCCTGGCTTAGGTCAGCAACTTTGTAATCGCCGTTGAGTAAATCTTCGGGGCGTGCATTCA
Source organism: Litorivicinus sp. (assembly GCA_049609265.1). GTDB lineage: Bacteria > Pseudomonadota > Gammaproteobacteria > Pseudomonadales > Litorivicinaceae > Litorivicinus. Next base: position 150,927 of record JBMYYI010000001.1, on the reverse strand, counting down.
TTTCACTTTCCTCTTAAAGGCCGGCGCTGGCGCGCAGGGTTTCAGCTTTGTCAGTTTTTTCCCAGCTCAGATCGATGTCGCTGCGGCCAAAGTGGCCATACGCGGCGGTCGGCTGATAGATGGGACGTTTAAGGTCGAGCATTTCAATCAGGCCTCGGGGGCGCAGGTCAAAGTGCTCGCGCACCAGCTCTACAATTTTAGTGCGTGATATTTTTTCTGTGCCAAACGTCTCGACACTGATCGAAGTGGGCTCGGCAACACCGATCGCGTAGGACACTTGAATCTCGCAGCGATCCGCCAGGCCCGCAGCGACAATGTTTTTGGCGACGTAGCGAGCGGCATACGCTGCACTGCGGTCGACTTTGGATGGGTCTTTTCCGCTGAACGCACCGCCACCATGGCGTGCCATGCCGCCGTAGGTATCGACGATGATTTTGCGGCCGGTCAGTCCGCAATCACCCACAGGTCCCCCAATCACAAAACGTCCTGTGGGGTTGATGTGATACAGCGTGTCAGAGTGCAACCACTGCGTGGGCACTACCTGTTCGATGATTTCGCTGCGAACTGCCGCCTGCAGCTCAGCCAGCTCGATATTTTCGTCGTGCTGGGTGGACAGTACGACCGCGTCAACACCGACGATCTGTCCATTCTCATAACGGAAGGTCAGCTGGCTTTTGGCATCGGGGCGCAAAAATGGCAGTGCACCGGATTTACGAACTTCGGCCTGCTTGCGCACCAGCTCATGGGCATAGTGGATGGGAGCAGGCATCAGACTTTCGGTTTCATTGGTGGCGTAGCCAAACATCAAGCCCTGGTCGCCGGCGCCAAGGTCTTTGTTGTCGGCCTCGTCAACGCCCTGGGCAATGTCCGCAGACTGCTTGCCGATGCCGTTGAGTACCGCGCAGGTGTTGCCATCAAAGCCCAGTTCGCTGGAGTTGTAGCCGATGTCCGTCACGACCTGACGTACGATCTCTTCGATATCGACCCAGGCGTTGGTGCGAACTTCACCCGCCACCATAACCAGCCCGGTTTTGACTAAGGTCTCCACGGCAATGCGTGATTCTGTGTCTTCTCTCAACAATGCATCGACGATCGCATCGGAGATCTGGTCGGCGACCTTATCCGGGTGCCCCTCGGACACGGATTCGGACGTAAATAAGGTGGTATCTGCCATGATGGGTTCCATCCAGAAATAATGTATAGATAAAGATATAAGCAAATCTTTATATTTGCAATTTTGGAGGGTTTTTAGAGGGGTTATTTTGTCGGACGCGGGCCTGTGGCGATAAGCGTTGAGGCGAGCGTCGGATTTTGGGACAATCCGCGCCTCACTCAGACAGGACTTCGCAATGACCGATCGTCGTCAACTCGCCAACGCCATCCGCGCGTTGAGCATGGATGCTGTGCAAAAAGCTAACTCAGGCCACCCCGGCGCTCCCATGGGCATGGCGGATATCGCCGAAGTGCTGTGGCGCGACCACCTGCGCCATGACCCTAGTGATCCCAACTGGCCTAACCGCGACCGCTTTGTGCTGTCCAACGGCCACGGCTCTATGTTGCTTTATAGCTTGCTGCATCTGAGTGGCTACGATCTGGGTATTGATGAGCTGAAACAGTTCCGTCAGCTGCATTCGCGCACTCCCGGACACCCCGAGTATGGCTACGCACCCGGTGTCGAAACGACCACGGGTCCGTTGGGTCAGGGCCTGGCCAATGCCGTGGGTATGGCGCTGGCAGAACAGATTTTGGCGGCGCAGTTCAATCGTGATGAACACGCTGTTGTTGATCACCGCACCTATGTTTTTGCCGGTGATGGCTGCTTGATGGAAGGCATTAGCCACGAAGTCTGCTCACTGGCCGGCACCTTGGGCCTGGGCAAATTGATCGTCTTTTATGATGACAACGGCATTTCAATCGATGGCGAAGTCGAAGGCTGGTTCACAGACGATACCAATCAGCGTTTTGAAAGCTATAACTGGCAGGTCATCGGACCGATTGATGGTCATGACTTAGAGGCGATCAACGCCGCTATCGTGCAGGCACAGGGTGATGAGACGCGCCCGACGTTGATTCGTTGCCGGACCCGCATTGGTTTTGGTTCCCCCAACAAAGAAGGTAAGGAAGAAAGCCACGGTGCGCCGTTGGGCGATGAGGAAATCGCACTGACACGGGCGGCCTTGGGCTGGGAGCATGGACCCTTTGAAATTCCCGAGGATATCTATGCGGCCTGGGACGGCCGTGAGAAAGGCGAAAGTGCACACGGGGCCTGGGCTGAGGCCATGGCTGAGTATCGTAAGGCGCACTTGGAGCTGTCCGAAGAGTTGGATCGCCGTTTGTCCGGTGATCTAGCCGTGGATATGGAGCAGGTGGCACTGGATTACGCTCGCGAGTTGCAAAACGAAGCGCCCAAAGTCGCCACCCGTAAAGCGAGCCAAATGGCACTGGATAAGTTTGGTCCTATCGTGCCTGAGTTGTTGGGTGGATCGGCTGACTTGGCGGGGTCAAACCTGACGTTGTGGAAGGGCAGCCAATCGGTCGCTGCTGATCAAAAAGGCGGTAACTACATCCATTACGGTGTGCGTGAATTCGGCATGGCGGCCATGATGAACGGTATCGCACTACATGGTGGCTTTGTGCCCTACGGCGGCACCTTCCTGATCTTTATGGAATATATGCGCAATGCTATCCGTATGGCGGCCTTGATGAAGCAGCGTGTGGTTCATGTGTTAACCCACGATTCTATCGGTCTGGGCGAAGATGGCCCGACTCACCAGCCGATCGAGCAGATCGCCAGTTTGCGTGGCACGCCTAACTGCGACCTGTGGCGTCCTGCGGATGCGGTCGAAACCGCCGTTGCCTGGGGTAGCGCGATCGCCCGTGAAGAAGGTCCCACCTGCTTGGCACTGAGTCGTCAGGGTTTGCCCACTTTGGCACGAGCCGATGTGGCTGACATCGCCAAGGGCGGTTACGTGTTAGTGGATACCGACGGTGAGCCCGATGTCATCGTGATTGCCACGGGATCTGAGGTCGAGCTGGCTGTGGCAGCGGCCGAACAGTCCAACGCCAAGGTGCGCGTGGTCTCAATGCCTTGTGCCGAGGCCTTTGAGCGTCAAAGCGTTGAGTATCGTGAGTCGGTTCTGCCGAGCGAAGTTTCAGCCCGTGTGGCGATTGAAGCCGCACATCGCGATTACTGGTACAAATATGTGGGTCTGGATGGCGAGATCATTGGCATGGATAGCTTTGGCGAATCTGCGCCGGCACCGGCTTTGTTCGAACACTTCGGTATTACCGTCGAGGCGCTGTTGGACGCGATCGAGCGTTTGAACGAACCGTTTGAAGACTAATTGATGCGCATCGGCATAAACGGCTTTGGTCGTATTGGTCGTTGCGTATTTTGGGCCCTGCATCAGCGGGGCCTGAGTGATCAGTTACACATCGCCCAGATCAATGACCCCGGTGACTTAGACACGCTGCGGTTGTTGGCGCGTTATGACTCAACCCACGGACGATTTAATCTGCCGCTGTTGACCACGGCGGACGGATTTGAAGTGGCGGGTCAGCGGACGCGTTTTACCAATGCCGATGAAGCCTGTGATATCTCATGGGATAACGTCGACCTGGTGATGGAATGCTCGGGTCGTAATCCCGATCTGAATCGAGCGATCGCGCACATTCAAGCGGGAGCGCCACGGGTTCAGGTGGGGGCTCCGGCCGGCCCAGAGATGCCCCTGACGCTGATCCGCGGCCTTAACGAGCATAAACTTACGCCCCAGCATACCCATTGGTCACTGGGATCCTGCACCACCAATTGCTTGGGCGTTACGCTGAAAGCCCTGGATGGCCTGGGAATTGAGTCCGGTACCTACACCACGATTCATAGCTATACCAATGATCAGGTCCTGGTGGATCAGTCGCACCGTGATCCTAGGCGTGCCCGGGCGGCGGCTTTGTCGATGGTTCCCACCACCACCAATGCATTGAATGCGCTGGAATGGGTGATGCCGCATATCGCAGGCCGCATTCAGGGATATTCCATGCGTGTGCCCACAGCCAATGTGAGTTGTGTCGATATGACCCTTTCGCTGAGCGAACCCTTGAGTTTGCAGGATCTAAAACAGCGGCTATGTGACTGGGCAGAACAATCGGATGGGGTCCTTGCGGTCTCCGACGAGCCCTTGGTGTCGATTGATTTTTGTGGCCACCCGGCTAGTGCCATCGTCGACTTGGGATTGTTGCAGTGCACAGGCAAACTGGTGCGAATCGTAGCGTGGTATGACAACGAGTGGGGCTATGCCAACCGTATGATCGATACCGCGCTTCAAGTTTCAACCTTTTAACGACAATAGGAGTGGCTGTGAAGCGGATGTCAGATATCGACTTGGCGGGACGCCGAGTACTAATTCGCCAAGATCTAAACGTACCCGTCAAGGACGGACAGGTGACCTCAGATGCGCGCATTCGAGCGGCCCTGCCTACCTTGCAAGCTGCCTTGCAGGCCGGAGCAGCGGTCATGGTGATGTCACATCTTGGCCGGCCGGTTGAGGGTGACTTTGATGAGCAATACAGCTTGGCACCGGTCGCTCGTCATCTTGAGACCCTATTAGGCCAGCCGGTGCGTTTGCAGCAGGATTGGATCGGGGGCGTCGCGTGCCAACCGGGTGAGTTGGTACTGTGTGAAAACGTACGCTTTTTGCGCGGTGAAAAGGCCGATAACGCGGAGTTAGCCGGAAAAATGGCCGCCCTGTGCGATGTCTACGTGATGGACGCCTTTGGTACGGCTCACCGTGCCCAGGCCTCGACCCATGGTGTGGGCTTGCAGGCACCGATCGCCTGCGCAGGGCCCCTGTTAGCGGGCGAGCTGGACGCACTGGAAAAAGCACTGGCCGCGCCTGCGCGTCCTTTGTATGCCGTGGTGGGTGGCTCCAAAGTCAGTACCAAGCTGGATGTCCTCAACCGCCTGGCGGAGTTGTGCGATGGTCTGATCCTAGGCGGGGGTATTGCGAATACTTTTTTGGCCGCAGCCGGTCATCCCGTCGGTGCCAGCCTATACGAGCCGGATTTGATTCCCACCGCGCAGGCCTTGATGGCAAAGACACACATTCCGCTGCCCAGTGATGTACGTGTTGGCAAGGCCTTTAGCGATCAGGAGCCGGCCGTCGTCAAGTCGCTGGACGAGGTCGCCGAGGATGATCAAATTTTGGACATCGGCCCCGACAGCGAAGTGGCTTTGCGCGAGCAAATCCTGGCAGCCGGCACCGTATTGTGGAATGGCCCGCTGGGCGTATTTGAATTCCCGAATTTTGCATCGGGCACCCAGGCCCTGGGCCAAGCCATTGCCGACAGTGCTGCCTTTTCGGTGGCGGGTGGCGGCGATACGCTAGCGGCCATTGATCAGTTTGGATTGACGCCGCAGGTGTCTTATATCTCAACCGGTGGCGGTGCCTTCTTGGAGTACGTCGAAGGCAAAACCCTACCGGCGGTGGCCATGCTGGCCCAACGTGCAGCGGATTAAAAGGAGTAACCGATGGCACTTATTAGCTTGCGACAAATGCTGGATCACGCAGCCGAACAGGGCTACGGCGTACCGGCTTTTAACGTCAATAATCTAGAACAAATGCGCGCCATCATGGAAGGCGCAGCGGCCTGTGATGCACCGGTGATCGTGCAGGCCAGTGCCGGTGCTCGCAAGTATGCGGGCCCCAACTTTCTGCGCCACATGATTCTAGCGGCGATCGAGGAATTTCCTGATATTCCGGTCTGCATGCACCAGGACCACGGCGCTTCGCCCGCCGACTGCCAGCGTTCCATCGCGATGGGCTTCAGCTCGGTGATGATGGATGGCTCCTTGTTAGCCGACCAAAAGACGCCGGCCAGTTACGAATACAACGTTGAGGTTACTCAACGCACCGTCGAGATGGCGCACGCCTGCGGCGTGTCTGTGGAAGGTGAGCTGGGTTGCCTGGGCAGTCTGGAAACGGGCCAAGCCGGTGAAGAAGATGGGGTCGGGGCCGAAGGGACTCTGAGCCATGATCAAATGCTGACCGACCCTGAGGAAGCGGCTGACTTTGTCGCAAAAACGGGAGTGGATGCGTTGGCCATCGCGATTGGCACCAGCCACGGCGCGTATAAATTTACCCGTCCGCCGACCGGTGATGTGTTGGCGATTGAGCAGATCAAAGCGATCCATGCCCGCATTCCCAACACGCACTTGGTCATGCATGGGTCCTCCAGCGTGCCGCAGGATTGGCTGGCGATCATCAATGAGTACGGCGGCAACATCCCCGAAACCTATGGGGTTCCGGTGTCAGAGATCCAGGAAGGCATTAAGCACGGCGTTCGCAAGGTCAACATCGATACCGACTTGCGCCTCGCATCGACCGGTGCAACACGTCGTTTCTTGGCCCAAAACCCCGCCGAATTCGATCCGCGTAAATTCCTAAAGGCGACCATGGATGCCATGCGTGGCATCGTGACTGACCGCTATGAAGCCTTCGGTTGCGCAGGCCAAGCCAGCAAGATCAAACCTCTCAGCCTTGATGCGATGACGGAACGTTACTTGCGCGGCGAGCTGGATCCTCAGGTTCGGTGAGTCGAGTCAAACGGGTCCCGCAATGGGACCCGGATGTGCTGCGCGGTCATTTGGCCGCCTTTCCAGCCCCCGCGCCCGGGCTGTTAAAGCCGTTTTTGCGGTATTACGATCTGCCGCTTTCGCAGCACGAGATCGGCACGCTGGGCGAGGGCGACCAGCAGTTGGTTGTCCAGCGTTTCTCCCCCCAAAATCCTGTTGCCGAAAGCTTGTTGGTGACGGGGTATTTGGATCATGTGGGGCTGTTTTCTGACTTGATTCGGTCGCTGATGGAGCTGGGCTATCGGGTGACCACCTTTGATTTGCCGGGCCAGGGCCTCTCGTCGGGTCCCAGAGCCCAGGTGCGTAGCTTCACTGAGTATTTCCAAGCGCTGGATCGCGTGTTCGACACGCTACCTCAGCAAGCCCTGCCGCGTCTGGCGTTGGGACAATCCACCGGGGGTAGTGCCTGGTTGGACTGGATCCGTCGTCGTGGGGATGGGGACTTTGAGCGGTTCATTGTGCTCAACCCCCTGGTCCGACCGCGCCATTGGCGTTATCTGGGACCGCTGCATTGGTTTTTGAAAAAGTTGCTAAAGCAGGTGAATCGCGGACGCGGTCATGGGACACACAATGATCGCTTCAATCAGTTTTTGCTTGAAGGCGATAGTTTGCGCAGTCCCGTCATCCCGGTGGCTTGGCTCAGCGCGATGGTCAGTTTCAAGCGCTCGATCGAGACCATGACGCCGGTTTCGGGTGACAAGCTATGGGTGTTTCAGGGGACTGAAGAGAAAACGGTCGACGCGCCCTGGAATATCGCGCGTATCGCTGAAAAGTTTCCCGGCGTGCGGCTGGTTCGCATACCCGGAGCCCGTCACCATTTGGCCAACGAAACTCCGGAGTATCGCCAACGCTTGGATCAAGCGCTGGCACAGTTCACTAGAACAGTCGACGCACCTTGATGGTGTGCTCGATGACGCTCAGGGCATCCATGGCTTCTTCTGATGAATCCGCACTGACATCGATGACCACGTAACCAATACTTTCATCGGTTTGCAGGAACTGAGCACCAATGTTGATACCCGCGCTGGCAAAGACCGAGTTAATCGCGCTTAGCACGCCAGGTACGTTGTGGTGAACGTGCAGCAAGCGGTGATGGTCCGGATGCGGCGGAAGCGCGACCTCAGGGAAGTTGACGCTGGTCAGGGTCGATCCGTTGTCAGAATAACGAACCAGCTTTTCTGCAACCTCAACGCCGATATTCACCTGGGCTTCCATGGTCGAACCACCGATGTGCGGCGTCAAAATCGCGTTTTCAAACTGGCGTAGCGGGCTTTCGAATTCATCCGCATTACCTTTGGGCTCGACGGGGAAGACGTCCAAAGCACAGCCTAGGATGCGCTCTTCCTTCATGGCCGCGGTCAACGCGTCGATGTCCACTACGGTGCCACGGCTAGCGTTGATCAGCACCGATTCAGGCTTCATCAAGCCGATCTCGCGAGCGCCAATCATGTTCTTGGTGCTGGCTAGTTCCGGCACGTGCAGGCTGACTACGTCAGATTTTTCCAGCAGGACATCCAGGCTTGCGACCTGTGCCGCGTTACCCAAGGGCAGTTTGCTGACGGTGTCATGGAATATCACCCGCATTCCCAGCGACTCGGCCAGCACCGACAGCTGACTGCCGATCGAGCCGTAGCCAATGATGCCGAGTGTCTTGCCACGAATCTCAAAGCTATTTTTGGCTGATTTAAGCCAGCCGCCACGGTGAGCCACCGCGTTTTTCTCAGGAATGCCGCGTAGCAACAAGATCGCCTCGCCCAACACCAGCTCGGCTACCGAGCGCGTGTTGGAGTAGGGCGCGTTAAACACCACCACGGCGTTTTCTTTAGCGGCCTGCAAATCGACTTGGTTGGTGCCGATACAAAAGCAACCGGCGGCCAGCAGACGATCAGCCGCTTCAAAGACCTTGCGAGTCAGTTGAGTGCGCGAGCGAATGCCGATGAAGTGAACGCCTTTGATCTTCTCAATCAGGTCGTCTTCGTTCAGAGCAGTGGGCAATAGTTCGACGTTGTTGTATCCCGCGTCACGAAAGGTATCCACCGCACTGGGGTGAATGCCCTCGAGCAACAAAATACGGACGCGATCCTTAGCAAACGATACCGGCGCGTTCATGGCCATCCTTCGAGTTGTGAGCGATTAATTAAGGCGCCGCATTCTAGCAGAGTTTTGTCGCATGCAATTAATCTGCGCGACGCTCAACTACGCCTTGTGGTGTTGCCATCAAAACTACGTCGGCCGGACGAAGGCCAAAGATACCGTTACACACCACGCCAGGGATGTTATTGAGTGCCTGCTCAAGGCCTTTGGGGTCGGTAATGGAGAGGTTGTGAACGTCCAGAATCTGATTGCCGTTGTCCGTGATAACCCCGTCGCGATACACCGGATCACCGCCCAGCTTGACCACTTCACGTGCGACCAAAGAACGAGCCTGTGGAATGACTTCAATCGGTAACGGGAATGCCCCGAGCACCCCCACTTCCTTTGAGGCATCGACAATGCAAATGAATTGGCTGCTGGCCTGGGCCACGATTTTCTCGCGGGTCAGCGCGGCGCCACCCCCCTTGATGAGATTTAAACGGGGATCAAACTCATCGGCACCGTCGACGTAGACCGGCAGGGTGCCGGTTTCGTTGAGTTCAAACACGTCGATGCCCACGGACTTGAGGCGCTCGGCACTGGCTTCGCTGCTGGCGACGGCCCCTTTGAAGTCCATCGCGTACTCGCCCAGCGCATCGATAAAGTGGTTGGCGGTGGAACCGGTGCCGATACCTACGACCACATCCTCAGCAAGCATGGGTTTGACCAGCTCTAAGGCGCGAAGTGCGACCTGCTTTTTCATCTCATCTGCGTTCATCATTGCGTCCCGGCGAGTTTTTGCGTGTGGCCTGATATGATGCACGCGCAAAACGACGGAGCGAACATGCACAGCGAAACTATCAAGCGGATTTTAGAAGCACGAGTATACGATGTTGCGATCGAAACGCCCGTAGATTCGTCGCGATTTTTATCTCAACGCTTGAATAACGAGGTGCTCTACAAACGTGAGGACCTGCAACCGGTTTACTCCTTTAAAAACCGAGGGGCCTACAACAAGCTGGTGCACTTGACCGAGGCCCAGCGCGCGGCGGGCGTAATTGCGGCCAGTGCCGGCAACCACGCCCAGGGCGTGGCAAAAGGTGCAACAGCGCTGGGGATCCGCAGTGTGATCGTGATGCCCACCACGACGCCCGCGATCAAGGTCAATTCCGTGCGTGCCCTAGGTGGCGAAGTCGTCCAATTTGGTGACACCTTTGATGAGGCCGCCAAGCACGCTCAAGGCCTAGCCCAGCGCGACCAGTTGACCTTTATTCATCCCTTTGACGACCCCTATACCATTGCCGGTCAGGGCACCATCGGGATGGAGATTTTGCGTCAGGTCAAAGCGCCGATCGATGCGATTTTTGTGCCGGTCGGTGGGGGCGGTATTGCCGCCGGAGTCAGCGCCTACGTTAAGTATTTGCGCCCTGAAACCAAGATCATTGCGGTCGAAGCAGAGGACAGTGCCTGCCTAAAAGCGGCGATGGATGCAGGCCATCCGGTGACCCTGGACGAGGTGGGTATTTTTGCGGATGGTGTGGCGGTCGCAACCATCGGAACCAACACCTTCGATATTCTAAAACACACGGTGGATGAGGTTGTAACCTGCACCACCGACGAGATGTGCGCAGCCATCAAAGATGTCTACGATGATCTGCGCTGTGTCTCTGAGCCGGCTGGCGCATTGAGCGTTGCGGGCATGAAAAAATACGTGGAACAGCACCAAATTCACGGACAACGGCTGGTTGCCGTGGTGTCGGGGGCTAACGTGAATTTTGACCGGCTGCGTCATGTCAGTGAACGAGCTGAGATTGGTGAGCGCCGCGAGGCCATCTTGTCGGTTCAAATCCCTGAGCAACCCGGCAGCTTTCGCCGTTTTTGCTCGATGATCGGCCAGCGCAATATTACCGAGTTCAATTACCGTTATGCCGATGCCCGCCACGCTCAGATTTTCGTGGGACTAACCCTGGACCCTAGCTCGACCGATCGTTTGGACCTCATTGCCCAACTTGAGAGCGGTGAGTTTAAAGTGACGGATCTGTCGGACAACGAGCTGGCCAAGGTGCATATCCGCCATATGGTCGGGGGCCACGCGCCGGCGGCAGGTTCGGAGCGGTGTTATCGATTCCAGTTCCCTGAACGGCCCGGAGCCTTGCTCAAGTTCTTGGATAAATTGGGTGAGCGTTGGAACATCAGCGCCTTCCACTATCGTAATCACGGTGCGGCATACGGGCGTATTCTGTGCAGTGTGCAGGCCAGTGATGCCGACCAGGCTGAATTAGAGACCTATTTGGATCAGGTCGGCTATCAGTACTGGGACGAGACCGAAAATCCAGCGTTTAAGCAGTTCTTGGGCGCCTAAACGCTGGAGCAGTGTCAGCGGTTTCGATGTTCTAAATACAGCAGGTGGGCGCTGAGTCGAGCGTGCTCAGCGACGGCGTCCAGATCACTCTCATCAATCTCAGAATCCGCTTCGACGCGGCTGATGCTGATTAAATCTTCGTAGATTTCTTTGACTTCCCGTGAGGGGCTTTGCGAGTTCGGGCCCCAGCCTGCCCCTAGTAAAAAGCCGCTGCTCCAATGAGCAAGCTCACCGAGTCGTCGGGTCAGATCGTCGTCGTGGATTAACGGTTTCATCTCGAAGGCTTCGGATTCCAAGCCATCAAACAGACGCTGCGCGAGTTCTTCAAGCAGCAGCTTACGATCGTCCACCGGATGTCCCAACAAGCTCGCCACGGCTGGTAGGGTCTGGCTAGCCTGGGTTAAGTGGCCGCTTGAGATTAGCCCGCACATAGCACCGTGAAATTCACTGGGTGACAAATCACTGTCCCAGGCTTTGAGTGCGACTGCGAGTTGTTCGTGCCAGTAGTCGTAACGAAATTCCAATTGTTTGCCCCTGTCCATCAATGTCCATAGACTACACCACAGACTTAGGAGACGTGACTGCGATGGAGAATGACAGCATCGATGCGCTGGAAGCACGAGTCGAGTCATTGATTCGTTTGTGTGCCGATTTGCATCGAAAAAACCACGAGCTGACGCTTGAGGGCCAGAACTTGCGCAGCAAATTAGCGAAGATGTCTTCCAAACAAGAACAGGCTCGCGATCGCTTGAATCAGATTGGTGAGCGCATCAAGGCATTGGAGACCTCGGCATGAGTCAGCGTGAGACCGTGACCCTACGGATTGCCGGTAAAGACCACACCCTGGCCTGCGATCCATCCGATGCGCCGGGTTTGGCGGCGGCCGCGCAGGAAGTGGAACGGCGGGTCCACAAGCTTCGTGAAGCGCAGCCACAGTTGTCTTCTGAGCGGGCCATTACACTGGCGGCCCTGGATATTGCGTTTGAAGCGTCCAAGAACAAGTCCTCGGGTGGGGCCGACCCCCAGCGAATCCAGCAAATAAATCAGCGATTAGACGATGCATTGGACCGTTTGCAGGGCGCGCTGGATCTGTAATCCAGTATACTAATCGGGCCTGGGGTGCTTGCCAGCGAGCTGGAGTCCCTGAGCCGATGTTAAAAAACCAGGAATTCTTGGCATGGGTAGTGTGCAGGTCCGCGCGACGGAAAGCCTAAGCCCTTCTCGAGTCTTCCGCCTTGAACCTTTGGGTTCAAGGGCTAGGCACGCAGCGGCATCTCCGGGTCCTTTATGAAACCATCCCAAGCGCGCACCGTAGGGCGCGATTATCGACGGGGTATCAGCCCCGCAAAACGAGCCTACTTCAACGCTCGAATTCAAACCCATATTCAACGCTTATCCGGGCGAATAGCCAGCTATTGGGCCTTGCCAGAGGAAGCCGATCCTGGCCGGCGTGCCGGTGACTATCTGCCGGTTATTGATGGGGCGGCGCTGGTTTTTAAAGCCTATACCTGCGATGCCCAATGCGAGTTGGGCGCACTCAATATCCCCGTGCCCATGGCTGGCGAAACCCTGAAGGCTGAGGACTTGGACTGGGTGCTGGTTCCGCTGACTGCCTATGATTTGACCGGGATGCGTGTGGGCATGGGGGGCGGGTTTTACGACCAGACGCTGGATCAGGTCCCGCGTCATCGTCGTATTGGCGTGGCCTACCCAGGCCAGTGCGTTTCGCGGATCTGGGCGGCAGATTGGGATTTGCCGCTGGGTGGCGTGATTACACCCGCGGGCCTGCGTCGCTTTTAGTCCAGCTCGTCGAGCTCTGGATCGCCTTTGTAGCTTAAACGACCAAACAGGAGTCCGACCTCGAACAACAGATACATCGGTAGCGCCAGGATGGTCTGGCTAATGATGTCCGGCGGGGTCACCAACATGCCGACTACGAAGCAAGCGAGGAAGACATAGGGGCGCTTCTTGGCCAGTGCGTCGGGCTCGACGACCCCCATGCGGATCAATAAATAGATCGCAACCGGTATCTCAAAGGCCAGTCCAAAGACCATAAACAGGCTCATGACAAAGCTTAGATACGAGTTGATGTCGGTCATCACCGCCACCCCATCTGGGCTGATCGAGGTGAAGAACCCAAATACCAAGGGGAACACGACATAAAACGCGAAGGCCAACCCTGCATAGAACAGCAGGATGCTGGAGACCACCAGCGGCATCGCCAGCTTGCGCTCGTTGTCATACAACCCCGGTGCAATAAACCCCCAGATTTGGATCAGTGTAAACGGCATGGTTAGCGCTACGCATACCCACAGGGTGAGCTTGAAGGGCGCTAGAAACGGCGAGGCGACTTCGGTTGCAATCATACTGGTGCCTTCAGGCATCAATGATTGCAGTGGCTCGGCCACAAAGGTGTAAATGTCGTTGGCAAAGGCCACCAGCGCCAAAAAACACACCAAAATCGCGATGACGATCCGAACCAGGCGGTTACGCAGCTCAATCAGGTGCTCGACCAGCGGCATGTCAGAGGAGGTGTCGCTCATTTAGCTCTTGTCTTTGTCTTGGCTGCTGGGGTTTAGAATGTCTTGGGTCAGCGACTTTCCAAAATCATTTAGATCGCCGGTGAGCTTGCCGTTGTCGGTCAGAGATTTGCGCAGATCCTCAGCCGCAAGCTCGCGCTCGACGTCTTGTTTGACGCCGTTGAGCATACGTTTCATCTTACCCAACCAGGCCCCCGCAGTGCGCGCAGCACCGGGCAGACGTTCAGGTCCGACCACGATCAGTGCGATCACCGAGATCAGCACCAGTTCTGTGAATCCGATGTCAAACATCGATTAGCTCTTTGTCGTGTCTTTTTGCTCGACGCTCTCTTCGGTCGTTTCGGTCTTGGCCTGTAACTGATCGGTATTTTTTTCTTCTTCGCTCATGGCCTTTTTAAAGCCTTTGATCGCGCCGCCTAGATCACCGCCAAAGCCGCGTAGTTTCTTGGTGCCAAAAATCATGATCAAAATGGCCAAGATGATCAGTAACTGCCAAACGCTAATGCCGCCAATACCCATGTGAAATCTCCTTGTTTATAGCCCCGTCATTTGACGGCCGCCTAAAATATGAAAGTGAATGTGATAAACCACCTGGCCGCCCTCAACACCCGTGTTGACGACCGTTCGATAACCTTTGTCCAAGCCTTGATTGCGGGCAATCTCTGGAATCCGCGTTACCAGGTGCCCCATTAAGTCCTGATCCTGCGGGCTCAGCGCATCCAGCGATTCAATGTGCTTGCGCGGAATCACCAGCAAATGAGTCGGTGCCTTGGGGTCGATATCCTTGAACGCGATGCAATGCTCGTCCTCATAGACGCGTTGCGAGGGAATTTCGTCCGCCAGCAGTTTACAAAAAATACAGTCGCTCATGACTCTCGCATCGCTTTTTCTTGCAGGCCGCCAATGTCAAATCGGCGCGCCAGCTCGTCTGTTACATCTTGAGCACTCAGTCCTAACTCGGACAGGGCAACCAGGGTGTGAAACCACAAATCCGCGCACTCATAGACCGCATTTTGGGTATCGTTATCCTTGCAGGCTAGCAGGAACTCGGTGCTTTCTTCGCCCACTTTTTCCAAAATCTTGTTTAGACCTTTGGCGTGCAGGCTGGCGACGTAGCTGGTGTCGGGTGAGGCATTCTTGCGCTGAGCCAAGATGGCCTGCAATTGCGTTAGGGTATCGCTCATGAATATAGCTCGCTGGGATCAATGCTGGGCTGGGTCAGGACCCGTTCGCCCTGGTTGCTCAGAGCGTGGTAGAAGCAGCTCCGTCGACCGGTGTGACAAGCCACGCCGGTTTGATCGACCAGCAACAGCAAAGCATCACGATCGCAGTCTGTTTGAATGCTCTTGATGCTTTGAGTTTGGCCACTGGTTTCGCCTTTGCGCCACAGGGCATTGCGTGACCGGCTGAAGTACACGGCCACGCCGGTATCCAGGCTGATCTGCAAGGACTCGGGACTCATCCAGGCCATCATTAACACTTCGCCCGTGGCGTAGTCCTGTGCGATGGCGGGCATCAAGCCGGCGTCATTCCATTTCAGTGTATTCATGTCCATGCGCAATTATGACCTCAGCAGGCTTAAAAAGCCCAGCGCCATGGCCGCGACAGAACCATACAGCAATGCAGGTGAGCCCAGCATCCATACGGCGGCGGTTCCCCCCATTGCGCCCAGTCCAATCAGTGCACCGGCAGTGCGACTGCGTCGTTTGGCCTTGAGTAACTCACGGTGCAGGCGCAGATTAAACTCACGTTGCTCAATCAGGGTCTGGTCCAGCAGCCCCAGTGATTTAGAGGCGTTGAGCAGCTGCTGGGGTACTTCGGGCAGCTGAGTTAACCAACGGGGACCCTCGGATTTGAGCACGGCGGCCACGCCCTTGGGACCAATTCGCTCGTTCATCCAATCTTCAAGGATGGGCTTGCCGGTTTGCCATAGATCCAATTCGGGAGACAGTTGGCGGCCTAGGCCCTCAATATTGAGCAGGGTCTTTTGTAGTAAAACCAACTGAGGTTGCACGGGCATTTTAAAGCGGCGCGCGGTCTGAAATAGCCGCAACAGCAGGTGGCCGAACATGATCTCGCCCAAGGGCTTCTCGAAAATCGGTTCGCAAACGCTTCGAATCGCGCCCTCTAGATCACCGATTTTGGTGTCCCGCGGAACCCAACCGGATTCGACATGCAGTCGGGCCACCTCACGATAGTCGCGGTTAAAAAACGCCAACATGTTTTGCGCCAGGTAATTCTGATCGTCTTTTTCCAGTGACCCGACGATGCCGCAATCAATGGCGATGTAACGAGGGTCAGCAGGGTTTGAAATATCGACAAAAATATTGCCCGGATGCATGTCGGCATGGAAAAAGCTATGGCGGAAGACCTGGGTAAAGAAAATCTCCACCCCGCGTTGGGATAGCAGCGCCATATCGGTGCCAGCGGCTTTTAGGGTTTCGATCTCGGCGACCGGAACGCCGTAGATACGTTCGGTCACCAGCACGTTTTCCCGGGTCAGGTCCCAGTAAACCTGGGGGACGTACAGTGCGTCGTTGCCCTCAAAGTTGCGGCGCAATTGGCTGGTGTTGGCCCCTTCACGGCCTAGGTCCAGTTCATCCAGGATGGTGGCTTCGTAGTCGTTGACCACCTCTTTTAGGCGCAGGCGACGGCCATCGGCGCTGATTGCTTCGATCAGGTTGGCCAGCGTATGCATGAGCGCCAGATCCTTGCGAATCGTGCGATCAATACCCGGGCGCACGACTTTGACGACGACGTCCTCACCGGTGATCAGAGTCGCTGCGTGGACCTGAGCGACCGAGGCACTGGCCATGGGTTGGGTCGAGAACTCGGCAAAGGCGTCCCCGACCTTTTGCTCCAGGGCCTCTTCGATGATTCGAGTCGCATTGGCGCCATCAAAGGGCGGCACTTGGTCCTGAAGCTTTTTCAGTTCATCCGCGACGTCCGGTGGTAGCAAATCGCGGCGGGTTGATAGGGCCTGGCCAAATTTGACGAAAACAGGTCCTAGGGCTTCGAGCGCCAGACGCAGCCTGCGGCCTCGGCTGGCGTGGCCTGAGCGAGGAATCCAGGCGGTTAAAAGCCGCGGCCAGCCCCGTTTGGCCTGGGGTAGAAAGGTGAACAGCCGATAGCGGGCGATCACATAGCTGATGCGCAGGGCGCGGGAAATTCCGATCACAGTTTGCGCTCCAGACGCTCGATGCGATGGCGCAGCCGACGAGCCCGATCGGTGAAATCGTCAAAGGCGTCGCGGGTTAGCAGCCAAGGCTGCTCGTGACGAATGAACTCATCAGCCTGGGCTTTGAGTGAACCAGATTGGCGCTTTAGGTTGTGATAGACCGCCTTTAGACCTGCCACCAAGGCACCCGCCATGGGGTCCCCCAACTGTTTGGATAACTCATCTTCCAGATCAATGCTGAGGCTGGCGGCGGCATCGGCCAAGGCCTTTAGCACGCCGACGCTGCCCTCGACATTGAGGCCTTCCATGACCAGGGCACTGTTGCCGGCGGCCAGTGAGCGGGCCACTTGTATCAGGGCAGACAGGTCACCTGATAGCGTCACATCGGCGGGGCCTTGGGCCCAGTTGAGCCAGGGTTGGCCGCCTTCAAACTCTAAGGTGATGCTGAGCTGAGGCTGATTAAGCTGGACCCGAATGGAGCGGCCGTTGAGCGCAGTAAAGGCGTCCGCGGCGTTGGGATCGAGTTTGAGGGCTTGGTGCAGTATGTGTTGGGCGGCCGATAGAGCCATTACCCATGCGGGATTCATCGAACAAATCCAATATGCATGGCAACAATGCCGCCGGTCATGTTGGTGTAGCGGACCTCGTCGAATCCGGCGTTTTCCATCATGCCCTGCAGGCTAGCCTGATCGGGGTGCATGCGGATGGATTCAGCCAAATAGCGATAGCTGTCCTCGTCCTTGGCGACCCACTTACCGATCTTGGGCAGGAGTTTAAAACTGTAAATGTCATAGATTTTCTTAAGCGGCTCAAACACCGGCGTTGAGAACTCCAGCACCAAGGCTCGGCCGCCGGGTTTCAGCACGCGACGCATTTCGCGCAGCGCGGCGTCCTTGTCCGTCACGTTACGCAGGCCAAACCCGATGATGATGCGATCCAGCGAGGCATCCGCAAAGGGCAGTTTCTGAGCATCCATACGCATGACGGGCACATCGCAGGCGCCTTTGTCGATGAGCCGATCGCGCCCCACTGCAAGCATCGAGTGATTGATATCACCGATCACCAATTGTCCCGAGTCGCCAATGCGCGGGCGAATTAACAGCGACAAGTCGCCGGTGCCGCCGGCCAAATCCAATATCTTGTGACCGGTGCGTGGAGCGAGGTATTCGATTGCCACCCGTTTCCAGACCCGGTGGACCCCCATGCTCATCAGGTCGTTCATGACATCGTAGCTTTGCGCGACCGAGTCAAACACCTTGCCGACCTGTTTGGCTTTCTCGCTGACGGCTACCTGTTTGTAGCCAAAGTGGGTGGTCTCTTGGGTCATGGGGGCTCCTGATTTGTCAGCAGTGTAGCATTGTCAGTCGTCGGATTTGACCGCGAATAGCTTGACGCCGCCACTCTCGCGGCTGCCGCCTTCATCGGCCAGGCGTTGCAGATAGGCCTGCCACAAAGAGTCTTGGTTTTCGGCGTAGTTGCGCAAAATTTGCCAGCTAAAAATGCCCGAGTCATGGCCATCATCAAACACGATTTTGACGCCGTAGTTACCCACGGGTTCCATCTTAACTAGGCCGACATCCGCTTTGCCGGTTACTAGAATCATCGGGCCGCCGTGGTTTTGGACCTCGGCGCTAGGAGAGTGCGTGCGTAGGAACTCCGCACTCAGAGCGCTGGATAGGCCGTCGGCAAACTCGAGTTCCAGCAGATTGCTGGCTCGACGCATTTTGATCTGGGTCAGCTCGCTCATAGGATGTACTGCGACAGGTCTTGATCTTGAGCCAGCTCGCCTAGGGCCTGATCCACCCGCTGTGCGTCGATCTCAATGGATTCGCCAGCACGCTGGTCGGCGGCAAAGCTAATGTCCTCTAGCAGTCGCTCCAACAAGGTGTGGAGGCGCCGGGCGCCGATGTTCTCCACTCGCTCGTTGACCTCAAACGCCAACTCAGCCAGACGCTCGATGCCGGCGGGGGCAAAGTTGAGTTTGACCTGCTCTACGCCCATCAGTGCGACGTATTGATCGACTAAGCTGAAGTCGGGTTCAGTCAAGATGCGTTTAAATTCGGCAGGTCCCAGGGCGTCCAGTTCAACCCGAATCGGCAGCCGTCCCTGCAGCTCGGGAATCAAGTCTGAGGGCTTGGACAAATGAAAGGCGCCGGAAGCGATAAACAAAATGTGGTCGGTCTTGATCGGGCCGTATTTGGTGTTCACCGTACTGCCTTCAATGAGCGGCAAAAGGTCCCGCTGAACGCCCTCGCGGGAAACATCGGCACCGCCGGACTGGCCGCCGCGCACGACCTTATCAATCTCGTCGATGAACACGATGCCGGATTGTTCGACACGTGTAATTGCGCTTTGGCGAACCTGATCGTCATTGACCAGACGGGCGGCTTCCTCTTGCTCCAGCAGGCGCATCGCCTCGGCCACGCGGATACGCCGCTCTTTTTTCGCCCCGCCCCCTAGGTTTTTGAACATACCCGAGAGCTGGTCAGCCATCTCTTCCATGCCCGGCGGCGTCATGATGTCGACACTGGGTGAGGGTTGCGCCAAAGCCAGCGTGATTTCTTTGTCGTCCAAATCCCCTTCGCGCAACTTTTTGCGGAACAGCTGACGGGTTTGGTTGCTCTCGTCAGTCTGCTCGCCTCGGGCTGGGGGCAACAGAGCATCTAGGATGCGTTCTTCAGCGGCGTCCTTGGCGGCATGACCCACTTCGCTCATCGCTCGCTGCTTGGACTCTTTGAGGCTGGCCTCGACCAAGTCTTTGATGATGCTGTCGACTTCGCGGCCGACATAGCCCACTTCGGTAAATTTCGTGGCTTCTACCTTGATAAAGGGGGCGTCGGCGAGGCGCGCCAGGCGTCGAGCAATTTCGGTCTTGCCGACGCCGGTGGGGCCAATCAGCAGGATGTTCTTGGGGGTGATTTCATGCGCCATGTCCGCGGGCAATTGCATGCGCCGCCAGCGGTTTCGCAGGGCGATGGCCACTGCGCGCTTAGCCTGGGCCTGCCCAACGATATGTTTGTCTAGTTGTTCAACAATCTGGGCAGGCGTCATGGAGTCTCCAGGGTCTCGATAATGTGGTTGTGGTTGGTGTAGATGCAGATGTCGCCGGCGATTTTAAGGCTACGGCGCACGATAGATTCGGCATCCAGATCGGTTTCAGCCATCAAGGCCATCGCAGCGGATTGTGCAAAGGGACCGCCGGATCCAATCGCAATCAGGCCGTCCTCGGGCTCTATGACATCACCATTACCGGTGATAATCAGGCTGGCACTGTGGTCAGCCACCGCAAGCAGGGCCTCCAAGCGGCGCAGCGCACGGTCGGTGCGCCAGTCCTTGGCGAGCTCTACTGCGGCACGCGTCAACTGCCCCGAGTGCTTGCTGAGTTTTTCTTCAAAACGTTCAAACAGCGTAAACGCATCGGCGGTGCCGCCGGCAAATCCAGCCAAGATCTGACCATTGTGAAGACGGCGTACCTTGCGGGCGTTGCCCTTCATAATGGTGTTGCCCAGGGTGACCTGGCCGTCGCCGCCTAGGCAGACTTGATTGCCACGACGAAAAGAAACGATCGTGGTGCCACGCATTTGTTCCATGGATATGCTCCTTGCTTAGGCTTTGTAGAGTGCGAGCGCTTTGGCGTTTTTCAATGCTTAGCGGCGCAGGGTCAGGTATTCAAACCCTTGGCGGGCGAGCTGGTCCTGCACGACAAAACGTTTACGATCCTCGGGAAAGGGGCCCACGATCAGTCGATGCCAACCGCCGCGGGTTTCAATGACCGGATCTAGGTTGAGCATCAGCAGTTTGACCCGAGCGGCCTCGGCGTCCTTGATGTCGCGAAAACTGGCCACCTGCAAAAACACCTGACGGGTGTCTTTGGGTTTGTCCGGCACCGGCTCGACCTCAACGGGAACCTCGGTATTTACCAAGATATCGTAAAAGCGAAACGTGCCGCTGGGCGCGTTGCTTTGTTGTTCCACCGTTTCTGGGACCGCAGGAACACTGGGTTGAATGGCAGGGGATTCCGGGGCGTCTTGGGTCGCGATGTAGGTCAACACGCCACCGATGAGCAACGACACCAGGGCCAGGACAATCAGTCGTGGCCCCAGTGCAGGCAGATCCGAGTGTTTGCTCACATCTGCTCCGGTGCGCTGGCTCCCAGGATAGCCAGTGCATTGCGAATAACCTGGGCACTGGCATGACACAGTGCCAGGCGAGCTTGCTTCAGGTCTTCCTCGCCCTCTAGCACACGGGTGTTGTTGTAATACCCGTGGAAGGCGGCGGCCAAATCATTGAGGTAGTGCACCAATACGTGCGGCGCGCGATCGTTCGCGGCCCGCTCGATGACGGCAGGGAACTTGCCAATCGCGGTTGCCAGCTCTTTTTCGTCTTCCTGTGTCAGCAACGCCAGGTGCTCCATCCCCTGTTGCAGGGCCAGCGTGCCGCCTTCCTCGCCCAATTTGCGGGTCAGTGCATGAACCCGAGCATGGGCGTACTGCACGTAATAGACGGGGTTGTCCTTGGACTGACGAGTTGCCAAGTCCAAATCAAAGTCCATGGGCACGTCGACTTTACGACTCGCATAAAAGATACGTGCCGCATCATTGCCCACTTCATGGCGCAGGTCTTCAAGCGTGATGAACTCACCTGAGCGGGTCGACATTTGCGCTTTTTCGCCATTGCGATACAGGCTGACGAACTGCACCAGCTGCACTTCAATGCGCTCGGCATCAAAGCCCAGGGCCTCAGTGGCCGCTTTGATGCGGGGGATATAGCCATGGTGGTCTGCGCCCCAGACATAAATCACACGATCAAAGCCGCGTTTAAACTTGTTGCGAATGTAGGCGACGTCGGAGGCGAAGTAGGTGCTCTCGCCGTTGTCGCGCTTGAGTACCCGGTCTTTGTCGTCGCCAAAGGCCGTCGAGCGAAACCAAAGTGCACCGTTATCTTCAAAGGTGTGGCCGCCGGCGATTAAGTCATTCAGAGCCAACTCGACATCGCCTTCGTCCATCAATGATTTCTCGCTGAACCACTCGTCAAATTCGACGCTGAAGTCTGCGAGGTCATCGCGAATACCCGCCAAGATGCCGTCCAACGCCGCGCGCCGGAAAACGTCCCAGCCTTCCTCGCCATGCAATTGCTTGCCCCGAGCGATCACGGCATCGATGTAAAGCTCTTTGTCGCCCTCAGGGGCATCCGCCGGCAGACCTTGTGAGATGGCCTCGACGGTGCTGGCGTACTGATCACCAATACGCTCATGCAGTTGCTGGGCGATGTCTGCGATGTAGTCGCCTTGGTAGCCATTGCTGGGGAAGGGCATTTGGCATCCCAAAATGGCCTGATAGCGCAACCATACGCTGGCGGCCAAAATGTGCATTTGGCGGCCGGCGTCGTTGACGTAGTACTCGCGCTGAACACCATGGCCGGCAAAGGCCAATAAGTTCGACAGTGACGCTCCATAGGCTGCGCCGCGTCCGTGTCCAACGTGCAGCGGGCCGGTCGGGTTGGCGGATACAAATTCAACCTGGATCGAGTCGTTCTTGGCTGGGGCTTTACCGTAGTCAGCACCCGCTAGCAGCGCGTCCTTGACGGGTAACAACGCGACCCCCTGGGCCAGTCGGAAGTTAATAAAGCCCGGGCCTGCGATTTCGACACCCGTGATGGCGTCGTCCGGCGGGAGTGCATCGACCAGGGCTTGAGCGATATCCCGAGGCGGCTTACCTGCGGCTTTGGCCAGCATCAGGGCCAGATTACTTGCCCAGTCGCCATGCGCGGGGTCGCGGGTCTGCTCCACCTGGATGCGGGGTTGTGCATCGACAGGTAAGAATTCACGGCGCTTGAGCTCGTCAAGGGCATGGGCGAGCAAGGTTTCTACGGTGGCTTTCATTGGGCATTCCATGTTCTGGGAGCGCGATTATCCCTGCCCCATCGCGCGGGGTCAAAATAGATCGTGCGGATCGATGTCTAAACCTCGCCAAATCTGTCGCGGTGCCGGTGGAATGGGGGTGTTCAGCACACGGCGCAGCGCTGACCGGGGCCCCATTAGCAGCAGTTGTGCATGATATTGGCCGGCTCGACGCTCCATGGCGGCAGGAGTCGGGCCCATGAGTTTGACCTCGCCCAGCTCGGGCCGCAGGGTTTGCGCCAGCTGATACAGATGGTCCATTGCCTGGCCGGCATGGGGCGAGCGGGCGCGCCACAGAGCCATGTGTCCATAGGGCGGCAGACCGGCGCGGCGACGCAGGGTCAGTTCATCCTGCGCCAGTTGTGCATAGTCACCACGCAGCAGTCGGGGCCAAATTGGGTGGTCGGGCTGGTGCGTCTGGACCCACACCTGACCGGGCTTGTCGGCGCGTCCGGCTCGGCCCATGACCTGCACCAGGGTTTGCCCCAACCGCTCGATGGCACGGAAATCACCGCTGAACAATTGGGCATCTGAATCGACGACCACCACACAGGTGAGGTTGGCCAGGTCGTGCCCTTTGGCCAGCATCTGGGTGCCCACCAGAACCCGCGGCGCCCCGTCTTGCGCCAGCTCCAGCAGTTTGCCGGCGCCACCGGCACCGGCGGTATCGCGATCAATGCGGGTGACCTGATAGGGTGCCATGGCCATCTCTAGGGTTTGTTCTAGTCGCTGGGTGCCCTGTCCCAGAACTGACATGCGTTCGTTGCAACTGGGGCAGTGTGAAGGCCAGGGCGCTTGGTAATCACAGTGATGGCACCACAACCGCTTGGGTTCTCGATGAACGGTGGGCTTGGCATCGCAGCTGGGGCATTCGGGGTGATAACCGCAACTGTGGCAGGTTAGGACGGGGGCGAATCCCCGCCGGTTTAAAAAGACCAGGGCCTGCTCGCCGCGCTCCAGCGTTTCGCGTATCGCACTGAGAGCCCGATCAGACAGCCCTTCGTGTAGTGACAATCCCCGCAAATCAATCAGTTGTTGGGTGCTGGGGGTGACGGCCCGCGCTCGCTGGGTCAGGTACAGCGCGCCAAAGCGGCCGGCATCACGATTGGCAATGGATTCCAAGGAGGGGGTTGCGCTGCCTAGCACCACGGGAATCTGGCGGCGGTGGCCCAGCACCACGGCGAGGTCCCGTGCGTGATAACGGGGATTTTCAGCCTGCTTGTAGCTGCCGTCGTGCTCCTCGTCCACCACGATCAGGCCCAAGTTGGGCAGGGGGGTTAGCAGAGCCGAGCGGGTGCCAATCAGGATCGGTTTTTGATTGCCCGCCATCTGGGTGAAACCCTGCCAACGCTTGCCATCGGACAGTGCTGAGTGCAGGTGCAGAACCTGATCCGGGAAGCGTTGCTCAAAGCGCCCCACCAGCTGGGGTGTCAGGCCAATCTCAGGCACCAGCACCAGTACCTGTTGCCCCTTGTGAACGACCTGTTGAGCCAGCTGCAGGTACACCTCGGTCTTGCCAGAGCCCGTCACCCCTTCCAGCAGCCACGTTTGGCGGGTGCCGGGCACAGCTTGCAGTACCTGCTGCTGTTCTGGATTTAGTGCCAGTGGGGCTTGTGCGGCGGCCCGTGGCAACTGCGCTGGGATGAGATTTCCCGCTTGAATGAGTGCCCGGGCGGAGGGCCAGCCCAGCGTCTTGAGTAGGCTGACGCGGCACGGTTGCTGGCTGGCGGCGTAAATTTCCTGCCGAACCCTACCCCTGGGCTGGGGGTGTTCGGTATTCCATTGCCAGGCCAGGACTTCGTGGCTGACTGCGCGTCCCTCACGGCCCCATTTGGGCAGCGCGCTTTGTAATAAGGTTTCCAGGCCCACACCGTAGTAGTCAGCGGACCAGCGCAAAAAGCTTAAATGGGTCGCGTCGATGAGGGGGTGTTGATCAATGACCTGCTCGATCGGCTTTAACTCGTCCTGAGTTGAACCTGGGCCGGTGACCAAACCGACGACTGAGCGTGAACCCAAAGGAACGCGCACCCGCACGCCTACCGGTAAATCAGCATCGTGGGTGTAGCTTAGGTCTCGGCCCAGTGGGGCAAAGACTCGAACGCAGAGGACTGGCAAGGGTGTAGCACTTGTTCCAATACAGGTGTAATATCCGCGACCCGATGTGGTGCTGGGAAAGGGTCCTAGTAGCGACATCATGAAAACACTGAGGGCAATTGCCATGCAAGAAGGTATCCACCCAGCTTACGCTGAAGTCGACGTCACCTGCTCATGCGGTCACGTACACAAGATCAAAACCACATTGAAAGACAACTTTACCGTTGACGTTTGTGGTGAATGTCACCCCTTTTACACCGGCAAGCAAAAGACGCTAGACGTCGGCGGCCGTATCGATCGCTTCAACAAGCGTTTCGGCAGCGTGACCAGCAAGAAGTAATTCTGCGGCACCTAACATCAAAGCCCGGCTCGTCCGGGCTTTTTTGTATCTGCGATTTGAGTTGGCCTTGAGGCATTTTTGGAATATCGTTCCATTTATCAAATTCAACCAACAGCGACCCCCTCACCATGTCAGATATCAAACAGCAAGCGCTGGATTATCACGAGCACCCCACGCCGGGCAAAATTGAAATCAGCCTGACCAAGCCCACTGACAGCGCCCACGATCTGGCGTTGGCCTACAGCCCCGGTGTGGCTGAGCCGGTGCGCGAGATTGCCCGTGACCCTGAGAATGCTTACAAATACACCGCCAAGGGCAACCTGGTGGCGGTTATCTCCAATGGATCGGCAATTTTGGGACTGGGTAACTTAGGCCCCTTGGCCTCCAAACCCGTGATGGAAGGTAAGTGCGTTTTATTCAAACGCTTCGCCAATATTGACGCGGTCGATATCGAGGTCGACGTCGCTGACCCGCTGCAGTTTGTGCAGGTCGCTTCTGCCATTGGTGAGAGTTTTGGCGGGATTAACCTTGAAGATATCAAGGCGCCTGAGTGCTTTGAGATTGAACGGTTATTGTCCGAGCGGCTGTCCATTCCGGTCTTTCATGACGATCAGCATGGCACCGCCATCGTGACCGCGGCGGCCATGCTCAATGCCCTTGAAATTCAGGGCAAGTCGATCGAGTCGGCGCGCATTGTGTGTTTGGGTGCGGGTGCGGCGGCGATTGCCTGCATGCGTCTGTTGCTGACCCTAGGAGCCAAGCGCGAGAACATTTTCATGATCGATCGCAAGGGCGTGATCCATCGTGGCCGGGATGACTTGAATCAATACAAGGCAGCCTTTGCTGTTGAGACCCAAGCACGCACCCTCGCTGATGCCTGCGAAGGGGCGGATGTATTTTTGGGGCTGTCAGGTGCGAACCTGCTAAGCGAAGAAAACCTGATGCGCATGGCGCCCAAGCCCGTGGTGTTTGCTTGCTCGAACCCTGATCCCGAGATCTCGCCTGAGCTAGCCCAGGCGGCTCGGTCAGATTTGATTATGGCGACCGGTCGTAGTGACTATCCCAATCAGGTCAACAACGTCTTGTGTTTCCCCTTCATCTTCCGCGGCGCGTTGAATGCCCGTGCCAGCACCATTAATGACGAGATGAAGGTGGCAGCGGTTAATGCGATCCGCGCCATTGCCAAAGAGCCGGTTCCCGCCGAGGTCGAGGCGGCCTACGAGGGCCAGCACTTTGAGTTTGGCGCGCAATACATTCTACCCAAGCCCATGGATACCCGGTTGTTGCCGCGCATCAGTGAGGCGGTAGAAGCCGCTGCTCGAGCCTCAGGCGTGGCCCGGATCTAGAACAGCGACGACGCGTCCTTAATAGTAGGCGCGTTGGACTTTAACGGGGCCGGCGCTGGGTCGGTTTCGTTGATTTGAGCCGTCTGCGTCGGCAGCTCATCGGACTCAATAAACCACTCCAAGATACCGCCGCTGCGGCCGGCAATGGGTTGTCCGGTTTTTTCATCAATGCGCATTTGCACCACGCCCTCGGGTGGCGTGAGTTCAATCACCGGTTGATCCGCCAGCGCAACGCGCATGAAATCAATCCAGATCGGCAGCGCTGCGGCGCCACCGTATTCCCGACGTCCGAGGCTCTCGGGGTTATCCAATCCAACCCAAGCGCTGGCGACGATCGATGGATGATACCCATTGAACCAGGCATCCACTTGATCGTTGGTGGTGCCGGTTTTGCCAGCGATATCATCGCGCTCCAGGGCTTTGGCCCGGCGAGCCGTGCCGCGTTGCACCACGTCACGCAACATACTGTTCATCAAAAAACCGACCTCAGGCTCAAGCACCTGAGGTGCCCAACGCACATCCAAAGCTTCGGAGAGCAGTCGAACTTCCGGAACGGCTTCTAATTGAGCGGCCTGAGCAGGGTCAACGGCGGGCTCGGGGCACAGTCCATCACAGGCTCGGGCGGGACGAGTCTGCAGCACAACCCGGCCGGTAGCATTTTCCACGCGTTCGATCAGCCAAGGCGCCACTTGATAACCGCCGTTGGCAAAAATGGCATAGCCCGTTGCCATTTGCAGTGGGCTAAGACTGCCGGATCCCAATGCCAGCGATAGATTGCGTGGCAGGGTCGAGGTGTCCAAACCCAGAGCGTTCATGCGCTGCAAGGTTGGTTTGACACCCATCTCGCGCAGCAGGCGAACACTGACGAGGTTGCGGGAGCGGTATAGCGCTTCACGAAGCCGCGTGGGGCCATAAAACTTGCCGCCGGAGTTCTGGGGGCGCCAGGCACTGGCCAACTCGCCGGATTCAAAGATGATGGGCGCATCGTTGATGATCGATGCGGGAGTGAAGCCGGCTTTCATAGCCGCCGCGTATAAAAAGGGTTTGATGCCCGAGCCGACTTGACGATTGGAGAGCAGGGCTCGGTTGAACTTGGAGTCGGTAAAGTCAAAGCCGCCGATCAGCGCACGAATGCCGCCATGTTGAGGGTCAATGGCCACAAAAGCGGCTTGGGCATCAGGCAGTTGTGCCAGGATGGGTTCGCCGGTTTTCGGCAAGCGGACAATATCACCGGGGCTCAAGAAGCCGGTGTCAACGGGCTCGCTACCTAGCGCATCTCGGTTGGCCAAGCGCGCGCGGGCCCAGGACCAACCCGATTTCTCGAGGCTGTGCTCCACCCCATCGGCGGTCATCAGTCGCAGAACTTGTTCGCCGGATTCGACCACAACCGCCGGTCGCAGTCCGCCGATGTCACTGCGCAGCTTGGCCAGCTCGGATTGATAATTCTGCGGCTCTTCAATGCGTCCCTCCGGCCCACGCCAGCCGTGTCTGCGGTCATATTCCAACAGGCCTTGCATGACAGCCTGTTGGGCGGCCGCCTGCTCGCGGCTGTTAACGCTTAGGAACACCCGATAGCCGTCGGTGTAAATGGATTCACCCAGCCGCTGCTCCAGCTCAAATCGGGCGGCTTCTGCGACCCAGGGAGCCTCAAAATCTAAATCCTGTTGATACACCGAGGCGGTGATGGGATCGCTGATGGCCTCATCATGCTGGCGCTGGTCGATGTATCCCAAGCTCAGCATCCGGCCCAGAATCCAGTCGCGCCGGATCAACGCACGATCAGGATTGTTGACCGGGTTAAAGCGCGAGGGGGCTTTGGGGAGGCCAGCGATCATGGCGGACTGGGCGAGCGTCAACTGATCCAGCGAGACGCCATAGTAGATTTGGGCGGCAGCACCCACGCCATAGGCCCGCTTTCCCAAATAAATCTTGTTCAGGTACAGCTCTAAAATTTCGTCTTTACTGAGGTGCTGCTCAATCTCCAGCGCCAGCAATATTTCTTTGAATTTGCGGACAAAGGTCTGTTCTCGACTCAAAAAGTAGTTGCGGGCCACCTGCATGGTGATGGTCGAACCCCCCGACTGGATCGAGCCTGTGCTAATCAGCTCAAATGCAGCGCGAGCCAGTCCCAGAGGGTCGATACCCACGTGACGCTCAAATCCATCGTCCTCTGCCGCCAAAAAAGCCTGAATCATGGGTTCAGGAACCTCTGCCAGCACCACGGGCTCGCGGCGTTTTTCACCGAATTCAGCGATTAATTGATTGTCAGCGGAATACACCCGCAATGGGACTTGCAGGCGGGTGTCACGCAGGGCTTCGGGGTTGGGCAGCTGCGGCTTTAGGTAGGCGTAGATGCCGGCCGCACTGAATCCTCCGAGGATCGTCAGCGCCAGACCAAGCAACAGGCTGTATTTGAAGAAAGTCCGCAAAGCGACGCTGCCTAATTCAGTTGGGGACTAGGATTATAGGGAAGTATTACCTTCTTCGTCATTTGCGGGTCTGGCATCTGTGTCCTTTACTTGAATGATCGTTGTCCCGATGGGCAGGCGACTCAGTTCACAGTTTATACAGGAAAGGGTGCATGCGAGTGGGTAAATCCCAGTCAGTGATCGGACTCGACATCTCAAGTTCAGCGGTCAAGCTGATCGAGTTGTCGCGTAGCGGACGTGCGGGCGGTCGACTGCGTGTCGAGAGCTACGCCGTCGAGCCGTTGCCTGCCGCCGCGGTGGTCGAGAACAGTATTGCGGATACCGAATTGGTCGGCGCCGCGATTCGCCGCGTTTGGGAAAAGGCCAAGACCAAGACCAAAGTGGCGGCGTTGGCGGTATCCGGTGCGACCGTGATTACCAAGGTCATCCAGATGCCTGCGGGCCTATCGGATGCCGAGATGGAAAGCCAAATTGCATTGGAGGCTGACCAATACATTCCCTATTCGCTGGACGAGGTAGCGCTGGACTTCCGGGTGCTGGGCGAGAACCCGGACAACCCAGCGCAAGTCAATGTGTTGCTGGCGGGTTGCCGGCGTGAGCAAGTCGAAGCGCGCACCGAGGCCCTGGAAATCGCCGGCCTAAAGCCCGCTTATATTGACGTTGAGGCCTATGCGATTGAGCGCTCATTCGAGCTGATGGCCTCGCAGTTGGATCCGCAGGTCGCCCAGGGTGTGGTTGGGATCGCGGATGTCGGTGCTAACACCACTATGGTGGCGGCGCTGGAGCAGGGTTCGATCAGCTTTACCCGGGAGCAGATGTTCGGTGGGCGTGTGCTGACCGAGGAGATTCAAAAGCGCTATGCGCTAACTCTCGATGAAGCCGGTCTGGCCAAAAAACAGGGCGGGTTGCCGGACGACTACGCGGGTGCGGTGCTGCAGCCCTTCCAGGAAAATCTGGCGCAACAAATCGGGCGCAGCCTTCAATTTTTCTACGCGGGTTCTGAGCAGGACACGCTGGACGTGCTGCTACTAGCGGGTGGCTGTGCCGCGATTGAAGGGCTCTCGGACATGCTGTCCGAGCGACTAGGCGTCTCGGTTGTCCGTGCCAACCCCTTCGCTGACATGGCCACCGCCAAGGGCGTTAATGTCCAGTCATTGGCACAGGATGCGCCCTCGCTATTGATCGCCGCGGGTTTGGCGATGCGGGCTTTTGAACCTGAGGGTATCAATCTCTTGGCGTGGCGCGACGAGCTACGCCAAACCCAGCAGCGAAGCTTTGCGATCAGCACGGCTTTGGCGGCCTCATTGGGCGCAGCCGTGGTCTTTGGCGGCATGCAGTTTTATGACGCTCAAATCGCCACGCAAAGCCAGCGAAATGCCTTTCTTACACAGCAAATATCAGCGGTGGACCGGCAAATCGCCGAGATTCGGGAGTTGCGTGCGCTGCGCGGGCAGCTGGTGGATCGTATGCAGGTGATCCAGGATCTGCAGGGCCGTCGATCCGGCATCGTCTATGTGTTCGATAATTTAGTGACTTCATTGGTGGATGGCTCGTACTACACCAGTTTGGCCCGTACCGAAAATCGTCTTGAGCTCAAAGGCCGGGCAGAAAATAACAATCGCATCTCTAACTTGATGCGCTCTATCGATGGTGCTGAGTGGTTCAAGGACCCCAACCTCACTCAGGTGGTGGCCGAAAAAACAGGGGCGCTGCCCAATCTCTTTAATTTAAGTGTGTTGCTTGATGATCCTGCAGCACGGGAGGCGCAGCCATGAGTTTGATCTCTGAGCTCAAAGGGTTTCGCAGTGAAGATTTAGATCTCAACAGTGCGGGTCAATGGCCCTTGCTGGTCAAGATTCTGTTTTGGCTGTTTTTGTTCGCCGCGTTATGCGCCGGCGGTTGGTGGTTTGTCATCAAAGACAAGCAGGGCCAGCTGGAGCGGGAAATTGCTCGGGAGGCAACGCTTAAACAACAGTTCGAGGCCAAGGCATTTCAGGTCGCAAACCTGGCGCAGCTGCGCGAGCAGATGAGTGACATGGAAGCTCAGTTTGGAGCCTTGTTGCGGCAATTGCCCAGTGACACAGAGGTGCCTGGATTGCTGGAGGACATCACCAGTACTGGTATTGGTGCCGGATTGGAGTTTGATTCGATCAATCTTCAGCCCGAGGTTCAGCGTGAGTATTACGTTGAGTTGCCGATTCAAATCAAAGTGCGCGGCTCCTATCACGAGCTCGGGACTTTTGTCAGCGGTGTGGCGGGCCTGCCGCGGATTGTCACGCTGCATGATTTCACGATTCAACCGGTGTCGGGCGATCAACTGGATATGAGCATTCTGGCCCGGACTTATAGGTACCGCGATGACAGTTAGAACAGTAATGGTGGTGGCTACACTGATGCTGGGCGGTTGTGCCA
This sequence comes from Litorivicinus sp., assembly GCA_049609265.1. Taxonomy (GTDB): domain Bacteria; phylum Pseudomonadota; class Gammaproteobacteria; order Pseudomonadales; family Litorivicinaceae; genus Litorivicinus. The sequence goes on along the minus strand of JBMYYI010000001.1, from coordinate 119,626 downwards.
GCGATGCACAGCTGTCGGATTTAGAGCGCTTTGTTGCGCAGGTTAAGGCCCGTCCCGGTGGCGAGATTGAACCGGTGCCGACCTTTGAAAACTACGAGCCTTTTGTTTATCAGGCCAACGCTCTGCGCAGTCCGTTTTTAGCGCCCATCGAAGTGCGGGAAGTGAACCGTCCACAGAGCAATCCCAACATCAAGCCCAACCTAGACCGAACTCGAGAATACCTGGAGCAGTTCAGTCTCGATGCCTTGAGCATGGTGGGCACATTGGCCCTCAGGGACGGTTTGAATTTTGCCTTGATTGCAGATGCCCAAGGGCAAATCAGCAAGGTCACCATCGGTAATTACATCGGCGAAAACTACGGCCGTATTACCGCGGTGAGTGAGGGGCGCATTGAGTTAACTGAAATTGTGCCAGATGGGGGTGAGGGATGGCTTGAGCGCCCTCGCACGCTGGCATTGAAAGATCCGACGCAATAATGGGTAAGGAACACGGTATGAAATCCCTCTCAACAACCTTGGCTTTGATCGTGGGTCTGCTCAGCAGTATCAGCGCCTGGGCCAGGCCGGTTGTCATAACGGACCTTGCGATTCAAAGCATGGCGTCGGATCAGGTGCAGGTGCGCCTGGCTTTTGATGGGCCAGCGCCCGAGGTACGCAGCTATACCGTCGATGATCCCGCCCGGATTGCCATCGATCTTGAACAAACGGGCAGCGCGTTGGACAAGCGCTATTTTCAGGTCGGCAGTAAGGCCGTTCGGGGTGTCACGGTGATCGAATCCGCAGGGCGGACGCGCTTAATTGTGAATCTGGCCAAACTCATGCCCTTTGATGTGGCCCGTGAGGGCAACCGGTTGACGCTGGCCTTGGGCGGCGAGGCTTCGGTGGTGAGTGCTCAGGCGCCGGTGCCGATGCAAACCCCGCGCGAAACCCAGATCCAGGATATCGATTTCCGCCGCGGTGAAGCGGGCGAGGGTCTGGTCAAGATCGATCTCAGCGATGCGTCAGTCAGTCCCCAAATTGACCAACAGGGTCAGGTGATTCGGGTTCGTTTGGCAGGGGTGGAGCTACCCCCTGCGCTGGCGCGCCGTCTCGATGTGGTGGATTTTGGTACACCCGTCAAACGGGTCGATGCCTTTGTCGAGGACGGCGACACCCTCATTGCGATTCGTCCCGAGGGGGCCTTTGATTATTTGGCCTTTCAGACCGACAACAGCCTGAGTGTGGCGGTATCGCCGATCAGTGCCCAGCAACAGCAGTTGCGTGATCAGGCTAATCGTTACACCGGCGAAACCCTGAGCTTAAACTTTCAGGATATCGAAGTGCGCAAGGTGCTGAACTTGATTGCGGATTTCACGAACCTGAATTTGGTGGCATCGGACACGGTTGGGGGCAACATTACGTTGCGCCTGCAAAATGTACCCTGGGATCAGGCATTGGACTTAGTCCTCAAAACCAAAGGCCTGGACCAGCGCCAAGTCGGTAATGTTTTGCTGGTGGCGCCGGCCGAGGAAATCGCAGCCCGTGAGCAGTTGGAGTTAGAAAACCAGCGAGCTGCCCAGGAGCTTGCTCCGCTACGTACGGAATTCATCCAGGTGCAGTATTCCAAAGCCAGCGATATTGCCGCGTTGCTGACCGGTTCTCGACTGGAGGGCGCAGCCCAGGGCGATGATTCGTCGGTACTGTTGACCTCGCGTGGCAGTGTGGCGGTGGATGAGCGCACGAATACGCTAATCGTGCAGGACACGGCGGCCAAGCTGCAAGAAGTGCGCGATTTGATGGCGGTGCTGGATATTCCGGTTCGTCAGGTCATGATCGAGGCGCGCATCGTGACGGCTGAATCCAGTTTCAGTGAACGGGTGGGTGTTAAGTGGGGTGCGCTGTATGAGGGCACCGGAGGTGGCATTGTGACCCGCGCGGGTGACAGCATTACCTCGCTCAACAGTCTGGCCGACAACGCCGCCGTGACGGATCTGTCTGGCGGATTGGCCGCCCGTTCGCCGGCGATTGGCGCGGACGCATTAAATGTAGATTTGCTGCCGGCGGGAGCCTCGGCCGGTGCGTTTGCCATCGGGCTGGCCTCGGATGATCTGTTGTTGAACCTAGAACTCAATGCGCTGGAATCTGAGGGTCGCGGCGAAGTGGTCGCGCAACCTAAGGTGGTCACGGCGGATCAGTCCAAGGCGACGATCCAGCAGGGGGCACAAATTCCGTATTCAACGGTCAGTGACGCGGGCACCAACGTGCAGTTCCAAAATGCGGTGCTGTCGCTGGATGTGACGCCGCAAATCACGCCGGACGGTAATGTGATTATGGAGCTTGCGATTGCTCAGGATAGCGTGGGCGGAACCACCAGTGACGGCCAAATCATCATCGATACTCGAAAGCTTAACACCACGGTGTTGGTGGGCGATGGCGAGACCATTGTGTTGGGCGGTGTGTTTGAGGAAACCAGCACCAATGACGTTCAAAAGGTCCCGGTGTTGGGTGATATTCCGGTGCTAGGCAAGCTGTTCCGCAACAAGGTAGTTATAGAAGACAAGAAAGAGCTGTTAATCTTTATCACGCCAAAACTGATTAACGATGCACTAGCGAGACGGTAATTGTCCTTACAACGCCCCCCCGTGGTGCTGCTGGGCCTCATGGGGTCGGGCAAGAGCACCATCGGTAATAGATTGGCCCAGTCACTTGACTGGGCTTTTTGCGATACAGACCGCGAGATTGAGCGCAGTACGGGTGCGGACATCCCGTGGATTTTTGAAAAAGAGGGCGAGGCGGGTTTTCGTCGCCGCGAGCACGCGGCTTTGTGCGACGCGCTTTTGAAAACCAATACCGTGATTTCGACCGGTGGCGGTGTCGTTGAGCTAGAACAAAACCGGCAGCGCCTGACTGAGTCTGATGCCTGGATTGTCTATCTGGCGGCTCCGCCGAAGGTCCTGTTTGCCCGGGTCGGGCAAGACGCCTCGCGGCCCTTGTTGGCTCAAGGGGATGCGTTGGGCACGTTATCAACACTGCATGACCGCCGCGATCCGCTGTATCGAGCGCTGGCGGACTGTGTCATCCAAACGGACCGTTTAAGTCCTAAACTGGTGCTAAACGAAATCCTTGAAAAGCAAGAAGAGGCTGCATGCAAAAAGTAGTGGTGGAGCTGGACGATCGCAGCTACCCGATCGAGATCGGCGGTGGACTGTTGGATTCTGAGCGTCTAGCCCAGGTATTGCCGCATTCGGAGATCATGATTGTCACGGATTCCAATGTTGCGCCCTTGTATTTGCAACAGGTCCAGGCGCAGTTGGCCCATGCTCGCGTCTTGGTGCACGTTATCCCAGCCGGCGAATCGTCCAAGCGTTTGTCTGAGTTAGAAATGATTTGGAGCGAGTTGTTGCACGCTCGTTTCAGCCGTCGATGTGCCTTGGTGGCTTTGGGTGGCGGTGTGGTCGGTGACATGACCGGTTTCGCTGCGGCCTGTTACCAGCGCGGTGTCGATTTTGTCCAGCTGCCTACCACCTTGTTAGCTCAGGTTGATTCCAGTGTCGGCGGCAAGACTGCGGTTAACCATCCGCAGGGCAAGAATATGATTGGGGCATTTCATCAGCCACAGGCCGTGTTGATCGACACCGATACCTTGCGCAGCTTGCCGCCGAGGGAATTCGCGGCGGGCATGGCCGAGGTGATTAAGTACGGCGCGCTGGGGGATCTGGATTTTCTGAATTGGCTGGGCGAACACATGCAGGCGCTCAAAGCGTTGCAGCCCGAGGCATTGGCGCAGGCGGTTCAGCACGCTTGCCAAATGAAAGCGGACATTGTCGCCGCCGATGAGCGTGAGGCGGGCCAGCGCGCTCTACTTAACTTAGGGCACACGTTCGGGCATGCGATCGAAGCCCAAGAGCAGTACGTCGGTTTGCTCCATGGCGAAGGCGTGGCCGTGGGCATGGTCATGGCCAGTGACCTGTCGGTTCGTTTGGGGTGGAGCGATGCGCAATCACATGAGCGCTTGGTTCATCTGATTGAATCGGTGGGTTTGCCTGTTATGCCCCCCGCATGCATGACGCCGGACAACTTTATGCATCACATGGGACTTGATAAAAAAGTCGATGCGGGCCAATTGCGATTGGTGCTGCCCAAGCCCATGGGCCGGGCGATCGTGACGGCGGACTTTGAGCCCGCCGCTTTGCAGGCCTGTTTGATGCATTTTTGCCAGGGCGCCGAGTAATGAGTCTGGTAGGGGCTGCAGCCCGAGCGGTTGTTGTGCTTGAGCAATGGCTTCGTTTTGATCCGGGTTTGGTGAACCTGGTGGGCGAGCCGGGACTGGGTAAGCGCTCGGTGATCAAGGCCCTGTGCAGTGAGGATGTTCGCCCGATTCGACTCAAGGCCCCTCAGCAACCCGACGCTTTGCTTAACGTCATCGCTCGCCAATTGGGGGTGACCCCTGGCGCGCCGGGCGCAACCATTGCAGCGATCCGCGAGCAATCGGTGCAACTTCGAGCGGCCGGCTATCCGGTTTTGGTGGTCATCGAGCAGTCGGATCTGCTGGCCGACGCATCTCTGGCATTAGTAGGTCGGTTGGCAGAGCAGCAGGGCGAGCAGTCCGGTTTGGCGGTGGCGTTGTTGTCCCAAGCGTCGCTTCGTGAGCGCATTCGGCCTTTGATTCCTCCGCAAACCGTGATTCAAGAAGTTGCCTTAGTGGCGCTGTCCTTTGACGAGGCGAACGAATATATCGATTACCTGCTCACGCAGGGGCCCTGGTCGGGCGATGCCCAGGCGAAGCTCGATCGTGCAGCGATATTTGAAGCCAGCGGCGGTAACCCAGGTCAGTTGGCGTTATGCATTGAGCGTCATCGTGCTGGCCTGCCCATCTCGGGCCCCGTGCCCGGGCGCAAGCGGGTGCTGGCAGTTTTCAGTATCGCCTGTGCGCTGGCCGTAGTGCTCAGTGGTGTGTGGGTTTGGCAGTGGTATCAACCCAGTGCCAGTGAGCCCCAGCCCAGCTTGGTCAGCCTGGAGCGTTTGGAGCGCGAGTTGGCCACTACGCCCGCGGTCCCTCAGCCATTGGAACCGGCGCCTCAGGTCGATGCGGTTCAACCGCCTTCCTCCAATACCGATGATGAGCTGGCGCAGGCTTTGCAAGCGATGATGCCGGTAGCTGAAGCGCTAGATATTGCAGCCTTCGAGCAGGCCCTGGCCGACGCACCGGGGATTGTAAATGAGCCGGTCGAGCTGAGCTCGCTCGAGGCGCTGATCAGTCCAGACGCGGTAGAAATTCCACTCACCCCATTGCCTTCGAATGCAGAGGTGGACGAGGCGCCAGAAATTGCTGAAACCGCCCCCCAGTGGGGCTTTGACGAGGCTGTGATCTTGTCTAGCGCGCCCGATTCCTATACCCTGCAGGTGTTTGGGACTGGAAATCCGGACACGGCGCGGGCTCAAAAAGCCGGCCGCTATGCAACGCTGGCGTTGAACATTGTGAAGCTTCAGCGCGACGGCAAACCTTGGTATGTCGGTTTACTGGGTGTGTTCCAGTCCCGCGCGACAGCACAGAGCTTCGCACGCGAACAACAGATTGATGAAGGTTACTGGTTGCGCCCACTAGCGGGCGTTCAGGATCAAATAAGAGAGGCGGCTGAGTAACAGCAGCCCACCCCGACGGCAGACTTGATTTGCCAGCACTGATACCTCGCCTGATGCCAGCGAAATTTGCTCGGCAGGGTGGGGTACCCGCTGTTGAAATTGGGGGCATTGGAGGACACGACGTTGACGAAAGCTTTGTACACACCGGGTGAGTTCCGCGACAACTGCGGATTCGGCTTGATTGCGCACATGGAAGGCCAGGCCAGCCACCGTTTGGTGTCAACTGCGATTGAATCGCTGACTTGCATGACTCACCGCGGCGGTATTGCGGCGGATGGCAAAACCGGTGACGGCTGCGGCCTGTTGCTGGCAGCACCCAAGGATTTCCTGACCCAGGTCGGCTCAGAGGTGGCAGGTCGCCAGCTCAACCCGTTGTTTGCGGCGGGCATGCTATTTTTGTCACAGGATCCGGCGCTAGCGGATGCCGCACGTGCCGAGGTTGAAGCACAATTAACACGCCGAGGCTGTGTGATTGCCGGCTGGCGCGTTGTGCCCACCAATAACGACAGCTTGGGTCCCATTGCTTTGGATCAGCTGCCGCGCTTTGAGCAGGTCTTTGTTGAGGCCGGCCAGCTAGACAGCCAGGCGTTTGATACGGCGCTGTTCATGGCGTACCGAGCTGCCAGCTTGTCACTCAAGAGCGATCCGGATTTCTACATCGCCTCGATGTCACGCAAGGTCATCAGCTACAAAGGCCTGATGATGCCCAAGGACTTGCCGGCGTTTTATACCGACCTGGCAGATCCGCGTTTGCAGTCACACATCGTGGTGTTCCACCAGCGTTTCTCGACCAACACATTGCCCCGTTGGCCGCTGGCTCAGCCCTTCCGGATGGTGGCTCACAACGGTGAGATCAACACGATTCAGGGTAACCGCGCCTGGGCCCGTGCCCGCGCCAGCCTGTTCAAAACCCCTTATCTGCCCAACATCGACGAAATCCAGCCGATCGTAAATACCGATGGCTCAGACTCTTCAAGCATGGACAATATGCTCGAGGTCCTGGTCGCCGGTGGCATGGATTTGTTCCGTGCGGTTCGCATGATGATTCCGCCCGCTTGGCAAAACGTCGAGGGCATGGATGCTGAGTTGCGTGCCTTCCACGACTACAACTCGATGCACATGGAGCCTTGGGATGGTCCGGCGGGACTGGTTATGACCGAAGGACGCTATGCGGTGTGCTTGCTAGACCGAAACGGTCTACGTCCGGCACGTTATGTGGTCACCAAAGATGGCTTTATTACCCTGGCCTCAGAGATTGGTACCTACAACTACAAGCCTGAAGACGTGGTCGCCAAAGGCCGTGTCGGGCCGGGCCAGATTTTGGCGGTCGATACTGAAACCGGCAAAGTCATGCATACCGCCGAGATCGACGGCAAGCTGAAAACGGCGCAGCCATACAAGCGTTGGTTGCGTGAGAACGCGATTCGCCTAGAGAGCCAGCTGGTTGAGGGCACGCACCGGGTTGAGGAGCTAAAAGCCGACCTTAAGACCTACATGAAGCAATACCTGGTCAGCTTTGAAGAGCGTGATCAGGTTATCCGTCCCATGGCTGAGAGCGGTCAAGAGGCGGTCGGCTCGATGGGTGACGATACCCCGATGGCGGTGCTGTCACTCAAAGAACGCAATATCGCCGACTATTTCCGTCAGCAGTTTGCCCAGGTGACCAACCCGCCGATCGACCCTCTGCGTGAGGCGATCGTGATGAGCTTGGAAACCTGCATCGGTGCTGAGCGTAACGTGTTCCAGGAAACCCCCGAGCATGCCGCCCGTGTGATTTTGAAATCGCCGGTACTAAGTCCTTCAAAGTTCGCAAGCTTGCTAGAGCTCAATGATCGACCGGGCTTTGCACACAAGATCCTGCACATGTTCTTTAACCAGGGCGAGACCCTGGGCGATGGCATTCGTCGTTTGTGCGACGAAGCTGCCGAAGCAGTGCGCAGTGGCACGACCTTGTTAGTGTTGAGCGATCGTCACATGGATCTGCCGGGCATTCGCATTCCTGCGGCCATGGTGACCGGTGCGGTCCACCACCATTTGATCGAGCACGGTTTGCGTTGCCAAGCGAACCTGGTTGTCTCTACCGGTAGTGCACGTGATTCGCACCAGATGGCGGTGTTGTTAGGCTTTGGCGCGACTGCGATTTACCCCTACCTGGCCTATCGCCTGATCGATGACCTGGTGGAATCCCGCGAATTGGTGGGCGATCGCAACCGTTTGGCCAAAAACTACCGCAAGTCGGTCAACAAAGGCCTGATGAAGATCATGTCCAAAATGGGCATCTCGACCGTCGCCAGCTATCGTGGCTCGCAGCTGTTTGAGGCGGTAGGTCTGGCCGACGACGTGATTGATCTGTGCTTTAAGGGTGTGCCCAGCCGTATCCAAGGTGCCACTTTGACTGACCTACAGGATGAATTGGAATTTACTGCCAAGCGTGCCGGGCGCATTAGCCAGGGCATCGATCAAGGCGGCTTGCTGAAGTATGTGCACGGTGGCGAATACCACGCGTTTAATCCGGATGTGGTGCAAACCCTGCAAAAAGCGGTTCAGCACGGCAGCTATGAGTATTATCAGGAGTACGCGGAGCTGGTGAATCAGCGCCCTGTGGCGACCCTGCGAGACTTGTTTGATCTGAAGACCAGCTCGCCCATTTCGATCGACGAAGTGGAGCCTGCCAGTGAAATCTTAAAGCGCTTTGACTCGGCCGGTATGAGCCTGGGTGCTCTGAGCCCCGAGGCCCACGAAGCCCTGGCACAGGCCATGAACGAGCTGGGTGCTCGTTCGAACTCCGGTGAAGGCGGCGAAGATCCCGCGCGCTTCAACACCTCGCGCGTCAGCAAGATTAAGCAAATCGCGTCAGGCCGTTTTGGTGTGACCCCGCATTATTTGGTGAACGCTGAAGTACTGCAGATCAAGGTCGCTCAGGGTGCCAAGCCCGGTGAAGGTGGCCAGCTGCCTGGCGGCAAGGTTAACCAGCTGATCGCGCGTCTGCGTCACTCGGTGCCGGGCGTCACGCTCATCTCGCCTCCGCCGCACCATGACATCTACTCGATTGAAGACTTGGCGCAGCTGATTTTCGACCTCAAGCAGGTTAACCCCGATGCATTGGTCAGCGTGAAGCTCGTGTCTGAGCCTGGCGTAGGCACCATTGCTGCCGGCGTCGCCAAGGCTTATGCCGACCTGATTACGATCTCGGGTTATGACGGAGGTACGGCAGCGTCGCCGTTGACCTCCATCCGCCATGCCGGCTCACCGTTCGAATTAGGCCTGGCCGAAGCCCAGCAGGCCCTGCGTGCAAACGATTTGCGCGGCAAGGTACGGGTGCAAACCGATGGCGGTTTGAAAACCGGTCTGGACGTGGTCAAAGCCGCGATTTTGGGTGCTGAAAGCTTTGGCTTCGGTACCACGCCGATGGTAGCCATGGGTTGTAAGTACTTGCGGATCTGTCACCTCAACAACTGCGCGACCGGCGTTGCGACCCAGGATGAATGGCTGCGTGAAGAGCACTTCCGCGGCACCGTTGAGATGGTTAAGCATTTCTTTGAATTTGTGGCGCAGGAAACCCGCGAGTGGATGGCCCTGGCGGGTGTTCGCACCCTAGAAGAGCTGATTGGCCGCACGGATCTGTTGACCCAGGCGGAGGGCTTGAGCACCAAGCAGCAGCACCTGGATCTGTCACCTATCCTGTCGAATGATCACATTCCGGCGGACAAGCCTCAGTTCTGCACACAGCCGAAAAACGAGCCGTTCGACAAAGGCTTGCTGGCTGAGCGTATGGTCGCGGACTTGCTGCCTGACATCGAAGCCGGTGCCAGCGCTGAGGCCAGTTACAACGTCACGAACTGTGACCGTTCGATCGGCGCTCGCCTGTCGGGTGAAATCGCTAAGCGTCATGGCAACAATGGCATGGCCAACTCACCGATCCGTTTGAACCTCAAAGGAACCGCAGGCCAGAGTTTCGGCGTCTGGAACGCAGGTGGCTTGGAGATGACCCTGGAAGGGGATGCCAACGACTACGTCGGCAAGGGCATGGCTGGGGGCCGCTTGGTCATTCATCCGCCCAAGGCATCGACCTTTGAGGCGCGTGAAACTTCGATCATCGGTAACACCTGCTTGTACGGTGCCACCGGCGGTACCTTGTATGCCGCTGGTCGCGCGGGCGAACGATTTGCGGTGCGTAACTCTGGTGCGACGGCAATCGTCGAAGGTGCCGGCGATCACTGCTGTGAATATATGACCGGCGGTTTGGTGATCGTGTTGGGCAAAACGGGCTATAACTTTGGCGCAGGCATGACCGGTGGTTTTGCTTATGTGCTGGACGAGGACCGCAGCTTCGTGGACTTGTATAACCACGAGTTGGTCGACATTACCCGCGTCGGTAACGAGGCGATGGAAGAGCATGCCCACTACTTGCGCATGCAACTGACTCAATACGTTGAAGCGACGCACAGTGCATGGGGTCGCGAGATTCTGGCTGACTTTGAACACTTCCTGCAGCAGTTCTGGCTGGTCAAGCCCAAAGCTGCAGGCCTAGATACGCTACTGCGCCAAAGCCGCAGCATGGCTCAGTAAGGAGACGATCATGGCTGAAGAAAAACTCAACAACGATTTTCAATTCCGTGATGTTGCGCGTCAGGATCCATCCAAGAAACCGATGATCATGCGGACCGAAGATTTCGTAGAAATCTATGAAAACTTCGAGCCCAAACAGGCATCGCACCAGGCCCACCGTTGCTTGGCTTGTGGTAACCCCTATTGCGAGTGGAAATGTCCGGTACACAACTACATTCCCAACTGGCTCAAGCTGATCAGTGAAGGCAACATCATGGAGGCCGCTGAGTTGTGTCATCAGACCAACTCCTTGCCTGAAGTATGTGGCCGAGTCTGCCCGCAAGACCGCCTGTGCGAAGGGGCCTGTACCCTAAACGACGGTTTCGGGGCTGTGACCATTGGTAATGTCGAGAAATACATTACCGATACCGCCTTTGCCATGGGCTGGCGACCGGATCTGTCTGAGCGGGTTTGGACGAACAAAAAAGTCGCGATTATCGGTGCCGGTCCTGCGGGCCTGGCCGCCGCTGACATTTTGGTCCGCAACGGCGTCAAGGCTGTGGTCTTTGATAAGTACCCCGAAATCGGTGGTTTGCTGACCTTTGGTATTCCCGAGTTCAAGCTTGAAAAGCGCGTGATGGAACAGCGCCGTGAGATTTTTGAGTCCATGGGCATTGAGTTCCGCCTGAACACGGAAGTCGGCAAGGATATCGCTTTCCAAACCTTGCTCGATGATTACGACAGCGTATTCCTAGGCATGGGCACCTATACGTATATGAAGGGCGGCTTCCCCGGCGAAGATCTGCCGGGTGTCTTTGACGCACTGCCTTTCTTGGTATCTAACGTGAACCGTCGCCTGGGCTTTGAAAAAGACGCCAGCGAGTTTATCGATATGCGCGATCAAAAGGTCGTGGTGTTGGGGGGTGGCGATACCGCCATGGACTGCAACCGTACCTCGATCCGTCAGGGTGCCGAGTCGGTGACCTGTGTGTATCGTCGTGACGAGGCCAACATGCCGGGTTCACGCAAAGAGGTCGCCAACGCCAAGGAAGAGGGCGTGCGCTTTGAATTCAACAAACAGCCGATTGAAGTCGTTGGCAACGGCAAGGTCGAGGGCGTCAAATTCGTCACCACGCAGCTAGGTGAGCCCGATGCTAATGGTCGTCGCCGCCCTGAGCCGATCCCAGGTTCAGAGGAAGTGATTCCGGCGGATCGTGTGTTGATTGCCTTTGGTTTCCGTCCCAGCCCCCAGCCCTGGTTTGCTGAGTTTGGGATCGAAACAGATGAGGGCGGCTTGATCAAAGCGCCTCAGGATCAGGATTGTGCCTTCCAGACAACCAACCCCAAGGTATTTGCTGGCGGTGATATGGTGCGTGGCAGTGACTTGGTTGTGACCGCGATCGCTGAGGGCCGCACTGCAGCGCAGGGCATCCTAGATTACCTAGAGGTTTAATATGACCGAGCTGAAAAACGACCGTTTCCTGCGGGCCCTGAACCGCGAGCCGGTCGACGCCACTCCAATCTGGGTGATGCGACAGGCCGGTCGTTATTTGCCTGAGTACCGCGCGACCCGCGCGGTAGCGGGTAGTTTTATGGACCTGTGCCGTAATGCGGATCTGGCCTGTGAGGTCACGCTGCAACCCTTGGATCGTTTTGATCTGGATGCCGCGATTTTGTTTAGCGACATTCTGACGATCCCCGATGCCATGGGATTGGGCTTGGAATTTACCGCAGGCGAAGGCCCGACCTTTGCCAAGCCGCTGCGTACCGAGGCAGACGTCGCTGCACTGCCACGCCTGAACGTCGAGTCCGATCTGGACTATGTGATGAATGCGGTCAGCACCATCCGTCGTGCCTTGGGTGGACGGGTGCCCTTGATCGGTTTCTCAGGCTCGCCCTGGACGCTGGCGACCTACATGATCGAAGGCGCGGGCAGCAAAGAATACCCGCATGCCAAAGGGATGCTGTACGGCCAGCCGGACGTCATGCACGCCTTGTTGGATCAGCTTGCCGACACGGTTGCGGACTATTTGAACGCACAAATTCGAGCCGGTGCCCAAGCCGTCCAGATCTTTGACACCTGGGGCGGTGCGCTGCCCTACGCCCAGTATGCTGAATTTAGTCTGGCCAGTATGCAGCGGGTTGTTGATCGTCTGATTCGCGATCACGATGGCCGCAAGGTGCCGGTGATTTTGTTTACCAAGGGCGGCGGCGCTTGGTTGGAGTCCATGGCGGATACGGGCTGTGATGCGCTAGGTTTGGATTGGACCTGCGATCTGGGTCAGGCGCGCGAGCGGGTCGGCCACAAGGTCGCTTTGCAGGGGAACTTAGATCCCGGCACCTTGTTTGGATCAGACGAAGCGGTTGCCCGCGAAGCTCGCCGTGCGTTGGACGCTTTTGGAGCGCATCCGGGCCATGTCTTTAACCTAGGTCACGGCATCAGCCAGTTTGCCAACGCCGACCGGGTCAAAACCTTGGTTGACACGGTCCATGAATATTCAGCTCAGCTGCACGCTAAGGCCGGTAACTAACGTTCTTGATGGGCAGCTCGCCCAATAGCCGGTCTAAATTGATCAGTTGATCCACCATCAGGTGGGTCACACCTTGCTGATGTTGGACCTGCGCGCGGACTCGCCAGAGCCTTGCAGTCAACAAGATCGGGCGATAACGATCGACCCGGTCCGGCCACAAAATCAAGTTGGTATTGCCGGTCTCGTCCTCTAGGGTGGCAAACATCACGCCACCGGCACTGCCAGGGCGCTGGCGACCGGTCACCAACCCGGCTAACCAGACCCACTGTCCGTCCGCCATGGCTGTTAGATCCTCGTGCCGGCAACAACCCTCAAGCGCCGAGTGCGCTCGTAACAACGCCATGGGATGGGTGCGTAGTGTGAATCCCAGGCTTCGATAGTCCTCCAGTACCTGCTGGCCCTCGGCGGCCGCAGGCAGATCCAGTGATTCCAGCTCCGGCTCGCACTGTGCCAATAAGGGTAGTTGCCAGGCACTGTCCGCCAGCGCCCAACGGGCGCCTTGCCGATGTTCACCCAGACTGTCCAGGGCGCCGGCGGCGGCCAGATGTTCTAGCGCCGCGGCCGACAGCCCGCTGCGAAGCGCAAGGTCGTTTAGCGAGCTAAACAGCGCTCGACCTCGAGCCAGTAACAACTGCTCACAGTCCGCTTTTTTCAATCGTTTGATGGCCCGTAAGCCCACTCTGATGGCTGTGCGTCCTTGATGATGACGCAGCGCATAGTCATAGTCCGAGTCATTAATATCGACGTTCAACACGTCAATGTCCTTGCGGCGTGTCTCTTGCAACAGCTGGGAGGGTGAATAAAAGCCCATGGGATAGCTATTGAGTAGGCCGACATAAAATGCCTCTGGCACATGGCACTTTAACCAGGCCGACACATAGACCAATAATGCAAAGCTTGCGGAATGGGACTCAGGAAAACCGTACTTACCAAAGCCCTTCATTTGTTCGAACAGGCGTTCGGCAAAGTGCGCGTCGTGTCCTCGCTGGATCATGCCCTGCATCACTTGTTCGCGGAAATGCTCCAGCCCGCCATCTTTCTTCCAGGCTGCCATGGCCCGTCGCAGGGCATCAGCTTGGCCTGCGCTAAAGCCTGCCGCCACCATGGCCAACTGGATGACCTGTTCCTGAAAAATCGGGACCCCTAACGTGCGTTGCAAGACCTGTTTGACCGCATCGTTTGGATACTCGATCGGTTCGATGCCCTGGCGTCGACGCAGATAGGGGTGAACCATGTCCCCTTGAATAGGCCCGGGTCGAACCAGCGCGATTTGAATCACCAGATCGTAATAGCACCTTGGCCTCAGCCGCGGCAGCATCGACATCTGCGCTCTGGACTCGACCTGGAACACGCCCATGCTGTCGCCGGCGCACAACATCTCATAGGTGTCCGGGTCCTCAGCGGGAATGTCGCGCATCTCAAGGCGCGGATTGATGGATCCGCCGTAATCAGGCAGCTGTGTTCGCCACTCACGGGCCACATCCAAAGTGCGACGAATGGCGCTCAGCATGCCCAGGGCCAGCACATCCAGTTTTAACAGCCCCAGCGCCTCGATGTCGTCTTTGTCCCATTGCACGACCACGCGATTGGGCATGGCGGCATTTTCGATGGGTACCCACTGTGACAGCGGACCATCAGAGATCACAAAGCCGCCCACATGCTGCGATAGGTGGCGTGGTTGACCTTGGATCTGGCGAACCCAGTGCAAAAAAAGCTGAAATCTTTGCGAGCGAAAATCAATCCCCTGTTCTTGGAAATAGTCCTCCATCCCCTCGGCCTTGGCCCACCAGGACAGACTTTTACTGAGTCGTTTCAGCAGGCCTTCATCCATACCCAGGGCGCGGCCGACATCACGTATGGCCGACTTGGGGCGATAGGTGATCAGCGTCGCCGCCAGCGCTGCCCGCTCTCGGCCGTAGCGGTTGTACAGATACTGAATGACTTCTTCGCGGCGATGGTGTTCAAAGTCCACATCGATGTCTGGCGGCTCGTTGCGCTCTTTGCTGATAAAGCGCTCAAACAGCACCTCGACCCGGGCAGGGTCGACCTCGGTAATGAATAGACAAAAGCACACAGCACTGTTGGCGGCACTGCCGCGTCCCTGGCACAGGATGCCCTGGCTGCGGGCAAAGGCCACCACGTCATGCACGGTCAAGAAATACGGCTCGTATCCCAGCTCGGCAATCAGCGCCAGTTCTTTGTCAATCAGCGCGCGAACCTTGCGAGGCACCTGTTCTCCCCATCGCTCCTGAGCGCCCTGCCAGGTCAGTGCAGCCAGGTATTCAGTCGCATTGGGATAGCTGGGCGGCACCAACTCGCTGGGATAGCGGTAGTTCAGCTCGTCCAGACTAAATTGGCAGCGCGCGGCGAGCTGCTGTGCATTGTCCAGCCAGATGCGTGGGTATCGCTGGGCCATCTCCGACGGGCTTCTAAGGCACGCCTCAGCGTTGGGTGTCAGGGCCTCGCCCAGCTGATCTAGGGTTTGGTTAAGTCGAATGGCCGTCATCAAATCTAACAGCGGTTTTTGGCTGCGTTTAGCCATTCGAGCGGCGGAGGAAGCGATGACTGGCCAGCCGGTTTCGAAGGCGGTGCGATCGATGTCTGCCAGATGTTGAGCGCAGCGGCCGGTGAGGTGGTCCACGGCGACCAGATAGCATTGTTCAAAGTGCTCTTGGATCTGCTGCTGAGCCTGTGTGTCACGAAATCCAAATTCCGGGATCCACCCCCAGACCAGACCGTCATCGATGGGGAGTTGATCCAGTCGCAGTCGGTATTCCCCTTTTGCCGCCCGTCGGCGCGCGGCCGAAATGGTGGAGCACAGAACGGGCCAGCCCTGAGCATTCAGAACCCAAGCCACCAGCCGCCAACCTTCAGAGACTTGAAAGCGAGCACCATGCACCAGGTGCAGGCCGTGCTCCTTGGCCGCGATGTGCGCGCGTACGGCTCCCGCGACGGAAGCCTCATCGGCGATACACAGCGCTTGGTACTCCAACTCGCAGGCACGCTGAACCAGGGCCTGGGGCATGTCGCAGGCGCTTAAAAAGCTAAAACTGGATTGGCTGAGCAGTTCAACCATGTCAGGCCTGTGTGGGTGAGGCTCTCAAGCCAATGGCCAGCGTCAGGTCATCGTCCCGAATCTGATCACGTCCTGCCAAATCCGCCAAGGTTTGGGCCAGGGTGGCGATACGCAGTTGAGCCCGCCCGCTGAGCCCCAGGCCCTGAGCATGTACCCGCAACTTGCGGGTTAACGCTGGGCCTAGATAGGGGAAGTCCTCGAGTGAGTGCACGATACGCTGAGCATTCAAACAGCCCTGGCGTTGTATTTGTCGATGCTGAGCTTGATGGACGTCGTCTAGATCGAGTGGTTGGGGCGCTTGGTCGGTGTAGTCATAGCGCCATAGCACATCAAACCGATCCATCAGCGGCGCCGGCAGATTTCGACTAAAACGGGCCAACTGACCGGCATTGCATCGGCAGGTGTTGCGGGCGCTGCCGCGCCAACCACAGGCGCAGGGGTTACCGCTGGCCAACAAAGCGGTCGAGTTTTGCTCATCCATGATCTGGTTTAAACCCTCTCGCAAGGCGTTGCTGTGCAAGGGGAGGTCATCCATTAAGACGGCCTGGCCGTGATAAATCGCAAACCAGTGACGCAGCTGAGCCGGGGTGGCGCGCGCGGGTAAGCAGGCGCGCAGTGCAGGTAAGGCACGCCGCCGGCGATACCAACGCGCCAGCCGATGCATGCGCTGGGTTGGGTTGTCTGGCCAGTGGCAATGAATGGCTTTGAGTGCCTGTGATTTACCCACGCCCGGCTCACCAAAAACGAAGGCGGATAGTCCACCCGCAAGAATCCATCGAGCCAATTCACTGGGCGGGCCCGGTGGCAGATGCAGCGAATGAGTCGTGGCCTGGGGTTGAGGATGATGCCGTTTATGGATACGTGAGAGGTGATCCAGCGTCGTTTGGCCATTGGCGCCGGTAATCAAATCCGGATACGTCTGCTGAGCCGTCAGCCAAGGCTCCTCGGTGCGGGCCAGGCTCCCATCCAAACGCAGGCGCCCAAGCCATCGTAGGTTGGCGACTTGTCCGATGGGTAGCTGATCACTGGCCAGCAATATGGCCAGTGCGCAGGGCAACAAATGATGCTCGTCCCAGACGCCCGAACTTTCTAGATCTAGCGTCAGCCTCACACTGGGGTAGCGATAACCTGCGCCTTTGATGGCGGCTCGCAATCGGTCGCGAAAGGCACCTTGGCTGGGGTGCCCCAGCACTCGAGTTTCCGGCAAGCCGCCCTGAAGTTGTGCGCTAATTTGGCCCGTGACTACGCCATCATCATGGGCGCATAGCGTCTGAACACGGGCCAGTGCCATTTAAGGGGTCTCGTTCAGACGGGCTTCTAGTGCAGCGATCCGTTGCTCCGCCGCTTCAAGCAGGCGGCTTTGTGCCTCAAATTCTTCGCGCGTGACTAGGTTGAGTTGCGCAAGGTTCTGTTGCACTACGCTTTTCATTTGGGCCTGGGCTTGTTCTGAGAGCTGGCGCACCGGTTCAGGCATTTGGCTCATCATTTGTTGGCTAAGTTGCTGAAGAGTTTCCATAGGGTTCATATCCGTGCTCCTGTTTTCAATCTGAGCCCACCTTAGCATGCCCAGATGATTGAACTGAATAAAAACACAGGCCCTAGGAAGCTTCCCGTTGCACTGATTTGGTGCACGTTGCCCAAAGGTGCCAGATCCGTTTTGGTGCACTCGCACATAAAAAATGGTTTAGGATGGAGGTGTGTCTGGGCTAAGCCCCCGAATTTCGGCAACTCCGCAAGGTTGGCACGACATTCGCTATGACATCGACGAAGCCAATTACCTCCATAGTTAAGGGAGAACACTCATGAAACTAGTGACTGCGGTCATTAAGCCCTTCAAATTAGATGACGTCCGCGAGGCGTTGTCCGAGATCGGCATGCAAGGTATTACCGTAACCGAAGTGAAAGGCTTCGGACGCCAAAAGGGCCATACCGAACTTTATCGCGGCGCAGAATACGTCGTGGATTTCCTACCCAAGGTCAAGATCGAAGTTGCGATCGACGACGATCAGGTCGACAGCGTGCTGGAGGCCATCTCAAAAGCGGCCAACACCGGCAAGATCGGCGACGGCAAAATTTTCGTAGTTAGCCTAGAACAAGCGGTACGTATCCGCACGGGCGAGACCGGATCTGACGCGCTGTAACTCTTTTTTAATTATTTAAGTCCAACCTTGCGGAGAGACTCAAAATGGAAGATCAAATTTTCCAGTTGTCGTATGCACTCGACACTTTTTATTTTCTAGTATGTGGCGCCTTGGTCATGTGGATGGCTGCGGGTTTTGCCATGCTCGAAGCCGGCCTGGTGCGTTCTAAAAACACCACCGAAATTCTGACCAAAAACATTGCGTTGTACTCGATCGCTTGCATCATGTACTTCGTTTCGGGTTACGCCATCATGTACGGCGGCGACTACTTCCTAAGCAGCATCACAGGCGATGGCGTGACCGGCGCTGACGAGCCTGCAACCTATGCACCTTCCGCAGACTTCTTCTTCCAGGTGGTGTTCGTGGCCACGGCGATGTCGATTGTCTCAGGCGCGGTTGCTGAGCGTATGAAGCTGTGGGCATTCCTGGCCTTCGCAGTCGTGATGACGGGCTTTATCTACCCAATGGAAGGCAGCTGGACCTGGGGTGGTAACCCTGTGTTTGGTATGTACACCTTGGGTGACCTAGGCTTTAGCGACTTTGCAGGATCAGGCATTGTTCACATGGCGGGTGCGTCTGCGGCATTGGCAGGTGTGCTGGTGTTGGGCGCTCGTAAGGGCAAATACGGACCCAACGGCCAGATCAACGCGATTCCGGGTGCGAACATGCCGTTGGCTACCTTGGGTACCTTTGTTCTGTGGCTGGGTTGGTTCGGCTTTAACGGTGGCTCAGTCTTGGCGACTGCAACCGTTGAAAGTGCAAACGCTGTGGCCGTGGTCTTCATGAACACCAACGCCGCAGCGGCCGGTGGTTCAGTAGCGGCCTTGATCACAGCGCGCATCCTATTCGGTAAAGCGGATCTGACGATGGCTTTGAACGGCGCTTTGGCGGGTTTGGTAGCCATCACGGCTGAACCTTCGACTCCGACGGCTTTGCAGGCTCACCTGTTTGGTGCGATCGGTGGTGTCCTAGTGGTCTTCTCTATCCTGTTCTTTGACAAGATCAAGATCGACGATCCGGTGGGCGCGATCTCAGTACACGGCACGGTCGGTTTGCTAGGTCTGTTGCTGGTTCCGATTACTAACGACGGTGCAAGCTTCAGCGGCCAGATTATTGGTGCCCTGACCATCGCAGCTTGGGTATTCGGTGCAAGCCTGGTGGTTTGGCTGATCATTAAAGCCATCATCGGTGTACGCGTCTCGGAAGAAGAAGAGTACGAAGGCGTGGATATCTCAGAGTGCGGTATGGACGCCTACCCTGAATTCACCAAATAAGTTTTAACGTGTGTCATTAGGGGCCTCCGGGCCCCTTTTTTTGTTAGCCTCTGGCAAAAATAAGGAGACATCATGCACGCCGTATTTCTTGATTTTGCTTCGTTGGGATCTGAGGACTTAGACACCCAGGGGTTAACCCAGTGTTTTGATTCGCTGGAGTTGTATGACGCGACGGCTCCGGAGCAGGTCATCGAGCGGATGCAGTCGGCCCAAGTGATGCTGGTCAACAAGGTCAAGATCACACCAGAACATTTCGCAGCGCTGCCCAATCTAAAGCTCATCTTGGTCTCTGCGACCGGAACAGACAACGTCGACAAGGCTGCCGCCCAGGCTCACTCAGTGGTGGTGTGCAATGTCACTGCCTATGGCACGCCCAGCGTCGCACAGCACACTTTAATGCTGATGTTGAATCTGGCGACGCGCTTTGAGTCGTACCGTACCCAAGTCCAGCAGGGCGCCTGGAGTCAGAGTGAACGTTTTTGCCTAATGGATTTCCAAGCTATGGAGTTGCACGGCAAAACCCTGGGTTTGATCGGTGCCGGGGAGCTAGGGCAGGCCGTTGGTAAGTTGGCGGAAGCTTTTGGCATGCGGGTGCTGGTGTGGGATCGCGCCGGCACCGGGGCCCCTCGATTGAGTCTTGAGCAATTATTACCGCAGGTGGATTTTTTGAGCATTCATTGCTTGTTAACGCCGCAGACGAAAGATCTGATCGGTGCGCCCGAACTGGCGTTGATGCCCAAGGGCAGTTATGTGATCAATACGGCCCGCGGCGGCATTGTGAATGAAGCCGCGCTGTTGGAGGCCTTGGATTCTGGACATCTAGCGGGCGCCGGTTTTGATGTGCTGACTCAAGAGCCGCCACCGCCTTCGCACCCCATGCTGGTGCCGCGTCCGAATCTGATTGTGACGCCACACACGGCGTGGTTGGCCCGCGAAGCTCGCCAACGCATGGTGGATGAGATCATCAAAAACGCTGAAGCCTTTAAGTTAGGCCAGCCAAGGAATGTTGTGACATGAAAAAATGGTTATTGCTGGGACTGGGGATTGCAATCCATGCACAGGCGGGATCCCTGCCTGCATTGAGTGATCAAGATGCGTGGAGCGAACAATCCTTTGTCGGCAATAGCCAATATCAGATCGTTGATGGGGTGTTGCTCGGCCAGGCCAATGCCAGTGCATCGGCCTTGGGTGTCGAGCTGGACATTGAACCGGATCAGCGTTTGTCCTGGCGCTGGGCCGTGGAGCAGTTACCCAATTTGGGCGAGCATTCTGAACAATCTAAGTCTGGGGACGATTTTGGTGCACGGGTGTATGTGGTCCGCAAAGGATCCTTTGGCCTGTTGAGCACTCAATCCTTGGTGTACGTGTGGAGTCAGAGTCAGCCGCCCGGCACTCTATGGCCCTCGCCCTACACCTCCAAGGTGATGATGATGGCGGTCCAGCCTGAGTCCTTCCAGTTGGGCGATTGGTATGGGGTTGAGCGTGATCTGGCGGCCGACTGGCAGGCTGCTTTTGGCAAGACGCTGGATGGCCTGGATGGTGTGGCCCTGATGGTCGATGCGGACAATACTCAAAGCCAAGCCCGTGCTCGATTTGATCAGTTACAGTTGCGCTAGTGCCTGGGGCAGCTGCACGATCGATTTGAGTGCCCAATCCGCCTCGGGCCCCGGTGCGGGTTCATCAGAGACCCAAGCGGTTCTAAAGCCCAGTGACTTTGCCGCTAGGATGTCCTCGCGCCAGTGATCGCCAATGTGAACGGCTTGCTGGGGAGTGAATTGATGATCCTGCATCGCTGCCTCAAACATCTGGGGATCGGGCTTGCCATGCTGGTACTGATCCGCTCGATAAGCGCCCGAGAAATAGGCCCCAGCGGCGCTAGCCAAAATATCGGTGGTGCCATTGGTGATCGCCAATATCCGATACTGTTGGGCTAGCAAGGCCAGCGTGTCCAACACCCCCGGCCAGAAATTGACCTGTTGGCGGGCGGTTTGAAATGCCTCGCTGATATGATCAGCAAAGCCTTCGGGGTCGGGATGATCGAGTCGGGCAAATTCCAGGGCCAGTGCATCACGGCGTAGCTTGCGCAGGTTATGAATGCGTTCTGGCGCGACCTTCAGTAAGTCCTGCCGACATTGGGCAAAGCTCTCGATGCTGTGGCGTTGGGTAAAGGGTGAAAATTCCTGCTCCAGCAGACCAAACATGTGCTGTTCGGCTCGGCCGATAACGTCGCGCACGCTCCACAGGGTGTCATCTAAATCAAAGGTCAGTGTTGTGATCATGATTTTCGCTGTGCTCGTGGGTGGGCTTGGTCATAGGCTTGTGCTAGACGGTCAAAATCCAAGTGGGTGTAGATCTGGGTGGTGCTTAGGTTTTGGTGCCCCAACAGCTCCTGTACTGCGCGCAGGTCGCCACAACCTTCTAGCATATGCGTCGCAAAGGCATGGCGGAGTTGATGGGGGTGCAGGGCCTGGGTGCCTAAGCGCTGGAGCGCTGTCTGTTTGAGTCGCCGTTGTACGGTTCGGGTAGAAATCTGACCTTTGTCGGTCACAAAAATGTGTGGCAGGTCGCTGGTGGGGCGCACCTGCTGCCAGGCCTTGAGCGCCTGTACCGCGGGTTGGGTCAGCGGCACGATACGCTCGCGCTGTCCCTTGCCCACCACCCGGGCCTGACCCTGATCGAGGTCGACATCCGCCCAGCGTAAATCGCACAGCTCCGAGAGGCGCAAACCACTGCCATACAACAATTCCCATTGGGCCAGATCGCGCTTTTCTAACAGGCTATTAGCGGGCCGCATTAGGGCTTGTGCGTCATCCACACTCAGGCTGTTGGGTAGGGATCTTTCGCCCCGGGGAGGGCGCAGGCCGGCACTGGGGTCGCTGGCAATCCAGCGTTGTTGACGGGCAAACTTCAGATGGCTACGCAGCGCAGATAGACGTCGTGCCAGACTGCGGGCGCCCAACCCTTGCGCGTGCTGTGTTGAGATCCAGGAGCGCACATCAGCCGTATTGAGCTTGGAGATGGGTTTTTCCAGGACCGCTTGGGGTAGGCTGGCCAGGTCTCTGCGATAGGCCGCCAGCGTGTTCGCCGAGTGCGAACGGAGCTGTTGTAGCTGCGCAAGCCACTGTTCAATGGCCTGCGCTAATGTCATTTCTCGATACGCGGCAGAATCAAGCCCAGCGCCTCAGCGATGGTGGCCAAAAACAGCGTATCCATGCCGCCATCGAAGTGATGCTGGTTCGAGCTTCCCAAAGCCAGAGCCCCAACGGTCGGCTTGCCCACGGCGACGGCGGCGGCACTGCCCACCTCGCGCTCGTGGCCAAATAATCGTAGGGTTAGGCTGTCGCTGAATCGGCCAACCCGTCCGTCGGGGGATTCAATCAGCTGTTTAACATCGTCGCTGTTGAACTCACGATGGGGTACCCGGCGAATGATTCCTCGATCTTCTGCTTCCTCGACTTCGTCAGCGAGTACCAGACAAACCGTTTCTAGCTCAAAGGCACGTTGTAGATGCTCCTCCAAGCAGGCCGACACTGCGTCTAGGTCCTCACACTGCAATAAAGACAGGACCAAGGCGCGGGTACGCTCAAAAATCCATGCGTTGGAGCGAGCGCTCTCGATCATGCGCGCATTGTCATCCCGCGCGGCTTGCAGTTGGCTACGTAACTGCGCGAGTGCGTGGTGACTGAGGCTAATCACTCCGGAGTGGCTGGGGACTTGGATTTGATCGATCAGGCCGGGGTGGCGGCTGAAAAAATCAGGCTCGGATTTTAGGTAATCAATAACGTCCTGGTCGGTCATAGTCGGGCAGATCCTTCAAAAACAAATTCACCTGGTCCGGTCATAAAGATGGATTGGCCAGGTTGGTACTCCAGCGTCAGCGCGCCGCGGGTGACGCGGATCACGGCGGTGTGGTCGCACCAGTCATTACGAACCGCAGCCACCATCGCCGCGCAGGCACCGGTGCCGCAGGCTTGGGTTTCGCCGACGCCGCGCTCGTATACGCGCAGGCGAGCCTCGCCCCGCGAGACGACCTGCAAAAAGCCGACATTGACGCCCTCGGGAAAATGACCGCTGTTTTGTACCTTGGGCCCCAGGGTTTCGATGTCCAAGTGATCAATGTCATCGACCGGGATTACCACATGTGGATTGCCGACATTGACCAGAGAGCCCTGCAAACCCTCGACGTTCAAGGTGTGTAAGGGCGCATCGCCGGTCAGTCCCACCGCGGGTAGAGCCTCGGCGGAGACCTTGGGCTGGCCCATATCTACGCGCACGGTTTGATCCGGCAGGATCTTGAGCTCCAGCAAATTGTTGCAGGTGGCCACCTTGATGGGGTTGGCTCGGGTGAGTTGCTTTTGCTGAACAAACAACGCAAAGCAACGGGCGCCGTTACCGCAGTGCTCAACTTCACCGCCGTCCTGATTAAAAATACGATAGCTAAACTCGGCATCCGGCCGGCTAGGTGGCTCGACGATCAATAGCTGATCAAAGCCGACGCCGGTATGGCGATCCGACAGGCGGCGGATCTGCTCAGGGCGCAGCATTACGTTTTGCGAGATACCGTCGACCACGACAAAATCATTACCCAGGCCGTGCATTTTGGTGAATTCCAAGCGCATCAGCTGTTCTCAACCAGGCGTTCGTGAGCCAGCAAGTCGGCGTAGGTTTCGCGCTTGCGCACCAAATGCGCGCGGTCGCCATCCACTAGGATCTCAGCGGCTCGGGTGCGTGTGTTGTAGTTCGAGCTCATAACAAAGCTATATGCACCGGCGCTGCGCACGGCCAGTAAGTCACCCGGGGCCAGGGCAAGCGTTCGGTCCTTGCCCAAGAAGTCTCCGCTTTCGCAGACCGGGCCGACCACATCAAATGAGGCCTGGGTGGCGTTGGGGCTGGCTGCCTGCATGACCGGGATGATCCGCTGCCAGGCACCGTAGAGGCTGGGGCGGATGAGGTCATTCATGGCGCCATCGACCACCGCAAAGTGCTTGCCGTGGTTTTCCTTGAGCAAATTGACGCGGGTCAGCATGACGCCTGCGTTTGCGGCAATGGAGCGTCCGGGTTCTAGAATTAGGGTCAGGCCGCTGCCGGCGAGTCGCTCTTTGACTTTGACCAGATATTCGCTGGGATGCGGGGGTTCCTCATCCTGATAGGGGACTCCTAGGCCGCCGCCCAGATCAATGTGTTCAAGCTCAATGCCTTCGGCGCGGATTGCCTCAATCAAGCCCAGTAGCTTTTCCAGTGCCTCCATCAGCGGCGTCATGTCGGTCAGCTGTGAACCAATATGGCAGTCAATTCCGGTGACCCTAAGGCCTGGCAGATTGGCCGCGCGGCGATAGACTTCAATGGCTCGCTGATGAGGAATGCCAAACTTGTTGTCCCGCAGACCGGTCGAGATGTAAGGGTGGGTCTGGGCGTCGACGTCGGGGTTGATGCGAATCGACACCGGGGCTTTGAGGCCCATCGACTGGGCGACCTCTGAGAGGATCTCAAGCTCGGCTTCGGATTCGACGTTGAAACAGTGAATGCCCACTTCCAGCGCACGGCGCATCTCGCCCGGCTGTTTGCCTACGCCACTGAAGACGACTTTTTTAGGGTCGCCGCCCGCCACCAGCACTCGTTCCAGCTCGCCTTGGCTGACAATGTCGAAGCCGGCGCCGGCTTGGGCTAAACACTGCAATACGGCAATGTTCGAGTTGGCCTTCATCCCGTAGCACACTAAATGGGGATAGTCCGCCAGCGAGTCGGAATAGGCTTTGAGGTGTCGCACGAAGGTGGCTTTGGAGTAGACATACAACGGCGTGCCATGGGCCTCGGCCAGCTCGGCCAGTGACACGCCCTCGGCCATCAGTTGTCCGCTAGAGTAATTAAAGTGATCCACTGAGAGTCTCCTGTGCAGGCTCAGGAAGATAAAGCGGACCGGTATTGCCACAGGCCGTCGTAGCCAGAGCTAACATCAAACATAAAATACGCATGGGGTGAGTATACCCTTATGCGGCTGCGACTCGGTATTGGTTGCGGCCCTGAATTTTGGCCTGATACAACCCTTGATCTGCTTCTTCCACTAATCCCCAGGGATCATCGTCCAAAATCGGCACGCAGCTGGCGATACCCATGCTCAGGGTGACCTGATCAGAGATCTCGGAGGCGGGATGACTGAGCGCGGCCGCCTGCATGCGCTTTTGCATTCGCTCAACCTGGGCGGTGGCTTCAGCCACAGAGCAATGAGACAGCAGGACGATAAATTCCTCACCGCCATAGCGAGCCACCAGATCACCCGAGCGGTTAAAGGAATCCGCCAGAATCCCAGCCACCTGGCGCAGACACTCGTCGCCGGCCGGATGGCCTAGGGTGTCGTTGTATTTCTTGAAGTAATCAATATCCATCAGCACCAGGCTCATCGGGACCTGTTCGCGGCAATGACGGCGCCATTCTTTGCTCAGTTGTTCGTCAAAATGCCTGCGATTGGCCAGCTTGGTCAGCGCGTCGGTACGGACCTGTTGTTCCAGCCGGTTTTGAGCTCGATTTAACGCTTGCTGAACTTTTAACAGCTCGGCTTCTTTGGCAAGGCGCTGATCCACTTCATTTTGCAGTTGTTGGTTGACCTGATTGAGATAAGCCTGACTGCGTTGTTCGCGCTCGTCGGTGGCCGGCCCTGGGGGTTTAACCTGCACGGTGGGTAGCGGTGACGGATCGAACGTTCTGCCACGACTCATCAACCACGCAAACAAGGTCATCAACCACAGCGCACCGGCGCCGCCGGCCACCCACCATGCCCAGGGTTGAGCTGTCTGTGGCTGCAGCGGTTTAAAGTAGGCATGGGCTGCCTGCCGGACCTGGGGTTTGAGCGTTGCCAGGCTAGCCGTCAGGTTTTCGGTGCTGGGGTGATCGGGCGCCACAAATAGGCCCATCTGTGCCGGGTAGGGCAGCGGATTGAGGGTCAGCGAGTTTAATTGCAGTTGGCTGATGCTGGCCGAGATGTTGGGCAGTGTGCCAACAAAGCCATCCACTTTAGCGGTCACAACGCCTAAAACCCCCGTATTGGGTGTGCGGAAGGGTACCCAGGTGACATTGGGGTAGCGTAATTTGAGCTCGGCCATCCAGGGGGCTGCGGCGGCATAACCCATGCGTCCCTGGGGTCCGTCTAGGCTGAAATCCTGCCGTGAGACCACCGCGGTTTGCACCTCGTACAACGCGGCATTCGCAGAGGTCACATGGCCCCATCCGATGCCTTGGCGGCTTAAAACCTGATGGCGCAGGTCGCGATCATCGTCGGCTAGGCGCAGTGTCAACGGCTGATCAAGCGCCTGTGAGAGCGTGGGTAGAAACTGCTGCGCCAACGCTCGACCCAAGGGGTCTTGCTGCTTAACCCAGACTTCGGTGGCCGAGGCCAATGGCGCCCATGCCAGAATCCACCACCACAACCGACGCATTTAGTCTCCTAAATTCGCATTCAAGGCCACTAAATCTTCTTGATTCAGATCGCCGCGCAGTTGTTCCAGTTGTAGGACCAACAATGCGTGCTGATGGCGTGATTGAGCGTAGTTGCTCTGCGCCGCGTTCAAGTCCGATTGCGCATTGAGCACATCAATGATGTCGCCACTGCCGACTTCAAACGCCGCTTCGGTCGCTTGCAAAGCGCTTTGGGCCGAACGAATGGATTGAGCCTGCGCGCGCACACTCTGCGCTTGAGTGGCAATCGTGCGATACAAGCTACGGGCCTGAGATTTCACATCGCGGCGCTGGGCTTCAAGATCCGCCTGTGCCTGACTTAATTTAGCTTGGGCGCCGGCTACTTGAGCCTGCGCCTTGCCGCCGGTGTAAATCGGCAGGCTCAGGGTGAGCTTAGTTGAATAGCCGTTGCCCCAGAGACCGCCTTCTAAGTTCTTTGAGGTGCTGTAACTGGCGGTGGCGTCCAGGCGAGGCTTCTCAGTGGCCTGCGCCTGGGCCAGTGCCGCGCGGGCCAGCTGTACCTGTTGCTGTGCGACGCGCACGGCGGTGCTGTTGTTTTGCGCCTGCTCAATGACCTGATCCAGGGTCAGCTCAGAACGGGCCGCCGGGTAGCGATCCGACAGCGCAGCGATATCGTTAACCGGGCGATTGACGGTGGTGGCCAGGGCTTCACGTGCATCCGCTAAGCTGTCCTGTGCGCGAATCAAAGCCACCTGAGCATTGTCATAGGCCGCCTGTGTCTGGTCCACTTCCACGCGGGTGCCCAAGCCGACTTCCAAACGTTTTTGTGCGCGTTCTAGCTGGCGCTCGATCGCCTGAGTCTGGGCCTGGGCCGCACTGAGACCGGCCTGGGCATCGAGAACGTCCAGATAGCGCTGCGCGATGCCCAATTGCAGCTCGTTTAGTGTCGATTGGGCAGAGGTTTCGCTAAGAGCGGCGCCGGCTTTGGCGGCGGCGATTGCGGCTTGTTCTGAGGGCCCCCAAAGCGCGATGCGGGCGCTGAGCGCGCCGTCCACGCTGGATGAGCCGGTTTCGGCAACGCTTGAGCTGGTGCTGCGTGTCACTTCACTGCCATTGAGGTTAGCTGTGGCATTCAGGGTCGGTCGCAGGGCTGAGGACGCAGCATCCACATCAAAACGGGCCGCATCCAAAGCAGCCTGGGCGGACTGCAAGGATGGATGGGTGTTGATGGCATCCTGATACAGGCTCATCAAATCATCAGCGGCAAAAGCCGATGGGGCCAACAGCAGGCCAAGGGTCAGTAAACGCATGGAATCTCTCAGTTTTAGTTGAACGGGCGCATCGCACAGTCAACTCTATTAGTGTAGTCGGGATATTCAAAACCAATACGTGCAAAGAAAGGTAATTTCTTTTGGAAATGAAGCAACAGGTACAGGTCGAGGGTATTGAGACCCTCGCAAACGGTTTTTTAACGCTCAAGCGCTATCAGCTGAGCTATCCGCGTTTTGATGGTGCGCAAACACCCCAGGTCACCCGCGAGGTGCTGGTACGAGGGCATGCGGTCGCGGCGCTACCCTACGACCCGATCACGGACCAGATTTTGTTGATCGAGCAGTTTCGAATCGGTGCTTACCATAGCCAGGCCAATCCCTGGGTGGTCGAGGTGGTTGCGGGGATGATGGATGTCCAGGGCGAGTCGGCTGAACAGGCCTTGCATCGTGAGTTAGCCGAAGAGGCGGGGATCGAGCAGGCTCAGTTGCAACACATTGTGGATTATTTTCCCTCACCTGGCGGCTCTGATGAGCAGATCAAGTTGTACCTGGCCCGCTGCGATTTGTCAGGTCACCAAACCGGTCAAGCTTATGGTTTGGTCAGTGAAACCGAAGATATTCGTATCCATAAACTGCCGCGTAACCAATGGCGGCAATGGATGGCTCAGGGGCGGCTCAACAATGCCGCGACTCTGCTAAGCTTGTTCTGGTTAGACGATCAATTAGCAGGATGCGCGTGAGTTTTATCCCCAATCGCCGAAATCGCCGCTACGTACCCAACCTAGCGGCTCAGCAAGCCGAGTCTGCCAGCAACTACGTGTTGCTGGCGCGCTTGATGCTGTTGCTCGATGACCAGGGCGAGGCCATCTTTGGCGTTCCTGGGCAGGGCCATATTTTGCTCACGTTAACCGAGCGCTCGCCTTACACCAGTTTTGTCACTCTGGTGGGTTTGGATCGGGCCACGTGGTTGCAAGTGCCCCAGTTAGATGTGCGGATGTATCACGATGCTCGCATGGCCGAGATTGCCAGCATTGATGGCTACCGGCCGGTGCGCGGCAGCCATAGCCGAGACGATCGCCGTCGTCACGCGGACGAGAAACAACAGATCAACACCTATTTAGGCGAGTGGCTGCGGCATTGTCTGAATACCGGATTGGCTGCTGGGCGCGACGCGCGTTGAGTTTGCCCTACCGTTGGACCCTAGCGATGACGGTGTTCATGGCGCTGGGGGTGTTGCAGTTCAATCTCCCCAATCTCGGTAACAACCTGATCCCGCGGAATTTCTTTGCCTGGGCGGTGTTGGTGTTGGCCGCGGCGGGCCTGCTCATCCTGGCCGTTCGATCGCGCAGTTTTTACTGGTCCAACTGGTGTTATGGGTGGTTTTTGCCGGCGGCGGCGGTGTTGTTGCACGGTGTGTTGATGCCTGCCTCGTTGCCCCACTATGGATTGCTGGCAGCCGGCGCGCTGGGGGGTTTTGCTATCTGGCTGCTGGCTCTGATTCAGGCCCAGCTGACGCCGCGAGATTGGTGGCACATTAGCCTCTGGATGCTGGTGGGTGCTGTGTTGTTGGTGGTGCTCGCGCTCCCCAGCGGTAACTATTTGAATCAACCGCACTGGCTAGAGGGACTGCCCATCGTCCTGCGCCTACCCGAGGGCGGGTTTCAGCAACGCAATGTGTTCGCCAGCTTTTTAGGATCCGTACTGCTGTGGAGCTGGGTCATGCGCCTGCGTTTGGGGGCTATGGGATGGCCAGCCACGCTCGCTTTTTCGATGGCCGCGTTCTTGATCGCTTGGTGTGTGTTTCTGTCCGGTTCACGCACCGGTACGGTGGCGGTCGCTGGCAGTGCGGGTTTACTGGTGGTCTATGCGTTGTCGCGGGGTTGGCGTCATCGGGGGCTGATTGGACCGGCCTTGGCGATCGCGGCTGCGTTGGCAGTCACGGTGGTGTCACCGATCGAGGACATCAACGCGCGCATGGCGGATCTGGCGGATGGTAGCTCGACCACCAGCCGCCTAAGTATGTGGCAGGTCAGCTATGCCCTAGGCTTTGAAGCGCCATGGATGGGGCATGGTTTGGGCTCGTTCACTGAGGTCTTCCATCCTGCCTTTGTTGAGCAGGTTCGCGCTGGCGAGACGCTGACCTACGTGAATTTCTTGAATCATCCGCACAACGAAACGCTGCTGTGGTGGGTTGAAACAGGCTTGTATGGACTGCTGCTGGTGGTTCTGCCCTGGATCGTTAGCTTGTTTTACCTGGTGTTGTGGCGAAACCCCTCGGCGATTTTGTTTGTGGTGTCCTTAACGCCGATGTTGTTACACACCCAGACAGAGTTCCCCTTGCATACCTCGGGTGTGCATTGGTTTTTGGCTGGGCTGATTATCGTCAGTACCGCGCGGCCGGATTTATTGCCAGCTCGAGAGAGTCACCTAAAGCCCTTTTGGCCTGCGGTGATTGGTGGGTTTGCGGCGGTCTTGGTGGCAGGCTTGATGCAGAGCGGCTGGCATTCCTACCGCAACTGGCAGGTGGCAAGTCAACCACCACAGCGATTGGTCGACACGATCCAAGCCCGCGCCCAAGACCCTATTTTCAAACATCCGGTGTTGGGCAGTGAGGCCCGTGACTTTTGGATTTTAAGTTTGACCCGGATCGCGCTGCAGGTGCAGGACCGCGAATGGGTGGCCAGCCTGCGTGAACCCCTAGAGCAGATGCAGACTCGCTGGCAGGGGCCCCAGGTTTGGCAGACGCTGGCGCAGGTGTATCAGCAGCTGGATGATCCGGTGGCCTTGCAACGCCATCTGGACTGGGTAGCCGCGTTGCAACCCAGCGCAGTGGCGCCGATTCAGGCCGGTCTGGATTAATCCAGACGCATCACCAGACCTTTAAGGTACTGGCTCTCGGGCAGCTGCGGCATGCCAGGGTGGTCAGCGGCCGCGCCCAAGGTGAACAGAATCTGCCCGCTGCGTGAGGCATCGGTTAATCCGCGTGCGATCTGCTCGGTCAGCGCATTAAGGTCGACGTGGTGCGAGCACGAATGGATCACTAAAAAACCACCGGGGCCGGTAATGTCAGCCCCCATGCGGGTCAGTTTTCGGTAGCCACGTAGGCCCTGGCGCAGTGATTTTTTGCTCTTGGCAAACGCCGGCGGATCTAGGTTAACCAGATCGTATTGTTCTTTGTTTTGAGCGGCACGCTCCAGCACGTTAAAGACGTCCGCCTTGATCCACTCAATGCTGACCTCGTTGATGTCCGCGCTCTGTTGCGCCAGCTCCAAGGCCGGCCCGCTGCGATCAACCGCCACGACTTGAGCGCCCTGGGTGGCCATCGCGATAGCAAAACCACCGGCATAGGTATAGCCGTCAAAACACTTGGGCTCTTCAAACTGGCTGACCAGACTGGCCAGTAGCGCACGGCTATCCCGTTGATCGTAGAACCAGCCGGTTTTTTGCCCTTGGGTTAGGGTCGTAACAAAGCTTAGGCCGTTTTCGACCAGCTCAATGTTCTCGCCCTCACCGCGCAGAATTTCAATCTCTGCGCCCAGGCCTTCGTGCTCGCGTTGCGGCGTATCGCCACGCATCACCAGGGTGTCCACCTGACATAGGCGATCCATCGCTTCGAATAACGGACCGCGTAGAGCATCGATGCCAGCGGTGTTGAGCTGCATGCTGATCGCAGCGCCATAGCGATCCATGATCAGGCCGGGAATGCCATCGGATTCGGAGTGAATCCAGCGGTAATGGCCGCCAGGATAGACGCACTCGCGGGTCTCCATCGCACGGGCCAGACGAGCCTCGAACCAATCCGCATCAATCACGGCCTCGGCGTTTTTATCAAACAAACGCCAGGCAATCAGCGCGTGGCGGTTATAGGTGCCCACGCCCAAGAGCTCCCCTTTTTGGGTTTGCAGGTTGCACAGGGTGCCCGGCTCGATCGTTTTGTTCTCGGCAATCGAGCGGATTTCATTTGAAAAAATCCAAGGGTGGCCCGCGCGCAGACGTCGGTCCGCACCAGGATTCAGGGTTAACGTGGGTCGCATAGACATTCCTTTGAGTCGAACCCCTAGGATACCACTGGCGGGCGCACAATGTGATCGGCATACTCCTCGCATGAGTTATAACGCGCAAAGTATTGAAGTCCTCAGCGGATTAGAGCCGGTTCGTCGTCGTCCCGGCATGTACACCGATACCACCCGGCCCAATCACCTGATCCAGGAGGTGGTGGATAACTCGGTGGACGAGGCGATGGGCGGTCACTGCGATCGGATCGAAGTGGTGTTGCTAGCCGATGGCGGTGTTCGTGTGGTCGATAACGGCCGCGGCATGCCAGTGGACATCCACCCTGAACACGGTGTACCTGGCATTGAGCTAATCCTGACGCGCCTGCACGCGGGCGGTAAGTTCTCGGGTGAAAACTATAAGTTTTCTGGGGGGCTACACGGGGTGGGCGTCAGTGTCGTCAACGCCTTATCCACGCGGGTTGAAGTTGAGGTGCGTAAGGACGCGCAGGTGCATGCCATGGCGTTTGCCAATGGTGACGCGGTCGAGCCGCTGAGCGTCATTGGCAAAGTCGGTCAACGCAATACCGGCACCCAGGTCACTTTTTGGCCGGATGCGTCTTTTTTCGACAGCCCGCGTTACTCGGTTAAGTCGTTAAAGCACGTGCTGCGTGCCAAGGCCGTCCTGTGCCCAGGCCTCACCATCGACTTTAAAAACGAAAGCCAGTCTGAGGACAACGAGGTTTGGTGTTTTGAGGCGGGTCTAGCCCAGTATCTCTCCCATGCCATCGGTGATCAGCTAACACTGCCTGAGGAGCCCTTTGTAGGCAGCTTCAGCGGTGAAGACGAAATGGTTGACTGGGCGCTGTGCTGGCTGCCCGAGGGTGGCGACTATGTCACCGAGAGTTATGTCAACCTGGTGCCCACGGCCCAGGGCGGAACCCACGTGAACGGCCTGCGTACGGGCCTGACTGAGGCATTACGCGAGTATTGCGAGTTTCGTTCGTTGCTGCCCAAAGGGTTGAAGCTGGCGCCGGAGGATTTGTGGGATCGCTGCAGCTATGTTCTTAGCGTGAAGATGGGCGATCCGCAGTTTGCCGGTCAAACCAAAGAGCGCCTGAGTTCGCGCAGCTGTGCGCCCTTTGTTAGTGGCGTCGTCAAAGACGCTTTTAGTTTGTATCTCAACGCAAACCCGGCGGTCGGGGATGCGCTGGCGGAGTTGGCCATCAGTGCGGCCCAGTCACGGCTAAAAGCGCGCAAGAAAGTCGCTCGCAAAAAGATCACTCAGGGGCCGGCGTTACCGGGCAAATTAGCAGACTGTAGTGCCAGTGATGCACTCAATGGCGAGCTGTTCCTGGTCGAGGGCGATTCAGCCGGTGGTAGCGCTAAACAGGCACGTGACCGTGAATTCCAGGCGGTGATGCCGCTGCGCGGTAAGATTCTAAACACCTGGGAAGTGGATAGCTCTGAGATTCTAGCCAGCCAAGAAGTGCACGATATTGCGGTGGCGGTTGGTGTGGACCCGGGCAGTGAAAACCTGGAAGGCCTGCGCTACGGCAAGATCTGTATTTTGGCGGACGCCGACTCGGATGGAGCGCACATTGCCACGCTGCTCTGTGCACTGTTCAGCCGACACTTCCCGGCCTTGGTCAAGGCCGGCCACGTCTATGTTGCGATGCCGCCGCTGTATCGTATCGATGCGGGCAAGGACGTCTACTATGCGTTGGACGAGGATGAGCGTCAGGGCGTGATGGACCGCATCAAGGCTGAAAAACGCACCGTGAAAATTTCGGTCACGCGATTCAAGGGGCTGGGTGAGATGAACCCGCTGCAACTTCGCGAAACGGTGATGGATCGGGATACCCGACGCTTAATCCAGCTCTTTAGTGACGACGATGAGGATACCCGGCAGGGTCTGGATTTATTGTTGTCCAAAAAACGGGCATCGGATCGTCGGGAATGGCTGGAGTCCTCCGGCCATTTGGCGGATCTGCCCTAGTACCTGCGACCTGCGACCTGCGACCTGCGACCTGCGACCTGCGACCTGTGACATTGGTACCAATGTCGCGGGCAGCCTGGCTTTCAGGGTCTACGCTTTGCGCATCAACTGAGGAAAGACTGATGACCAAACTGGATGCTGTAAAAAGAATGCTAGATCGCGCAGCCGATCGCTATGGGGATAACCATCCGATTACCGAGGCTCTGCAGCGCCAATATCAACGTGGTTTGGCCGAGCAAGAAAAGACTGCCGAAACCGCACTGACAGACTAAGCCACACACAGTATCCTAGCCCCCAACCAAGGGGGCCTATGTGACCATCACCGTTGATTCATCGGGCGTCGAGCGGCAAACGCTCCGCGCCTATACAGAAAAAGCGTACCGCGACTACTCGATGTACGTGATTTTGGATCGTGCGCTGCCGCACGTGGCGGACGGACTCAAGCCCGTTCAACGCCGAATCATCTACGCCATGAGCGAGTTAGGCCTATCGGCTCAATCCAAGCATAAAAAGTCGGCCCGTACGGTGGGTGACGTGCTGGGTAAATTCCACCCCCATGGTGACAGTGCCTGCTACGAAGCGATGGTGCTGATGGCTCAAAGCTTCAGTTTCCGCTATCCCTTGGTTGATGGTCAGGGCAACTGGGGCTCGCCGGACGATCCCAAGTCATTCGCCGCAATGCGTTACACCGAAGCCCGCCTGTCGCCCTTCGCCAAGGCCCTGTTGGCAGAAATTGGTCAGGGCACCGTCGACTGGCAGCCCAACTTTGACGGCTCGCTGAACGAGCCTTGTCTATTGCCTGCGCAGGTCCCTTCGGTATTGCTCAATGGGGGGACCGGTATCGCGGTGGGCATGGCGACCGATCTGCCGCCGCATAACCTGACCGAAGTGGTCAATGCCGCGGTGGCGCTGTTGGAGAATCCCAAGCTTGAGGATGATGAGCTCTACACCCTGATCCCAGGCCCGGACTACCCCACACCGGCCGAGATCATTACACCCGCAGCCGATATTCGCGCGATTTATGAGTCCGGTCGCGGCAGTATTCGCACGCGCGCCAAGTGGCACTTGGAAGACGGCGACATCGTGGTAGATACCCTGCCGTGGCAAGCGTCACCGGCCAAGATTCTTGAACAAATTGCCTCGCAAATGCGGGCGAAAAAGCTACCCATGCTGGTGGATTTGCGTGACGAATCTGCCCACGAGACGCCCATTCGTTTGGTGTTGGTGCCGCGCTCGAATCGCGTGGATACCGAGGGCTTAATGAACCATCTGTTTGCGACCACCGATCTGGAGCGCAGTTATCGGGTGAACCTCAACCTGATTGGCTTGGATGGTCGCCCCCGGGTCATGAGTCTGCGCGAAATTCTGACCGATTGGTTAGTGTGGCGCCGCCAGACCACGCGCCGCCGATTGCAGCACCGTCTGGATAAGGTGCTGGATCGTCTGCATGTGTTAGACGGTTTGATGATCGCGTTTTTGAACATCGACGAGGTCATTCAAATTATTCGTGAGGAAGAGCAGCCCCGCGAAGCCTTGATGGAGCGTTTTGGTCTGACCACCATTCAGGCCGATGCGATCTTGGACTTGAAACTGCGTCACCTGGCCAAGCTGGAAGAATTCAAGATTCGTTCAGAGCAGTCTGAGCTTGAGGAAGAGCGCAGCAAGCTAGAAGCCTTGTTGGGCAGCGAGCGCCGTCTGGGCACGCTGATGAAAAAAGAACTGCTCGCCTGTGCCGAAACCTATGGGGACGAGCGCCGTTGTCAGTTGGTTGAACGCAGCGAAGCCAAGGCCCTAAAAGAAAGCGATCTGATGCCTTCTGAGCCGATTACGGCGGTGTTGTCGCAGCAGGGTTGGATTCGTGCCGCCAAAGGGCATGACATCGATCCCAGCGCCTTGAGCTACAAATCCGGTGATGGGTTCCAGCATGCCAGTGCCGGTAAGTCCAATATGCAGCTGGCCATTCTAGATTCGACCGGACGTAGCTACAGCATCCCGGCGCATGGGCTGCCTTCGGCGCGCGGCCAGGGCGAACCGCTCACGGGGCGAGTCAATCCGCCGGCCGGCTCGCGTTTCATCGCGATGGCGTTGGCCGAGAACGATCAGCGGTGGTTGCTGGCATCCCCAGCGGGCTTTGGCTTCTTCACCCAGCACGAGCACCTGTTGTCCCGACAAAAAGCGGGCAAGACGCTCTTTAACCTGCCTGAGGGTGTGGCTCCGTTCGCACCGGTGCGCGCGCAAAAAGAAGGCTTCGTCGCTGCGGTGACTACCGATGGCTATATGCTGGTATTCAACGCCGATGAGTTGCCTGAGTTGGGCCGCGGCAAGGGCAATCGGCTGATCAAGTTGGCCACCGGTGCTGAGCTGGTGGCGGTGGCCTTTGTGCAGGCGCATCAAAGCCTGGTGATTACCGCGGGCAAGCGAAGCATGACACTGAAACCGGCCGACTGGGAGGCCTATCAGGGGGTCCGCGGGCGCCGGGGTGGCCAATTGCCCCGTGGACTGCAGCGTGTTGATCAACTGGAGGTGGAATCATGAAACTCTTGGTTAGCCAAAGCCTAGACGTGCTGGAGAAAGCGCACCCTGGGGTCGTGTTTCATCACCTGCCTGCGGATCCGGCATTACCCCATCAGGCCGCCTGGATTGACAGTGCACATCAGGTAGAAGCCGACGAGGTCTTTGAATTATCCGACCTCGCTGCTGCCAGTGCGGTTAAGTTGGCGCTGTTTGATATGGATTCGACCCTGATCCCGCATGAGTGCATCGATGAGATCGCCCGTGAGGCCGGGGTCGTTGAGCAGGTCGCCGCCATCACCGAGCGCGCGATGCAGGGTGAATTGGACTTTGCCGAAAGCTTTAAAGCCCGCATGGCACTGCTCAAAGGGGTTGAGCTGAGCACCCTGGATGGCATTTTGCAGCGCCTGGAATTGATGCCCGGTGCGCGGGAGTTGATGCAGGAATTACGTCAACGCGGTGCCCGAACGGTCTTGGTCTCCGGAGGCTTTAACTTTTTTGCGCAATCGGTCGCTGAGCAATTGGGTATGGATGAGTACCACGCCAACCCGCTGGAATCTGAAAATGGCGCGCTCACCGGCGAGGTCCATTCCCAGATTTTGGACGCCACCCGCAAGGCTGAAATTTTGACCGATGTTGCCCAGTCGTTGGGCGCGCAGCGTCACGAAATCATGGCGACCGGCGATGGGGCTAACGATCTCAAGATGATCGCCTTGGCCGATAAGGGCGTGGCCTATCATGCCAAACCTAAGGTGGTTGAGGCGGCGCCCCTGGCCGTGAATCGTTTGGATTTGTCAGCTTTGGTTTGGTTGTTACGCTGGCCGGACGTGCTTTAAATCTCGGTGGCAAATTCATAGCTCATCTCCAGCTCGGGTGGCTGGAGGTAGTGCCCTTGGATTAAATCTGCACCGGCTCGGTATAGCGCTGACATGATGGCGGCCTCTTCAACCATCGGCACAATCACCTTTGCACCGGACTCATGAATCAGATCGCACAGGGCTTTGAGCTCAGCTTGTTTATGTGGATTGTTTTTGATGCCCTCAACAAAAGAGGGGTCGACCTTGACGGTGTCAAAGGCACATTGGGACAGTAATTTTCCGACGTCAGGTAGGTTGCCAAACTGAGCGCAGCCGACCCGGTAGCCCAGCCCTCGCAGTGACTTTAGGTGCAGAGCGGTCGTTTGGACGTCCAGCGCAATATCGGTTTCACGAAATTGCCAGGTAATGTTGCCGGGATCCGCGATGCCTAGCGTATGGGATTGCAGCCAATGGGCTAGGTCGTCGGATTGCAGGCTGGCCAGGGTCAAATTCACAATTAATCGCGTCGCGGGGTTTCGTGGCAAGTGGCTGATGAGCTTTTGCGTTGCCTGATGCACCACATACTCGTCCAGTGTGCGCCCGAGTTCGCGGCGTCCCGCGTCCCGGATAAAACTGCGTGCGGGGATGGCATTGCCCTGCTCGTCGCGTAGCTGGGTCAGTACTTCGTAATATTCACCCTCGATGGCACTGAGGGCCACCAGTGGCTGGAATAGCAGCTCGCATTGATCCTGCTCCAAAGCTTGCCGAAGTCCGGCCAATGGATCTCGGTGCGCCAGTTCCAGGCTGCTGGGTTTGAAGGTCGCCACTTGGCCGCCGGGGGTGCGCCCGGCCAGGCTGTAACCCCGTTGTAATAGGTTCGAGACGTCATCGTCATCCAACCGCATCGCGACCAGAGCTACCGAAACTTGAACGTGGGGCATCGAATCGGCCAGCGTATGCTCGTGCAGATGTTCAATCAGTGCTTCTGCCAGGTGTTGGCACTGCGCCAGATCCTGCTGGATTGCGATCATAAAACTGTGGTCGTTAACCGGCTCGGGCGGTTGGTCAAAATACTCACCGATGCAGGCCTGGGTCAGTCCCATCAGTTCGGAAAAATCGACCAAGGATAATGAGTGGCGCAGCAGCTCGATGGTTTTAACCTCAACCACCACCAGGGTTTGCGCCTGGCCGTTTCGGATAAAGTTATTCAATGCCTGCAACGTGCG
The DNA here is from genome assembly GCA_049609265.1 of Litorivicinus sp. Taxonomy (GTDB): domain Bacteria; phylum Pseudomonadota; class Gammaproteobacteria; order Pseudomonadales; family Litorivicinaceae; genus Litorivicinus. Next base: position 81,229 of record JBMYYI010000001.1, on the reverse strand, counting down.
ACGAATACCGCCGTCGCTGACCCGCGAGCTGACGTCGACACTGGCCTGTGTGCTGGGTGCCGTCAGCGTTGCCATCAAACAGGATTGGCCCGCGTGGGTCGCAGGTTCGACCCGTAGATGGCGGGGCACGCCGTTGAGAGTAATGCGCCCCTCGGCGCCATCGCCCAGCTGCGCGTGGCTGACAATATTCTGAAACTCCTCACTGATTTCAGGGGGGATTAATCGGTTCCAGCGTTGTTGATCCAGCTGCTCGGCCGGGGTGCCTAACCAGCGTGCCCAACCATCCGAGACGGATAGAAAATGGCTGTCCGATAGATAGGCCAGGGCCATGCCGCTGCGCTGTAACAACAGGTTTAGACGGGCTTCGTGTTCGCTACGCAGCGCGGCGTTTTGGCGAGCCTGACGCAGTGACCCTCGATCGCCCAACGCGCGCATGATGATAGGAATCAGTGCGGCGGTTTGTGCGTAGGGCATCACCGATAATGCACCCGCACCCAGCCAGCTGGCGGCTTGATGGGTCGAGCAGTCACAAAACACCAGCACCCAGGCCCCTTGGTCGCTGCACGCGCGAACAAAGTCGGTCGTGGGCCGGATGGAGCAGATCACAACATCCACAGAGTTGTGCTCTAGGTGGGCGTGAGCCGCAGGCAACTCTCGAAACCAGTGGCTGCGCAGTGACAACTCCCGATCGCGCAGCAATCCGACCCAAACGTGGGCCTCGGTCTCAAGCTCCGATAACGCGATTAGGTTCAAGGCCCCATCACTCATTGGGGGTCATCCGGCACATCATGGCCAACAGATTGCCAAGGAATGTTCTATGGGTATGTGCGTCATGCCACAGGACGGGATAGAATGCGCGCCAAAATCACATCAGGGATTCTGATCATGGCCAACTACTCGACCAACGAATTTAAACAGGGACTCAAGGTGCTGCTGGAAGGCGATCCTTGCTCAATCGTTGAAAACGAATTCGTCAAACCCGGAAAAGGTCAGGCCTTTAACCGCGTGAAGTTAAAAAACCTGATGACCGGCCGTGTGTGGGAACGCACCTTCAAGTCAGGCGAGAGCCTGGAAGGCGCCGACGTCATGGATACCGATATGGAGTATCTGTACAACGACGGTGAATTTTGGCATTTCATGGCCACCGATGGCAGCTTTGAGCAGCACGCTGCGGATGCTAAGGCCGTTGGTGATACGGTGAAGTGGCTTAAGGAGCAGGAGGTCTACATCGTGACCCTGTTCAACGGTGCTCCCATTGCGATCACCCCGCCCAATCACATCGATTTGCTGGTAGCTGAAACCGATCCGGGTCTCAAAGGCGACACCGCGCAGGGTGGATCCAAGCCGGCCACCATGGCGTCGGGTGCAGTCGTGCAGGTTCCGCTGTTTATCGAAGAGGGCGAAATGCTCAAGATCGATACGCGCAACGGTAAGTACATCAGCCGCGCCTAATGGCGCTGTCTATCGGTGCCCGCATTGAATTGTGGGCGTCGAAAAAAGCGGCGATCCGGGCCTTTTTTGCAGCGCGGACGGTCCAGGAGGTATCGGTGCCCTGCGTTATGCCGGCGCCGGTTACTGACCCCTATATTGATGTTCCCCAGGCCATAGCACCGGATGGTCGCTTGTTGGGTTACCTGCAAAGCTCCCCGGAATACGCCATGAAACGCCTGTTGGCGCAGGGCGCGGGCGACATCTATTGCCTGACCCCGGCTTGGCGTATCGATGAGGTAGGCCGGCGCCATCGCGGTGAATTTACCCTGCTGGAGTGGTATCGCGCAGGCTTTGACGGTGCCGCCCTGCGGGCCGAGACCTCGGCGCTGTTGCAGATTCTGTTGCAATGCCCGCCGGCGGATGAGATCAGCTATCGGGATGCTTTTTTACAGCATCTGGGTTTTTGCCCGTTCCAAGCCAGCGATGCTGAAATCGCTGCGGCCCTGCACCAGCACCTCAATTACTCCGATCCGCTGAGTCGAACCGGGGCCCTGCAATGGCTATGCGCCGCCGTGGTAGAGCCGCAGCTGGGTACCCAGCGCCCGGTCTTTTTGACTCATTATCCGCTGGATCAAGCGGCCCTAGCCCGCGGTTGTGTGCACCAGGGGTTTCCCTGTGCGGATCGGTTCGAGCTGTTTTATCACGGGGTGGAGCTGGCCAATGGCTATCACGAATTGATCGACCCTATTGAGCAGCGACATCGGTTTGAGGCGGATCTTGCCCAGCGCCAGCGCGAGGGATTGCTTCAGGTTCCGATGGATGAGGCTTTGCTGGAGGTCCTGCCGCAAATGCCCGATTGTGCCGGTATCGCCTTGGGCGTGGATCGGGTTGTAATGCTGGCGGCGCAGGCGGATTCCCTAGATGCCATCAGCTTGTTTAGTCACCCTTAATTCCTCTATACTATGCGGCCCCTGAAAATCAGGGGTTAAACCACTCCTTGTCTGAGTGCCCACCGGGTAGCCAGACTTAAACCCATAGGGAGACGCGAAATGCGACACTATGAAATCGTGTTGATGTTTCATCCTGATCAGTCGGAACAAGTTCCGGCTATGGTTGAGCGTTACACAACTGCAGTCACCGAAGCCGGTGGCGCTATTCACCGTCAAGAAGATTGGGGTCGTCGTCAGATGGCTTACGCGATCGATGACATCCACAAAGCTCACTACATCTTGTTGAACGTCGAAGCGACCAACGAGACCATGGACGAGTTGGCCACGACCTTCCGTTTCAACGATGCAATCTTGCGTCACATGATCCTGAAGACCAAAGAAGCCGTTACCGAAACCAGCCCGATCAAAGCCGCCGAAAGCCGCGCTGAACGTCGCGAGTCTCGTGCGCCGGTTGCCGAAACTGCTGAAGCAGAAGCCCCCGCGGCTGACGCTGAAAGCGATAGCGAATAAGGAGACACTGCATGTCACGTTTTTTCCGTCGCCGTAAGTTCTGCAAGTTCACTGAAGAAGGCATCAAGGAAATCGACTACAAAGACGTCGAAACCCTAAAGGCCTACATCACTGAGACTGGCAAAATCGTACCCAGCCGTATCACTGGCACGCGTGCGAAGTATCAGCGTCAATTGGCTCGTGCGGTTAAGCGCGCGCGTTTCTTGGCTCTGCTGCCTTACTCAGACGCACACAACCATTAATAGAGTTTAACAACGCCATGTTGCTGGCTCAGACACGACACAGTGAACAGCGCGCCGCCCTATTGGGATTTGCGCTGGGCTTTTTGCCGCTGGTGTCGTTTGTAGGCGCAGGTATTGCTGCTACGTGGGCGCTTCGGCGCGGCGTATTGCAAGCACACTGGGCCATGGCCGGCATCTTAGCGCCAGGTTTGATCCTGGCATGGCAGGGCGACCCAACCAGTTTGGTCGGGGGCATCGCTTTGTTGATATTGGTTGCAGTGTTGCGCGCCCAGGCGAGTTGGGGTCACGTATTACAGGTAACGGTTGTCTTAGGCGCTTTGGCGAGCTTTGCAATCGAGGCCTTGTTTGCGGGGCAACTGGCCACCTTGGTCGACATCACCCGACAAGCAGTCAGCGGTTTTGCTGCGGATCTAATGGCTCAATTGCCTGCCGATCAGCTCAACCAAGCGCTTAGGCATCTCGTGGTCGGCAGTCTGTCGATGGCGACCCTAGGATGGACGCTGATGGCTTTGTTGGTGGCTCGCTGGTACCAGGCTCGGATTTGGAACCCCGGTGGTTTCCAAGGCGAGATTCTGGGAATCCGGTTGCAACCCTTGTTCGCGATGGCGCTGGTCGCTGTGGTGTTCTTGGGCGGTGCCGTGGGTTCAGAAGCCGCGCGTTTTGTGCCGATATTGTTACTGCCGTTGATTGGGGCAGGTTTGTCCCTGGTGCATGGTTATTTGGTCAAGCTAGGCGCGCCTAAGCCTGCCCATGCCGTGCCCTATATCCTTGGCGTGTTGTTGTTAAGCTTAGTAGTACCCTTGCTGATGGTGCTGGCGGTCGCGGATAGTTTTATGAACTTCCGCAAGCTGCCCACCCCCGGCAATAACGAGGAATCCTAAATGGAAGTCATTCTGTTAGATAACGTCGGCAAGCTCGGCGCATTGGGTGACAAGGTCACCGTAAAGTCGGGTTACGCTCGTAACTTCTTGTTCCCTCAGGCCAAAGCAGTTCCCGCAACTGCCGACAACCTGAAAGAATTCGAAGCTCGTCGTGCAGAACTCGAAAAAGCTGCTCAGGAAGCATTGGATCAGGCCAACGGCCGTGCCCAGGCTCTGGAAGGCTTTACCGTTACCATCACTGCGAAAGCGGGTGATGAAGGTAAGCTGTTCGGCTCAATTGGCAGCCGTGACATCGCTGAAGCCGTATCTGCAGCAGGTCAAGCCTGTGAGAAGTCTGAAGTCATTTTGTCTGAGGGCCCCTTGCGCGCAATCGGCGAACACGAAGTTCGCTTGCAGCTGCACGCTGAAGTTAGCCAGATGATCACCGTTAGCGTAGAAGCTGGCGACGAGTAATCTGACTGCTCCAACAAAAAAGCCGGCATCTGCCGGCTTTTTTTTGTTCGGGAATTACTGCCAGCGGCCCAGCGCCTGACCTAGGCGTAAAGGCAGTCCGGGTTGGCTATCGGAATCCCACACCAAACGATCGGGCTGGGTACATAGAATCACGGTGCTGCCCAGGGCGAATTGGCCCATTTCGTCACCCCGTTTTAGGCGAATGTCCTGGGTTTGAGTGTAATTCCACCGCTGTACACCCCGCACCGGAGTGACTTCGCCATGCCATTGGGTGCTGATACTGGCAACAATCATGGCGCCCACCAGCACCATGGCGACCTCGCCGTATTCGGTGTCAAACACGCAGACCACGCGCTCGTTCCTAGCAAACAAACCCTGAACGCCCTCGGCTGTGTCGTTGTTTACGCTAAATAAATCCCCCGGTACGTGGATCATCTGTTTTAGCGTGCCATCAAAGGGCATATGAATCCGGTGATAGTCTTTGGGCGCCAGATACAGAGTGGCAAATGCGCCCCCTTCAAGGCGGCTCGCTAACTCATCGCAGGCCAATAGATCGGCCAGCCGATAATCCCGCCCCTTGGCCTGAATCAGGCGGCCTTGGGTGGTTTGGCCCAGCTGACTGATGGTGCCATCGACCGGACTAAAGACGACATCGCTGGACTCGGGCAGGGGGCGTTGGCCGGGCTTAAGGGTGCGTGTAAAGAAATCATTAAAGTGTTTGAAGGATTCAGGTTCGGTACGTTCGTAGTCGTCCATCTGAACCTTGAAGGCGCGAATAAAGCTGCGGATCAGCAGGTTCTTGAGCGGGGCCCATTCGCAGCGTGCCAAATAGCCCACCAGGCGACTCAGCAGGTGCTGAGGAAGAATGAATTGCAGGGCAACAAAGAGTTTAGCGATCAACGTTCTCGACCTTTTCTAGGGTGTTTAGGGGCCACCGCTTCGGCGGCCAGGGATAAATAGTTGTCATAACGCAGCTCGGACAAGCTGCCGTCATCCAAGGCCGCATGCACACCGCAACCGGGCTCGGATTCATGCATGCAATCACGGAACTTGCACTGTTGTGCGGCCTGGGCAACGTCCGGGAAACCGACCAGGATCTGATCACGATGTAAATCGGATAGACCAAAGGATCGAATGCCTGGGCTGTCGATCAGCCAACCGCCGCTGGGCAGGCTGTATAGCCGGCCCTGGCTGGTGGTGTGTTTGCCCTGTCCGCGTTCGTCTAGCTCGCCGACCCGCAGGTGCTGTTCCGGCAGCAATGCCTGCACCAGCGAGGACTTACCCACGCCCGATTGGCCAACCAGTGCACTGGTACGGCCAGCCAACGCCTGTCTCAGTTGTGCTAAATCCTCATCACGTTTGATTGAGGTTTCGATCACGCGATGACCCAGGCTGCGATAGAGCTCGGCGAGTTCTTCACGCAATTCGTCAAGCTCGGGTGACAGACCGGCTAGGTCGATTTTGTTCAGTACCACCACCGCTTCGATATCGGTTAAGTGGGCGGCAATTAAGAATCGATCGATCGTGTCCGGGCCAGGTAGCGGCATCAGTGCGCCGACAATCATCAACTGATCGATGTTGGCCGCCATGACACGTTCGCCGCCATAGGGCGAGGGTCGGGCCAAGCGACGCGTGCGGGGTTCAACAGCGGTCACCAGTCCCTCGGACTGGGCGACGCGGAAACTGACCCGATCGCCACAGACCACTTCACCCAAATTAGCCCGTAGATAGCAATGCACAGGCTCGCCAATGTGCTCGCCATCACTGGCGGCCACTTCGGCGGTGGCTCCGTGGCGAGTGATGACGACCCCGGCTTGGGAGGTCTCATCCGCTGACAAGTCGATTTTGTCTGCCTTTTTTTGCGCGCGGGCCAGGCGTTCGGCCTGCACTTTTTGGATGCGAAAGGCTTGTTGGCGCGTAAGCTTACGACCTGCCATTCAAGCAATATTCCAAAGGCTGGCCATACTTGAGGGATGCTGTATTGGATTCGTCACGCGTTTCTCGTTTTATCACTGAGCCCCATCATAGCGCAGGCGCTGAGCTTGGAGAACGATCGCTATCGTTTGAGCGAGTACGCCCAGCTGTGGGTGGATGCCCAGGGTGACAGCAATCTGTCTGATGTACTGATTCAGGGTGAAGGTTTGCCTTGGCAAGCACTCGATGAACGCTCACTTGGGTTTACTGACGCGGCGGTTTGGGTGCGATTACCGTTACAGCGCCCGGATTGGGCCGATTCGGCATGGTATCTCACCAGTCGTTACTCGTTGTTGGATGAGATCACGGTGTTTGTGGTGACCGCTCAGGGACAGGTGGTATTCACCGATACCACTTCGCGAGGCTTGGCGCTGGCCCAGCGGCCGGTGCAACAACGAGGCTTGCACTTGCGCGTGCCGCTGCCCCAGGGCGCATCTACCCTATATGTCCGTTTGACCTCGGATTCAGCCCTCAAGCCTCGCTTGGATTGGCAGAATTCATCAGCCTTTGCGGCGCAATCGGAACGGGCATCGGCGGGCTATTCGCTGTTGTACGGCGCGATGCTAATGGCGGTTGGGATTTATCTGCTGATCGGTGTCGCGCTCCGGATGTTTTCGCTCATTCCGATTGGACTGTATTTTGCTGCCAGCGGTGTGTGGCAAGCCATTTTAGAAGGCTCGTTTGTGCTGATTTGGCCTTCCCAGTGGGTGGTTCCGATTGGTTTCACGCCCTTTTTGCTGTTTGTGATGGCCGCGATGGTGCAGGGTTACAACTGGGTCTTGCAGCTTGAGCGGGCGGATCGCTTGGGCAGCACGGATGGTGTGATTGCGGGGTGGTTGTTGTCGGGTCTGTTGCTGTCCTGGTGGCTGCCTTACGACTGGGCCACTCGCTTAGCGATTATCAGTAATCTGCTGATCTGGGTGTGGCTAGGCGTCAATACCTGGCGGGCGCACAGTCTGTCGAGAATAAAACGCGCAGCGGTGGTCTCTAGCGTGCTGATTTTCCTGGCAGGTGGCGTTTTAATCGCGCTGGATACGCTGGGTCTGATTTATATTGGCGCCCTGGCCAGCCTGGCCTATCTCATTACCGGTGTGCCCCAGGTGATGCTGTTGACTGGCGGTGGCGTTTTGGTCGCCCGCGAGCAATCGATTCACAGCAAGCGCATTGCCCGGGAGTTGGCTGAGCAGACCGATTTGGCGGCCAGTGCTCAACAGGCCAGCTATCATGCCGAACGCAAATTTGCCTCAGAGGTTCAGATGATGCGTGCGGATTTAGCCCTGATCCGCGATGAGTCCTCCCGAGACCCGTTAACCGGCTTGCCCAATCGTGCTGCGCTGGATCGGTATTTGAACAATATTTTGGCCGCCCGCTGGGACTGTCTGGCGATGTTGGTGGTGGATCTGGACCACTTCAAACGGCTCAATGACACCTATGGCCATGCCGTGGGCGATGATGCCCTGGTCGCAGTAGCCCAGGTGTTGGATCAGCAAATCGGTCGGGTCGAGGACTTCGTGGGTCGTTATGGCGGTGAGGAATTTATCGTCCTGTTGTCTGGAGTGGGGCTGCTGGAGGCCGAGCGCGTGGCAGAGCGGTTGTTAACCCAGGTGCGGGCCATTGATCTATACAGCGGCACGCTAAGCATCCCGGTTACCGCAAGCGTGGGTATCGCAAGCTATGTGGCAAGCCGCGATGGGCGTTTTAGCTTTAATAAAGTATTTGAGGCCGCAGATAAAGCGCTGTACAAAGCCAAGACCCAAGGCCGCGATCAGGTCTCGGTGGTTCCGCAATTGGCAACTCTGGAGAGCGTATGAGCGCAAATCTAATTTGGATCGATCTAGAAATGACGGGACTGTCACCTGAGCAGGACCGCATCATTGAAATCGCAACGATCGTCACCGATGCACAGCTGAATATCTTGGCCGAAGGGCCGGTATTGGCCATTCATCAAAGCGATGAACGCTTAGCTGGCATGGACGAGTGGAACACTAACCAACATGGCCGCAGCGGTTTGACCGAGCGTGTGCGTGCGTCGCGTACCAGTGAAGACGAAGCGCAACGGGCCACTCTGGATTTTCTGGCGGGTTTCGTGGATGCGGGCGCCAGCCCCATGTGTGGTAACAGCATCTGCCAGGATCGCCGGTTTTTAGCCAACTACATGCCCGAGCTTGAGGCTTTCTTTCACTATCGTAATCTGGATGTCAGCACGCTAAAGGAGCTTGCCCAGCGCTGGCGCCCGGATGTGGCGCAAGGGGTAGTCAAGAAAGGTGCGCACCTAGCCTTGGATGACATTCGTGATTCGATTGCTGAGCTGCGTCACTATCGCGAGCATTTTTTGCGCTGCTGATCCAGCGCCCATTCGCGATGTTCGCGCATGCGGGCATCGTCTTGGGTGTCCTGCTCCAAGGCCGCCAACATATCGGGGTTGGCCGGTGCATTGCCCATCGCAATCGCCAGGTTCGAACGAAATTTGGCAAATCCAGCCCGGCGGATCGCCATGCCTTGGGTTTGTGCCTCAAACGCCTCGGTGCTCATCGCAAACAGGCTCAGCAGGTCGACATCATCCCAGCCATGCCGGGGTTTGAAATCATCATCGCCTAGCTTCGCATAGCGATTCCAAGGGCAGACGAGTTGGCAGTCATCGCAGCCAAACACTCGGTTGCCCATGGCTTTGCGATAGGGCTCGGGGATCGGCGCATCCATTTCAATGGTGTGGTAGCTGATGCATTTGCGCGCATCCAGCCGATAGGGCTCGATAATGGCTTGGGTTGGGCAGATGTCGATGCAGGCACTGCAGGAGCCACAGCGAGGCGTTTCGGGGCTTGCGGTCAGTTCTAATTCAGCGTCGGTTAAAAAACCCGCCAGAAAACACCAGCTACCCTGGTCCTTGGACAAAATTAGGGTGTGTTTGCCAATCCACCCTAATCCGGCCTGTTCAGCAAAGTGTTTTTCAAGTACAGGGGCGGAATCGGCAAAGACTCGAAAGCACTGTTCGGGCAAAAGGGCGCTTGCGATCGCTTTCATCCGTTTGCGCAGGGTCTTGTGGTAGTCACGTCCTAAGGCGTATCGGCTGATGTAGGCCTTTTCAGGATTTTCGATGATCTGCCAGGGCTCGGCCCCCGGGGGCAGGTAATCAAAGGCGGCAATCACAATGCGTTTGGCTTTGGGGTGCACGCTATTGAGGTCCGCTCTGAGGTCACGCCCCCGTCGCATCCATTCCATCTCACCCATAAACCCCTCAGCCAACCAATGATCCAGGTGTGCGAGGGCCTCCTGTTGGTCTAGGTCGCATACGCCAATTCGGCGGGCGCCCTGGGCCTTCGCCAGCGCACTCAGATGGAGTTCGAATTGTGAGGGGGTTTGGGTAGACTGCATGGCCACAGTATATGAGAAGAGCGTGAGCTTGAGTCCGATTTATCTTCCCAATGAACAGGCTGGCCGAGACTGGGCCGCACAGCTCGCCCCGCAATTGCCCCGCAGTGGATTTATCAGCTTGGTCGGGCCGCTGGGCGCGGGCAAGAGCCATTTTGCACGCAGCACTTTGCAGGCTCTAGGTCACTCAGGTGCGGTTCCCAGTCCGACCTACACTTTGGTTGAGCACTACGCCTCAATCCCCGCGTTTCATCTGGACTTGTATCGTCTTGGGGATCCTGAAGAGCTTGAGTTTTTGAACATGCGTGAGGCGATCGCGTCGAATGCCTTGTGCTTGATCGAGTGGGCGGAAAAAGGCGCCGGCTGGTTGCCGCCTGCGCAGTTGGAGCTGGCCTTTGATTACCAAGATGAGGGTCGCGTGGTGCGAATCTCAGGACCGGCCCTGGAGTCCTTGAGCTTACCCAGTTGAGTCCGTATTGTAGCCGCTCATGATGCCTCGATTATTTGCCGCCGCGCTTGTCCTTCTTTTGCCCTGGTTTGCCTGGGCCGAAACCCGTGTTCAAGAGGTCCGAGCCACGGCCAGCGCGCAAAGCTCCCGACTGGTGTTGGAGCTGGATCAGGCCGTTACTTTCCGCAAGTTTCACTTAAGCTCGCCCAATCGGTTGGTGTTGGATTTGAGCGACACCTCCACCGCGCTTCCTAGCAGTCTATTTAATCTCGATGACCCACGGATCAGTAACGTGCGGGCGGCTCGTCGCGGTAACGGCGTGCGTTTGGTCTTTGATTTGACGGATGATTTTCCGTCCAAGGCCTTTGTTTTAAAGGCACAAGAGGGTCAGCCTGAGCGTTTGGTGCTCGATGTGATCGGCAGTGCCGCTGAGCCGGTAGCCGCGGCAAAGCCAGAAGCCCGCGCCCCTAGCGCCCCAAGGGCAAGCCAAGCACCTCGCAAGATCATTGTTGCCATCGATCCTGGACATGGTGGCAAGGATCCCGGTGCGCTGGGCCGCGGAGGGGTGCGTGAAAAGGATGTGGTGTTGCAAATCGCCAAGCGCCTAAAAGCAGAATTTGATGCGACCCCGGGTTTTCGCGCCGTACTGACCCGTCCAGGTGATACTTTTATCCCGCTGTCACGCCGCCCGCAGATTGCCCGTGAGCAAAATGCAGATTTCTTTGTCAGCCTGCACGCAGATTCCTTTCCCAAGGACCGAAGGGTGTTTGGCGGTGGTGTGTATGCCTTGAGTTTGCGTGGCGCAACCTCAGAGACCGCTCGCTGGTTAGCTAAGCGCGAGAATGCTGTCGATTTATCCCACGGAGTCGATTTGGGCGACGTTGAGGAGGACATTCGTCGAGTGCTGCTGAATATGTCGATGGACAGTGCCATTCGAATCTCCAAGCAGGCGGGCGCCAAGGTCATCGGCGAGATGAAAGGGGTGGGGCGGATGCACCGCCGCCAGTTGGAGCAGGCCAACTTCGTCGTTTTGCGCAGCCCTGACATTCCCAGTTTGCTGATTGAATTGGGCTTTTTGTCCAACGATCAGGACGTCGCCCGTCTCACCAACACCGGTGAGCAAAAGAAAATTGCGGCGGCCATCCGGCGTGGCATCGTTAAGCACTTTGAGAGTGCGCCGCCCCCCAATACCGAGCTCTACGCCGATACGCGTGGCTCGGCCACGGCAACTAGCAAGCCCAGCAGCTATACCGTCCGCAGTGGCGACACTCTGTCGGCCATCGCCAGCCGTAATGGCATCAGTTTATCGGCGCTTCGCCAGGCCAATCAGCTGAGCGGTGACTCGATCCGGGTTGGCCAAAAACTAAGAATCCCGACACCATGACCATTCAAGTACTCTCGCCGCGCCTGGCTAACCAGATCGCGGCCGGTGAGGTGGTCGAACGTCCAGCCAGCGTGGTTAAAGAGCTGGTTGAGAACAGTCTGGACGCCGGAGCAACCCGCATTCGGGTTGAAGCTGAGCGCGGTGGCATTGCATTGCTAAAAGTCTCTGACGATGGACATGGCATTACCCAGGGTGAGTTGCCGTTGGCGCTGGCACGTCATGCCACCAGCAAGATTCGCGATCTGGACGATTTGGAAGGGGTCGCAAGCCTGGGTTTCCGAGGTGAAGCGTTGGCCAGTATTGCATCGGTATCACGCTTAAAACTGACCAGTGCGGTGGAGGGTGAAAACGGCTTTAGTGTCGAAGCGGAGGGGCGCGACATGCTCGCGGCGGTTCGCCCGGCACCGCGGACCCGGGGAACGACGCTTGAGATCCGGGATTTGTTTTTCAACACTCCGGCCCGGCGCAAGTTTTTAAAAACTGAGAAGACCGAGCAAAACCACATCCAAATGGCGATCAGCCGCCAGGCTATGAGCCGCTTTGATGTGGGCTTTGAGTGGGTGCATGACGGCAAGGTGCACTGGCAGTTGCCCGCGGCAGCCACGCCGGCGGCGCGCGCCTCGCGGATCAGCAAGCTGGTGGGTCAGCCCTTTATGGATGCGGCGCTGGAGGTCGAAACTCAGGCCACCGGGTTAAAGCTCTATGGCTGGGTCGCGGCCCCGACCTTTAGTCGCTCGCAGCCGGACTTGCAGTATTTGTTCGTCAATGGGCGGGTCGTCAAAGATCGCTTGGTCGCGCATGCTATCCGACAGGCCTATCGTGACGTCATGTACGGGCAGCGTCATCCGGCCTATGTCCTGTATTTAGAGCTGGATCCCAATGCGGTGGACGTCAACGTACACCCCACCAAGCATGAAGTACGTTTCCGCGATCAGCGCCTGGTGCATGACTTTTTGTTCAAGTCGCTGCATCGGCTGCTCGCTGACGTACGCCCTGACAATGCACCTCCCCCTGGCGCCAATGCCCAGGGTGAGCCCCATGCTTGGCCAACCCAAACCTATGCACCGATCCAGCAAACGCCCATCGCATTTCAAGAGCCCACGCTCAATCCGGGTGCGGGATTCGCTTATCCACGTCAGTCGGCCAGTGCGGTTTCTGATCAGCTAGCCGGATTAGCCGAGCTGGCCGCGCCACTGCCGCAAACCCAGGGTGAATCACCCCCACTGGGCTATGCCATTGCGCAGCTGCATGGGGTGTACATATTGGCCCAGAACGAGCAGGGCCTAGTGCTGGTGGATACCCACGCCGCGCACGAGCGCATTACTTATGAAGCCTTGAAGTCAGCCCATGACGAGCAACGTTTAGCGTCGCGGCCGCTGTTGCTGCCGGTTACCTTGACCGTCAGCGAGGCAGAGGCCGACCTGGCTCAAGAAAAAGCTGAAAGTTTTGCGGCGTTTGGCTTTGAGATTGACCGTTTAGGCCCAGAAACCTTGGCTGTGCGCGCGGTTCCAGCGTTGCTAGCGGATGCCGCCGCCGATGCCTTGGTACGAGATGTGTTGTCAGATTTGCAGGAATTTGGCTCCAGCGAACGAATTTTGGCCCGGCGCGATGAGTTGCTGGGCACGATGGCTTGCCATGGCAGTGTGCGCGCTAACCGCAAGCTCTCCATTCCAGAGATGAACGCCTTGCTTCGTGATATGGAGCGCACTGAGCGGAGCGGTCAATGTAACCACGGGCGCCCCACCTGGACCGCCCTGTCGATGGCCGAGTTGGATCGGCTGTTTTTGCGTGGCCGATAAGCCCCGAGTCTATGCCCTGATGGGGCCTACCGCCTGTGGCAAAACCGCGCTGGCGAACGCCTTGTATGACAGTGGTGAGTACGAGCTGATCTCGGTTGACAGTGTGCTGGTGTATCGGGGGTTGGACATTGGCAGCGCTAAACCGGGTCCGGATGAGGCGCCGCACGCTCTGGTCGATATTCGCGATTTCTGGGATACCTACAGCGCTGGCGACTTTCGCAGCGATTGCCTGGCCTGCGTTGATCGGGTACTGGCGGCGGGCCGTCGGCCCCTTTTGGTGGGCGGCACTCAGCTTTACTACAAAGCCTTACTGGATTTTGAAACTGGCTTACCCCAGGCAGACGAGCCTTGGCGCGTGGCTTTGCGAGCGAGGGCCGAGCATGAGGGTTGGCCGGCCCTGCATGCTGAATTGGCAGTGGTGGATCCGATTACGGCCACTCGACTTCATCCTAATCATTCCAGTCGCATTGAGCGGGCTTTGGAAGTGTTCGAGCTGACGGGACGTCCGCTCAGTGATTTTCACGCAACACCGCCAGAGCCGGTATTTGATCTGGTTAGCGTGGCCTTGGTGCCCGAAGATCGTGGGTGGTTGCACCAACGGATTGCCAAACGCTTTGATCTGATGATGCAGGCGGGCTTTGAGGCCGAATTAGCTGGCTTGATGGATCACCCTAAGTTCGATCCCACGCTGACCTCAATGATGGCTGTGGGTTACCGCCAGGGAATCGCCTGGCAACAGGGCCTGCTGTCACGTGAGCAGTTTATTGAACGTGGGGTGATCGCAACTCGCCAACTGGCCAAGCGTCAACTGACCTGGTTGCGCAGTTGGCCTGATCTGTCACTGGTGCCCGCGGAACGAGCTACCTTGGACGCGGTTAAGCGGCGGTTTTAACCTTTTTTAGGCCGACCCAAAAGGCCCATGTCATGGCCGCGGTGATACCCCCCACACCGATTAAGCTGGGCCAAACAACGTTCCAAGTTTCCATATCGAGTCCGAACATGATTCCTCTCCTGCCTGGGTTAGATATCCCTACTGTAGGCAAGTGAAGAGGCGTTCGATTTGACGCAAATCAAGGATCTTTTTTGGCCCTTGATCTGTGTCAATCTTTGTTGCGGAACTGCTCGACCTCAGAATCTTCAGAGGTAGTTGAGTGCATTGGCGTGCCGGCTTTGAACGCAGCACGACCCAGCAAATGCGCGCCGATCGGCGCCGTCAGAATCATAAAGGCAACAACCACTAAGGCTTTAAGTACAAACCCCGACTCAGCGACCAGCAGGGCGGTGGCGACCCCAATCAGTCCCACACCCAGTGTGCCGGCCTTGGTCGAGGCGTGCATGCGGATATAGACATCGGGCATGCGGACCACGCCCAGTGCCGCAATCAGGCAAAACGCGCCGCCGGCCAACAGAATCAGACCTGCGAGAAAGTCGATCATGTGTCTTCTCCAGAGCCGTCATGGTCGATTAAACGGGCAAACGCGATGGTGCCTAAAAAACCCACCAGCGCCAGCGCCAGGCTCGCATCCAGATAGGCATAAACTTCGGTGGCATAGGCAAATACGACCAAGAATGCGACCAGTAGCATCGAAATTAAGTCCAATGCGACCACTCGATCGGGCAGGCTGGGGCCTCGAATCAGGCGAATCACGGCCAACACGAGCGCGATAAAAATCATCAGGGCGGCCAGGTTGGCACACCAGCCAACAAAGCCTTCAGGGGCGCGTAGCAGTACATTCATCGCAGGGCCTCAATCACGCGTCGCTCCATTCCATCTTTGAGTGCCTGTCGAACTTCATCCGCACTGCCATCGGCAAACATCGCATGGACCAGCAGTTTGCTGCGATCTTCGCTGATGTCCACGCTCAAACTGCCCGGGGTCAGTGAAATGAGGTTCGCAGTCAGCAGGATCTCAGTGTCGGTTTTGGCATCCAGCGGGACCACAATAAAGCGGGGTTTGGCTTTGAGTTCGGGCGTTAGTACGTCAAAGGCTACCTTTAGGCTGGAGGAGATCAAATCCCACAAAAAGAACCCGGTTAATCCCAACAGCTTTTCGACGTTTTGATGGTAGTTGTCGCCGCCAAAGCTGTTGCGTAATGGACGGGTTAGAAAAAATGCCGCGACCATGGCGATGAGGATGGCTTGTAGGGTGGCTTGAGCCAGCATGCTAGCCATGATGACGGCTAACACGACGTTGGCGATAAACAGGATCATGGAGTCACTCCTAAGACGGCGCGAACGTACTGTGTGGGATCCAGCAGGCTAACGCTGGCGACCTTTGCGGTTTCTACCAGGCCCTCAGCGTTCAAGCCAAAGCCGACCACCAAGAGGGTTAAGACCACAATGGGTGTAAAGCGGAACAGATCGACGCTGGGCGTATCTTGAGTATTCACGTCCTGCCAAAAGGCAGCGCTAAACAGTCGCATAACTGCGTACAACGTGCCCAGAGAGCCAATCACCACAGAGATCACCAGACCCCAGCGTTCGGCATCGGCGAGGGCTTCGATTAATACGATTTTGGGCCAAAATCCGCTGGTAGGGGGAATGCCAGCGACCCCAAGCATGATCAGTACAAACATGGCGCCGATGGTCGGGTGGCTGCGCCACAGCCCCCCCATTTTCGACAGCTGTTCGGTTTTGGCCAGATGGCAAACACAACCGACCACCATGAACAGTGCGCCGGTCACGATGATGGTTTGCATCAAATACAGGGTGGCACCGGCCAGCGAGGCGGAGGTCCCTGCGGCAATGCCCAGGGTCATGATCCCAATGGAGACCATGACCAAATACGCCAATACCCGGCGGGCGATGGTTTCCGTCATGGCGCCAAACATACCCAGCGCCAGGGTCGCCAGTCCGCTGCCCACTAACAAAATTTGCAGCAGCGGATGCTGCACATCAAACACCAGCGTAAAGACACGAATCAGGGCATACACGCCGACCTTGGTCAGCAGCGCCGCAAACAGTGTCGAGGTGGTGTGACTCGGGGTGTGATACGCGGCAGGTAGCCAAAAATGCAGTGGGAACATCGCGGATTTGGCGGCAAAGGCGAACAACAGCAGAGCCGCCGCGGCTAGGACGCCTGGATCCTCCATGTTCCCCGCTAATTTAACGTGCAGATCCGCCATGTTGAGCGTGCCGGTGGCGCCAAAGAGCAGACCGATGCCGGCCAGCATCGCCGTGGTGGCTACCAGGTTCAGCACGACATATTTCACTGCGCCGTCGATTTGACGCTTAAGCCCCCCCACAACCAGTAGGCCAAAGCTAGAGATCAGCATGACCTCAAACCACACATAGAGGTTGAAAATATCACCGGCCAAGAAAGCGCCGCAGACACCGGTCAGCAGACCCTGCACGAAGACCGGGTGACCGTGTTTTTCCTCGCCACTGGTCAGGTCAGCAAAGCCGAACAACACGATCATGCTGGCAACAATGCCAGTGAGCATGACCAGGGTCGCAGCCAGTCGATCGGCCACCAGTGTGATGCCAAAGGGGGCATCCCAGCCAGACAGCTGAACCGACTGCACACCCTGCTCCTCGACCAGCGTCAATAACAACACACCCACATAGGCCAGTCCGATGGTGCTCAGCAGATTAATAGGCCGTTGAAAGTGCCGCTGTTTACGCAACAACACACAGATTGCGGCGCTGGCCAGGGGCAGCACCAGCGGGGCTAGGACGAGCATCATTCCTGGGGCTCCCGCGGTTCGGCTTCGCGCATCTCATCACCATCGTCCGTGCCCAGCTCAGTATAGGCACGAAGCGCTAGCGACAAGGCAAAAGCAAACAAGCCAAAGCCGATTACGATCGCGGTTAATATCAGCGCTTGCGGGACGGGATTGGCGCTGTCGGGTGTTAAAACACCCAGTGACTTGGTGATAAACGGAGCACCGGCAAAGGTCATGCGACCGGCAATGAAAATAATCAGGTTGACCGCGTTGGATACCAGCACCAGGCCCAACAGAAAGCGCAGCATGGTGCCGGACATCATCAAATAACTACCCGCGGCGACCATCAGCCCGGTCAGAATGGATAACCATAAATCCATTACTTCAGACTCCGCGCAATGCCATCTTCCAGGGCCAAATAAATCCCGGTTACGGCTCCGATAACCACCAAATAAACCCCTATATCAAACAGTAAAATCGAGCCTGCGGCGATGCCCGCTTTTGAGCCGTCAGCCTGCACGCTGATCAGCGGCCAAATGCCCTGTAGAAATGAGCCGCCCGCAAACAGACCCCAAAATCCAGCCACCAAAGAGGCGCTGAGTCCCAATCCCGCAAGCGTCAGCGGCAGCATCCGGAGGGCCCGTCGTGCCACCCGTGTGCCCTCGGCCTTGTTGATCAAGATAAAGGCAATGGCAGCGAGCAGACCGCCGATGAACCCGCCGCCAGGCTCGTTGTGACCGCGCAATAGCACGAAAATCGAGAAGACTAATAACAACGGAGCCAGCAGCCGTGTGACCGTGCTCAAGACCAGTGAATTCATAGCGATCGATCCTGTGGTTTAGCACGAATGACGGCGATCGCCGCGGTAGCCGCGATCACCACGACGGCAATCTCGCCAAGGGTATCAAAGGCCCGGAAATCGACCAGGATGACGTTAACGACGTTCTGGCCAAAAGCCTTGCTCAAGGCGTTTTGCCCAAAGAACTGAGCCAAGGATAGATCCATCGGCGTATGCAAAACGCCCAGCAGACCCAGGGTAACGGCCAGCCCTAATGCACAAGCGATAATGCCCGCCCCCCAATGGCGATAGGGTGTCAGCGGGACCCGAGGCAGCTTAAACAGCGCCAGGGCGATGAACACGACCATCAGGGTGTCGACCAGCAGCTGGGTCATAGCCACGTCAATGGCGCCATACATCACAAACACGATACTGACGGCGGCACCAACCGCACCCAGCGAGGTAATCGCCAGCATCCGGTGGTTGGTCGTCACGACTACCCAAACGCCGACAGCGCCCAGCAACAGCACGGCCACGTCCGCCAATCCAATCGCCAGCGTTTGATCAGGCAGTTCGATGCCTGTGACTAGGATGCCGGCCCATAACGTCAGAGCCAGGCCGGCAAAGGTCGTGCGCAGATACGAGGAAACCTGGCCATTTTGTAGTCCATAGGTAATGCGGGCGGCGACGCGGTGGGCCAGATCGAGGATGCCTTGGTATAAACGGTCAAAGTTCCATTGGCGCGTTTCATGTTGGCTCAAGACCGCGCGAATCCGATCCCATTGCCAGTACAGCAAGGCGCCCAGCGCATAGGTGGCTAGGCTAAGTAGCAGTGGGCCGTTGATGCCGTGCCACAAATATAGATCGACGGCTTGAGGCCGCAGTGTCACGTCGCTCAACATGCCGTTGATTAGGCTGGTGTCGATCAAGTTAGGGATGCTACCCAGCACCAGGGCGGTCAGCCCCAAGGTTAGAGGTCCCCAAACCATCATGGGATGAGCATCACGGGCCTGGGGGTGGCTGCATTGACCGGTGAAGGGACGCCAAGCGACGGCCAATGCGGTCACGACCATCATGGCATTGGCGATCAGTGCGATCAGGGTGACCCACAGGGTGGCGCTTAGCGTACCGGCGTAAATCAGCTCCTTGCCCAAAAAGCCCAGAAGCGGCGGAATGCCGGCCATGGAAAGGCCGCCCAGTGCGGCACAGGCCCAAGCCAGCGGCATGCGACGGCCCAGGCCAGACAGCTGTGTCACGTCTCGGGTGCCTGCTTTTTTGTCTAGCATCCCCACGGTCAGGAACAGCGCAGCCTTGTACAGGGCGTGTACCAAAATAAAGACGCAGGCCGCCAGTAGAGCGGCCTCAGTGCCGATACCAATCAGCAGCACCAGCGCGCCCAGGGCCATCACCGTGGTGTGCGCCATCATCAGCTTTAGATCGACCTGCCGCAGTGCCCACAGGGCCCCAAGCAGCATCGTAATTCCACCCAGCGTGATGAGTGTCATGTGCCACGCCGATTCACCGCTCATCGCCGGGGATAGCCGCAGCAACAGGTAGACGCCCGCTTTAACCATGGTAGCCGAGTGCAGGTAGGCGCTGACCGGAGTGGGCGCCGCCATTGCGTTAGGCAACCAGAAATGGAAGGGGAACTGGGCAGATTTCGTGGTGCATCCGATGATCAGGCAGAACAGGATCAAGGGGTACATGCTCAGATGCTGCAGGCCCTGGGCATTCCACTCGCTGAGGCGCCAAGTGCCGGTTTCTAAGTGTGCCAAGATCAGGGCAGCTAATAACGCCAAGCCGCCCATGCCTGTAATCAGCAGCGCTTGAACGGCGTTGCGTCGAGCCTTGGCCAGATGGTGATCAAAACCCACCAGCAAGAACGAGGTCAGGGTGGTGCCTTCCCAAAATAGGAACAACGTAATGGCATCGTCAGCTAGCACAAGACCCAACATCGACAGTGCGAACAGGCTTAATAACCACTGCAATTGCACGCAGCGCCGATCGCTGGCGAAGTAATACGCGGCGTAGGACAGAATCATGGCGCCGACCCCGGTGATCAGCAGGGCGAACAACAAGGCCAGTGAATCCAGCCTAAAGGCCATTTCAATGTCTAGGGTGGGTAGCCAGGGATACACCCAGACCAGGCTCTGGCCCTGGGTGACGCCTGGCCACAGTCGGGCGAAAGCGACAAACAAAACGGCTGCGACGAGCGCCGGGAAATACCGCGCAGGGTTAGTCATCTTGTTTAAACTCAACGATTTGCATCATGTTAGTGTGGATGCCCTGATCAAAAATTCCAATCCTGAGGTATTACAGTGAGGTCAAACAAGCCGCATGTCGAGAGGGTAGTGGATATTGCGCATCAAGCGGGCGAGCGATGCATGGACTATTATCAAACCTCGCTGTCGGTATCGCTAAAATCTGACGATTCACCGGTGACCCTGGCGGATCAGGCCGCGCATGATTTGATCGAGTCAGCCTTGGCATCCCAGGGCCTGCCTGTTGTCTCAGAAGAGGGGCAGCATGGCAGTCAGGCCGAACGATATTGGCTAGTGGATCCGCTGGACGGAACCCGCAGTTTTATTGCCGGTTCACCGGAGTTTACCGTCAACATTGCGCTGATCGATCAGGGCCGTCCTGTCTGGGGGGTGGTGCACGCTCCCGCCCTCAAAAAAACTTGGTTTGGCGGGGTGGGTCACCCTAGCCAGATGCGCGTGTCAGGCCAATCAGAACGCATTCGGGTGTCCCCTCCACAGGTGCCCCTCAGAGTGATGGCCAGTAAAAATCACAGCAATCCTGAAACCCAGGCCTTTATCACAGGGCTTGGGGCGGTGGATCATGTCGCTGCAGGCAGCTCGCTTAAGTTTTGCTATATCGCGCAGGGTCTAGCAGATTTGTACCCCCGTCTTGGACCCTGTTGCGAATGGGATACGGCGGCGGGCGAGGCGGTCTTGATTGGAGCCGGTGGTGGTGTTTGTGACTTTCAGGGTAACCCCTTGGCCTATGGCAAAGCGGATGTTCTGAACCCGCACTTTATCGCGTCAGGCCAACGCGATCCCCGTGACTATCTGCCATAGGGCGAGCACCAGCACCAGAGTCGCCAAGCCCACCACGGTCTGGAACACGATGATTGAGGCCATCGCGCCTGCATCGCCACCTAACCGGCGGGCCAGAATATAGCCGGAGGCGGCTGTCGGTGAGGCCAGCAACAGCACGATCACCAGTCCATAGGTCAAATCCATGCCCGTCATCCAGACCAAAGCCGCGGCCAATGCGGGTTTAAGCAACAGCTGTAGAGCCCCGGCATAAATATTGAGCGGCATATTGGCGCCAAAGCGTTGCAAGCTGAGCCCTGCGCCAATGGCGAGCAGAGACAGCGGCAAGGCCGTTTGGCCCAGTCGATCTAACGAGATCTCCATAAACTGGGGCAGACTCAGATCCATCAGCGATGCCATCACGCCAGCCACGCAGGCCAGAATCAGCGGATTTTTGGTCAGCTCTAATGCGGTCGTTTTTAGATTGAAACGGCCTGAGTTCAGGGTCACCAGCACACCCACACATAAAAAGTTGACCAAGACCACAATCGCTGCGGCCAGCAGTGCCAGGACCGCCATGGTTTGGCTGTCAAAAAACGAAACGCCCAAAGCCAGGCAGATATAGAGATTAAACCGCGTGATGCCCTGAAAGAGGCTGCTTCGGGTGGCCGGTGTGAGTCGGCTTCGCCCTAGCAGAGGTAACAATGCGATCGCGGCCATGATCAGGATGGGCGTGTAAAGCACCACCAGCAATTGGCCCCAGGGTAGTCCAGACAGCTCAGCCTTTGCGATCTTGCTGAACAGCAAGGCCGGCATTAGAACATAATAGGTAATGGATTCCAGTCCGGACCAGACGGCATCCTCGCGCACCAAGGTGCGTTTGATCAGGCCGCCTAATGCCATCAGCACGATCAGCGGTGCGATGGCATTAAGGACCGGGGTGATCATGCAAACAAGCTAGGGTTGCGTACGCAGGTTTGAATGCGATCGGGGCCGGTTGAAACAATATCAAAGGGCGCGCCAACCAAGGCTTCGATGCGAGCAACGTAATCTTTGGCCGCTTGCGGCAGGCTGTCATAGTCCTGCACGCCAAAGGTCACATCATCCCAGCCCGGCATGGTTTCATAAATCGGAGTCGCTTCGTCTAGACGAGAAACATCGGTCAAAGACTCGACCCGTGTGCCGTCAGAAAGCTCATAAGCGACGCAGATTTTGACCTCTTTCAGACCATCCAAAACATCAAGTTTGGTCAGGCACAGACCCGAGATCGAGCTGACTTGGATGGCTTGACGCACGGCGACGGCATCAAACCAGCCACAGCGGCGCTCACGGCCGGTGGTGGTGCCAAACTCCTGGCCTACGCGTCCCAGATGCTCACCAATATCGTCATGCAATTCTGTGGGGAAGGGGCCGCTGCCGACACGGGTGGTGTAGGCCTTGGTGATGCCTAGAACATAATCGAGATACAGGGGTCCAAAGCCTGAACCGGACGCAACACCGCCTGCGGTGGTGTTAGAGCTGGTCACATAGGGATATGTGCCGTGGTCGATGTCCAACAGCGAGCCCTGTGCGCCTTCAAATAGCAGGTTTTCACCGGCTTCGCGGGCCGTGTGCAGCAGGGCCACGGTGTCCACAATGCAGCCTTTCAGGCGTTCGACCTGGCCCATGGTTTTACTCAGCTGAGCTTCGATGTCGCAGGGCTGCGCATTGTAATAGCTGACCAACATGTGGTTATGGTGATCCAGCATTTCGCGCAGTTTGGCCTCAAACTGCTCGGGCACCAAAGCGTCTCCTAGGCGCAGGCCGCGGCGGGCGACTTTGTCCTCATAGGCCGGCCCAATACCGCGCCCGGTGGTGCCGATTTTGGCTTTGCCGCGGCGAGCCTCACGAGCCTGGTCCAGCGCTACGTGGACATCCAGAATCAGCGGGCATGCCGGGCTGATCTTCAGACGATTCATGACTGAAACGCCGTTTTGTTCCAACCCATCAATTTCTTTTAGCAGAGCATCAAGGCTAAGAACGACGCCATTACCAATGATACAGGTCACTTCAGGGCGCATGATGCCGCTGGGGATCAAGTGCAAAGCCGTTTTTTTGCCGTCAATGACCAAGGTATGGCCGGCGTTGTGGCCACCTTGATAGCGGGTGACGATACTCACCTGATCGGTCAGCAGGTCAACGATTTTGCCTTTGCCTTCGTCACCCCACTGGGTGCCCAATACCACTAAGCTCTTGTTCATGTGTTTTCGATCGTCCATTGATGGTTCTGTTTGATCAGGCGGCGAGTGCAGGGCGCTGCATCCTCAGCCAGATCCGTCATGATGATTTCGCCTAACCCACGTAAGCGCGCGACTTCAGCGGCCAACGCGGGATCATCGTCAGCAGGGGCTGCAATGGGTTGGGGGCGAGTTTGTTGGGGTTGGTACTGCTGCCACAGGCGCAAATCAGCGCTGAACCCGGTTGCGGAACGGGCGCTGCCAAAGTCTGCTCCGACCGCATCATAACGGCCGCCGCGTGCTAATGCACTGGCTTGATCTTTGGCATACAGGCTGAACACCAGGCCGGTGTGGTAATGCGCACCGCGGCCCTCGGCAAAGTCAAAGTGTACTTGAGCGGGCACGGCCTGCGCCACGGCGCGGCAGTCGTCAAACACCTCGGCCAAATTGGGGAAGACGGCTTGCAGTGAATCCAGACAATCGACCGAGCCCTGAAATTGGATCAGCGCCATTGCTTGGCTTTGCACCGGTTCTGGAAGTTGCATCTGAGTTAACAGCGAGATGTCCTTGGTCGCCAAGGCTTGCTCGACTTCGCGGGTTTGCTCGGCTGGAACCTGGGCCATGACCGCGGCGAACAGGGCAACGTGGCCGACATCGAGGGTCATCTGGGGGGTATCTAGCGGCTCCATCAAAGTCAGTAGCAGACGAATGACCTCTAGATCCGCAGCCAGCGAACCATGGCCAAACAGCTCTGCACCAATTTGAATCGGCGCCCGTGAATCGCCCGGTTTCTCGGGTCGAGCTTGCAGCGTCGAGCCGCAGTAGCATAAGCGGTTGACACCCTGACCCGTGCGCGCATCCAATCGTGCAGCCTGTGGTGTCATGTCAGCGCGTATGCCCAGCAGTCGACCACTGAGTTGGTCGGTGACCTTAAGCGTTTGCAGATCCAAATCCGCACCGACGCCCGTCAACAGCGAATCCGTGAACTCAGCCATCGGGGGCATGATTAACTGATAACCCCAACTGGCCATGCGATCTAGGCTCGAGCGGCGCAGGGCCTCGATTTCAAATGCTTGCTCAGGGCCAGCTTCATCGATGCCCTCAGGCAACATCCACGTGTTTTGTGCCATGTTCAGTTCAATGCCGTCGCCAGTTGGCGGCGTCCTTGGCGAACTGCGGGGTGATCCTTGCCTAACAGCTCGAATAGTTTGAGCAACAACAGTCGGGCTGCGTCCTCTTTGTAGTCACGGTGGTGGCGGATCATATCCAACAAGCCTGCGATCGCCTCGTCTATGTGTCCCGCCTGAGCCTGACGAGCGGCCAAAAAGTAGCGCGCATCTAGGTTTTCCGGATTGTCTGCCAGCAGCGCCTGGCATTGGGCCAGATCAGGCGCGTCGTCGACCAAATCATGCAGCTGAGCTTGGGCTTTGAGACGTTGAACAATCGGGTGGTCGTTGTAGCTTTCGGGTAGCCGCTGACAAATGGCCTGGGCGTCCTGCGATTGACCGTTCAAATCCAACAGGGCGGCCAGCTCGGCAAAGGCATCGTAATTTTCTGGATCGGCCTCGACCAGCGCATTGAATGCTTCGATAGCACCCTCGATATCGCCCTCATCAGCCAGTTCTCGCGCCATCTCGATGCCACTTAAGGTGGGGGCAGCGATGTGTTTTTGCAGGAATTCGCGGACTTCGCCTTCGCTCAAGGCACCCATAAAGTGGTCGAGCACCTGACCATCCTTGACCAGCAGTACCGTGGGTAGCGAGCGCACGCCCACTTGACTGGCCAGCATAGGATTCGCCTCGGTGTCCACCTTGGCCAAAATGAAGCCACCCTGATATTCCTCGGCTAAGGACTCTAGAATCGGGGCCAGTTGCTTACAGGGGGCACACCAGTCGGCCCAGAAATCGACCAGAATCGGCTGGGTTTGGCTGCCCTGCAGCACCACTTGTTCGAAATCGTCTTGTCCGACATCAACTACGTAGGGATTCATGGATCGTCCTTTCATCAAGGGGCGATAGTCTACGTAATTTAGCGGCGTTTCGGTAGGTTATCCCGCCGGCGTTCGTAGGCGGTTCTTGTTGGAGTACATCCGCTGATCCGCAGCCTGAATCAAGCCAGCCGCATCTAAGCCATCACTTGGAAAATAGGCGGCCCCCAAACTGCAACTGACCTGCAAGGTTTGGTCCTGAAATTCAAAGGGTTGTGCCAAGGTCTCATCAATCTGCTCAAAGAGCTGGGTCAGCTGGTCAGGCGATTCGATATTTTCCAGCAAGATCCCAAACTCATCGCCTCCCAGGCGGCCGACCAGATCTCCGCTTCGCACCAGCCCATTGAGGCGCTGAGCGATGGTTTGCAGCACATGATCACCCGCCAAATGGCCGTGGGTATCATTAATGGGCTTGAAGGCATTCAAATCGAGCAGGGCCACCGATAGCATGGTCTGCGATCGGTGGTGACGGGCCAGGGCACGCTCAAGTTCGCTGTGAAAATGGCTCTTGTGAGCCAGTCCGGTCAATCCGTCATGATTGGCAGCGTGCTCTAGTTTAAGTTCGTGGGCCTTGCGGGTGACGGCGTGGCGTACCGTACGACTGAGTGTCTGAGCATTGAGCTCATTTTTGTTAATAAAATCTGTGGCCCCTAATTCCAGGGCCTTCATATCGACCGCAGGGTTTTCATTGCCAGTCACGATCACGAGAGGTCGCTGAATATTCAACTCCCGTGCTTGGGCAAGCAGGTCTAGACCGCTGCGGCCGTTTAGGTCCAAATCGATGAAGTAAAGGTCGAACGCATTTGAGGCGATCGCATTGAGTCCAGTGTCATAGGTATTAAAACACTGGGTGGTGTAATGGTCATGGTCATCACGGCTGAGCTGACGCTGAATGACCAATGAGTCATCCAGCGAATCGTCGATCACAGCAATTGAGTAATTGTTCATCTAGGCCCTCTGTCTTAAAGACTAGTCTAGAAATACTCAGGCTGTTTTGAATCTAAGACGGTCCCAAAGCTTGTGACCGTCTTAACAGATTCTATATATCGTCAAAGAAGCTCTTCACCGAATCGAACCACGAGCTGCTTTTAGGCTGATGTTTCTTGCCCGTGGTGGACTCGCGGAATTGGCTGAGCAATTCCTTTTGAGTTTTCGACAGACCTACTGGGGTTTCCACTACGACTTTGCACAGCAAATCGCCGATTGACCCGCCACGTACGGGCTTGATGCCCTTGCCGCGCAGGCGGAACATTTTGCCGGTTTGAGTGCCCTCAGGGATGCTCAGCTTGACCCGTCCGCCCAGGGTTGGCACCTCAAGGTCGCCCCCTAGCGCAGCGTCTGCAAAGTTGATGGGAACCTCGCAGTACAGGTGCTTGCCGTCGCGCTCGAAGATCGCGTGTTGTTTCACGCTGACCTGAACATACAGATCGCCGGTTCGCCCGCCATTGGGCGCAGCCTCACCTTCTCCGGAGAGTCGGATGCGATCGCCGGTGTCCACTCCTGGTGGGATTTTCACCGATAGGGTTTTGGATTCCTCGGTGACACCGCGGCCACGACAGCTGGTGCAGGGATCTTCGATGACCTGTCCACGGCCTTGGCACCGTGGGCAAGTTTGTTGAACCGCAAAGAAACCCTGTTGCATGCGAACCTGACCGTGGCCATTACAGGTGCCACAGGTACTGGGTTTGGAGCCCGCTTTTGCACCGCTGCCATTACAGGGTGAGCAAGCCACCATGGTGGGGATGCGAATTTTCTTTTCGACCCCGCGCACGGCTTCCTCGAGCGTGAGCTCCATCGAGTAACGGAGATCCGCGCCCGGTGCAGGTCCAGAGGGGCCGCGACGGCCGCCACCAAACATATCGCCGAACACATCGCCGAAAATATCACCAAAGTCAGCGCCGCCATGCCCGCCGCCAAAGCCACCACCGGAACCGTTTACGGCTTCGTGTCCGTAACGGTCGTAGGCGGCTCGCTTGTCTGCGTCGGACAGCACTTCATAGGCCTCGGAAAGCTCTTTGAACTTTTCCTCAGCCGTGGCATCACCCGGATTTCTATCCGGGTGATATTTCATGGCTTTCTTGCGATAAGCCTTTTTCAGCTCCTTGGTATCAATGTCCTTTGATACACCCAGAACCTCATAATAGTCGCGCTTAGCCAAGCCCAGCTCCTATCGCAATGCGATTATTTGTCGTCCTTAACTTCTTCAAACTCAGCGTCTACGACATCGTCGTCGCCGGCATTGTCACCGTCAGCCGCTGCGCCTTCTTCAGGCTGCGCTGCGTAAAGCTTCTCAGCGATTTTCGCCTGCGCTTCACTCAACGCCTGCGTTTTGGCTTCGATCGCGTCCTTGTCGTCACCTTTCAACGCTTCTTCTAGCTCGTTGGCAGCCGCCTCGACTGGAGCTTTGTCGTCGTCGGTCAGCTTGTCACCGGCATCGGCGAGGGCCTTGCGGGTCGCGTGCAGCAGTCCGTCGCCGGCATTGCGGGCCGCAACCATTTCTTCAAAGCGCTTGTCGTCGGCTGCGTTCGCCTCGGCGTCCGCGACCATTTTCTCGATTTCATCGTCGGATAGACCGCTAGAGGCCTTGATCACAATCGACTGCTCTTTGTTGGTGGCCTTGTCCTTGGCGGACACGTTCAGAATGCCGTTGGCATCAATATCAAAGGCGACTTCGATCTGAGGCATGCCACGGGGTGCGGGCGGAATGTCGCTCAGGTCAAATTTACCCAGGCTCTTGTTCGCGCCGGCTTGCTTGCGCTCACCTTGCAAGACGTGGATGGTCACCGCGGGCTGGTTGTCTTCAGCGGTTGAAAATACTTGAGTTTTCTTGGTGGGGATCGTGGTGTTCTTCTCGATCAGAGCGGTCATAACACCGCCCATGGTCTCGATACCTAGGCTCAAAGGTGTAACGTCCAACAGCAGAACGTCTTTTACGTCGCCTGACAAAACTGCGCCTTGTAGTGCTGCGCCCACGGCCACCGCCTCGTCGGGGTTAACGTCTTTACGCGGCTCTTTGCCAAAGAACTCGGCCACTTTGCTTTGAACCAGCGGCATACGAGTCTGGCCGCCAACCAAGATAACGTCGTCGATTTCGCTCGCGGACAAATCCGCATCGGCCAGGGCCTGTTTGCAAGGAGCCAGCGAGTTAATCACCAGGTCTTCGACCAAAGATTCCAGCTTGGCACGGGTGATCTTGACGTTTAGGTGCTTAGGTCCAGTCGCGTCAGCCGTGATGTAAGGCAGGTTTACGTCGGTCTGCTGGCTTGAAGAAAGCTCGATTTTGGCTTTTTCGGCGGCTTCTTTTAGGCGCTGCATGGCCAGCGGGTCGCCGGTCAGATCCATGCCAGATTCTGACTTAAAGCTATCCGCTAGGAAGTTGATCAAGCGCATGTCGAAGTCTTCGCCGCCTAGGAAGGTGTCGCCGTTGGTGGCTAGCACTTCAAACTGCTTTTCTCCGTCGACATCCGCGATTTCAATGATCGAGACGTCAAAGGTACCGCCGCCGAGGTCATAAACGGCGATAGTTTTGTCACCCTGTGACTTGTCCATGCCGTAGGCCAAGGCTGCAGCGGTGGGCTCGTTGATGATTCGCTTAACGTCCAAGCCTGCGATACGGCCGGCGTCTTTGGTGGCCTGACGCTGAGCATCGTTAAAGTAAGCCGGTACGGTGATGACGGCTTCTTTAACTTCGCTACCCAAAAAGTCTTCAGCGGTTTTCTTCATCTTTTTCAAGACTTCAGCAGAAATCTGAGGTGGCGCTTTTTTGTCACCCTTCACTTCTACCCAAGCATCGCCATTGTCGGCACCGATGATGGTGTAAGGCACCATTTTGATGTCTTTCTGGACCACGTCGTCTTCAAAGCGACGACCAATCAAGCGCTTCACCGCGAATACGGTGTTCTGCGGGTTGGTCACGGCCTGACGTTTTGCGCTTTGGCCGACCAAAGTCTCGTCGTCGGTGTAGGCGATGACTGAGGGGGTGGTGCGATCGCCCTCTGCGTTTTCGATAACGCGTGGCTTGTCGCCATCCAATACCGCCAAACAGCTGTTGGTAGTGCCTAGGTCAATTCCGATAATTTTTGCCATCTTTCATACTCTCCGTGTCTCTGAGTCGGCAACCGTTCCTGGTTTCATGCGCCTGACTCTAGAAATTTCAATCAATACGTTGGGGTTAAGCGGTCTCGTCGACGCCTTTCGGTGCGCCTTGTGAGACCACGACCATGGCCGCACGAAGGGTCCGTGAGTGCAGCGAATAACCGGTCTGCACAACGTCCACCACATGGTTGGCCGGCAACTCAGATGGCACCATGCTGATCGCTTGGTGCTGGTCCGGGTTGAAAGGTTCGCCCTTAGGTTCGATTCGCGCGAGGCCGTTTTTGACCAATGCTTCGATGAACAGCTTTTGCGTCGCTTCCATGCCCTCAAGCATAGCGGGGTCAAAACCCTCTAAAACGCGGGCGGCTTCCAAGGCGCGCTCAAAGCTATCAGCCACCGGCAACAGTTCTTTAATCAGTGACTCGCTGCCAAACTTTCGTGCTTTTTCAACGTCCGCTTCGGCGCGGCGGCGAATGTTCTGCGCCTCAGCCGCTAGACGAAGTTGACCTTCTTTTAGCTCGTCAATTTGTGCTTGCAACGCCCGCGCGTCGGTCGCGTCGCTGTCGTTGTCATCAGTGCTGGCTTCAGCCGAGGTATCGAGTTCTACGTCGTCGGCGTGTTCACTCGAGTCAGGGGTCTGCTCGTCGCTCATCTATTCGTCCCTAAAAGTTTTACCTAATGCGCCGTTGGTAACGGGCGCGAGGGGTTAATGGGATGTTGTTCACGGGATTCAACACCCTGTGGATATTTTTTGGTCGTAGATGAATTTTTGCATCTCACAACAATAGAAACTAACCCCCTACTCAGGTACTATGCGGCCGTTTTGTGCGGTGGACAGCAAGCAACGCTCCGCCGCCCCGCCATGCCACGGATTGGCTAGACTGCTCGGAGCATTTTTTTGAATCAACTTGGCTGCTTGGTACTGGAAGATGGAAGCATCTTTCGCGGGAGCGCTCTCGGCGCATCAGGAGAATCTATCGGGGAGGTCGTATTTAACACGGCCATGACCGGTTACCAGGAAATCCTGACCGATCCCTCATATTGTAAACAGATTGTTACGCTGACTTACCCGCACATCGGCAACACCGGCGTGAACGAGGAAGACGAAGAAGCGGACAAGATCTGGGCAGCAGGCTTGATCATCCGCGATTTGGCGCCGATTGTGAGTAACTATCGGTCGCAGGGCGATCTGGACAGTTACATGCGTAGCCGCGGTGTTGTGGGTATTTACGACATCGACACACGACGCCTGACGCGCCTGTTACGCCAAAAGGGCGCCCAGCGCGGTGTCATTTTGTCAGGCGATGCCTTGGCCGCCGCGGGTGACGATCTGGTCGGTTACGCCATGGCTCGCATCGCGACCTTTGATGGGCTAGCCGGCCTGGATCTGGCCAAGGTAGTCAGCACTGAGTCGAGTTTCACCTTCAATCAAGGCACGTGGGAGAACCTCAAAGGGTTCCCGACCATCACTGAAACTCGCTTTAAAGTGGTCGCCTATGATTTTGGTGTAAAGCGCAACATTCTGCGTCTATTGGCCGAGCGCGGATGTGATTTGACCGTCGTGCCGGCACAAACCCCCGCCGCTGAAGTACTGGCGATGAACCCGGATGGGGTCTTCCTATCTAATGGCCCTGGCGATCCCGAGCCCTGCACCTACGCGATTGAAGCGGTCCAGGAAATCATTGCAGCAGGCATCCCGGTGTTTGGTATCTGTTTGGGGCACCAGATTTTGTCGCTGGCCTCGGGCGCCAAAACCATGAAGATGAAAACTGGTCACCATGGGGCCAACCACCCGGTGGGCGATCAGGATGGCAACCGCGTCTTTATCACCAGCCAGAACCACGGTTTTGCGGTGGATGACAGCGCCCTGCCGGAAAACTTAACCGTCACACACCGTAGCCTGTTTGATAACACCGTTCAGGGTGTGCGGCGCACCGATGTGCGTGCCTTTGGCTTTCAGGGTCACCCTGAGGCCAGCCCGGGACCGCATGACATTATTGCTTTGTTTGACCAATTCATCGCCGACATGGAGGCCGCGTAATGCCAAGAAGAACGGATCTCAACAGCATCCTGATCATTGGCGCAGGCCCCATCATCATTGGCCAGGCGTGCGAATTTGACTACTCCGGTGCACAGGCCTGTAAGGCGCTGCGCGAGGAGGGGTATCGCGTCATTTTGGTGAACTCGAATCCGGCCACCATCATGACCGACCCCACGATGGCCGATGCGACCTACATCGAGCCCATCAATTGGCAAACCCTAGAAAAGATCATCGACAAAGAGCGCCCTGATGCGATCTTGCCGACCATGGGTGGGCAAACAGCGTTGAACACGGCGCTGGAGTTGGCGGCGAACGGCGTTTTAGAGAAATACAATGTTGAGTTGATTGGCGCCAGTGTGGATGCCATCGACAAGGCTGAGGACCGCGACCGCTTTGACAAGGCCATGAAGAATATTGGCCTGGAATGCCCCCGCTCGCACATTGCGCACAACATGGAAGAGGCACTGGCTGCGGTTGAAGATCTTGGCTACCCCTCGATCATCCGCCCCTCGTTCACGCTAGGTGGCTCCGGTGGCGGTGTCGCCTATAACCGCGAAGAGTTCGAAGAAATCTGCGCGCGCGGTTTGGACTTGTCACCGACCAACGAGCTGCTGATCGACGAATCGCTGCTGGGCTGGAAAGAGTATGAAATGGAGGTGGTGCGTGACCGTAACGATAACTGCATCATCGTCTGTTCGATCGAGAACTTTGACCCCATGGGCGTGCACACTGGGGACTCGATCACAGTCGCTCCGGCACAGACCCTGACGGACAAAGAATACCAAGTGATGCGCGATGCCAGTATTGCTGTACTGCGCGAGATTGGCGTTGAAACGGGTGGCTCGAACGTTCAGTTTGGTGTGAACCCGGACACCGGTCGTGTCGTGGTGATTGAGATGAACCCCCGGGTTTCTCGCTCCTCAGCACTGGCGTCAAAAGCCACCGGTTTCCCGATCGCCAAGGTCGCGGCCAAGTTGGCGGTGGGTTATACCCTGGACGAGCTCGAGAACGAGATCACCGGAGGCGCGACACCGGCTAGTTTCGAGCCGACGATCGACTATGTCGTCACCAAGATTCCGCGCTTTACCTTCGAGAAATTCCCCCAAGCTAAGCCCGTGCTGACGACTCAGATGAAGTCAGTCGGCGAGGTCATGGCGATTGGCCGTAACTTCCAAGAATCGATGCAGAAGGCCTTGCGCGGGCTGGAAGTCGGCGTGTCGGGTTTTGATCCTATGTTCCCTGAAGAAGGTGAGATGGATGAATTGCGTGGTTTGCTGGCCGAACCCGGCCCAGACCGCGTTTGGTACGTAGCGGATGCCTTCCGTCGTGGGTTGAGCATGGAAGACGTCTTCCAGTTGACCAAGATTGACCGTTGGTACCTGATTCAGATCGAGCAAATTGTCAGTCTGGAAAACGAGCTCAAACAGACCGGATTGTCCAGCATTGATGCCGATCAGATGCGCGCTCTCAAGCGCAAAGGCTTCGCAGATAAGCGTCTGGCCGATCTGTTAGGCGTCAGCCAACGTGAGGTTCGTCGCAAGCGTCAAAGCATGAATGTTCGCCCTGTCTACAAGCGTGTGGACACCTGTGCGGCTGAATTCGATGCCTCGACGGCTTATATGTATTCCAGCTATGACGAGGAGTGCGAGGCGAACCCGACGCAGAATGACAAGATCATGGTGCTGGGTGGCGGACCGAACCGTATCGGGCAGGGCATTGAGTTTGACTACTGCTGTGTTCACGCGGCTTTGGCTATGCGCGAAGACGGCTATGAAACCATCATGGTTAACTGCAACCCTGAGACCGTATCAACCGACTATGACACTTCAGATCGCTTGTACTTCGAGCCGCTGACGCTAGAAGACGTGCTTGAGATTGTTGAGGTCGAAAAACCCAAGGGTGTCATCATCCAATTCGGCGGCCAAACACCGCTTAAGCTGGCTCGCGCATTGGCTGAAGAAGGGGTGCCGATCATCGGAACTTCACCTGAGGCCATCGACCGCGCCGAGGACCGTGAACGCTTCCAGCAGCTGGTGGAGCGTCTGAATTTGCGCCAGCCGCCCAATGCCATTGCGCGTTCGACGCAGGAAGGGGTTTTGCTGGCTGAAAAAATCGGCTTCCCTCTGGTGGTTCGTCCCTCGTATGTTTTGGGCGGTCGGGCGATGGAGATCGTCTACTCCATCAGTGACTTGGAGCGTTACCTGCGTGATGCCGTAGTGGCCAGTGATGACGCGCCGGTGCTGTTGGATCGCTTCCTAGATCAGGCGATCGAAGTGGACGTGGACTGCGTCAGTGACGGCGAACAGGTCGTGATCGGCGCGATCATGCAGCACATTGAACAGGCGGGTGTTCACTCCGGTGACTCGGCCTGTTCACTGCCGCCGTACAGCCTGCCCATGGACATCCAGGACGAGATTCGCGATCAGGTTAAGCGC
Source organism: Litorivicinus sp. (assembly GCA_049609265.1). Taxonomy (GTDB): domain Bacteria; phylum Pseudomonadota; class Gammaproteobacteria; order Pseudomonadales; family Litorivicinaceae; genus Litorivicinus. The sequence goes on along the minus strand of JBMYYI010000001.1, from coordinate 47,533 downwards.
ATGGCCGTTGAGCTCGGCGTTGTGGGCCTGATGAACGTGCAAATGGCGGTTCAGGGTCGTGACATCTTTGTGATCGAAGTGAATCCTCGTGCCTCACGAACGGTACCCTTCGTATCCAAGGCGATCGGCCCGAGCCTGGCCAAGATTGCAGCCCGCTGCATGGCCGGTCAAAGCTTGGCCAGCCAAGGGTTCACCAGCGAAATCATCCCGCCGTACTATTGCGTCAAAGAGTCGGTCTTCCCCTTTGCCAAGTTCCAGGGCGTTGACCCGATCCTCGGCCCAGAGATGAAGTCGACCGGCGAGGTGATGGGCGTTGGAGATAGCTTTGAAGAAGCGTTCGCCAAGGCTACGGCCGGTGCCGGTGAAAAAGTACCGACCTCAGGACGTGCCTTTATCTCCGTTCGTGACGGCGATAAGCCCGGTGCGGTTGAGCTGGCCGCGGAGCTGAAGTCACTAGGCTTTACGGTGTGCTCGACCCGCGGTACTGCCGCGGTGTTGCAGCAAGCGGGCATTGAAGTCGAAGTCGTCAACAAAGTCTTGGAAGGCCGTCCGCATGTCGTCGATATGCTCAAGTCGGACCAAATCCAGTTTGTGGTAAACACCACCGAGGGACGTCAGGCGATCAACGATTCGGCTCAAATCCGTAAAGCGGCTCTCGCCAATAAGGTGTGTTACACCACGACCCTGTCCGGTGGCCTGGCGCTGGTGGGCGGATTGAAGTTTGGTGAGCAGCGTGAAGTTCGCTCGTTGCAGAGTTTGTACGCGCGGAGCGGCAAGTGAAAGTTCTGATCCCGGGCATCATGGGTCGCATGGGCAAAGTCCTGTGCGAAGCCTGCGAGCAGCAACCTAGTTTGGAGCTGGCGGGCGGCACGGTGCGACCCGGTTCGGGATTCGTTGGTCAGGATGCCGGCGCATTGGTGCTGGGCCGTCCCGTTGATGCGCCGATCCGTGACAGTCTGAATGCCTTTCAGGGCGCTGGGCATGGGTTGATTGATTTTACGACCCCTGACTTGCTGGCTGACAACCTAGCTTGGTGCGTTGCGCAATCTGTGCCCATGGTGATCGGGACAACCGGCCTAGATGATGAGCACAAGGCTTTGATTCAGGCGGCGTCGCAGCACATTCCCGTGGTCTTTGCACCTAACATGAGCGTGGGTGTGAACGTCATGCAACGTCTGATTCGCTTGGCCGCCGAGCTGGTCGGCGAGCATTCAGATATCGAAGTGATCGAAGCGCACCACCGGCATAAAAAAGATGCACCCTCGGGGACCGCGGTACGCTTGGGCGAGGTGCTGTGTGACGCGATGGGCTGGAATCTCAAGGATGTCGCTGTGTATGGTCGTGAAGGCATTACTGATGAGCGTCCTCACCGTCAAATCGGCTTTGAAACCATTCGTGCGGGTGATGTATTCGGTGACCACACGGTGCTGTTTGCCGCCGAGGGCGAGCGCATTGAAATTACCCATAAGGCGTCCAGCCGGATGACCTTTGCCAAGGGTGCGGTCCGAGCCATGGCTTGGTTAGCCGATAAGCCCGCGGGCCTGTATTCGATGGACGACGTTCTGGGTCTTTAATTCGTGCCGTCTAGGCACGAGTGCCTAGCCGGACATCGGGATTTTCTATTTTTCGATAACCATTACTTTGGTTACATCAGATTAGGAGATTCATATGAACGTATTAGTTATCAATTCTTCGGCACGTACCCAGACCTCTAGCTCGCGGCAAATTACACAGCAAGTTGCCGACTCACTATCCGCTAAAAGCGCGACGATTCATGAGCGTGATTTAAGTCAAGGCATGCCATTTGTAACGGAAGACTGGGTAATGGCGGGTTTTACTGACCCTTCGGAATGGACCGAGGGTATGCAGGAAGCGCGAACTACGAGCGACCGTTTAATTGCAGAGCTTAAATCTGCGGATACCTTGGTGATTGGCGCGCCGATCTATAATTTTGGGGTGCCCGCTGTCCTAAAGGCTTATTTTGACCAGATTTGTCGTGCAGGTGACACCTTCAGTTACACCGAAAATGGACCGGTCGGTCTGTTAGAGGGAAAGCGTGCCTTTATTGTTATTTCATCTGGCGGTGTTCCTGTGGACAGCCCCGTAGATTTTGCAACGCCGTGGCTTCGTCAAGTACTGAACTTTATCGGCATCACTGACGTTCAAGTGATTTCTGCTGATCAGCAAATGACTGCTGAAGGCCGTGTCGATACCGCCCTAGAGGCAGCGCGCGCTATCGCGTAAGCATTGGACTGATGGTCCGGCACTTGGTTGCCGCTGTACTAGGCTGTTAAGCGTAAGTACACGCGGTAACCGAGGTAGCACATGATCCGATGGATATTCGCCCTAGTAATGGGCATTTCGTTGTCTGCGACAGCGGCAGATTTATCAATTGTCGACGGCCAGGGCGAGCGACATATTGTCAAAACCCAATGGTTGATGGAGCAGTTCCCTGCTGAGCCCATCATTACTAAAAATCCATGGGCACCTGAGGTACACACCTACGAGGGCATCGACATGGCCGCGTTGCTTGCGCATTACGGCCTGGACCAAGCGCCGGTTCGCTTGATCGCCTTGGATAACTATTCCGTCATTATGCAGCCCGGTGAGTTGGATGCGTTGCGCTCACCGATTCTTGCGCTTCAAAAGGACGGTAAACCGCTGACCCGTCGTGACTTCGGACCCAGTTGGTTAATCGTTGATTTCGATCGCTATCCGGAACTGGATGTCGAGCGTACCCGGAATCTGTCTATCTGGCAGTTGGCTGAGATTGCACCAGAATCATGAACAAAGCCTTGGCGGGCATCTCTGCCACGTTGATGGTGTTTGGCATGGGGCTGGCTTTGTGGACGCATCATGAGATGCAGTCTCGTCTCGCTCAAGAAAGCACGACCATGCTGTCGGCGAATAAAGCGGAGCTGTATCCGGCTGCGATGAAATCGGAGCTGGAGGTCGCTCGTCTGTCCTCAAATCTGGGGATCGTCAAAGCCCAGGGGGCTGAACACCTTGATGAGCTAATGCTGGCTCTGGACGTGGCTTTTTCCCGTCACTTTCTGCACAGTCGCGGCGCGCTTTATCGGCCACTGATGCAGCAGCGTGAATATTCCACCCTGATGTATCAAATCGGTCGCCACCTCGAGCTGTTAGAAAATCAGATTCAGCGCCAGGATTGGTCCCAGGCTTGGGTTACCCAGGGGGACTTATCGATTGCGATGAACGAGGTCACTCGGCTGTCCTTGGCCGAGCAGCAAGCGCGGCAGACGGCCAATTCCCGTGAACTGGAACGCTTCAGAAAACAGTGCCAGACCCTCAATATCATGGCGTGGTTGCTGATGATCAGTGGAGCGGTCATTGCCGTAGTCGGCCAGGTATCGCGCATTCGGGTAAGCCGAGGAAGAGAATATGACCTGGTTTAACCGCCTGACGGTCCGCGTTTGTCTAATACTGCTGGGTCTATTGGCGGCGGTCACGCTGAGTTACTTCAGTTTGATCAGCAACAGCCTGAAAGGGCAGCGGCCCCTGCTGGATCATTATTTGGAGTCGGCCCGTGACCAGGCCAGCGCCAGCGAAACGGCGCGCTCAACCCTGGATGCGGCGCAAATGGGGGCACATATCATTGCCGATGCGTTGCAGCGCAATGACCTAGTTGCCGTCAGTGCCCTGGTCGATGCCATGGCGGTAGATCAGTGGATTCGACAGGTCAGCCTATATGATCGAAGTGGACACCTGATCCTGGAACACCGTCCGTCCAGTGTTCGAGATTTCTCTGTGATTGGCCAGGGCGACACGGCATCTCTGCGCCGCTCCACCATTCCGCTGTATCGCATTGCTGATTCAAACCTAGATGTCAGTGCTTGGGCACCGGTCTGGGGATCCGAGGAGCCGATCGCGACTCTGTTTATTAATCGAGTGGTGCGTGACCACGCGATTACCGCCAATACCGTCGAGCTTCAGGTGCGAGAGGCCTGGGCGGATCTGTCGGCTTCATTGATGGATGGTTTGACCCGCGGAGCAGCGATCGCCCTGTTTATTAACATTCTGGCGATTTTGTGGCTTAGCCGAGAAATCGGGCGCCCCTATGATCGACTATCTGCAGCCTTTAGCGGATTAGGCAAAGGGCGACGTATTCGCCTGCGCAATGATGAAGGGCCGACCGAATCACGTCGCTTGTCTGATCGTTTTAACCTGATGGCGGACGAGCTAGAACAAGCCAATCACCGCGTGCGCGAAATTGCCTTCACAGATCCGGTCACCCGCCTGCCCAATCGTAGTGCCGTAATGGAGCGCCTGGCTGGCATGCTTGATGAGCAGGCCAGGGCTGCGTTGCTGTTTGTGGATTTAGACGATTTCAAACGGGTCAACGACGTGTTTGGGCACGATATTGGGGATGAGACCCTGCGCCAGGTCTCCCGACGCATTGAAAATGAAGTCAGATCCCAGGGCGGTGGGCGCCCAAGTGACCTAGTCGCACGTCTCGGGGGTGATGAGTTTGTCGTGATTTTAGTCCCACCGCCGCCGGAAGAGGTCCTGAACTCGATTGCCGAACGCTTGATCCAAAGCGTCTGTCAGGTCATCGAGATTGAGAATCGGGATATCTACGTCGGGGCCAGTGTTGGGATCGCGATTGCCGATGATACGAATTCGCACCCCGATACCCTGTTACGTCACGCAGATATGGCGATGTACCAGGCCAAGAACGCGGGCAAAGGGCAGGCCATTCATTTTGATCAGAACATGCAGGTGGACGCCAACCGCATGGGCGTGATTGAGCGCCATCTGCGTCACGCGATTGATCGCAATGAGTTAAGAGTCGAATACCAACCGATCCTGCATGCCTTTGGCGCAGTCGCCGGCTACGAGGCACTGGTTCGTTGGAATTGCCCAACCTTGGGCGAAGTATCACCCGGGGAGTTTATTCCCGTGGCAGAGGCCTACGGCATGATCGGGCAGATCGATTTGTGGATCGCGCGCACCGCCATTCAATCCTTGGCCCCACACCGCAACGTCGACGGCAGTGCTCCGTTTTTGTCGCTGAATATGAGCGGGCAGCACTTTGTTAACGATGATTACACCGTCCAGCTGCTCCAAATCATCGAACAGACCGGCATCGATCCCTCCCGTTTGCATGTCGAAATCACCGAAACCGCGTTGTTACGTGATGAGGAAAAGGCCCTGGATATCGTCGAACGCTTGCGCGATGCGGGTGTCATGATTTATCTCGACGACTTTGGCACCGGCTTTTCAAGCCTCTCGCACCTGGCCAACTTTAAGCTGGATGGCATCAAAATCGATGTGAGCTTTGTGCGCGGGATTCCCCATGACTTGGGCAAGACCAACCTCAGTGCCGGCCTGATTAGTTTGGCGCACAGCTTGGACTTGGAAGTCGTGGCTGAGGGCGTTGAGCAGCAAGTGCAAGCGGACTTCTTGAGTAGTCTGGGCTGTGACTACCTGCAGGGTTGGTTGTTTGGTAAAGCGGCGCCACTACCCCAGACCGAGATCGAGATTCAAAGCGCCTAGTCCTTGCTTGTTGGGGCGGGGCGCCCATATACCTAGCATCCCCCACTAATAGGAAGGCGCGATGTTCGGACTGTTTAAGAAAGACCCCAAAAAAGCTTTGGAAAAAGAGCGCCAGCAGCTGCTTGAGCAAGCCATGAAGGCGCAACGCTCGGGCGATATTCGCGGTTATTCTGAACTCAGCGAGAAGGCTGAGAAAGTGTTTGCCGAAATTCAAAAACTGGACTGATCCCATGCGGGCTGTCATCGGGTTCGCCGTTCTTTTAAGCGGCGCTGCACAGGCTTGGCAGCCACTCACAGCGGTGATGGGCGTTCGAACGGCCATGCCATATGAACAGGTCGTCAAGCAATTGGGCGCTCCTGCTCGTTGCTGGCGGGAGCAGGCCTGGTGTGCCTGGGAGACCGACGACGAGTCTGTTATGTCCGTCCAGTTTGACCAGGGACGTGTGCGCTATTTGTATGCCCAGATCGGATTTAGTCCCTCAGATGATCCCAGCTTTGTCGATGCGACGGGCATGCAGGCGGTACTGGGCGAGCCGGATGTCTATTCTGTTTCTGAAACCGGATACCGCACTCGATTCACCTACGTAGATTCAGGACTGACGATCAATGTCGACGAGGGCCAGGTCACCGGTTTCGGATTGGGGCATGTCGGCTGGCGAGTGACGGCTACTGTTTCTGAGTATTGGGTGGCGGGGCGGCAAATTTGTCCGTCGCAAAACTGCCCCTTTGAGTTGCCCAGCAATCGGGTTAAAGAATCGTATCAAGGGCAGGGGTTGTTGGATTTATACCAACAGTATTCTGGGAAGTCAGTGGTAGGCCCAGCTGGACTCGAACCAGCGACCAAGGGATTATGAGTCCCCTGCTCTAACCAACTGAGCTATGGGCCCCCAGCGCCGGCAAGTCTACCACCGGTCAGCCGAACTTCAACGCTCCGCGGACGGTTTGCAGGGTTTGGCGCAACGTTTCTCTGACTTCAATTTCCCGCGTCACTAGCTGTGCAAAATCGGCAAGCACTTTGCGCTGCTCCTCCGTGGCTGCGGGGCGGGCGACTTGATCAATCACACATAGGGTTCCGATCCGCATGCCTGCGGATGTCACGGGGCTTCCCAGGTAATAGCGAATATGAGGCTCCCCGGTAACCAGCCGGTTGTTCACAAAACGTGGGTCCTCCAGTGCGTTGGGCACTTCAAATGCGTCGCCATCCAAAATCGTGTAGTTACAAAACGCATCTTCCCTAGGGGTCTGCTCGGCCTCGAGTCCGACACAGGATTTGAACCACTGGCGATCTTTGTCGACCAGGCTGATCAACACAATGGGCGCCTGAAAATAACGCGCGACCATCTGGGTGATATGGTCTAAATGTGAGTCGTCGCGGGTGTCCAACAAGTGTAAATCGGCCAGTACCTTTAGGCGTTCGGCTTCTTGGGCGGGGATGGGGTAACGCTTATCCGACGGCATGCAGGACCTCATTTAACTCAATAGGACGACCATGGAAGTACCCTTGCTGCTGTCGATATCCCAGCTTGATCAGGCCCTCCATTTGGTCTTTGCTCTCGATCCCCTCGGCTACAGCCGTCTTGCCCAACATATTGATGACCTGGGCGAGTAGCGCCAGTGACGGAGCTCGTGTCGGGTCCTGCCATTGGTTGCTCAGAGATCGGTCGATCTTAATGACGTCGAAATCGTAATGATGAATGGTGTCGATGTTGGCGCTGTGGCCGGTCCCAAAGTCATCCAGGGCCAATAAGCAACCCACGGATCTTAGCTGTCTGAAATAGGGGTTTACCTGGGCTGCATCGGGCAGGGGGTGTCCTTCGGTCAGCTCAATCATCAGCGGCATCGAGAAGTCGCCAAGGACCTCGATTAAGCGAAAGCAGGCGTCGCTGTCGTGTAACAGCCGACCGCTAACGTTGATCGATAGGGGCAAGCCGCTGGACGCAAAATGCAATAGCTGGTCATGAATGATTTCAAGCTGTTGGGCAGCACTCATGCGCTCGAAGTAGTCTTCCAAGCAAGATGCTGTACCAATGCTGGATGGTCTGGATAGCACTTCATAATGGACCGCCTCTCGGCTGTGCATGTCCAGTATGGGTTGAAGCAAGTAATTCATCATGCTTCGGAGTATAGAACCGGGGCTGCGAAACGACTTGTCGATCGGTTCACAGCCTTCATACCCGTTGCTTAGTCGTCTAGGAAACTACGTAAGTGATCCGAGCGAGTGGGGTGACGCAACTTGCGCAGAGCCTTGGCTTCGATCTGACGAATACGCTCACGGGTTACATCGAACTGCTTACCGACTTCCTCAAGGGTGTGGTCGGTATTCATGTCGATACCAAAACGCATGCGAAGCACCTTGGCTTCACGAGCGGTCAGGCTTGAGAGCACGTCCTGGGTAGCTTCTAGCAGGCCTTCTTCGGTCGCTCGATCCAGCGGGCTGGCTGAGTTTGCATCTTCGATAAAGTCGCCCAGGTTAGAGTCTTCGTCGTCGCCAATCGGAGTCTCCATCGAGATGGGCTCTTTAGCGATTTTGAGTACCTTGCGGACCTTATCTTCGGGCATCTCAAGGCGCTCGCCTAGCTCTTCCGGCGTCGGCTCGCGGCCCATTTCTTGTAGCATCTGACGGCTGACACGATTGAGTTTGTTGATCGTCTCAATCATGTGGACCGGGATACGAATCGTGCGGGCTTGGTCAGCAATCGAGCGGGTAATAGCCTGTCGAATCCACCAGGTCGCGTAGGTCGAGAATTTATAACCACGGCGATATTCGAACTTGTCGACGGCTTTCATCAGGCCGATGTTGCCCTCCTGGATGAGGTCCAGGAATTGCAAACCGCGGTTGGTGTATTTCTTGGCAATCGAAATCACCAGTCGCAGGTTAGCCTCCACCATATCGCGCTTGGCGCGACGTGCCTTGGCGGTCCCTTTGTTTAGGCTCTTTTGCAGCGACTTAAGCTGCTCAAACGTCATGCCGTTGGCTTCAAGTACCGCGAACATCCGGGCTTGGCAGCGTTTAATGTCAGCCGCATAGCGATCCAGCATCGGCTTTTTAGACTTGCTGCGGATCTGGTCAAAGAACTGAGGGTCGACCTCGTGACCCATGAAGTGCTTGATAAATAGATCCCGATCAACGCGGGCATGACGAACGCACATGTTCTGAATCTGGCGTTCTTGCTCCTTGACGTGGTCTAGAACTTGATTGACCTGCGCGACCATCTCGTCGTAGACCCGCGGAACCAGCTTGATCGAGCAAAAGACGTCGAGCAGCTCGTCCATCGCCACGTCAAAGTCTTTGCTGTCGCGGCCGGTTTTTTCGATCGCGGCATTGAGTTGGCCCAGGTGCAGTCGAATCGCCTCGAATCGGCGGCCGACCTCTTCCATGTCGGGCCCGCTGGGACCTTCCTCTTCGGCTTCAGCATCGTCGTCCTCGACGTCATCTTCGTCGTCGAGCTCTTCGCCCTTGGCTTCAGCTGCGGCTTGAGCAGCTTCGGCAGCTTCAGCGGCCATCTGCTCAGGGCTTTTGGGGTCTTCGACTTCGTCCAAAAAGCCGCTCAACAGATCGGTGATCCGGCCGTCTTCTTCGATAATGCGATCGTATTCAGCCAGCAATCCGTCCACGACGCCCGGGTAATACGCTGCGGCAGCCATGACATCTCGGATGCCATCTTCAATGCGCTTGGCGATGCGAATCTCGCCCTCGCGAGTCAGCAGATCGACCGTGCCCATTTCACGCATGTACATGCGCACGGGATCGGTCGTGCGGCCGATGTCGGTTTCAACGCTGGTAAGAACGGCAACGGCTTCTTCGCTGGTGGAATCGTCGGCACTGGAATCACCTTCGCTGAGCAATAATTCCTCGGCGTCGGGTGCTTGTTCCGCAACCGGGATACCCATTTCGCGAATGGTACGGATGATCTCCTCAACCTGATCGGCGTCTGCGATGTCCTCAGGGAGATGGTCGTTGACCTCAGCGAAGGTGAGATAGCCCTGTTCGCGGCCACGGGTGATCAGATCTTGAATGCGGGACTTTTGGGCGCCCTGCATGTTTTCATTCGCGTCAGACATAGATTCTGAAGTGTCCCTGAGATTAAGAATCGGCTGGAATAAGCCGCCTATTATACCATAGATATGGGGCGTCGCCGCTAGCTTTTCGAGCCCTGTTCTTTGCGCTTTTTCACCAAGGCGGCCAGGTCATCAATCGTCTTGCCGGTACCGCTCATCAAGTGGCGTCGTTCTGCCTTCATTTGCTGGCGTTGTAAATAAGTTAGGCAATCCTGCCAGTGGTTGCGTAGTTCTGCCGGTGCTAGAGCCGTGTCAGTCTGTGATAGCCGGCCGAGCTTGACCCCCAGAGGGGTGCCTGAGCAGAACCCCAGTAGCAAGGTTGAGGTTTCGATCTTGTGCTCTTGAATCAGCGCAATGAGTTCGTTGACCTCAGCCATTTCCGGCTGATCAAAACTGGACTGTGCCAGGCCAATCGCGGGGTCTTGGAACAGGCATCGAAGCATATTGTTGGCGATTCTTTCGACCTTCTGATCGCCTTGAGTGGCCTCCCAGTACCCCGAATCCCCTGGCATCACGGGTTCCAGATGGCCATAGTTGTCATCAATCAGGTACTCAGGCGGTACTTCCAGCATGGGTTCAGGGTCGGGCTCGGCCGGCTCGGGTTCAGATTTTGGCGGTGCGGGGGGTGTCGGAGCTGCCGCTTCTGCGCTGTCGACCAGCTCGCGCACGGCACCCCGGTCGGTACCTACGCGACGCGCCAGCTCATCGATCAGCAGCTCACGGGGCAGTCCTTTGGGTACGCGTTTTAGGTGCGGTGCCACCAGGCCGCCTAGGCGGGCACGGCTGTCCAGCCGCTCCATATCTAATGATTGAGTGAGTTGCTCAAACAACACATCCGAGAGCGATTTCGCATGGGCTAGCTGACGGTTAAAGCCTTCATTGCCTTGGGCTTGGAGCAGTGAGTCGGGGTCCTGGCCGTCAGGTAAAAACAGAAATAGAAATTCTGTCTGTCCGTCCATCAGCGGCAGGGCATTTTCCAGCGCCCGCCAGGCCGCTTTGGTTCCAGCAGCGTCTCCGTCAAAGCAAAATACGACCTGCGGTACCAATCGCACGAGTTGTTCAAGGTGGTCAGGTGTGATGGCTGTGCCCGAGGTCGCCACTGCGCAGGGAATCTGATGCTGGGCCAGGGCAATCACATCCATTTGCCCCTCCACAACGATTAGCCGCTCTAAGGTGCGGTTGGCTTTGATCGCCTCGTGTAGGCCGTACAGCACCTTGCCCTTATGGAAAATGGGGGATTCAGAGCTGTTGAGATATTTAGGCTTGGCGTCGTCCAATACTCGAGCGGTGAAGGCCACCGTGCGGCCACGTCGATCTCGAATGGGAAAGGTGATCCGGGCGCGAAAGCGGTCATAACTCCGGTTAGGTTTCTCGACCAGCACACCAGCCTTGGCCATTTCGCTGTCGCTGTAGCCCCGCGCTTTGAGATGCTGACGCAAGGCTTGCCCGTTGGCCGGGGCAATGCCAATGCCAAAGATTTTGGCGGTCTCGCCGGATAGGCCGCGGCCACGCAAATAATCGACGGCGACCTCACGAAGTGGGTCGCTGCGCAGGCATTGCTGGAAAAAACGGTCGCTGTCCTCGCACAGATCGTAAAGGCGTTGGCGCTCCCGTTGGGCTCGCTCCTGCGCGGGGTTGCTGTCTTCGCGGGGAACTTCAAGGCCCTGGCGCTTGGCCAAATATTCGACTGACCCGACAAAGTCCAGGCCGCGTTTTTCCTTGATATAGGTCAGGATGTTGCCAGAGGCACCACAACCAAAGCAGTGATAAACCTGCTTGTCGGGCGAAACGCTAAAGCTAGGGCTTCGGTCGTCGTGAAAAGGGCACCGTGACTGGTAGTTCGAGCCCGATTTTTTAAGCGTGATGTCCTCGCCAATTAAGCCAACGAGGTCAGCGTTATCGAGCAGCTGATCGATAAAGGATTGGGGGATTTGACCGGCCATGGGGCCAGTGTATCAGTTAAGTCTTGCTTTGATTTGACCGCTTAGCTTGCCTAGGTCGGCGCGGCCCGTCACTTTCGGCTTTAGCCAGCCCATTACCGCGCCCATCTGAGCCATGCTCGATGCGCCGGTCTCGGCAATTGCTTGGTCAATCAGAGCGCCTACTTCGTCATCACTCAACGCTGCAGGTAGAAACTCGCGCAGAACGTCGGCCTCGGCTAGCTCGGTATCGGCCAGCTCAGGTCGGTCTGCATCGCGGTATTGAATCGCGGCGTCCTCGCGCTGTTTGACCAGTTTGGTCAGAATGCTTAGGACGTCAGAATCCGCAAGCTCGATGCGTTCATCGATCTCGCGTTGTTTAACCGCCGCTTGGGCCATACGAATGGTGCCAAGGCGCAATTTGTCCTTGGCTCGCATGGCGTCCTTCATGGCGGACGTGAGCTGGGCTTTGAGCTCGCTCATGTTCGAATTCGCTTAGTACAGGCGTTCGAACTTTTTGGTCTCGCGTGAAACCTTTTTCAGGTGACGCTTAACCGCAGCCGCTGCCTTGCGCTTACGAACGCTGGTGGGCTTTTCATAGAACTCACGACGACGTACTTCACTTAGAACGCCCGCCTTCTCGCATGAGCGCTTGAAGCGACGTAGAGCTACGTCAAAGGGCTCGTTGTCTTTAACTTTAACGAACGGCACAGGTATTTCACCTCTCTCAATGAATCATCAGGTCTTTTGACCCCATAAGGGCGCGAAAAGATACAGAGCCTTTGATTGAATATCAAGCGTGGGATCACTACTCTGCGGCAATGATTGTTTTAGGTATCGAAACTAGCTGTGATGAGACCGGCGTTGCGGTGTATTGCACCCAACAAGGGTTACTGTCGCACGAACTCTATAGCCAGGCCAAAACCCATGCGGAATATGGCGGCGTTGTGCCAGAGCTGGCCAGCCGTGATCACGTCCGCAAGCTGCCTCATTTGATTCGTCGTGCGCTACAACAAGCGGGCGTCGAGGCGAGTGATTTACAAGGTATTGCTTACACCCAAGGGCCGGGTTTGGTGGGGGCTTTGCTGGTAGGTATCAGCACCGCGCGGGCGATGGCCGCGGGACTAAATATACCGGCGCTGGGTGTTCATCACCTCGAAGGTCACTTACTGGCACCCATGTTATCTGATCAGCCACCACCCTTTCCCTTTGTGGCGTTGCTGGTCAGTGGGGGGCATTCGCAGTTCATCGAAGTGCTAGGCATCGGGCAATATCGCCTGCTGGGGGGCACGATTGATGACGCAACCGGCGAGGCCTTCGACAAGGTCGCAAAGTTATTGGATTTGCCGTATCCCGGGGGACCTCATCTTGCCAAGTTGGCCGAGCAGGGGGATCCCACGCGCTTTAAATTTACTCGTCCGATGGTCGATCGTCCCGGCGTGGATTTAAGCTTTAGCGGCCTGAAAACACAGGCCCTGGTCCAGGCCAAGGCGCTGGCGCGTGATGGCAAAGTGACCGGGCAAGACGCCGCGGATTTGGCGGCCTGTTTCGAGCACACCGTAGCCGAAACCTTATTTGTAAAGTGCAAGCGAGCGCTTCAAGAGACGGGACTGAATCGTATCGTGTTGGCCGGCGGTGTTGCGGCAAACCTAAAGCTGCGCGCCCGGCTGGCGGATTTAGATGCTGAGCTCTTTTACCCGCCGTTGGCGTATTGTACCGACAACGGAGCGATGATCGCGTATGCCGGGGCCATGCGGCTACAGGCCGGCCAAGCCGACTCGGCGGCAACCCAGGCGCGTCCGCGCTGGCCATTAGAGGAGTTGTCTCGTGTCGGATAGCGTCATCATTCAAGGGTTGCAGTGCGAAACTGTGGTCGGGGTGTATGACTTTGAGCGTCATGCTCCACGGCCGTTGTTGGTCGATTTGGAAATGGGCTGGGATAACCGTCCAGCAGGATTGTCGGACGATTTAACTCAGGCCCTTAACTACGATGCCGTGAGTCAAAGTGTTCGGCGAGTGATGAGTGCTCAGCAGCCAGAGTTGATCGAAACCCTAGCCGAGTCGGTGGCCCAAGCCTTGTTCGATGAGTTTGATATGCCCTGGTTAACCTTGACGCTGCACAAGCCCGGTGCGGTCGCCGGTACGCAAAGTCTGGCGGTCAAAATTCATCGGCAGAATTCTCGGTAAAACGCCTCGGACTGAGCTTGAACGAGGGCCTGCCCCAGGTCTGGGCCGGATAGCGTAGGGTCCATGTCCTGCGCTCGAATGGCCCGTGCCGCGCTCAATGCGCCGTCCAGATCAGCATTGGCCTGGGCGTCATTCTCGCGCAATGTATCCAGCAACGCTTCGCTACGCGGGGTTTGTTTGAGTGCGCCGGTCTGTTTAAGCACCGTAAAAATATCGTCCGATGTTTGCCATCCGGACAGATCTTGATCCAGCAAGTTCCAGCGTTTTGGGGCCCGCCACGCGTTCAGCCACTGACCATTTTGTCCGGCGGTTTGCCACAGCCAACGCCGCAAATTTTGCTCGGGCGTGCCATCAAACGGACCGGTAGAGACGGTCACAGGCGCAAGCCCCAGGTGCTCATACAGCCCCCATTGATCCAGCGCCTCAAAAAAGCGGCTGGGATTACCCGTGAATGCCTTGTAGGCCTCCTGCCAAAGGCGCTCAGCCGATAGGCTGCTCAATTCGTCGCGCATAGCGTCCAACCGCCGCACGAAGTCTGGGGCGACCCGCATACTGGGCATTTGAGCCATAAAGCGCGCGGCTCGTAAAATCCGCAGGGGATCTTCGTTAAACGCATCGCTGACCGGCACCAAAAGGCGTTTCTCCAGCGCCTCGCGACCGTGGTAGGGATCGATAATCTGGCCTGTGTGATCCATGGCCATGGCATTGATGGTGAAGTCCCGCCGAATCAAATCCTGTTCCAGCGTGATCTCTGGCGACGCATGGAATTCGAAGCCTTGATGGCCGACGCGAGTTTTTCGCTCGGTACGGGCCAGTGCAAACTCTTCGTGGGTATGCGGATGTAAGAACACTGGGAAATCCGCCCCGACCGCGGTAAATCCGCGTGATTGCATCTGCTCAGGGGTCGCTCCCACAACGACCCAGTCGCGATCCATAACCTGACGTCCCAACAAGTGGTCACGTACCGCACCACCGACTAGGTAGACCTCAAGGCCCTCAACCACAGGATCGTCAGAATAATCTGACCGACTTTGTCCGGTTTTCATCAGTTCACTCAAGGGGCTCAACACACACTGGGCTTGAGTCTACAAGGAGAAAGAGATGAATACCGCAACTGCCAATCTTTACTGCAAGCGTGCTCGCTTGAGTCAATCCCGTTTTGTTGAGCTCATCCGAGCGTTTGCGATGGGTGAATCTGCCCTGTCAGCGTCGCTGCGCATTGGTGTCAGCACACGGTCGGTCAATCAGATATGGGGGCGCCTGCGGCGGCGGATGGCTTCGGAACGTGAGCAATTTAATCCCTTCAAGGCACGCATCCTAGAGCCAGGCGAGCGTCGAGTCCGCGGTGTACGCCCGCAGCCCGGTGACACCTATCCTCGCCTCGTTGGCGTGCGCAGGGTTGCCCAGCAATTGATTTGCGAGTGGGTCCCCGCAGACCAATCACTTGAGGCCTTCCGGGTGCTGTACCGACAGCGCAATTTCGACCCCTTAGTACATGATTGGGGTTATCAGGGCTTGATCGACCTGGATACGGGACGGTTATATCGCGTACCTCTGGCTGACAACCCGATCGAAAAAGACCCCTCACATCCCCTGTCATTGGAGCAGTTTGCCCAAACGTTGAACGCGCGGCGGCAGTCATTATGCGGCTGGCCCAAGCGGACGTTTTATTTGCACCTAAAAGAAGCCGAATGGCGACATGCCTACTTGGGTCGGGACATGTTGCCGGATCTGCTCAAGCTGTTGCGACGCTGTCCGATATAGGCGCTATGAGAAAACTATTGTTAGTGCTGATGGCGTGGCCCGTGTGGGCCGGCGCATCGACTTGGAACATGCTTGAACACGGCATGCAAATGTGCGCCGAGCCCAACAATACTTACCGCCACCGAGTCCTTATTTCGCCGGTCGCGCTGCCCGGTGCGATTCCAGTGGCATGGCGTGGGATTGACCGGGCCATCGACCGGTTGCTGCTGGACATCATGGCGCAAAATGCCAAGGTGGATCTGAAGTTTTTATCCGGCATTGGGTTGAGCGAGCTGCCACCTCAGGTGTTACGCGAATCTTTGCGCACACTAGGTCAGCGTGAGGTCGCACAATACATGGTCGTGCCGCGGTTAATGCCGCCTCAGCCGACGGTCACTGTGACTCAAACGCTGGCCCAGCGAGCTGCCCAGTGGGTCAAAACAAAGGCCTCGCGCACGGTTCCCAAAAACCTTCCATTGGTGCTTGCGATCTATGATTTGCGGCGCGGCGCACTGCTGGCTACCGAAGAAATTGATATCGCAAGCTCGCTGCCCAAGCGAGTGGCCGCGAGTCAATTTAACTTCAACGCCCAGGCCTATCAGGATGTTAATGATTTCTCGCAGATCTTGGCGTCCCAGCTATCATGTCAGCCGCTGAGCGTGCCTATTGCCCGAACCCAGGGCCTGGAGGTTGAGTTACTCGGAGGGGCAGATTTAGGGATTCAAACAGGCGATGTGATGGACATTCAGTTAGTGAAATCCTCACAGTTTGGCCAAAATTTTGTTTATTCGACCCGGGGTATTGAGGACAAACTCACCATTACACAGGTGCTGCCTCAACGCAGTGTGGCTCGACTGACTCAAAATGCAGAGGTGATTAACCTGCAGCCCGGTGATTTAGCTCTCGCCCGTTGAGATCTGATCAGGGTGCTGCATTCGCCACTGCTCAAATCCGCCGTCCAACGAGTAAACCTCCGAAAAGCCCTGCTCGGCCAAATAAGCTGCGGCAGATTGGCTGGAGTTGCCGTGATAACAACACACCACCACAGGCTTAGTTTTGTCTAATTGTGTCAGCAGTTGCGCAGAGTTTTCCTGAGTCACCGCTTGCGCACCCGGGATGTGGCCTGCGCTGTAGGACTGTGCATCGCGGATATCCAAGACTTGTGCGTCTAGGGTGGCCATTTGTTGAACCGAAAGATGCTTAAACATGAATCAAGTCTCGTGAGTGCGTGGGCTGATGATGCCACTGATGGGTATCTAGATTAAGCGCGCTGAGGCATTGGTTCCAGACCGCTCCACTATCCAGAGCAAAGACCTGATCGGCGGGCTGTCGTTGTTCCAGTGCTGCCCAGTGGCCAAAGATAATCGGCCGGCTTCGGTCGCCTGTGGCATACCAGGGCGTTAATTCCTGCGGTGCCTCGTGGGGGCCGCGCTTGAACGACATATCCAGATGACCTCCGGCGCTAATCATCCGCATCCGAGTCAGGGCGTTGACGATAAAGCGCCATCGCGCCTGGCCCTCTAACGATTCGTCCCAGCGGTCGGGTTCGTTTCCGTACATGTCGCTAAAGAAGGCCTCTGGGTTGGCCTGCCAGGCTTGTGTGGCTTGCTGTGCCAGCGCCTGGGCTTGGTCCTGTGACCACAGCGGATATAGGCCCGCGTGACTCATCCAGTGGTCTTCGCTGATGATCAAGGGTTGAGCGAGTAACCACTCCAGTATTTGCCCTTTACGTGGATGCGCCAGAATGTCGTGTAGGGTGTCAGAGGGTTTGGTCTTTCCAAAGCCCAGCATCACGGCGATCAAATGCAAGTCATGATTGCCCAGAACGACTTTGACGCGGTGGCGCATCAACCAGTCCAGGCAGGCCGCCGAGCCACTCCCTCGGTTGACAAGGTCTCCCGCCAACCACAACTCATCGCGTTCGTGGCGATAACCGATTTTTTCGAGTAGGCCGCTGAAAGTACGGTAGCAGCCCTGTAAATCGCCAATGGCCCAGCGCGCCATCTCAGTTCAGCGTGCCGGGTACAGCGAGTGTAAAGGGCCGGATTTGGGCGAAGAAACGGTGGCCGTCATCGGCCTCCATCTCGTATTGGCCGCGCATACTGCCAACCGGGGTTTTTAAAACCGCGCCGGAGGTATAGCGGAAGCAGTCACCGGGCACGATGATGGGGTGCTCGCCGACCACGCCAGGCCCACGAACTTCCTCGGTCTGGCCGTCGCCGTCGGTAATCAGCCAATGGCGATTGATTAGCCGTGCGGTGAAACTGCCCGTATTTTCAATCTCAACTGAGTAGGCAAAGGCGTACTCGCCATCGCGTGAGCCCTGATAGCTAGGGGTGACGCGGACGTCAATGAGGTAACGCGGATCCATCAGAACGCTCCAAGGCATTGGCAATGTCGGCAAAGGCTTGGGGAGATAAGTTTTCGGCACGCTGTTTTGGATCAATGCCTAGTTCAATCAACCCCATCTCGTCGATAAGGGCGGATAAACTGTTTCGCAAGGTCTTACGGCGCTGACCAAAGGCAGCGGCGGTTACCTGTTCCAACCGATCCAGGCTCAACACTTCAACCTCGGGGTTTGCCAGAGGCGTCAGTCGAATAATGGCGCTGTCCACCTTGGGCGGTGGGTTAAACGCACTGGGCGGGACCTCAAATAAGTAGTCAGCGCGGGCGTAACAGGCCCGTAGTATGGCCAGGCGTCCATAGTGCTTGTCGCCGACGTTGGCACACAGTCGCTGGCAGACTTCTTTTTGCAGCATAAACGTCATGTTACGAGCGCCGCCCCACTGCAAAAATCGGATCACCAGCTGCGTTCCAACGTTGTAGGGCAGATTGCCTACCAGGCGAAGCGGTGTGCCTAATGCGTCCAGATCAATCGTGAGCGCATCGCCCTCAATTAGCTCGACTCTGGGGTCGTTGGCAAATCTGACCCGCAGGCCCCGTGCCAGGTCACGATCCAGCTCGACCAGGGTCAGGCGACCTGCGCGGGTTAACCGATCCGTTAAGGCGGCCAAGCCAGGACCAATTTCAACCAGATGGTCATCCTCGCGCGGGGCAATGGCGCTGACAATTTGGTTAATGACCCCTTCGTCAGTCAGGAAGTTTTGACCGAATCGTTTGCGGGCTTTGTGATCCATTACAGGCGTTCAACATACGCGTTGTTGAGAATGCGTCGGCTCCAGGCGGCCCCGACTTCGTCCGCTTGACGCTGGACAATGATGTCCTTGGCCTGCTGTAACTGGCCCACGTTGGCGCCCTCGACTTCGCGGCGATCCAGC
This sequence comes from Litorivicinus sp., assembly GCA_049609265.1. Taxonomy (GTDB): domain Bacteria; phylum Pseudomonadota; class Gammaproteobacteria; order Pseudomonadales; family Litorivicinaceae; genus Litorivicinus. The sequence continues at coordinate 28,830 of JBMYYI010000001.1, read as the reverse complement.
AGCTCAATCACGTGCCAACCAAACTGTGTCTGCACGAGGCCACTGCGCTGACTAGGCTCAAGCAGGCTTAGGGCCTGGGTGAACTCTGGTACGTAGGCGGCAGGGTCGGCCCATCCTAGCTCACCGCCCCGTGAGGCACTGACCGGATCTTCCGAATGCTGTTGTGCCAACTCACCAAAATCAGCACCGGATTGCAGTTGTGACACCAGACCGGCCAGCTCACGGCGGGTCGCTTCGCTGTCGCGTACGGCGTTGGGCTTGAGCAGAATGTGGCGCGCGCGCACCTGTGTGATCAAGCTAGTTTCACTGCTACGCCGCCCCTCCAAGCGCAGAATATGAAGTCCCGCTCTGGTTCTAAAAGGGGCGCTAATGCCCTGATCGTTGGTTTGAGCTAACGCCTGACGGAAGTTGGCGTTGAGGGCAGAGATTTCTCGCCACCCCAAGTCCCCGCCGTTGATCGCCTCAGGACCGTCGCTGAACTCCCGGGCCAGACTGGCAAAAACCGCGCCCTGATCCAAGGCCTGTTGTATTTGCGTGATGCGCTGAGACGCCATTTGCAGCTGTTCAGGGGTGGGCGCCTGTGGCAGCGCGACCAAGATTTGGCTGATTTGGACTTGGCCTAAATTCAATCCTTCACGCTCGATTAGGGCACGAGCCTCCTGGTCGCTGACGCGAATTTCGTTCTGGATCGCGCGGTTGCGGGCAGCGTTGATTAGCAGCTCGGTTTCAGTAGAAACCCGTAAGCGCTCAAACGGAATGCCATAACTTTCGGCGGCGCGGGCTAATTGCAGCAATCCTTCTTGCAAACCCAGACTTGCGGCGAGGTTGTTGAGGGCTTGGTTGACCTGCTCATCGCTCACGCTGAAACCTTGGCGGGCGGCTTCGGCGCGCAACGCACGTTCCTCGATCAAACGCTCCAGGACCCGATCGCTTAGGGCTTGGCTCATGGCGGGAAAGTCGCGGCCTCGGGCGTCGGCCTGCAATTTCAAAAAGCGCAGGCGATTGTTGACGTCCGATACTAATACCGGTGCGTTGTCCACGATCGCCAGTACCCGATCCAGGGGCTCGGCGAGGCTCGTTGCACTGGCGAATAGCAGGCTAAAAGCGAAGAGGGCGCGGTTTAAAGTCTTCAATGTTGTCTTCCAAATTAGTAATGGCTTTGCGGCCTAGCATGCCCAGTCCAATAAGCTGAACCTGGAGAGTAATGGCATGAGTCCCTCCGGTGGTACTGGTGTCCGGGTGATCATAGCTTTGCACCAAGGATGCGCGCCAGCAGCACGACTCATATTCCAGACCCCAGGCAAAGCGTTGAGTTCTCTCCAGCGGACGTGAATAGGCAAATCCACCACCGATTCGCCAGCGATCATTAATCTCATGCAATGCGCTGGCCTCGTAAGTGGTCACGGTATCATCACTGAAGCGGGCGCGCAGGGTGGCAAGTTGCTGCTCGGAGCGGCGGTACTTCAGGCCGAGTGCACCGGTATCAATGCCTAAATCCTGACGCAGAGTTGTCTCTGCGCTGGCCGAGAAGTGTGATCCTAGGGCGATACGTGCCTCACTCACCAGCGGCGATACGTCATCCGTGTTCACGGTATCGGTGAGATTGACCTTGCGGTCTTTGAGGTAAAACAGCTGGCCAAAATCAACCCGAACTCGTTCAGCTCCGTCTGCGTTGCGAATGACTTTATTCGAGATGCCCAGGGCCACCTGTTCGGTATCGCCGATGCGGTCGCCGCCGGAGAAGCGCTGCTCGGAGAAAAGCTGGGTAAAACTAAAGCCGATCGACCCGGTATCAAAATTTGGCTGAATGCTCTGCCCCGCGTCATACCCGACCTTCAGGTACTTGATGCGCGGTTCGATCCGGTGGCTCATTGCACCGTAGTCGCGGGCAATGTTTAGCCCTGCATCCAGGCTTGCCCGCGCCGCAAAGGCAGACGGACGGGTGTCCCGAGTGTCGCCCGCGGCACGCTGAAGCTCATAGCCTACCGCATCGGCGCCAATGCGGCCCTCGACAAAGCCCCAGCGGCCTCGGTAGGGCAGTGAGGTGGTGACTTGGGTCCTGGCCCGGGAGCCTAATACCGCACTGTCTCCACTTAATCCGGTGATATCGCGATCAAAGCGGACCAGCTCAGCCTGGATTTGAGTATTCGCGTCGCCATGGGCTTGTTGGCTGGCAACACTGAGTCTGGGCAGTTCACGGTAGGGCCGTGCGCTTAAGGCAATGGAGTCATCCGCGACGGTATAACTGTATAGCTTAGCCTGTGCGGTATAACGCTCTGCACGATAGGCGACGTTGGCACGCAGGGAGGGAAAATCTTCATCATCAACACTCACTTGACCGCCCACGTCGCTGGCGTAGTCCTGATCGGCATAGCCTGCATAGATCGACGCCAGCATCGGCTGCCCTGCTTTGGTTCGCCAGGCTAGTTCCGCAGCTTCGCGGTCTCGGCCAGCTTTATCATCGTCAGGCAACCAGCCTAGACTGAGCTCGCCCGAGCTCTCATTGTTAAAGAGCACCCGCTGTTCCAGGTCTATTCCCGCTCCGCGAAAAGCGACCTTGCGCGGGGTAATCAACATGTCTGCCTGGGGCGCCTGGTTCCAGTAAAAAGGAGCCTCAAACGATAGGTCGGTGCCATCGTCTGTGTTGGATTCCTGTTTCAAGGTTGGCCACAAAAAACCACTGAGTCGTCGTTCATCGACGGGGAAGCCGATCACAGGGAGCCAGAAAATGGGGACGCCGCGGGCGCGCAGGGTCACATTTCGAGCAAATCCACGACCGGTATTGCGATCCAGTTTCATGTAGCCCGATCCTAGCTGCCATTCGTTCTGGCCCGGTGCGCATTTGGTGTACAGCGCATCGCGGATACGCAAAATTCCGGCTCCGTCCCGGGTGACGCTACTGGCACTGCCGTATAGATGAAGCGAGTGGGCAACAATTTGGCTGCGGTAGAGTTCGACACGACCGGTGTAGAGGTTCAGCGAAGCCGAATCACCGCGCACCAGGAATCGCGGTTCGCGCAGCGCGACGTCGCCAATGGCATCGCCGTCACCGGAAATGCGAAACAAACTGATGTCGTCGGCTTCTAATGAAATCTGCTCATTCCATAGTGCCGCATTGCCTTGCAAGACGATTCGGTCAGTGCCGTCGTAGCTTGAGGCATCCGCGCGAGCTTCAATTTCAGGCCCGGCTGGGGGTAGCGCCGGCGCCAGATAGTAGCCGCCACAAAGGGGGTAAGCGTCGGAGTCGGTCACCCAGTCCAAGCGGTCTGGCGTCACCTCGGCCATCGCTATACCGGCGACGCTCGTCAAACCAATCAAAAAGTGGGAAAAACGCAAAAGTTGGAATCTCGTATTAGTACCCGAGTCACTATAAGCAGATATCTGGCAGATCAAAAGCTAGACTATCGGGATCCGGGGTTGGGGTAGATTGTGTACAAGTTTTGGGGTGCGGGAATAGGTGTTCTCGCGGGGTTGCCTTTTGGGTTCTGGGCCGCGCTGTTGGGCGGCGTTGCGGGTGCCATTGTGTCGGCTGTCAGCTGGCGGCGGTGGGAGGCGCGATTGCGCGACGATCCCGTCATGCAAAAAGCTTTTTTCCGATTGTTGGGGCACGCCTGCAAACTCTCGGGTGCGATTCATCCGGCTCATATCAGTGCAACGCGGGACCTGATGTCGCAATGGGATCTCAGTATGGCGCATCAAGAGGCCGCCATTCGAGCGTTTAACCTGGGCAAGGCAGGCATCGATGCAGCGAGCGTAACCGCTCGACTCAAGCGTCGGGTCGAATCCCGCGCCATGTTGTGCTGGCTGGCCGTCGGGCTGATTCGTGTGTCCCGTAGCGCGTACCAAACCAGCGATGCTGAACGGGCTTTGGGTGGGGTTTTACAACAGATGGGCGTCCCGGCCGGGGTGTTGCGGCTCAAACGCAATCCGGCGCCTCAGGCCTCGGCACCCGTGGTTTCGACCCAGGCGCCAAGCCCCTGGGCACTGTTGGGTGTAGCGCCAGGCACGCGGGGGGCGGAATTGAAAAAAGCCTATCGACGGGCGATTGGACAAACGCACCCGGACAAAATCGCCGCCAGTGGCGGGACCCCAGCTCAGGTCGAGGCCGCTAAACAAAAGTCACAGCAAATTCAGGATGCCTGGGCCAGAATCAAGCACCACGCATCTCGCTGATTAAGACCGCAATCTGTATGATGTTGAGCTTTGAAAAATCAGGACGCTCGACATGCACGATTTCTTAATTGCACCTTCGATACTGGCGGCAGACCTGGCCAACCTAGGTCACGAGGTCGATACCGTGCTCAGCGCAGGGGCAGACATTATCCATTTTGACGTTATGGATAATCACTATGTACCCAACCTCACCTTCGGTCCGTCGGTTTGCGCCGCATTGCGCAAACATGGGGTGACTGCTCCGATTGATGTGCACCTGATGGTGCGCCCGGTTGACGCCCTGATTGGTATGTTTGCTGATGCCGGCGCCAGTTGGATCACTTTCCACCCTGAGGCCAGCGATCACGTGGACCGATCTCTTGCGATGATCAAGGATCGCGGGCTCAAGGCGGGGCTGGTTCTGAATCCGGCCACGCCGCTGGAGTCGCTGCGCTATGTGCTCGACAAACTCGACGTGGTGTTGCTGATGAGCGTGAACCCCGGTTTTGGTGGACAAAAGTTTATTCCCGGTGTGTTGGATAAGATTGCCGACACTCGCCGCTTTTTGGATGAGCATGGCGCACAACATGTCCGCATTGAAGTTGATGGCGGTATCACGCCGGATAACATTGCGGCGGTAGCTCAGCGCGGTGCTGATGCCTTCGTTGCCGGCAGCGCGATCTTTGGCAAGGACGATTACGCCGCTGTGATTGCTCAGATGAGAAAGGCCCTGGCTGCTCAGTGAAAACGCTTGAATCGCTGGTGTCAGGTCGCCTGCAGGCCGTTTTGTTTGATTTTGACGGAACCTTAGTCGACAGCGTCCCCGATCTGGCCGCTTCGGTCGATGCAACATTGCAGCAATTTGGCTTGGCGGCAGTGGGTCAGACTCAGGTTCGCGACTGGGTTGGGCGCGGGGCTTGGCGTTTGGTTGAACAAGCCTGCGAGGGCCAGCTGGAACAAACACAAATCAGTGATGCCTATGAGTGGTTTTTGCAGCACTACGCTCAACAGTGCGCAGTGAACCCCGTGTTGTTTGATGGCGTCGCTGAGGGGCTGGCGCAAATTCAAGCCCAGGTCCCCACCGCACTGGTCACCAATAAGCCCATCGCGTTTACCCGTACGATGTTGGCCTCCTTGGGCCTCAAGTTCGATTGTGTGCTGGGCGGGGACAGCGTGCCCAACAAAAAACCCGACCCCGAGATGCTATTGGTGGCTTGTCGAGAGTTGAACGTCAGCCCGGCGGATTGTGTCATGATTGGGGATTCTAGCGCTGACTCCGGCGCCGCCCGTGCCGCTGGCATGCCGGTGGCTTTGTTTAGTCAGGGTTATAACCACGGTCAGGCGGTGGAGTTGGCCCAGCCTGATTTGATTTACCACGCGTTTAAAGAGCTACTTGTATGATGATTCCAACCCCTGAACGTTTTGCACAGCTGGCCGAGCAGGGGTGGCGCCGGGTGCCTGTGGCCAGCATGGTATTGGCTGATCTGGAAACGCCCTTGTCTTGTTATCTCAAGCTAGGAGCGGGTCCCTACAGTTACTTGCTTGAATCTGTTCAAGGCGGTGCCCAATGGGGTCGTTTCAGCATGATCGGCCTGGCCTGCCGCGAGCGCATTGAATACCGCGACTCGACCATGCGTCGTTACCAAAATAACGAAGTCGTTGAAGAACTCAGTCCCGAGTCTCCGTTGGATTGGGTGGCGCAGTATCAGCGCGACCTGCGAGTCGCGCCCCCCAGCGAATTACCCGAGTTCGACCTGCCCAAATTCACCGGTGGTTTAGTAGGACACTTTGCTTATGACACCGTGGCGATGGTCGAGCCCAAAATTGCAGCCACGTTGCCAGCAAATCCAGGCTTAGATACCCCTGAAATTTTGCTGTTGCTGAGCGAAGAAGTGGCGGTTTTTGATAACTTGTCGGGTCGTTTGTACCTGATTACCCATGTGGATCCGGCGGCCCCGGATGCCTCGATTCAAGCGCAGTCCCGATTGGCGGTTTTGCATGACAAACTGCAACGGGCGCTTCCCGCGAACGCTTTTGATGCGCCGGTGTTTGAGCCGATTACCGAGGACGATTTTGTCTCGGAATTTGGTGCCGAGGGTTACCGGGCGGCGGTGGAAACGGTGCGTGAGTACATCCGCGCCGGGGATTGTATGCAGGTCGTGCCATCACAGCGCATGAGTCTGCCGTTCAAGGCTCCCCCTTTGAATCTGTATCGGGCTCTTCGCCGGCTCAATCCATCGCCCTACATGTATTTTGTCGACTGCCTTGATTTTCAGATTGTCGGCAGCTCGCCTGAGATCCTCGCCCGTTTCGAGGACGGTTTAGTTACGGTTCGTCCGATCGCAGGGACCCGTGCCCGCGGCGCCACCGAACTGGAGGATCAGGCACTCGAGGCGGATTTGTTGTCCGATGCCAAAGAGTTGGCAGAGCATTTGATGCTGATCGATTTGGGGCGCAATGACGTCGGACGTGTAGCTCAGGCGGGCAGCGTCAAAGTGACGGATCAGATGATGGTTGAGCGCTATTCGCACGTGATGCACATCGTCAGCAACGTCACCGGCAAGGCGCTATCTGAGTTGACGGCGATTGACGTACTCAAAGCCTGTTTGCCCGCAGGGACTTTGTCCGGCGCACCGAAAGTTCGTGCGATGGAAATCATTAACGAGTTGGAACCTTCTCGACGTGGAATTTACGGCGGAGCGGTGGGCTATTTGGGTTGGCAGGGTCACATGGATACTGCAATCGCAATCCGCACCGGGGTGATCAAGGACCAAACCCTTCATATTCAGGCGGGTGCCGGTGTCGTCGCTGACTCAGACCCCGAAAGCGAATGGCAGGAAACTCTCAAGAAATGTCGCGCCGTGTTCCGCGCGGCCAGCATGGCGCACGCGGGGCTTCGCGAAGATGCGTGAGCAGCTTGCAGCCTCACTTGAGAGCGGTTTCCTACACAACCTGATCATTGGCGTTATCTTGGTGAACGCAGTCGTCATTGGGTTGGAGACCTCAGATGCGGTCATGGCGGAGTATGGCCGGGTTTTGACAGCGCTGGATCGGATCTTTTTGGCCATTTTCATGGCCGAGGCAGTCGCCAAGATGGCCTGTTTTGGATTACGTCGATACGTCCGTGATGGTTGGAATTTGTTCGATCTGGCGATCGTGATTGCTTCGTTAATCCCGACTACAGGGCAATTTGCGACCCTGGCACGACTGGCTCGTCTGCTGCGGATTTTGCGATTAGTGTCAGCCTTTCCTGAATTGCGATTGGTGGTGCAGACCCTGGTTCGTTCGATACCCAGCATGGGTCATGTGGTGCTGTTGATGTCGATCATCTTTTACATCTACGCCGTCGCTGGGTTTTATTTGTTCCACGAAATCGATCCAACGCATTGGTCGGATTTGGGTATATCGCTGTTGACGCTGTTCCGTGTGGTGACCTTAGAGGACTGGACAGATGTGATGTACGCCGCGATGGAGGGTAATCGCTGGGCGTGGATCTATTTCGTGAGTTTCGTGGTGCTAGGCACCTTTGTGGTGGTCAACCTGTTTATTGCCGTGGTCTTGAACAACCTTGATGAGGCAAAAACCGAGCGACTTGATGCGCTTCGCCAAGCGCCTAGTGTTGAAAATGTCCTCAAAGAGCTTGAGGAAACCCAAAAAGCGCTCAGCGCGTTGCGAGCTCAGCTGCAGGCCCACAACGATCAGGAAAAGTCTCAATGATTTTGATGTTGGATAATTACGATTCATTTACCTACAACCTGGTTCAGTATTTTCTCGAGCTGGGTGCACAGGTCGAAGTGCGCCGCAACGATGAGGTGACGGTCGATGAAGCCTTGGCACTAAACCCCAAAGCGGTCGTAATCAGCCCGGGTCCGTGCACGCCGAATGAGGCGGGCATTTCAGTCGAGCTGATTCGGGCCTGTGCGGGCCGCTTACCGACACTGGGCGTGTGCCTGGGGCATCAATCGATGGGAGCGGCCTATGGTGCAACTATCGTTCGTGCGCCGACGATCATGCACGGCAAGACCTCCGATATTCAGCACGATGGGCGTGGGGTGTTCGCAGGCCTTAAGCAGCCGCTTCGGGTCACGCGTTATCATTCGTTGGTGATTGACCCCGAGACCTTGCCCGATGGCTTTGAAGTGAGCAGCTGGAGTCACGATGAGCAGGGCCAGCGCGAATGTATTATGGGAATTCGCAATGAAGCGTTGGGGCTTGAAGGCGTTCAATTCCACCCCGAGTCCATTCTTTCTGAGCAGGGTCACGACATGCTCAATAATTTTCTAAAGCGAGCCTAAGCCATGACGATGAGTGAAGCGATTGAGCACTTGATGCGCGGACAGGATTTAGCACGCGCGGATATGTCGGAGCTGATGCAGCTGATTATGAGCGGTCAGGCAACCGATGCTCAAATCGGAGGTTTCCTGGTGGCCTTGGCGATCAAGGGCGAGAGTGTTGATGAGATCAGTGCGGCCGCAGAAGTGATGCGTAGCCTGTCCGCTAAAGTCGATCTACCTTTGAAACATCTGGTGGATACCTGCGGTACCGGTGGCGATGGCGCTTCGATTTTTAACGTTTCCACTGCCAGCGCCTTTGTCTGCGCGGCGGCGGGTGCCCATGTGGCTAAACATGGCAATCGCAGCGTTTCCAGTAAAACGGGCAGTGCCGATTTGCTCGAGCACGCAGGCGTTAAGCTGGGCCTATCACCGGCTCAGGTTGCCCAATGTGTGGAGCAGGTCGGCGTTGGGTTTATGTTTGCGCCTGCGCATCACAGCGCGATGAAGCACGCCATTGGCCCTCGCAAGGAGATGGGGGTTCGTACGGTTTTCAATTTGCTCGGCCCGTTGACCAATCCAGCGAACACACCCAATCAGGTGCTCGGCGTGTTTAGTGCGGACTGGGTCGAGCCGATGGCTCGAGTGCTGCAATCGCTGGGTAGCCAGCACGTGATGGTGGTGCATTCCCAGGATGGTTTGGACGAAATTTCGATTGCAGCCAAGACTCAGGTGGCGGAGCTAAAAGATGGCGAAGTCACGGTGTGGACACTCGATCCGGCTGACTACGATATGCATTACGACTCGCTAGAAGGGCTAAGCGCCTTAGACGTTGCGGACAGCCATCGCTTGGTGATGAATGCCCTGAACGGTGTTCCTTCACCCGAGGCGGACATCGTTGCATTAAACGCCGGTGCGGCCATCTACGTGTCTGGGGTCGAGCCCACTTTGGCGCAGGGGGTTGAGCGTGCGAAGCAGGTGATGGCGTCCAGCGAAGCGGCACAGCGACTCTCCTCACTGGCGGCACTGACACAAGGATTCGATGCATGAGCACTATTCTAGACACCATTATGCAGCGCAAAAGCCAAGAGGTGGCAGAGCGTCTCAGCCAGGTTAGTCTGAGTGAGCTGGAGCAGCGCGCCGCGCTGCACTCGCCCCGTGGTTTCGAGGCGGCGCTTAATCGCAAGGTTCAGGCCGGACAGGCGGCGGTGATCGCAGAAATCAAAAAGGCCAGCCCCAGCAAAGGGGTTATCCGCGAGAACTTTCAGCCTGCGTTGCACGCTCAGCAGTATCAGGCGGCCGGGGCCGCTTGCCTGTCAGTCTTGACCGATGTGGACTATTTCCAGGGTCATGATGATTATCTGGTCCAAGCCCGGGGGGGCTGTGATCTGCCGGCGTTGCGAAAGGACTTTGTGTACGACCCCTACCAAGTGGTTGAGGCCGCCGCGTTGGGCGCCGATTGTGTGTTGTTGATCCTGGCTGTGTTAAGTGATCAGCAAGCCTTAGAGCTGGGCTCAATCGCCCATGAGTATGGTATGGACACGTTAGTTGAAGTGCACGATCGAACTGAGCTGGAGCGCGCCCTGCAGCTGCCCAGGGGTATTTTGGGCATCAACAATCGCAATCTACATACCTTCGAAGTCAGTCTCGACAATACGCTCAGCTTATTGCCCGAGATCCCGGCAGATCGGTTTGTCGTCACTGAATCCGGTATTGCGACACGTTCCGATGTGGCACTGATGCGCGAGCATCACGTACACGGGTTTTTGGTGGGTGAGGCCTTTATGCGACAGCCGCAACCGGGTGAATGCCTGGCCGAGTTGTTTGCATGAGCGCAATCACTGCGACCTTATGGGTGGGTTTGGCGATCATTGCTGGGTTGAGCTATGTCGCTTGGCGAGAGCTGAAGAAAGTAGCCGAGCTTGATGCGGCGAAGGCTAAAAAAGATCAGGAACGCCGGGCCCATCTGCAGATGAGTGTCGATGCGATTGCCCGTGCGGTTATTGCAGAGCAGTGTGATGTCAGCGAAGGCGCACTCCGACTTAAACCGCTGCTGGATGCGACTGACCCTAGTTGGACCGATCGTTCCGATCTGCGTGCCATTTTAACCCTGGCCGAGGCATTGGCGGATCAACCGATTAAACAGGCCCGCAAGGCCTTGGAAAAGCAAGAACGCATGCGTTTAGACCTGGCGCGGATGCGATTGGAAGCTGACCACGGCGAGCAAGTAAAAGCCGCCTGTCAGGTTTTGGTCAGACTCGACAGCTGACTCCATAGAGCGCGAAGACGGGCGGCGTTGGCGCCCAGATCTGACACCCCCACCCGCGAGCGCGAGCGAGCATCCACCTGCCAGCCCGCGCCATCGGCGCGTATTTCGATGACGACATCATCAACAAACCCCAGCAGGGTCGAGTGCACCTCGAACTGCATTCGTTCGGGCGAGCTCATGACGGGGATCCAGCCCTGGGATTCAGCGAACTGCTCGATCTGCGCTGAGGGATCCTGCGACAGATTGAGGGTTCTGAGGTCCTGATAGGCCCCGTGATGAGCTTGGCGAGCGATTTCACTCATTGCCATGGGGTTTTCCGATGCCTCAGCGGTCTGGGGGGTAAACTCCATGACCGGTGCGAGTCGGGTTGTTACATCCGCAACCGGCGGTACACGCACGCCTTTGATGACGAACACCATCGATACCGCCAGTGGGATTAGCGCAAGAGCAAATGCTGGCGATTGTTTGATTTGCCACAGGCCGCTGATCGCAAGGCCCGCGACCCCAATCGCTAAGCCCACCAGGGCCAGCCGGTAAGGCACGCCGAAAAAACGCAGAGCGACGATGGCCGCGGCGATCATCGCTGAAAAGATCCAATGCATTACGCCAGTTTCGCCTCAGGTAGTCGGTTGATGAGCGCATGAATCTGTTGCGCCTCTACTGGCTTACTAAATAGGTACCCTTGACCAAACTCACAACCCTCTTCGATCAATAGCATCATTTGATCCAGGGTTTCGATGCCCTCCGCGACGACGGTGAGCCCCATCGTATGTGCAATCTGGATGATGGCTCGATTGATCGCGTGGTCGCTGTTGTCCTCGTCCAAGTCCATCACAAAGGATCGATCGATTTTCAGCGCATCCAGTTTGAATTGTTTCAGGCGCGACAAAGACGAGTAGCCGGTTCCAAAGTCGTCAATGGCACTGCTGACGCCGATCGAATGCAGTCGTTCAAGGGCGTGCATGGCTTGGCCTGGATTCTGGACGGTGGCGTCCTCAGTGATCTCTAGGGTCAAACGCTGTGGATCCAGCCCGGTTTCAAACAATAGGTGCTGGATCTGGGAAACGAAACGCGGGTCACTGAATTGCTCCGGCGTGACATTGACGTTGACCTTGAGAGGCAACCCCATGCGCTGCCATCGAACCGCTTGGGCAGCGGCTTGATTCAAAATCCACTCGCCCAGGGCGCCGATGAGTGCGCCATGTCGGGCAATGGCGATAATATCGGGCGGTGAAATCGCCCCCAGCGTGGGATGCTGCCAGCGCAATAAGCACTCGACGCCAACGATGGATTGATCACACAGCTGGACAATGGGCTGGTAGACCAGTGAGAGGGTATCCTCGCTCATGGCCTGCTTTAAGTCTTCCAGCATCACACGGTTTCGTTCGCGTGGGTCTTCGCTGTTTGGGTTGAACAGGCTCCAGCTAACGTCCCCAATGTTCGCCGCGAATCGACAGGCTTTGCGAGCCTGCTCGGTCACCGTGCTGGCGCTGGCAGCGTGATCTGGCCACAGTGCGGCGCCTAGACTGGCGCCGACCGTCACCTGTCGTTCGCCGACAAAGCACGGCAGGCGCAAGGAATCGCACAGTTTTTCCAACCAGGGTCCGAGCGAATCCAGCTGGGTTCCCTGAACCATGTAGGCAAACTCGTTTGGCCCCAGCCGCCCGATCAATTCGGTTTGCCGGGTATTGCCCAGGATCCGATCAGAAATTTGCTGGATGACTTGATCCTGATCCGGATGAGATATCAACTCAGCACTTTGGGCACCCAAGTCCACCTGGCAGACCACAAAGGCGTGGACGCGGTGACGATCGGTGTCCAGTCGAGCGTCAGCCTTGGCATAAAAACCATCGCTGTTGAGTAGGCCGGTAAGCCGGTCCGTGGTGATCAGCCGATCCACTCGCGCTTTAGCCGAGCGCTGTCGGGCATTTTGTGCCATCAATCCAAAAATAATGATGCCTGACACCGCGCCGCCTAACAGAAATGCAGTGCGGTAGAACTCATCTGTCTCGCGTAAATGCGTCCAATCTAACGGGGTAACTAGGGACTTTGCGGTTTGCCAGTCCAGTCCCATGTTGGCCAGGGCAAGGTTATCGACCCATAGGGTCCGCCCCATCAGTGTCAGCAGTCTAGGAACTTCGGGCGGCGTTTGACCCATCATTCGGATCAACGCTTGTGCGATGGTCTGACCGTCCAAAGTGCCGCCGATGTGTGCGCCCCGTCCGATGTGATGCCTCCACGGGCTGGCGACCAATCCAACCACCGGGCGCTCATGGCTCTGGAGTAATAATTGCAGCTTAGCTTGTTCTGGGAGAGCCGTGAGTTGCCAGCCTGTTTTGCGAAATTCGGCTAACGCTTGTGCAAACCAAGGGTGATCCTGATTTTCCGGAGCGATCCAAAGTCCAGCGGGTTGCGTGATCTGCGTCAGAGCACGGGCCAGCAGCTTAAAGTTGGGTGATTGCACCAGCAACTCGTGGGTTGGACGCTGCTCAACCTCGCCTGCGGATAATTGCCAGCGATGGGGTGAATCGATGTAAGCCAGCTGTTTGGCGGCCGCAGCGTCGGTCGCAATCCAATAATCGGTGTTCGGTGCGATGTGATGGTTCTGATCCACATGTAATTGAATGTCCGGGTGTGCCAGGCGTATTTCGCGCAGGATATCGCCAACCCAGGGATCACCGGTGGGCGCGCCGCTTAACACATGCACGGCCGCGTGCGGTTGTGCCGTCGCCGGAAGACTCAATAGCCCTAACAGCAGGGCAACAACAGATAACATGCTTACAGCATAGTGGCTGTAACTAGACTTGCTTGCCTACGCGGTCCAATGCTCGTCGAACAGATTCGGCGTAGCTCAAGCCAAATAAATTTAGATGATTGAGCTGGTGGTATAGATTCAGTATCCAGGCCGATTCTCTGAACACGCGGGCTTGGGGTGCAATTTCGAGATACGCCTCGTAAAAGCCCTCCGCAAAACCGCCAAACAGTTCTGTCATGGCCAGATCAGCGATCGCCCAGCCCCAGTGTGCAGCAGGATCAATTAAGGCCGGTTCACCTTCAACGTTAGACATCAGGTTGCCCGACCACAAATCGCCATGAATCAGCACGGCAGGTTGGTCAGGTATCCAATCTCGCAGTTGCGCGGCGAGCGTTTCTACCTGGCGCATTTGGTGATGCGACAACAATCCGCGCTCGAGGGCGTTACTGGCCTGCGCCAGCAGCCGGGCATCGGCAAAAAACTCATAGCCATCGAATGTGAGCGGATTGGATTGATGCGATAGGCCGATATAGTTGTCTTTGTGAAAGCCAAAACCGGGTCCCAGGTGCTGGTGCATCTGCGCCAAGCGGCGACCCAGTTGTTCCCAATAATCTTTAGTGGGGGTCGCGGGTTGCAAATCTTCCATTAACAGCCCGCTCTCACCGACAAAATAAAGCTGCGGAACCGCTATGGACTGCGTTGCACGAATCGCGGCAATCCCGTCAGCCTCAGCCTGGAAATAATCAAATGACATTCCCGGCTGCTCCTTCCACACCACTTGGCGTCCACAGGCGAAGGTATAGCGAGTGACATGCGAGCTGGTCGCTGCGCCTAGCGGAGTGCGCGATACCAAATCCTCTAGGCCCTGTTGGCGTAACCAGTAAGCGGCTTCAGGTGCCAGCATCAGCGGGTTCCGTAAACCACCATCGTTTTTCCCGAAACTTGCACTAGCCCTTGCTCCTCTAAACTTTTCAGTACGCGGCCCACCATTTCACGGGAGCAGCCCACAATACGCCCAATTTCTTGGCGTGTGATTTTGATCTGCATACCATCTGGGTGCGTCATGGCATCGGGTTCCCGGGTTAGCTCCAGCAGGGTGCGAGCGACCCGGCCAGTCACATCCAAAAACGCCAGGCTGCCGACTTTCCCGGTGGTCTCGCGCAGACGGTTCGCCATTTGCTGCCCGATACGAAGCATGATTTCGGGATCCTCACGCAGCACCTCTTTAAACTTAGCGTAACTGATCTCTGCGACTTCACACTCAGTTTTTGCTTTGATCCAGGCACTGCGGGTCGGGGTTTCATCAAACAGCCCCATCTCGCCGATGAAATCACCTTTGTTGAGGTAAGCGATGATCATTTCACGGCCATCATCATCTTCGATCAGCACAGTGACCGAACCTTTGATGATGAAAAACAAGGACTCAGACTTATCGCCCGCGTAAATTAGGGTGCTTTTTGCGGGGTATCTGCGACGGTGGCAGTGCTGCAAAAACAACTTCATGTGTTGATCGGGTTGGGGGATCTGAAATGTCTGCATGGAACTAGTTCCCTCGTGAACTGTGTGTGACTTCACTATCAGGCCATGAAAGGTTCCATAGAATTGCACTTAGGGGCGTAAGGTTTTGTACGGATACCGACTTGAGTACACTGCGCGCTCCACACTCCAAGGGTAGCGAAAATGGCCTCTACAAATGCAACAGTGAAATGGCTTGATGGGATGGCGATGGTCGCCGAATCCGGTTCGGGTCACGGTTTTATGATGGATGGTGCGCCCGCTAACGGGGGGCGAAACGCCGGCGCTCGCCCAATGGAAGTGTTGTTAATGGGGTTGGGCGGTTGCACGACCTTTGATGTGATCTCAATCCTTAAGAAAGCCCGTCAACCGATTACTGATTGTGTGGTTGAGTTAAACGGCGAGCGTGCGGACACGGTGCCCTCGGTTTACACCGCAATTCACGTGCACTTCAAAGTGTACGGTGAGGATCTGGATCCAGCCAAGGTGGAGCGGGCGGTTAAGCTGTCAGCCGAAAAGTACTGCAGTGCATCGCTGATGTTGTCACAGGGCAATGTCACCATTACCCACAGTTTTGAGACCCTGCCCTCACAACAGCGCCACGCGGACTAAATCCGATAGGCCGTGGCGGTCATGACGCGAGCGATTGACTTCATTGCTCGCCGAATGGGCTTGGGTAGCGGCTGTCCAGCATGGGAGAGCGCAGCCTGACCATGTTCGTACTCGTCTTGTTTCATCTGGGCGACTACTGCTCGGCTTCGTTGAGCACCCTGAGGTAAACGTTCTAAATGATCGTCCAGGTGCGCCTCAACGTTCTCCTCCGTGGCATGCACAAAGCCCAAGCTGACGCGGTCGCTCACCAACGCCGCACCGGCACCTAGAGCAAAACTTGCCGCATAAAACGCGGGGTTCAGCAGCGAAGGCCGACCCTGCAGCGTTTTTAGCTGTTGATCGCACCAGACCAGGTGGTCCACTTCCTCGTCTGCGGAATGCTGCATTTGAGCCCGGGTCTCAGGGTCTCTGGCGAACAGGGCTTGTCCGGCATACAACGCCTGGGCACAAACCTCGCCAGTATGATTGACGCGCATCAAACCGATGGTGTGAGACTTGTCTTCACCCTCGACTTGATCCACTAGCCCAGCTCCGGGAGTAAGCCGGTTGGCATGTTGATAACTGCCTGTCAGGGTTTTGAGCGCGACATCGAGTGCGCTGATCAATCGCTCAGCCATAGTTGGGTTGAAATACCCCTTTAAGCTCTTGCACTAGGCGTCCGATTTGCTCGGGGTCGCTGGTGTCAATTTGGCGCGTGTAAGTTTCTTCGTGAGCCGTCAGCGGTTCGATTTCATCGCGCTGATGTAATAGCAGGTTCAGGTTGGCGCCACCGGGATTGTCTGCGATGACGGCGCGCGAATGGATCTGTTCTTCAATCCAGCTGTCCTCAGGCGTGCATTGCAGTAGCACCAGATAAACGCCCTGTGCATCGGCCAGCCGCTCGAAGCGTTCGCGTTGTCGGCGCTTCAAGAAGCTGCCCGAAACCATGACCGGGAAGCCCGCTCGCAGGATCTGTTCGGCTTCGCGCGCCAGCGTGCGATAAACCTTGTCGCTGGCCTCGGCCCCATGGATACCGGCGTCCAGTTCGGCATCGCTGGGCGCATCCAGGGCCATGCCCTGGGCGCGACGGCGCTCAACATCGGTGCGTAGGCGAATACAGCCCAGTTGCTCGACCAGACGATTGGATAGCTCGCCCTTGCCGCAACCAATGGTGCCGTGCGTGATAATCAAAAAGCGCTGGGGGACCTGAGTGTAACTTTCAGCCCGGTTGGCGTATTCACGATACAACTCAATTGGAGGCAGGCTGGCTTCGCGTTCAACCTTGGCCGGCTCCAACTCCAGCAAAGCGCTCTTTGCCCGGACCATCGCACGATAGGCCTTGTAAGGGGTGTACACCCATAGGCCGTGATAGTCCCCGGTCGTTTCTAGCCAGGCGTTAATGAGTCGGTTGGCCAGGGCTTGCTGTCCGCGGGCTTCGATATCCATGACCAGGTTGGCCATCTCGCTGATGACATCGACCCAGCGAAACTCGCTGCGATACTCCACGCAATCAACCAATTGGTATCCAAATTCATCTTTGACAATGTGGCCGGCATGCAAATCACCATGGACCTCGCGGATGCGCCCACGGTCTTTTCGTTCGGACATGCGCGGCCACAATCGTTTGAGCGCTTCGTCGGCCCAACCCTGTAATTGTTCGAGCTGTTCCAAATCGCCTCGTTCGGTCAGCAACGGCTGAACCTGTTGGAAATTCAGCAGCGCAGGAATCGCCAACTCGGTAGGGTCGCCGTAGGGTTGATCGACCCCGGCGGTGGCGCTTTGACCTTGTAGCTGACTCAGTCGAATCGCCAATGCGGCCGCATCATCCGTTTCTAGCTGCAGCTGATCCAGCTGCTGTGATGCCGGCCACCGACGCATCTTGACGACGTAGTCGATCGCCTCACCTTCGCCGCCCAGCGTCGGGGCTCCTAATGTACCTGTGAGCGGCTCAACTCCCAGATAATAGTGAGCGGCCCACCGACTGTTGAGTCGGACCTCTTCCTCACAAAAATGTTTTCGATTTTCCAGGGTGCGGGCGTCGACAAAATACAGCGATACCGGTTTTTTGAGCTTGTACGCGTGCGTCTCAGTCAGGAAAACCCAACTGAGGTGGGTCTCTTTGATTTCAAAGTGCGCGGCGTTCGCGCCCCAAAACGACGGGTCTTGCAGAACCTTTAGGTTCAAATCGGACACTCGGCCCCCTCAAGCACAGGTTTTTTATCGAGCTAACACTTTATACTCGCACTCATGGAAACGAAACCGTCAGGGATCAAGGCGCTGCTATTTAAACTCGTTCTGGTCGGCCTGGTGGTGCTGACGGGGTGGGTGTTGTGGCTCAACGCCCGTGTCGTCAATCAGCTTAATGATTTCAGTTGGGAGATCCCGGCGCAGGTTTACTCCAGGCCGTTGGAGCTTTACGCCGGCGCGCCAGTGGGTTTGCAGCAACTGACGAGCGAGCTGACGAGTCTGGGCTATCGTCAGGGAAGTACCGATCGAGCAGGCTACTTTCGCGTTCGTGGGCAGCAGGTCGACATCCATACCCGCGGCTTTGAATTTGCCGATGCCCCCGAACCTGCCCGTCGCGTCAGCGTCAGTTTTGCTAATCGCCAGGTCAGTCGCTTGGAAGGCGGCAGCCTGGTGCGGATAGAGCCCGCGTTGATCGGGACATTGCTGCCCGGCAGTGGTGAAGATCGCCAGTTGTTGACCGCGGCACAAACGCCGCCGCTCTTGAGTCAGGGACTAATCGCCGTCGAGGATCGTCGATTTGATCAGCATTTCGGCGTCGACCCGCGCGGCTTGGCGCGGGCAATGTGGGCTAATGTTACCGCCGGCCGGGTGGTTGAGGGTGGCAGCACTCTGACGCAGCAGTTGGTCAAAAATCTATTTTTGGATCGGTCGCGAACCCTAGTGCGCAAGCTAAACGAGGCCGCCATGGCGTTGTTAGTGGACTGGCACTACGACAAAGACTTCATCCTGCAGGCCTACATTAACCAAGTGTACTTAGGCCAGATCGGACGGCGAGCCATTCATGGCTTCTCCAAAGCGTCCCTGTACTGGTTTGCGCGACCCATTGATGAGCTCAACCCCAGCGAGTTGGCGTTGTTAGTGGGTATGGTTAAAGGCCCGAATGCGTACCATCCCCGTCGCAATCCCCAGCGCGCATTAGAGCGGCGCAATGCGGTGTTGGGGGTGTGGTTACGCGAGGGATTGCTGAGCCAGGCACAGCATGCCCGAGAAACGCAACGCGGCCTAGGTGTGAGTGCGCAAGCCGGTCATTTACAGGGTCGCTACCCTGGGTTTATGCGCCAGGTCCGTGAAGAGCTCAATCAATCATACAGCCCAGAGGATTTGCAAACCCAGGGCCTCAGAGTATTTACGACGCTGGACCCTTGGGTTCAGAGCGGGCTTCAGGATTCCCTGCGCAATCGTCTAACGGGGTTTGAAAAAAATGGCCGTGGGCAAAATTTGCAAGGCGCAGGCGTCGTCATGGCAGCCGGGACAGGCGAGGTCCTCGCGATGGTTGGAGATCGCAATGGGTCCGGTGTTGGGTTTGACCGTGCAACCCAGTCCAAGCGCCCGGTTGGGTCCTTGCTAAAACCGCTGGTTTATTTGCATGCCTTTGAGCAGGGAATGAACGCCTTAACACCGATCAGTGACACACCGGTTAGCATAAAAACGGCTGACGGGCAGTGGCAGCCGCAGAATTACGATGAATCTTTTGAGGGCCAAATCCCTCTGTTTTATGGGTTGAGCAAAAGTAAAAACCTCGCTGCGGTCAACTTAGCTCAGCAATTGGGGTTTGATGCGGTAGCTCAGAGCGCGCGCAAGGCCGGCGTTAACGTCGCCAGCGACCGGCCCTCTTGGATTCTGGGTGGGCACTCCATGTCAACTTTTGAGGTGGTGCAGCTTTACGCCACCTTTGCCAATGATGGGTTTTGGGTGGCGCCAAAATTAATCCGCGCGGTGTTGACGCCCAATGGGCAACAAGCCAGCCGTTATTCCACCGATCCGCAGCGCCGCCTTCCCTCAGGTTCGGTCTATCAGCTGCAGCAAGTGCTGGCCCAGGTGATGAGCTCAGGCACCGGGCAGTTTATCGGCGAGCGATTGGGCCGCCCCAGTGCGGGTAAAAGCGGAACCAGTAATGATCAACGAGATTCCTGGTTTGCCGGTTTCGATTCACACAACGTTACAGCGGTTTGGGTAGGGGTTGATGATAATAGTCCTACCCGCCTCACCGGATCCTCCGGTGCTGGGCTGGTGTGGCTCGATACCATGCGTCGTTTAAATGGCACTGGCCTGAACTTTCGCCAGCCGCAGGATATCGAACTGCGTTGGGTCGACGAATTGGGTAGGCTATCGGATCAGGGCTGTGCAGGCGCGCAACAAGTGCCCGTACAATCCGGTCAGTTGCCGCCGCCGGGTCAATGCGGTGGCTCTCCCAGCGTGTGGCAGCGGGTTAAACAAATTTTTGGAGGCGAGTAAATGCGTTTAGGTGTAGCTGCGGCAGCGGTGTTGTTGGTGGGATGTGCGGGAACTCAGGTTGCTCCGCCGGTCGTGGATGGCACTCAAGCTGCTGATGCGCAAGACCGCATTCGCCAAGGCAGCGCCAGCGCGCCCGCGCAGCGCTCGACTCCGGCGACTACCTCAGTGACGCAGCCGGTTGAAGTGGCGAAAATTGAAGCTCAGCCGGCCCCGGCGACATCTGCCGGGATCTCACCTGCGGTGCTGGATTTGCTCGAACAGGCCGATCAGCAGGCCAGTGATGGCAATAATCAGGGCGCACTGGCCACGCTAGAGCGGGCGCTACGAATTGCACCGCGTGAACCCGAGGTTTACTACCAAATGGGGCGTTTGCGTTTGGATATGGGAGAACCCAAGCAGGCTGAGCAGCTAGCGCTGAAAGCCGTCGACTTGGCGCCGGATGCCTTTGTTCGTCGTGACGGCTGGAATCTCGTGGCATTGGCCCGCGAAGCGGCCGGCGATAAGGCCGGCGCCGCTGCGGCACGGGCCGCAGCGCGGGGCGCTTAATTTAGCGTGACTTAAAGGCTGTGCGCGCCGCTTCAAGTGTGCGCGCCAGGTCCTGCTCGGTGTGTGCGGCGCTGATAAAACCCGCTTCATATAGGCTGGGTGCCAGATAGACACCCTGATCCAGCATCGAATGGAAAAACGCATTAAAGGCCTCAGCATCACATCCAGTGGCCTCTTCAAAACTCGTGACCTTCTCCAGCTCGCTAAAAAAGAAGCCAAACATACCGCCGGCATATTCAGTACACAGAGGTACCGACGCTTCGTGGGCAATTTCGCGTAGGCCCTCAGTGAGCGTGACCGATTTGAGTTCAAGCGCTTCGAAAAATCCGGGTTGTGATAGGCCATCTAAGGTTGCCAATCCGGCAGCCATTGCGACGGGGTTACCGCTGAGCGTCCCTGCCTGATAAATCGGCCCCTCAGGAGCCAGATGCGCCATGACATCAGCGCGACCGCCAAAGGCACCCACGGGCATGCCGCCACCGATAACTTTGCCTAGGCAGGTCAAGTCGGGCTTGATGTTTTGCAACGACTGAGCGCCACCGGCAGCGACTCGAAATCCGGTCATGACTTCATCGTAAATAAGCAGCGATTCGTGTTGGTCACACAGCGCACGTAACCCTTCGATAAAGCCTTCAACCGGTTTAATCATGTTCATATTGCCGGTGATCGGTTCAATGATTACGGCCGCAATTTTGTCACCGGCTTCGGCAAATACCTGCTGACAGGCGGCTAGATCGTTATAGGGCAGGGTGTAGGTATATTGTGCGAGATCGGCTGGCACACCGGGGCTGGTCGGAACGCCTAGGGTTAGCGCGCCGCTGCCGGCTTTAACCAGCAATGAGTCGCTGTGGCCGTGGTAGCAGCCTTCAAACTTGATGATGACATCGCGACCGGTAAAGCCGCGCGCCAGGCGGATCGCAGACATGGTCGCTTCGGTGCCGCTAGAGCAGAGGCGCAGCTTCTCGATGCTGGGCAGCAGGCTTTTGACCTTAATCGCCAGTTCTGTCTCGATGGCGGTAGGAGCCCCGTAACTCAGCCCCCGTTCAATCGCCTCTCGCACGGCTGCCAAGATCGATTCGTTGGCGTGGCCCAGGATCATCGGGCCCCAGCTTCCGATGTAGTCGATGTATTGCTTGTCGTCTGGGCCGTACAGATAAGCACCCTTGGCTCGGCTGACGAACAGTGGGGTTCCTCCGACCGACTTAAAGGCGCGAACCGGGCTGTTGACGCCTCCAACTAGATGTTGCTGTGCATGTTCGAAGAGGGGCTGGGATGCATTCATTGCGGGCTCTCTAATCTAAAAGGGTTTGGCGACGGCGAGGATCACAACTGCGATCAAGATGACCACCGGGAATTCGTTAAACCAGCGATAATACACGTGCGATTTCAGAGTTTCGCCCCGCGCGAAGGCTTTGACATGCTTGACGCAGATGCCGTGGTATCCTGACAGCAGCACCACCAAGACAAATTTGACGCCGAACCAACCGCCAGCCGCTGCGCTGGGATTTAACCAAACAAGCGTAAGGCCAAGGGCCCAAACGGCGATCATTGATGGGGTCATGATGCCCCGCAGCAGTTTGCGCTCCATAATGCAAAAGCGGTCACGGCTAATTTGGTCTTCACTCATCGCGTGGTAGACAAACAGTCGCGGCAGATAAAACAACGCAGCGAACCAGGTCACCACGGCAATTAGGTGGACGGCTTTGACGTAAAGGTAGTACTCGATCATTGGAACGACTCCCGAAGATTTTTTTCAATAATGATGCCGCGAACTTTGCGTTGCTCTAACAAATAAGCGCCTTGCCAACCTTGGCTTCTACACTGGCGCATCATTTCAGCCAACGTCGAATTTCCTTCAATACGTCCCAGTGTGGGGGCATTGAGTTGAGTTAACAAATCCCCGGGCTGCAAGGATTCGCAGGCTAGAACAAATGCGCTCCACTCCAGGCACCCCATTTGTCGCGGCCCTTGACGCCAAACCACGTGGCTGGCCGGTGCGGGTAATCCTTTAAAGCGAACCGGAACGTGCGCCACGGACGTTTGTAGCGCGCTTTGAACACCCAGGTGATGTAGCGGGTGATTGCTCTGATGCAGGTTTAGGCGTATCCCACGATCGGCGAGTTGATCGACAAACAGCGCGCCTTGTCCGCATAAACGGTGCGTCAACAGCGAGAGTGTGAGGGCTAGCATGGCCGGCAACATTAAGGTGGTTTGGCCGGACAGCTCAATCACAAAAATTAAAGCGGCCAGCGGTGCCATCAGCGCCGCACCCATGGTCGAGACCATGCCAATCAGAGCATAGGCAGGCAGCCATTCACCTGCCGCCGCCAAACTGACCATGCTGCCCGCCCCGGCCCCTAGCAAAAGCAACGGTGAGATAAGCCCCAGGGGCAAGCCCCAGCCGACCACAATCGTAGTCATCGCCAGTTTCGCTACGATCCAACCTGCGATGAGTGCGATGGTCATCTCACCTGCTGCCAGTTGCCCCCAAAGATCATGCCCGTCGCCCAGGGCGTTAGGCGCCACAATGCCGACCCCGGCGCACAAAACACCGGCCAGAAAAATGGAATAGCGCGGTCGATAGCGCTCGGCCTGGCGTGTTGAATAGTTAAATAGCGCAGCCAGCAAGCCGCAGCCAACCCCGATTAACAGGACCCAAAGCAGATGGGGTTGCGCCAATTCCGTAAAAGTCGGGAAGGGCACCAACGGCTCACCTGTGATGGCTTGCACGAGTGCGCTTGCGGCGACGGCGGCCGTGATGACCGGCAGGAATCCCGCTACTGTGTATTCCATTACGATGACTTCCATCGCAAACGCAACGCCCGCCAAGGGGGTTAAAAACGAGCCGCCAATGGCCGCTGCGGCTCCGGCGCCGACAAATACACGCAGGTTATTGCGTGGCAGTTTCAGTCTTTCAGTCATCATTGCGCCGAGGGTGGATCCGAGATGAACCGCCGGACCCTCGCGCCCTCCGCTTTGTCCGGAGGCCAGCAGGATGGGTGTAAGGACAAACTGAAGTAGAGAGTTAGTGGTAGGCCAGTGTTTGGGTGATTGATGCAGTACTTCTATCACGTGCCCCGTCCCCAGTGAGCGGCGGTGGGCATAGCGCTTAAATGCCCAGGCCGTGATGCCGGCACCAATGATGGGGTAACACAAGATTTGCCAGGTCTGCCAAGTGCTGGGGTGGCCCACCCATGTGATACCTAGATCAATCAGCCGGTGAAAGACCAAAATCAGGGTGCCGACCAATAGGCCCAGCACACCGCCCATCAGGCTTTGCAGTACAAACTCCTCGCCACGGGCCAGTCGCTGTCGGACCTGTAATTTAGACATCACCTCTCCTTATGACTTGCTATGATAGGGCCCCGTTGATTTGAGGTCATCCATGTTTAAAGTCGGAATTGTTGGTGGCACGGGTTATACCGGTGTCGAGTTGCTGCGCCTGCTAACCCCCCATCCAGATGTTGAGCTGAGTGTGATTACCTCGCGCTCTGAGGCGCCCCGCCGGCTGGATGATTTATACCCTAACCTACGCGGCCATACCGACTTGTGCTTTGTTGAACCGACTGTGGATGCGCTATCTGCTTGCGACCTCGTGTTTTTTGCCACCCCCCATGGGGTTGCCATGCAGCAGGCGCCGGCTTTATTAAGCCAGGGCATCAAGGTCGTCGATTTGTCCGCGGATTTCCGACTCAAGGACCTGGATACCTTTAAACAGTGGTACTCACTAGAGCACAGTGCGCCGGACTGGAATGCCAAAGCGGTGTACGGCTTGCCGGAGATCGCTCGCGAGCAGATCGCTCAGGCTCAGCTAGTGGCGGCCCCGGGTTGTTACCCAACGTCTGTGCAACTAGCGCTGCTCCCGTTATTGCGAGCGGGAGTGATTGATGCCGGTGATTTGATTGCTGACTGCAAATCCGGTGTGTCGGGGGCTGGTCGTGGCGCCAATGTCGGTACTCTATTTGCTGAATGCAGTGACAGTTTCAAAGCCTATGGCGTGTCTGGCCATCGTCATCTGCCTGAAATTAAGCAGCAATTGCAGCTGGCTTCCACCCGTCCGGTGGGCTTGGTCTTTACGCCTCATTTGACGCCGATGATTCGGGGTATTCACGCCACTTGTTACGCCCGACTGACACAGGATGTCGATGTTCAAGCGCTATTCGAGCGTACCTACGCTGATGAGCCGATGGTTGATGTGATGCCGCCCGGCAGCCATCCAGAAACACGCAGCGTGCGAGGCTCAAATCGGTGTCGCTTGGCCGTTCATCGCGCACCCGAATCAGACCGTGTCGTGGTGTTGGCAGTCGAGGATAATTTGGTCAAAGGGGCGTCGGGACAGGCGGTTCAGTGCATGAATCTGATGCTAGGGCTCCCCGAGGCCCGCGGCTTGGAAGGCATTGGTCTGCTGCCTTGAATTTTTCATTGCGGCCCATAGGATTAGTGTATGGCTGAAACCTTTATTCCCCCCAGTATCCAAGTCTCTGAAAACGCGGTCCGAAAGGTGCGCATGTTGGCTGCCGAGGAAGAAAACCCAGAGCTCAAGCTGCGTGTTTTTGTGACCGGTGGCGGATGCAGCGGATTCCAATACGGATTTACCTTTGATGAATCCGTCAATGACGACGATACTCAAATCCACTCGGACGATGTCACGGTCCTGGTTGATCCACTAAGTTATCAATACTTAGTCGGATCGATCGTCGACTATCGTGAGGGCTTGGAGGGCAGTCAATTTGTGGTTAACAATCCTAACGCAACCTCGACCTGCGGTTGCGGGGCTAGTTTTAGCGTTTAGTCTTTACGCTTCGTCAAGCTGGGCCGAGCAAGCGCGCTTGGTCCCGCTGCAAGCACCCAGCTACGCCTCTGTCTTTCAGCAATCGCCCAGCGACATCGCCGCGCTATTTAATCGGGCTGACCGAATTGCCCGATCCACTAATTTCAGTCCGATTGAGCCGGTCACCTTTGTGCTACACGGTGACGAGATCAATCTGTTTCGGCGGGTTAATTACCCGGATAACCAAATGCTGGTCGATTTGGCGGCCCGTCTAGATGCGTTTCAGGTGATCGACGTACGGGTGTGCGAAACCTGGATGATTGATAACCAGGTGTTAGCAGCTGACTTACCGCCCTTTGTTGAGGTCGTGCCCTTCGGCCCAGACTACGTGGCTGGCTTAAGACGACAGGGCGCTATTGAGTTTTAATTGACATCCAGCAGAGCCAGCTCGGTTCTGCGTAGTCCTTCGATCAAGGCAATTTTGGGTTCTACCGCCTTCTTGAAAGATGCCAGTTCGCTCTTGTCCAAGGATACGGCCTTGGGCAGCTTGGCCAGAATGGTCCGCGGGTTGCGGTGGACGCCGTTTAGAATGAACTCATAATGCAGGTGCGGACCCGAAGCCAACCCAGTTGAGCCGACATACCCAATCACCTGGCCTTGTTTTACCCGGGCGCCGTTCTTGGCCTTGATGCGGGACATGTGGGCATAGCGTGTTTGGATGTTGCCCGAGTGATTGATAATCACCGTTTTTCCGTATCCCCCTTTGTTGCCGCTATGAACGACACGGCCGTCGCCGGATGCATAGATGGGGGTGCCGGTGGGGGCTGCGTAGTCGGTTCCTTTGTGAGCCCGGATGGTGTTCAGCACAGGGTGTTTACGCTTGAGGTTAAAGTTTGAGCTGATTCGAGAGTAGTTTAAGGGAGCTAGCAAAAACGCTTTTTGCATGCTGACGCCTTTCTCATCGAAGTAGCCACTATTGCCCTGCGAATCGGTGTAGCGATAGGCCGAGAAACGCTCGCCTTGGTTGATGAATTCAGCCGCTACAATTTTGCCTTCATCAATTTTTTCGCCGTCGAGATACAGTTCTTCAAACACGACGTGGAAGTGATCACCCTCGCGCAGGTCGTATACAAGATCAATCACGTGGCCAAAAATGCCGGCCATGTTCATCGTTTGACGGTCCGACAGCCCAGCCCGAGTCCCAGCAAGAAATAGCGAGCCTTGAATCACGCCGCTGGCATTGGCCAGTCGAATCTCAGGTTGGCGGACGACCACGCTCATCTCAACCGGTGACTGCGTCGCGTCAAATACGATTTTCTCCAGTGCAGACTTCTGATATTCCAAAGTTTGCACGCGTTTGTTCTCAGCTCGAATTCGAATCAGCTCGCCTGGCTTAATTTTGTACAGTCGGCGTTTCTTATCGGCCTGTGTCACCCGATAGGCTTCAGAGGGCGGCAATCCTGCGCGCTGAAACAGACTGGAAACCGAGTCGCCTTTCTTGATCGTGAGTTCCAACCAGGGCGCTTCAGCCGGCTCTGCTGTTTTGACGACCTCAGGTTCGGTCGCGGGTAGGGCCTGGGGCTGGGGCAGCGGTAGGGCGTTAAGGTTGACAGGGGGCAGATCCAACCTGGGTGTTGGGGTCGCAGCCACGGTTTCTGGCACGGGTAAACTTTGAACTAGTGAGGGTGTTTCCGGCTGTACAGATTCAGACCCGCCGGTCAAAGCCAGCGCAGTGATGGTGGCGCCGAGCAGACCAAGCGCTAGCAAGTGTTTGCGGGGGTAGTGGCGTAGCAAACCAGGCCTCGTAATAAGGTTACAAAATCGCGAATGCGGCACAGTATAGCCAAGGCGTCTAGTGAATGCCTCTTGAAAAATAGTCACGACTTGTTAGCTTGGCGTGCTTTCTTTCACAGTCTAGGCAGGACACTACGCCAAATGTTGGACACCCAAGCGCAACTTGAAATTATTGACCGTGGCACTCACGAGGTGCTGGTGCGTGAGGAGCTCATCAAAAAGCTCGACCGTGGTCAGCCGCTACGGATCAAGGCTGGGTTTGATCCGACGGCCGCCGACCTGCATTTGGGGCATACGGTCCTTATAAACAAGTTGCGACAGTTTCAAGACCTGGGGCACCACGTGATGTTCCTAATCGGCGACTTTACTAGCTTGATTGGCGACCCCACCGGTAAAAACGAAACTCGTCAGCCATTGACAGCTGAGCAGGTCCAGGAAAATGCAAAGACCTATGCGGACCAAGTGTTCAAGATTCTAGATCCGGATAAAACCGAGGTCTGCTACAACTCGACTTGGACGAACCAGCTGACGCCCGCCGACATGATCCGTCTGTTAGCGCAGCAAACGGTAGCGCGAATGCTCGAGCGTGATGATTTTAGCAAGCGTTATAAAGAAGGGCGCCCAATCAGCCTGCATGAATTTGCTTATCCCTTGATGCAGGGTTATGACTCGGTCGCGATGCGCGCCGATGTTGAATTGGGCGGCACGGACCAGACCTTTAACCTGCTGATGGGTCGTGAGCTGCAAAAAGACGCCGGCCAAGAGCCGCAGATTATCTTGACGATGCCGATCCTAGAGGGACTCGATGGCGTTAAGAAAATGTCTAAGAGCTTGGGTAACTACATTGGGCTGAATGACGAGCCGGGTGATATGTACGGTAAGCTCATGGGCATCAGTGATGAATTAATGTGGCGTTACTATGAGCTGCTGTCTTTCAAGTCGTTAGAAGAGATCGCCGAGCTGCGTGAGGCTGGCAATCCGCAGGCGGCTAAGATTGCCCTAGCAAAGGAAATCATCACTCGCTTCCACGACGCCGAGGCCGCCGAACGCGCAAGCCGAGCGGCGGGTAACAAATTTAAGGCGGGTGATATCCCCGACGAGATGCCGCATCTCGAGCTGGACTCTCGGGGTGAGGGCATGCCGTTGATGGTGCTGCTACGCGAGGCAGGCTTGGCCGCTTCCTCCAGTGAAGCGCGCCAGCGTATTACCCAGGGTGCGGCGCGGATCGATGGCGAGGCCGTTACCGACCCTAAAAGCGCTTGCCCCGCGGGCAGCACGCACGTGTATCAGTGCGGCAAAAAGAAGTTCGCACGGGTCAGTGTGAAATAATTGGAACCTCGGGCAAATTAACGCTTGACCGAAATTCCAAAATCTATATTATTCGCCGCCCAAGCCGAGGGGCGACCTGCAGCGACACTGGAAACGGAGTCGAAAATAAGGGTTGCAAACAGGCTGGGGCGCTGTAGAATGCGCCTCCACGTTACGGGGAAGCCCCCCGAACGAAGATCCTTGAAAACTAGATCAAGCAAGACGTGTGGGCACTTGTTGGTTCATTTGGAAACAAAAGAATTCAGAAGTGCTTAAGCAGAAGTCAGATATTTGATGAATGATTAACGTGCTTTCTGAGACTACTTAAGTCCTGAGGTTTTGCACCTCAGGCAGATTAAACTGAAGAGTTTGATCA